>JAUQVK010000001.1:0-4488 GCA_039794845.1 Thermostichus sp. DRC_bins_24
TTGGATCCTAAGATGTCTTAGAAACTCACCCTTCCAAAGTATTGATTCAAAGCAGTTCACAGCCCTTACGCGGGTTTTCTACGGCAGGGCTTGTGCTTCTTTAGCCCTGGGGGGTGGATCTCAACTTCCACGGTTGTTACATGTGACTAGCGGTGCCCTATGGTGGGCGAACGCGCCAGCGTGCCCTAGGCGTAAAGGGCTGTACCCAGAGAGAGAAAGCCAAAACTCTCCCCTCCTACAAGCACCTAGATCCCGCTAGCAACTGAAGAAAACCAAACCTGCCAACGTTCAACTTTATCCACAGGTTCAGGCTCCATCAGCGGTGGTGTTACGCTCACATTACGCAGCCATTGCTTAGCCTTTTGCGCCAGCAACCACCACTCCACCAGACGCTCCCGAAAGTCCCGTTGCAGCACCTGTAGCACCAAGAGGGTAGCGATGATGTTACGAGCTTCTTCCGTATCTGTTCCCAGGGCAGCCATCATTTGCGTGACCTGATCCCAGCTCCAACCCACCGCATTCAGCAGCTCCTCATCCCAACTCCAGGATCCGTCAAACTGCTGCTTCAGCACCAAGAGAGAAAATAAATCTGGGATACCTTCTGCCCGCAGGAACTCCCCTGAAAAAGAGGAGGCACGTATGCCCATGACATCTCCCATTGCTCTGGCACAAGCTAAGCGAAGCCGACGAGTATTTCGTGGGCTGAACGCGGGAAGAATACTCGCCACAGAACCACCCCACCCACGCGTGAGGGCCGCCGGTACACGCCGCAACTTCATTTCAGCGGTTTTGTCTCCCTCTTCCCGCCGCTCAATCGCCACAAAACTGGTTGCAGACGACATCAACTGATACCGGCACCCCAAATTGACAATCGCTTCTCGGTGGGTGGGGTTTGCTTGCTGTCGATCCTGTTGCCGTGAGCCTGTGTCAGGCATTGGCTGTTCTTCTAAATCCCGAAGGGCACTGCGGGCAAACAGTAAGGGTACAACCGGGGTAGCATCCATCTGCTCAGGGTCAATAGCCAGTTCCCAAGTGTATTCCTGTCCCGCCATCATCGCCCGTAGGCGCACTTGAGTGGGGTGCAGTCCTGGGAACCGCCCAAATATGGTCCAGCGTTGATTGTGGAATAAAGGCGGCAAAACTCTCGGGGTCACCCAATCGGGGGTCAGCCCACCCCAATCCAGTTTGACCTGTTCGGCATAGGGGGTACCCATACGGGCAAATTGTTGCAGCACCTTCGGTTCAATGCGTTCCCCCGGAAAGATAAACTCCGCTGCCCCATCCGTTGCCCGTGCCAAGCCGCGAATGAGCAGCTCATCTGCCCCCCTGCCAATGCCAAAGGTAAAGATCCGAGCCCGACCCCGGTACTGTTGGGCCAGCTGAATCACTTCCTGCTCATTGCTCACCTGTCCATCCGTCAGCAAGATAATATTTGTGGGTAAATTGCCCAAGTGAGAGAGCGCATCCTCCAAAGCTCGATAAACTTCTGTACCTCCCAGATCGGCATCTAGGGTTTGGGCGTGCTGGGTCGCGGTTGCCAGGGTTTCGACTGTATAGGGCTGACTCCGTTCAAATAGCTTTTCATAGGAAGAGCCAAATCCATATACATTCAACTGATCTCCCGGCTGCATGGATTTAAGACACAACAGCAGCGCCATTTTCGCCTGGCGGATGCTTTCTCCACCCATCGATCCCGAACGGTCGATCAAAAAGATGAACTCCTGGGGTTGACGGTGCTGGGTGGCCAACTGCGGCCAAAAGTTGACCATGGCAACATACCCTTCTGACCCCATATCCTTCGCCAAAAGGATGTGAGGACGATGAGAGTGTTGTAGGGCATAGCTCAAGACAAAATCTTGATCCAGCTGGATATTCTCTCCCACCAGTTCCACGGTGGCCTGATCCCCATTCAGCAGGCAGCGAATCGGATGAGAAGGAGACTCCACCGAGCGAATCGGGCTACTGGCCGCCAAATCCACCTGAATCGTTAAGCCATAGGGCAGGGATCCCAGTACCCGAGGGGGATTGATGTGCAACAGTTCACTGGCAGAGGCGGTCTGCAGTTGCTCTTGCGGCACATAGCGGGGGGAAATGGTTGTAGGAATAACAAAGCGGCCCCCGTCTGGCAGTGTATCCAACTCCTGCACGTAGGCAATCTGGACTACCACCGATTGCTGTGGTAACAAGTTCCCCACCGAAATCGTGAAGATATTGGGGCGATCTTCATCCACCAGATAGGCCCCATGACCTTCTTGAATGGCTTCGTCATATTGGGCAAAGGCGGTTTCTTTTTCTTCCACCCGCCCCGTGATGACCCGTTCCCCTAGGCGTACCTCAAACCCACAGATGGCGGCTCCCTCTGGCAAGGGGAAGGAGTACACGGCCTCGATGGGCTGCTCTTCTACATTTTGAAAGTGCTGGGCAACGGTTACCCAGGCACCTACATCTCGAATGGTAACTTTGAAATCCACCCCCCGCAGAGGAATGGGATCCCCTTTGGGGGTCTTCAAGCTAGATGTCAGGGTTGCAGCAGCAAACATAAAACCATTTCTCCTGGGTGGGTGTTTAGGCTAGCTTGGGCTAGAAGGATGCTCTTCTGTCTTCCAATTCGGGAGAGCTGCACATACAGCCTCTTACGCCAAGGACGGTGCAAAGATGATCAAAAAAACCGCGTCCTGAACTTCAATCTAACGAGCCAGGTTGAATTAAGGAAGAGAAAAGGCTTTCGAGAGCGGGAATTAGCTCATTGAGGGCAAAAGCTTCAAGGGCTTTGCTAGGTAGTGGAGAGAGACGCATCTGAACGTGGGCAACATCGTTACGATATTCCGTTAACTTTGCCCAAAAGGCAGCAAGCTGCTCAGGATCCGCCACATGGTTGGCAATAGGTTGTTTAAGGTCAGGATTGTCCCCTTTGCCAGCCATGGATCCCAGCTGCTTCTCAATAGCTTCTCGGTAAACTCGTTCTCGATAGTTACGGATCCCCTCACAAAGGCAAAGGGCAGAGACTACCCACTCACGAGCCAGTAGAATCGCTTGAGCGCTGAATTGCTTGTCAACGTACCATTTCAGCAGTTGAAAGTGTTTCCGGATTTGGGCTTGTACATCCTGGGTTGCGTCAGAGGAAAGAGCAAGCGTGCTGTAGCTGTCTTGAATGCTCTGAAGCAAAAGGCTAAAAGGCTTAGCAAATTGCCCCACCTCATCCGCCAGTTCTGTGGTGGATTGCTTTCGGAGTGAGGGCAGATCTTCTTCTATCAGACTGATGGGACGTACCAGTTCGATAGAGCGGGAGATATTTCTGATAGTAGTGCCAAAATTTTGTAGATAGATGGGTTTGGGATCCCCCTTTTGAGGTTTCTGAGAACGATAGAAGTCCCCATGAAGAGTTTTGAGCAGTTCACCCAGTTCCAAAGAGGATCCGGTGGTGATAAATTTATCGGTGGCCGTTAGCCAGTCAAGCAGACGCAGAGCTGGAGTTAAATCCACAATCGGGCTTCGGGATCCCTCTCCACGATAAAGACCGTAGTAAAGACCTTGAATCCGAACGTTTTTGGCCTTGCGTAAGAAAGCAGCTCCCAACAGCACTAACATTGGAATGGATCGAAAAGCATGGGTAATGTCGAAAATAATTTCGTCTTCAGGGTCGATACTCTCCACTAGCGTGTCAAAGAGGGCCCAAATTTCTGCTTCCGTTTCACCCGAGGGAATGTCACGATCTTGAACCTCCACGGTGGGTAACAGGCAGGATTGCAGGGATCCCCAATGTTTGGCACGAGCTTCCGGGGTCAACAGGATAGTGACCTTCTGAATTCCAAAGATTTGGCAGAGGGCTTGGGCGATGTAGCCGGTGGAGTCAGCTACAGTATCCCCAAAAACATAGCAAGTCGGCCTATACTCTCCGGTGCCGATGGTGGTTAGCAGAGTTTTCGTCATGTTCATCTGTGGATTCGGATCTTGGTAAGGGCACGGAAAGACTCAGAGGTTGATGTTCGTGCTATTTCTTGAGGAGAGTTGCAAGGGATTCACTAGAAAAGGTGCAGGAGCACCAAGCCTTGCTCAGATCCTATTGTATAGGCGCTGACCAGCCCTTGATAAATTTCTAACCCGGAAGCGGTGAAGTTCCATCTCCCCGTATAGTTGTGAAAATCCTCCGCTATCCGTTTGCAAGTTCTTGGCCCATAGAGCACAGGAAAGTAAGAGTCAGCAAGTTCCGCAAAAGGCCACCGCCACCTTAAGCTTTCCCAGTCTTGCTCGTGAAAATACACCTGAGCCAGCAATTCAGCCCGCCAAGCCGAATACCGCCTCGGATCCCCTAGGCAGAGATCCTTTTGATCCCCTTTTACCCGGTAAAAGCCAGGGCGTAGCCCATCCCTCCACAGAGTTTCGCAATGAGGTGGGATGAAGATCCCCGTGGGATCCGGTTCTTCAAGAAATTCAACCTGGCTGGCAGCAGTAACCCAAAGCTGCATTGATGCTCATTCCCTTCAGCTC
>JAUQVK010000001.1:4498-8213 GCA_039794845.1 Thermostichus sp. DRC_bins_24
GCTCCCCTTATCCAGTTCACCCCTGCTTGGAAGAGGGGGGTTCCAAGACCTGCCACTCTTAAGGGGTTGGGTAAGGCTTCATCGCCTTTTTGCGCTGCAAGGCTTAGTGACTTACCGTTTCACGGCCAAGGAGTGCCTGAATGACCCGCAGGCGGTGGTGGATGAATTTCTAGAGTTGTTTTAGAGATTGTAAAACGCAAGTTCTTGGGCAGCTTCACTCTTCATCTGTTCACGTACTGGAATCGGTGCAATCACCTCTCCATTGGGTCGCCAATCCCGTAGGCGCATGGTGATATTGGTGTCTCCCTGCCGAATCCAAGCCTGGAAGTAAACATCTTCAGGAGAACGATTTTTCACGATTTTTAGGATCCTATCCTGCTGCTGAATATTCTCAACATTCTGACGGACAAGAGCGGAAATTTTTGAATAAGCAACCAACTTAAAGGTTGGGTGACGCTCTGTCTGAACCACATAACGCCGGGCAAAGTCTTGACGAAAGCGAATTAAGAGCCAAGCTTTAGGCAAATAAAAATCGGATCCCCAAGCTTCTTCCCAAGCTTGTTCGATCTCTTCAGGCGTCGGCAGCTTTTTCTCAAGGTAAAGATTCAGCAAGTCCGACGGAAGTTTTGTGTCATTCCAAGTTAGTTTCCTTAACTTATGCATCCGATCCAAGCGAAAATTATGATAACCAATCCTATAGTCAGGGGTTTGGCCGAAAGCACTCAAATACTTAGCTCGACGGGCATAATATAAACAAATAGGATAAACAATCAACGGCTGTGGGCCTTTATCCCGGGTATCGTACACAAAGCGTACTGGCAAAATAGGCTCCTGTTGCCAAACCTCCTGCAAAGCCAGTTGGATATCTTCCACTTCATCCTCAACATCTTTGGGAAAGACAAAATCTAGATGTACAAAGAAACGACGGTGTATGGGTTGCCCCATCGATTCAAGAATCTCAGGTAAACGTGGATCCATAAAGCTGAGATCACCCAATACCTCCGCCAAAGAGGCCCAATGTTCAGAATTGGTGCTGATCCTGCGAGGGGGCTGGGGCCAGTCAACAGATGAGACTCGAGAGAACTTATTTCGATCTGTTCTCTCCAACTGGGTGGGCTTGGCTTTGCGTAACCAACCCAAATCAGTCAGTTGATCCATCATTTTGGTTAAAGTTCTATCTCCGTAGCCGAAGGGACAAGTTGCTAGGTTCTTCTGCCAACTTTGAGAAGGGATCCGCAATAGGCTTTGGAGTTCTTCACCAATGCTCTCCAGCCAAGTAGATAGGGGGCGCTGGCAAAGGCAATCGGGATCCTGACAGGGCTGGTTTTGTCTTTGAAAAGGATCTTGGGCAGGATGATGCGGCGAGAATAGCAGGCGGCGTAGATGGCTATACCCAAACGGATCTGGAAGCCCTTGATTCTCGGGGCCTATATTTGGGATGGTTCTCCCGTAGAGCACACACAGAACGTGATAGAGCCGCACTGCTTGATGTAGTCGTTGATCTAGGCGGTTACCTGACAGCCATTGCAACGTTTCAACCGTTAGTGAGAGTTGGAAGTCCATATAAAAAATCGCTAGTGTTTACAGGAAGCCATTCACATTTTTGAAGCCACCGGTGAGATTGAAGTTGGTAAGGTGTGCATCGGCGCGGCATTGTTGGTCAAGGTGCTGGTGCCACAGGCTGACGGCATCAGTAAGGGCATGATTGACTTCTTCTGGATAGTCGTTTAACACCTTACGCCATTCTAAGACTTTTGGAATAGGCTCCTTCTAATGGACTAGATACTGGAGTCCCAATTCTTGGACAGCTTGAATGAAGATAGGTTTATGTATGACTGCAAGTACCAGTGGCTCTCACTCTCATCTGCACCTGTCCCTGTCACTTGGCCACAGTCCCAATGGATTATCCTTTCAAATCATTGAGATTGAACTGACCCGACCGGATCGGTTGATCTTTCCTGAAGATTTACAAGCACTAACGCTGCCGGCGGGGATCAACACACGGTTGGGGGTGGTGGTGACGGGGCGGGCTCCCATTTGGCTCTACGGCTGGCTGGTGCATGAGTGTCATTTCACCCGCTGGGTGGCTTGTTACGACCCTCGTTTGGGAGCCGTGGTGGTATCCAGCCACAGCCCGGAGGTTCGGGTGGGTGAGGTGATCCCCTGGATAGAGGTACAGGATTCAGAGGGTGCTCCAGGGTCGCCGTACAACGCTGGTGCGATGGGGGCAGCCCTGATGGTGGTGGGGCCGCCGAATAGTGGCAAAAGTCGTCTTGCCCGTGCACTTTTTCAAGCTCTGCTGCCGGAGCATCCCGATATCTATCTGCAGCGGGCCCATTGGGATGGGGAGGGGAACTGGACGCTGGATTTGCCTCGGGAACAGGCCAAAGCCCTCAAGCAGCGCTACCGCGGCACATTGACCCCCGAGTTTTTTGGGTTTCACGCTCAGGCCATTCTCAATTTGCGTCGCCAAAAGAGCCTGGTGATTGTGGATGTGGGAGGTAAAGTCGATCCACAAAAACAGCCGTTACTGGAAGCGTGTTCCCATTATTTGGTGGTGAGCCGGGATCCCCGGGAGATTCCCCTGTGGCAGGAGTTTTGTCGAGACCGGGGCAATTTGCAGTGTGTGGCCATTCTGCACACCGGGGGGTATCCGCATGGGCTCAGAGAACCGCCCGAGTTGGAGATGGGCTGGGATCCTGCTGCTGCTTTGCCCAGAGAACTGCTCCAGAGGGTGCGCAGCTTGGTGGGCAGGGGCAACTAGGTTTTGGAAGGGGCGTTTTCCAACGGCTTCTATAAGTAAAACGTGACGGTGCTCGCTGTACACGCCAAGGCGTAGAGCACGACATGAAACGGAGGGAGGAGGATATGAGGATGCAAATGCGACCTTATGAGCACTGGCTTTGGGGAGGATCCCTCTTGTTGGCGGTGCTGACGCGGCAAGTTGCGTTGGGGTTGGTTCCCTTGGCATTGGCTCATGGGCAATGGCAACGGCGGCAGGTGGAACAACGCCTCACCCAGCAGTGGGATCAGCAGTGGCAGGTGCAGCAGCAGTACATGGCTGAACAGGTGCAGCAGCAGCTACGGTCTGTGCATACGGCCATTTCCTCCCTTCGCACCCATCCACCGGAAACCGTTGCCGATCCACGCGTCACAGAACTCTTGGCTGAGGTGGGATCCCTGGCGGAACAGGTGCAGCAGTTGCAGGTGAGTCTGCAAGCGTGGCAGGAGCAACCCCGCTCCCACCTTTCCGTTCGGCAGCAGACGGCTCCTTTGACGCAAGGCCTTCACCTGTTGCAGGATCGCTTACGGCGTCTGGAACTCCAGGCCCTACCGCAACTGACGGAAACCCAGCAAGCTTTGCAGGAACAGCTCAGCCAATTGCAGCGCCAGATGGAACAGCGCCACCCAGCATCGGTATCCTCTGCCCACTCTCGGTCATGGTCGGAGCAGGAGAGCCTCGGCTCCTCGGCTGAGCCACGCAAGGGGGTGGGGGTCTTCATCGACGGAGCCAACTTGCATGCCGGTGCCCGCGACTTGAACTTGCATCTGGACTACGAGCAGTTGATGCCCGTTTTGTTACCAGACAGAGAGCAGGCGGAGATCCACTTCTACAGTGGGTTTGATCCCCAAAACCCCAAGCAAAAGGCCTTTCACCAGGCGCTTGAGCGGCAGCTGGGGTTTCGTCTGCACCTGAAGGCACGGGTTCGCTACG
>JAUQVK010000002.1:0-6096 GCA_039794845.1 Thermostichus sp. DRC_bins_24
CAACAGATTTTTCCCCAAATAAATCACCTCGCCACCTGTAATGGTGTAATCGGGGTGACCGGCCAGAATTTTGGAAAAGGTACTCTTGCCCGAGCCGTTGGGCCCCATGATGGCGTGAATCTCGCCGGAGCGGATCTCAAGATTGAGTCCTTTTAAGATGGGGTTGCCCTCGATCTCGGCGGTGAGATCCTTCACAGACAAAATCAGGGAACTGTTCTCACTAATCATGGTGGGGTTCCAAATTTGATACTTAAGGATTGGGGTTAACAGCTCAAGGGACCCGTCGCCAGCCGTGGGTTTGGTTGCTGAGCCGGGGGATCCCTGAGCACTGCATCGTTAACGGGATCCGCGACTGAGAAGATCGCGAATTTCCGTGAGCAAAACCACTTCTGGTGAAGGGGGGGGCAGTACAGCAGGGGCTTCTTCTCGTTTCCGTTGCATGGCATTGACAGCCCTCACTATCAAGAAGATGGCAAAAGCAATGATCACAAAATCGAGAACCGCCTGCAAAAAATTGCCGTAGTTGATCGTGACCGGTTCTTCAGGAGTACCTCCGATTCTCCAAGCCAAATCCCGAAAGTTCACACCACCGATGATGAGTCCCAAGATTGGGGTGAAGAGATCCGCCACAAATGAAGAAACAATCGTCCCAAAGGCTCCGCCAATGACAACACCAATCGCCAAATCTAAGACGTTGCCCCGGTCGATGAACTTCTTGAACTCCTCCAGAAACGCCCTCATAAACAACTCCTCTTACCCCAGGGTGAAAACCCCTCGATTATCCCACCTTTCGTCTTGGGTCTGTTGGCTGTGTTTCCAAGACATGTGAGCAATCTCCGGAGGAGTACCACCCACTGCGGATCCCCCCACACATCCATCCCTTTCCCTGGGAAGGAGACGCAGGGGCACTTCCTTTAGGCTGGGATTAACCACTGCACCGACAATGGTTTTGGAACTTTGGAAGCGTACTGCCATAGGAACCACCACCTCCGGGCGCACTACCGAACCGTCTGCCGATTCGGCCTCCGATTCACCTGGGGTTGTCAAATGCAAGCCCTCCCGCACAGAGATTGGGAAAGAGAGCACAGTTGCACCTGTATCTACTGGTGGTCGAACCGATTGTCGCAACACTTGTTTTTCTGACAAACAACCTCCTCTGCCCAAGGCGAGGTTGCCCCTTTCCACCCGCTCAATTTCGGCGTAGGTCATGCCCATTTCAGCCAACAGATCCCTCTAGCTTCAAGCTGAGCAGTCGGTCGGCTTCCACGGCAAACTCCATTGGCAATTGGTTAAATACATCCTTGCAAAATCCGCTGATGATCATCGACACCGCATCTTCCATACCAATGCCTCGCGATTGGAAGTAGAACAGTTGTTCTTCGCCAATTTTAGAGGTAGAGGCTTCATGTTCGACCTTAGCAGTGTTGTTTTGTACCTGAATGTAGGGGAAGGTGTTGGCGCTACACTGATCCCCAATCAGCATGGAATCACACTGGGAAAAATTGCGTGCACCCTCCGCTTTTGGCCCCATTTTCACCAAACCGCGGTAGCTATTTTTGGAGTGCCCGGCCGAAATACCTTTGGAAATGATTGTGCTGCGGGTATTACGGCCAACATGAATCATTTTGGTGCCGGTGTCCGCCTGCTGATGGTTGTTGGTTAGGGCCACCGAGTAAAACTCGCCGACGGAGTTTTCTCCCACCAACACACAACTGGGATATTTCCAGGTGATGGCCGAACCGGTTTCAACCTGTGTCCAGGAGATCTTAGAATTCACTCCCTGACAAAGTCCACGCTTGGTAACAAAGTTATAGATGCCCCCTTTGCCGTTTTCGTCGCCCGCATACCAATTCTGCACCGTCGAATACTTAATTTCGGCGTTGTCCAAGGCAATCAACTCCACCACGGCTGCATGCAGTTGGTTGGTATCGAACATCGGAGCAGTGCACCCTTCCAAATAGCTGACATAGGATCCCTCCTCAGCAATAATTAAGGTGCGCTCAAACTGGCCGGATTCACCATTGTTAATGCGGAAGTAGGTAGACAACTCCATTGGGCAATGAACCCCTTTAGGAATGTACACAAAGGAGCCATCGCTAAAAACGGCAGAGTTGAGCGCCGCGTAATAGTTGTCGGAAACCGGCACCACGCTCCCCAGGTATCTCTGAACCAGATCGGGGTATTCTTTGAGGGCCTCCGACATGGAGCAGAAGATCACCCCCTCTTTGGCCAGCTTTTCGCGGAAGGTGGTGGCTACAGAGACACTGTCAAAAATGGCATCGACGGCTACATTGCTGAGGCGCTTTTGCTCGGATAAAGGGATCCCCAATTTTTCAAAGGTTTCCAGAAGTACCGGATCCACTTCATCCAGGCTTTTTTTCTTCTCCTTCACCTTAGGAGCAGAGTAGTAAACAATATCTTGGTAGTCGATCGGAGGATAGGTGACGTTGGGCCAAGTGGGCTCGCTCATCTTCAACCACTGGCGATAGGCCCGCAGGCGAAAATCCAACATGAAGTCCGGCTCCCCCTTTTTGGCCCAGATCAGCCGGATCACCTCCTCGTTTAAGCCTTTGCCGATGGAATCCGAGGCAATATCGGTGACAAACCCATACTTGTAGGGCTGGTTAACCAGGGTGCGGACGCTAGTAGACATGGATCTCAACTCTCGGAGGGCAACGAAGAAAACGGCAATGGCAATGCGGACTAAAACAACAGGGTTGTTGTTTAACCCATCCTCAGGTTACTTTAGCAATGATCCCGTTGTCAAAGTATGCAAAGGGCTGCTCTGGCGGCGGGAAGCCAATCGACCATGAGGGCAAGGGTGAACAGCGCACACAGAACCACTCAGCAGGCTTCTAGCAAGCAGGCCATCTTGGTGTATCTGCGCAAGTCGGGTCAGGCCAACGCCCAAACCCTGGCGGAACACCTGTGCATCTCTCCTCAGGCGATTCGACGGCACCTCAAGGACTTGGAGGCGGAGGGGCTGATCGTTCACATTCCCCAACAAAACGGACTGGGTCGCCCTCAGCACATCTATCAACTTAGCCCTCTGGGGGAAGAGCAATTCCCCGCCAGCTACGATGAGTTTGCCCTCGGGCTCCTCAACACCCTGGCAGAAACCATGGGATCCGAACAAATGGGATCCATTCTGCACCAGCAGTGGCAGCGTAAGGCACAGCATTATCAGGCTTGCATTGGGTCAGGATCCCTGCAGGAGCGGGTGGAGCGCCTGGTAGAGTTGCGCCAGTCGGAAGGGTACATGGCGGAGTACTACCCTTACTCCGGGGAGATGGCCCCCTCGACAAAAGCTGAGATAGGGGAGGCCGAGCGATACGTGCTAATCGAGCACAATTGCGCCATTGCCCAGATTGCCCAGACCTTTCCCAGCGTTTGTGGGCACGAGCTTGAAATGTTTGCAGCTGCCCTGCCCGATTGCCGGGTGGAGCGCATCAATTGGCAGGTGAATGGAGAGCATCAGTGCGGCTACCTGATCGCCAAGCCTGTCTCAGAATCGGTTTAAGGATGCAAGCTGCGGCGGGGTTTGGCTTCGCTCCAGGCGCATCCATCTAGGGCAATGCGCTCCACCTCGGAGGCCAGCTTGAGGGCCTTGAGGGCTTGCTCTCCGCCCACCGAGGGTTGATTGCCCCCCCGCACACAGTTGATAAAGTGCTCAAGCTCGGCGTGTAGCTTGTCGATGTTGTCGGTGTGGACTTTCTCGATCAGACAATCCCGTTGGTAGGGCATTTGCCCATAGTCGCTGGTGGAGCTGGCGGATCCTTGGCGATACACCGAGATCTCGTTGTCCAAAAAGTCGGCTTCCACGAGTGCGTTTTGGCAATGCACGGCAATTTTGCGCACCTTGCGATGGGTCACTTTGCTGGCCGTCAGGGTGGCGATGGCCCCATTGGCGAAGGTAAGCGTGGCGGTGACGTAGTCGAGGTAGCCCAGCTTGGAGGCGCGGTTGCCACTGGCGGTGACCTGAATCACGGGGGAAGGGATCAATTCCAACAGCAAATCGATGTCGTGGATCATCAGGTCGAACACCACCGACACATCACTGGCCCGGTCGGAATAGGGGCTGAGACGATGGGCCTCAAAGGCCAAGGGATCTTCAGCTTGCAGCACTTGGCCCAATTTTTGAAAGGCGGGACTAAAGCGCTCGATGTGGCCCACCTGTAAGATACAGTTGCAATCGGCGGCACGGTTAACCAGCGACTCCGCTTCGCTGATGCTGGCGGCAATGGGTTTTTCAATCAGGACATGCACCCCCGCCTCCAAGCAGGCCAAGCCCACCTCGTGGTGCAGCACCGTCGGTACTGCAATGGCCACAGCCGCCACATGGGGGAGCAGTTCTCGGTAGTCTTCGTAGAAATGGATACGATAGCGGCTGGCCACATCCAGGCCCCGTTCCACATTCACATCCGCCACCCCCACCACCTGCACATCTTTCATGCGGCTGAAAACGCGGGTGTGGTGTTGACCCATGTTGCCTACCCCAATCACGCCGACGGGAACAGCTTGCCCTGGATGGGCCAGCGGGCTTTGGGGAGAGTTGGCAGAACTCGGGTAGGATCGGGCCATGACGTTTCCACTACCTCCACCAAAAGGGTTTCGCAGGGCCACACCGACGCTTTGGGGTAACGGGGCATAGCCTTTTACGAAACAAACTTCACAAAGCTTACCATGCTTGTCTCTTAGATCCAGTTCAAGCCGGGGATCGGCGGCAAACGCAGCGGTGCTCGCTCACAGGAGTCGGGGCTGAAACAAAACAGAGGGATGGGCGTAGAGCGAAACCACATGCGGGCGTAGAAGCCACCAGGGCTAAGGGGCAGCCCCAACCAAATCGGGAAAAAGAAAACAAACGTCGCCAAAATCAGGGCCACTGCCGTGATGCTCACCCCCCGCCAGAATCGGCGATAACTTTGCCAGCCCAACAGCACCAACCAGGCCAAAGCCAGCGTGCTAAAGGCCAAGGCACTCATGTAGTGGTAGATGAACACGCAGCGGCTGACGATAAACCAGGGCAGGTAGTTGGCGGCATAGCCGATCAAAATAAAGGCTTCGACACCGTTAAAGCGGCGGATCCCCCGCCCAACCAGCACCAAAATGGCTCCCGTACCCAGCCACCACAGCCAGGGGTTGCCCACCCCCTGCACCGCCCGCCAGAGGTTGTTTTCACTGCTGAAGTAGTAACCCACCGAGCGTCCCATAATCGGCCAAGACCAAGCCCCTGCCGAAGCCAACTGAGTGGTCAACCAAGGGCGCAAAGCCGGGAACCAAGCCAACAGAGAGCGCAAACTGGTGGAGCAATAGGGATGCACAGGGGTTTCTTCATCCACCACCAAGCTGCCCATGGTCTGCCCGCCGTAGAGCAACTGGTTGATCGCCACCAGAGATCGAAAGTAGTTACGGATGCCAGTTGGGCTCCAGTCGAGGGTAAGACCCTGCTGCGGGTTGAACTGCAAATGGGGGATCCACTGGATGGCATAGAACACCAATGGGGTGAGGATGAAGCAGAAGGCATAGTGCCACCAGCGCAGATGGCGGATCTGGATCAAAATGCCCAAACGCGGGATCCACTGAGGGCGCAGCCAGATTACCCCCCAAACGAGGATCCCAAGCAGCGCAAACATAAAAGCAAACCAGAGGCCATTCCACTTCACAGAAGCCGCCGCCCCCAACATCACCCCAGAGCCGGTGAAGTGCATCGCCCGTTGCCAGCCACGGCGCTCCAGACCGCCGATCAGGAGAAGGGTAGCCGCCAGGCCAAAGGCCACCAGGTACACGTTGATCAGCCCGAAGCGGGATTCCACCAGAAAGAGGCCGTCGGTCAGCAACAAGGTCCCGCTCAGCAGCGCCAACCCCACATGGTAGGTGAGGCGGTAGGCCAATCCCGTCAACAACGGCGGGATCAGGGATCCACAGAAGGCGGTGGCGAAGCGAAACCCCCATTCATTGGGGCCAAAGACCTGAATGCTGAGGGCAATGAAGTATTTGCCCAAGGGCGGGTGCACATCGAAGAAAGGCTTACCATCCAGATAATTTTGGGCAAATTCTGGAAAATACACCTCATCAAAGACGGGGGCAGCAAATTCA
>JAUQVK010000003.1:0-2660 GCA_039794845.1 Thermostichus sp. DRC_bins_24
GTCCCTCCCTCTCGGGGTCAGCGATTGGCCATTGATGGATCCCACCTCATGACGATAGACAACAATTTACTCTGGGTTTTGATCGGCACGGCGGGGATCTCCCTCCTGACGCTGGTCTATGTATTGGTGGACGAGGGCAACAAACGCCGCCGCTACGAACAACAAAAGCAAGAACAACAAAAGCAAAGAGAAGCCTCCCCGTCCTCCTCACCTTCTGTAGCTCCCGAAGAAGCCTCCGGGATCCCAGCAGCGCCTTCTGCTCCTGAGGCTACACAACCTGTTTCTGAAGGGCAAGAAACCTCCCCTGAACCGGAGCCAAGTCCTGTTGATTCTTCCCTGCCCGAAGAGTCCAAAGCCGCAGCGGAAACGCCAGAAACCGCTGGCTAGGGCATCCTCTTCCCTTTCGATAAACCTTGTCCACAATATGCCGACAACAGCGTGAAGTCGTGGATTTAGGGTTATAAAATGTTTGCTTAAGCTTGTCGGCGCGGTCTGGCCCGATCCAAACGCAAGGGTCGGCCCATAAAGTCTTCCCCGTTGGCGCTATCGATGGCCTCATCTTCCTCAGCATCGGTTTCCAGATCCACAAACGCAAAGCCCCGTGTTTGCCCAGTCTCTCGGTCTGTCGGGATCGTGACCGACTTCACGTTCCACCTCTGCTGGAAGAAAGCTGTTAGTTCTTCTGTTGAGGCTTTGTAGTTTAGGTTTCCGACAAAAATGGTCATGGCAATTCAAGCAAAGTGCATCACAAATCGGCAGGAATGGTAGCGACACCTCAAGACACTTCACTTCTATCATGAGGCCTTGCTTGATAGCAGAACATCACGGGATGTAAAGGGATCCCCCTCAGAAAAACTTCGCACTTCGCTATCAAGAAATTGCCTCCCTCAAACTTTACGGGCCTGTAGTTTCTTGAGGGCTTTGCCCAGTTCTTCTGTTCTCGCCCTCAAACTCCCCCCGAGCCGGCCGGATCCCTGACTTGTCGTTTTATTGCAATTTGTTAAGATATGTATTACCTTGTTTGCATTGCATTTTCGGATCCCTGCTGCCGGATCCTTCGCAGATTCTCTAACCTAAGCACCCTGAGGTGATAACCTATGGATGAGATGCAAGATCTGTCCTTAGAGCAACAGTTCCGCCAGCGAGCTTTCGAGACTTTGGTGTCTCGGATGAGCCATGAGCAGGCCCAAGACATTTTGGTTAAGCTACACAAGCAGATGCTTTTGCAAGAGGCTACCTACCGCAATCTGCTTCGCCATTCCCTCAACGCCTGATGCACGCCCTTTCGCTTCCCACATGGTGGATTCACATTGCCAGCGTCTTGGAGTGGAGCGCTGCGATTGTGCTTGTGTGGCAGTTTGGGGAGCGCATCGGTCAACCGCAGTGGCGGGGCTTAAGTTGGGCAATGTTGCCTGCGTTGTTGGGGGCCATGTGCGCGATAACCTGGCACTGGTTTGATAACGACCCGAACCTGGATTGGGTGGTCACCGCACAGGCCAGTTTGACTTTGCTGGGCAATTGCACCCTTGCTTGGGCTGCCTACCGCATTTGGCGGGCTGAGATGACAGGTGAGTCGCCACAGGAGGGGGATCCAGACTGAGCGATGGACAGTTTGTTTGCCCTCTCTTTGTTTCCTTATTTGGTCTTTCTGTTTTTTCTGTCGCGGCTGCGTCGGATCCCGCGTTTGGCTCTAGTCGGATTCTGGATGCTGTTGCTTTTCGTCGCCATCACCATCCCGGCGGGTCTTTACGCACAAACCCACTATCACACTTCTTTGGCCAATGTGGATCCCTTGCATGGGGGGGCAGAAGCTTTTCTGACCCTCTCCAACATTTTGGTGGCCTTGGGTTTCAGACAGGGTATTGATCAGCAGGCCCGGCGACCGCCAGAGGGCCCTGAGATACCTGAGATAAAATAAGGATCCTGCCTGGATTATCTGCTGCTGTTTTTATCAGGAAAGCTGATGGTTGCCACCCTTTCTGTGCCCAAGGTGAAGTTGAAGCGCCCCCCCCTGCACATTTATCAAATGGGGGATAAGGTGCTACGGCAGCCGGCCAAGCGCATTAGTCAGGTTAACGACGAAATTCGCCAGTTGGCTCGGGACATGCTGCAAACCATGTACAGCTCTGATGGCATCGGCCTGGCGGCTCCGCAGGTGGGCATTCACAAGCGCATCATTGTTGTGGATCCCCATCCCGATAAGCCAGAAGTGCCGCCGTTGGTGTTGATCAACCCGGAGATCCGCGACTACATCGGCGAAACCGTTGCCGGGCAGGAGGGTTGCCTGAGTATCCCGGGGGTGTTTTGCGATGTCATGCGTCCTGAGGGGGTTGTGGTTTCCTTTAAGGATGAAACGGGGCGGCCCCGCACCATTCAGGCAGACGATCTGCTGGCACGGGTGATTCAACACGAAATTGACCACCTAAACGGCGTGCTGTTTGTGGATCACGTGGAAAACGAGCTGGTGCTGGATCAAGAGCTGCGCAAGCACGGCTTCAACATGCAGGATGTGCAACGGCAGAAGTGAGAATTAGTAAGGAAGTAAGAGTCAGACTCAGGTGTTGCAGACCACAATTCGTAGAGTGCACGATACTCGGGAGGCGTTTCAGAAACGGGGACACGGGTTCCCCCGCTTCAAAAAGTTCGGTCAATTCCGGTCA
>JAUQVK010000004.1:0-62292 GCA_039794845.1 Thermostichus sp. DRC_bins_24
GGAAGCGGAAGCCGCCTGCCAAGTCGGTCTGTCGGGGGTCGCTGACCTGGATCGGTGGCGTGGGGCAGGAATGCTCAAGAGCGATCTTGGGAAGCCCGCGCTCTACCTGCTAGGGTGTTGGCGTTAGTCTGCCGCTGGGCATTGCGTCGGGAAGATGTCACTAAGGTTAAAAGTAAAGGCCCACTTGGAACCAAGACAAGGGGCCTCAGGGTTTGGAAAACCAGACCAGATCAGTTCAGGGATCCGAATCAGCCTTGCGGGATCAATGCTGCAAGCGCTGAGCCAGGAGCTGTTCTTCTAGGGCAGCGATGCGGTTGTAGGCGGCAGTCAACTGAGCGCTCAGCCGCTGCACCTGAGCTTCTGGGGCAATGTCATGTCCCATACTGCGACTGTTGACCACAGGCATCTCCTCATCCAGCAAAAAGCTGTGGCTACCATCTTCCACCAGATCGGAGGTGAGAACGCCGTAGCGGGAGGGGGTGGGGGTATTCTTTTTGGCATCTTGAGCAGCCAAGAGAACAGCGGCCAATTGCTCGGGCATACGCTCGATGGCAGCTTTCAGCTCCTGTATTTGCAATTCCAGATGCTCAAAATGATGCTGCAATGCCTCGCTCATAACGGCCCTATTATCTGACTACCTTCATTGAAAGAGGCAAATTCCTCGTCTGCCCCTTCTTCCTCCAGATCATTTAACGATTGGGGCTGTGGTTCAATCGACATGCTCACAGATTTCCTTAAGATCGGACTGTCAGATGAGATTCAACCCAGGGATCCCCGTTCGCTTGGTGGCATCAGCCTTTGACAGGGATCCAAAAAGCTGTCAACTTGACGATTGAAGCTGACTCAAGGGGAGATCAATCCCTGTGACAATCCACAATTGAGGCACGCTTTCTCCAACCCATTTTTGTATTTGGTTCAATTCATTTCTATTTCCCAGACAAAAAGACTGTAGATATGCCGGATGATTTTCGAGAAACCCAGCAGCGAGGCTACACTCTCCCCGTCTTTGCGGTTGCCTCTGCCAAAGCAGCTCTCCATCACCTGGTGGGGATCCCATTGGAAAAAGAATCGGAGCAATTCAGCATTGCTGTGCAGATTGAACCTGAGCCCCACGCGCCGGCAGATTGGGTCAGAATCCCGGTGGAGCAGCGGGCTTGTCTGGGGGGGAAAACAGCGTTGGCCATCACCCGCTCAGATCCCGGTCCTCATTTGGATTTAACCCGAGATACCCCCATTTGGGCTTGGGTAAGTTTGGAGCCTTTTGTTCCAAATAGTCCCCCTTTGGTCTTAGAAGCTGGAGAAGGATTGGGTCGACAAACGGATGGAAATCCGGCTATTTACGCCTATGCCAAGCGGTTGTTTGAGATCAATCTGTTGCCAGGGATCCCGCCAAATTGCCGGTTACGGGTACGTATTATTTTGCCGGAGGGGAAAGCCTTGGCGGAACGGACTTCAAACGCGGCTTTTGGGGTGCTGGAGGGGCTGGCCCTTTTGGGGACTCGCGGCGTGGTGGAGCCATCCACGACCGAAGACCGTTTGGAAAAAGCTCGCCAAGACTTGCAACTCAAGCTGGAAAACCACAAAGATTTGGCCTTTTGTGTGGGCAGCCATGGGCAACAGGTGGCGCTGCGGCTAGGGATCCCAGCAGAGCAGGTTCTGTTGGTGGCCAATTGGATCGGGCCTTTGTTGGTGGAAGCGGCGCTGCGGGGGGCAGATTCCATTCATTTGCTGGGCTACCACGGCAAGTTGATCAAGCTGGCGGGGGGAATTTTTAATACCTCCAGCCATGTGGCCGATGCCCGCCTGGAAATTTTGGCGGCAATGCTCATTCGTTGTGGGGGAACGGCTGAACAGGCACGGCAGGTGCTCGGGTTTGGAACGGTAGATGCCGCTGTGCAGTATTTGAACGGCCTGGGTTGGGCGACCGCGGTGATGCAGGGGTTGACCCGGCAAATCTTGGAACGAACTGGGCGCTATATCCAGAAATATGCCAATCGGTCTTTGCGGCTAAGGGTTACGTTGTTCGATCGGCAGGGGCAAATCCTTGGCCAGGCAGGGATCCCAGAATAAAAAAGGATCCCTCGCCAGAAGGATCCCGAAGGGTTATTCAGATTGTCTTAGGTGGGTTAGTCGAATCGGGTTCGGAAACTGAAGTTAACCGGATTGGCCAAAGGTACCCCACTCAAGCTGGTGACCCCGCCTGCCGGGAAGGTGACATCGTAGAGAGTGAGTCGATTCAACAGCGTGCCTCGACCACTGACGGTGAGGATGAAGCGGTTCCCCTCAATGGCCACCCGGGGGCTGGTGGCGATATCGGTGGTGCGGGTATCGAGAATGGGCAACAGCCGCCGCCGCAAGACAAGGGTTCCCGTTCCTCTCTGGATGGGTTGATCGAAGGTGAGGATGATTTGGGTATCTCGGGGTACGCCAATTGCGCCATTGGCCGGGGTCGTGGAAACCACCACGGGTGCAACCGGATCAGTCGGGCCACTGCCTGTTGGGTTCAAGCCGACGATCACCGGGTCGTGGTCGGAAGACCGGAAGGGATCATCGGAGTAGAACAGGCTCTGTTGAGTGGGGCTCTTGAAACTGAGGCCATAATCCAAACTCACAGGCTCATCGGCGTTAATGTGCCACTTATCTGATCCGGTGACCTGGCTGTTGAGGCTGCTGTTGGCCAGGGCATGGTCTAGGGATCCCCACTGCCCTTGGAAGCTGAAGGAGTAGCTGTTGGGGCCATTGAGGTTGGTGAATCCACCCGCCTCTAGGGTTTTGATCGGGTCTTCCATGGCGTAGGCGTTGATATCCCCCATGATCAACACGTCCGGATCCGTGGAACCGGTGGGGTTGGTGGTCAACCAGGTGAGGATTTGCTGGGCCGCACGGGTGCGGTTGCCGTTGCAGTTGCCCTGGAAGGGATCATTGTCGGCAGGGTCACAAGGGGATCCCTTGGATTTGAGGTGATTCACTACGGCAGTAAAGTCTGCGCCAGTGCTCTTTTGTCGGAAGGTGACCGCAATGGGAGGCCGATGGCGGCGACCGGGGCCTTGCTGCAATTCTCCGGTTTCCAGCAGAGCCGGAACCGTACCGGGGGCAATTTCCACCGTGGCGGGCTTGTAGATAAAGCCGTTGGTGATGGCATCGCCGCCGACGGTCGGGACGCCCAAGTTCACGAGTTCGTAAGTGCCGGATCCCATGACAGCGTTGAGACCATTGACCAAATCCTGAATGGCGCTAGCTGGCCCAAAGCCATCATTCTCGAGCTCGATTAGGCCCAAAATATCGGCGTTGATCAGGCGAATGGCATTGATGATTTTGTCCCGTTGTCGGGTGAACTCGGTGGCATTGCTGGCCCCACGACAATCCGATGGGATGGGGAAACAGTTGCCGCTGCCGAAGGTGTTGAAGTAGTTGAGCACGTTGAAGCTGGCAACTTTCAGGGATCCCCCGACGGCGGGCGGAGTTTGTGGCCGAGGATTGGTAGCTACAAAAGTGGGCAGATTGTTGGGGTCGTTGGGGTGAATGCGGTAGTCGATGGTGGCATCGAGAGCCTCTTGGGTTCCCCCAATGTTGCGGCCCCGCAACTGCGTCATTATCCCGGTGATGTTGCTGACGCGATCGCCACCGCGTACCGTATTGGCGGCGCTGAGGCCCGCAGGGGCAGGGTAGATGACCGGATCGGGGTTTTGGGTCAAGAGGCGGTCATCGATGCGGATGCGGCGGTTGTTATTTTGTTCCTGCAGAACCGGAGCCTGGCCGGGATCGGCAATCTGGGTGGGGGTAAACAACCGTCCACCTGTGGCGACACTCAGTTCCCCATGCCGCCCCAACAGAAAAGAATCCGTCACAAAAAGGGGCTGCTCCCCAAAGGTGACCAACATGCCCTCCAGGGCTTCCCGCTCATTGGGGGTAAGGGGCAGGTTGATCGGTACGGGAGTGGGCAAGGGATTGTCAGAACTGCAGATGGCGAAGTTGTTAAAGACATTGGTGAGCTGGGTTTGTTGCCGGAACTCCGCCACTGTGCCTGTTACCTGCACGGCATCCCCAAGGTTGACAGTGTTGGCGGTGCTGCTGAACACAAAAATGCCATCGGAAGTGGTGGGATCCCCATCTCCAGCATCTTGCACATAATAGCCCTGTAGGTAGGTTTGGCCGGCCACGCCTTCGTTTTCAAAGTCGCCCACCACAATGCCAGAAATGGTGCGGGTTTGGCCCACAATTGGCGAGGCGAAGCCATTGCCCTGAATAGCGCCAATGGGAGTAAGGGTGACATTGGGATCGCACCCTCCACCGGGTTGGCCACCGCCGGATCCCTCCGCAAAGCTGACGCTATCCACCCGCCAACGAGAGGCGGAGCCGGAACCTGTACCCGAAGACTGATAGCGGAAGGCAACATAAACCGGGCTTGTGGACGGGATCCCCGACAGATCAATCTCGCCGGAATCGACAAAGGTGCCTGTAGAGACGTTGGGAATGGTCAGAGCCGTCCAGTTGGCAGCATTCACCGCCGCTGCAGTGCCCGCACCCCTGTAGTCGGTGGAGTAGAGAACGCTCAACTGTGGGAAAGGAATGCCATTGTCGCTGAAGGAACTCTCATTGCGGAAGGTCAGGGCGGGATTGTTAACAGAAGCCAGGTTCAACGGTGGCGTAATCAGCCAATCATTGGCCGGCAGCTGACCGCCAAAATTGTTGGCCTCCGCCAAAGAGTTGACACACCGCCAGGAACGGGTGGTGTCCCCATCCCCATCCACAATTTGCCAGCCCGCCGGGGCAGGGCTACAGGAGTCAAAACCTTCGGTTAGGGGTAGGTTGACCGCAGACGGTGGGGTAGGTGTCGGAGAAGGAGAGGGTGTCGGTGTGGGATCCCCGCCACAAAGCGCTGGGTTAGCGGCAGCGCTGTAGCTCAGCTCAACATCATCGATGCCGAAACTATCGCGGGATCCCGAGCCGGTCGAGGCAGAAAGGGCGGCAACGCGAATATAAACCGATTCACACTGATTGTTGATATCAGTGCCGAAGGGACTTAACCCATTGCCGGTGGCCAAGGTGGTGGATCCAAATTGGCCTGGATCCGAGAAGATTCCCAGAGCGGTGAAGGAGCCGCTGTTGCCCACCCGATAGTCTACAGTCCAGGTGGTAGAACGGGGCTGCACACTCAACATTTGGGCTTTCAGAGACAGGCTAAAGTTTTCCAAGCCCGCGGTGTCATCGATCTCGAAGACAAAGGCCGCTCCCGGATCCCCGAAGGTGCCCGTTTGCCGGATCCCCAAAGCTCGATCGAGCGCTGTGCTCTGCTCTGCTGCCGTTGCCGCTTCCCCCAAAGTTCCATCGCCGGAGGCAAAGTTCTTAAACCTCCCCGCGGTGTCCGCCCAAGCGGTGGGGATGGTATTAAAGGTTTGCTCAGTGCCCAATTGGGTTGCGGTTGCCCCGGTGCGCACCGTCCACCCGGCGGGCAAGCCAGAACCAATCTCATCAAAAGTTTGCGTGTAGGAGGTACCCGAGAGCGCCAAGTAGCCGGAGGCAGAAGAAACTTCGCCGGTGGTCAACTCTTCAATCACAAACTCTTCAATCACAGAGGAGCTGGTGGAGGTTCGTTCGGGTGCTACCGCCAGCGGGGATCCGGAGCCACATCCTTTCAAAGACACCAGCAGGGCCAAGCCAAAGGTGATCGCCACCCAAAGTTGACCAACACGGCGCCAAGCCGCCTGAGACCAAGGCTGCATCACTCTTCCTCCATACCCATCGCAAGGGATCCCTCTTTTCATGCCCTTCCATCAGTACCATCCCCAAGGGCGATCCAGAGTAAAGGCTGAGTTAAGCCCTGCTTAAGAGGTCAAGATTTCGTGAAGAAGAACGTCTCTGCAGGAAGGGTGTCAAGTTAATCCCCCAGTTCGGGATCCGGGCGAACCCGTACTTCCATCTGTCGCAACAAGCGCAGGGATCCCTCCGGCCCGTCGATCATCTGCTGCTCGTTGATCCAGTAGGTGGCAATGCCCAGATCCTCCAAAAAGTCGATGTACGGAGCAGGGGGTGGCCCGTCGAAAACGGCAGCCTTTTGCACGGAAAAGCCCTGTTCAATCCAAGGCCCAAGGGCAAAGCGTTCGTAGTACAACAACTGCCCCACCACCTCCTGGAGGCTTTCTGCCGCATCCTTGTGATTGAGCAGCTTCACCTCCGCCAGGAGCAAATGGTCTTCTGCTACCGCCAGAAAGTCGAAGGTATGCTGGTCTTCCCGAACCTCCAACCCTGCCAGGCGGAACCAGCGGCGGAAATGGTGCAAAATCTCGTTGTGGCGATCACTGCGCTCCAACTGACGGCGACGACGACGTTCGGCCATCATCGGATCCGCCGCGGAACTGTGGGGGATCCCACTGCTGCGAAATTGGGGCGGTTCATCGGGATCCAAAACCACCCTGCCCCCGGCCGGTTGATGGAGTAGAGGGGGCATCTGCGGCAAATGAGCGGATCCCCAGTGCATTTCCGGTTGCTCGGCCCAGGTGAGCAGGTGTCGATTCAGGGGGTGATCGGGGTGGGTATCAAACAGCTGACGAAACTGTGCCTGGCCGAACTGAAAGTCCAGACGAAATTGCTCGATGGAAATGTGGCTGCGCCCCTGTTGCAGCATCTCCTGGCCAAAGTAGAGCATCACCAACAGCGGATAAACCGGCAGCGGGCGATGGGTAGGGAGCAACATCGCCCACATGCTATCCGTCCAGTGGGGGAGCAAAATCTCCGCCTGTTTGCCTTTACCCACCACCTGCAACATTTTGGGGTGTCCCGGCTGCCAACCGCAGGGATGATCGTCGAAGCCGCAGGTTTGCCGCCCCTGATCCACACTCAGGGGGTAGCGCCCATCGTAAATCCGAAAGGGGCAGAGATCTCGGTCTTCTGCCAAAAAACGTTCGTCCTGCCAGAGGTGGGCTGCGAGGGCGTGACAGCCAATCCCCTCCTGGCTGTTGCAACCTTTGAGCCAGCGCCGTTCCGCCAATTTGCCCCCCACTGTACTGGGGGCCAGAGGCCGCACCAAGCCATTTTCCGATTGGTTAAACAGGGGCCAAACCAAGGGATCCCCGCTCTCGGGTAGGGTGGGCAAGGAAGGATGGGTTTTGGTGTAAAAGGGATCGCAAATGTGCTGGGCAACTTGCTGTAGGGGCAATCCGTGGGCGGATCCCACCCAAGGCAGCAGGGATCCCGAGCCGGCTTGGGCGCGATGATATTGAATCGCCAAGGCCACTTCCACCCCAACCGGACGCAGCTCAGGGGTTAACTGCCGATAGCGTTGCAGAAGCCGTGAAGCCTGTACAAACAGGTCGTAGCGCTGAACTGGAACTGCGTCAACCATAGTGCTGCAGAAAAGGGCTCCGCACCGCCTTGGGTAAAAGCTGCCATGGACACTCGCCTCGTCTCAAAAGCAGAGGCTATCGCAAGAGGATGAGCACTCCCTAACCGGCGTAGGGATATTCCCTGATTCCGCCAGGCTTCGAGTCAGTTGTCAGTGTAATGGAGAAACCCAGGGGTGAGAAGATTTCGCTACTGCCGGGGCCACCGGGGAAAGCGAAAGGGGCGCTCGGTTTCCGCATCACGGTCGTACTCGGTGGGTCGGCCTGTATTGCCCTGAATCACCAAGCTGCCCACATAGTCCGCCTCTTGATACACACGGGCAATCTGTTCATGAATCTGAGCCATATCTTCGGCAGAAACCACACCGTTGCTGGTGCCCTTGTAAAACTGAACCGTCACCCGAATCGGAAAGCGCGGATCCCGTTCGATCGGTAGGTTGTCGATCTCGGTAAAGGGGCCTTCCACCTCCCCATGGCCGATGACAGCGGCTTCCACATTGCTACGGCCCGCCATACCCGACTCGGCACTCATCAACGCCTGTGGGGCAGCCGGTACGGCAAAAGTCTGGAAATCCTGCTGAGGCTGTCGTTGTTTGAGAGGCACCTGGATCAGCATCACCATGTTCAGGGCTTCTTCTGCTACCTCTACCGAGTTGGGATCCCGTGGGGTGGGGTCGGCGGCTTGCTCGGCTTGGAAATCCCTGAGGCGTTGTCCAGTCAAACTGGCCCGTTCGCCATTGTTGTTGAAGAAGAGGCGTTGCCCCCAGGTGTAGCCTGCCTCAAAACCTTGCGGACCAGAATCCAGTCCGCCATCCCCTCGATTGTCAACAACGGCGATGCTGGTACCCTCCCTAGTGGCCAGGATCGTCAGCACGGCTGGATTGCCAGGGTAAGACTGGTAGTTGAAGAGAACCGGGTTAAATTGGGCGGATCCCCCTTGGGGAATGGGCAAAAAGGCCGCCTGTGCACTCACCAAAACATGGCTATCCCGCGGGGCCAACAAAGACCGACGGTTGCCTGCCCAAGAGCTGCCATCGTGTAGGTAGCGGCGCAAATCAGCCAGTAGGTCGCGCAACGGGACAGGTTGCAGATCCGCTCCTTTTTCATTGCCCAGCAGCAGCCTTAACCCGTCTATCGGCAGATCGGCAGATAGATCGGTGAAATTGGGGTAGCGAATCACGGGCATGAGGCTGAGTTCGTAGCGGCCCGTTGCAGGATTGAACTGCTGCACTTGAATGGTCATGTCGCTGATGTTGGGGCCAAGGGCGGATCCCTTGTGGCGTCCGGTGTCTTCCCAGGTGACGTTGACAATATCCAGTCCATACCGCTGGGCTAGGGCACGAGCTTGGGGATCCCCGGCCATCGAAACGGTTTGGTCGATCACCTGCTTATAGGCTTGGTAGGCTTGCCATTCGGCAACAAGGGGGGGTGGGGCGGGGCGAGTCTGGGGGGTTTGGCCGAGCAGAAAATCCAATGGAGTGGCCTCAGAGGTCGGAACAAAAGCCGTCGGGGCGAGGGCTGCTCCAGCCAGGGAAATGCCAACCCAGCTCAACGAACGGAATAGCCATGTCATGGGGGTGTGCATAACCGGATCCCTTGTGGATGTGGGGAAGGATGCTATGACCCTAACCCTGGGAAAGGCCAAGGCTCTGACGGTTTCACTTTTGGCAACAGGATCCGATTCCATAGGGCAAGCATCTCTACAATCTGATGTGCAATTCCTCCAGATCCCGAGCACTTCGTTCTTTGTTGCGCTCTCTCTTTGCAGCCTTTCCCGACTTTACAAAGAGCCTTGTGACCCAGAGGCTGGGTCACCTTAGATTGAAAGATCAGGCTGCAACCCTGTCAGGCAACCGCCTGAAATAGCCATAACGCCGGAAAAGGCTGTATGCGGCTTGAGCTGCAAAACCGATCCGTGGGATAACTCTGGTCGCCTTCCCGCTGGATTTGATAGATTCCATCCATCGAGCGCAGCCAGAAGAGCAGGCTATGTCTGTCGAAGCAACCTCAACTTTGCAAGATCCGCAGCGATTGATCCCGATCGAGCGCCTCAAACAACTGAATCTTCGCTCCAACTCCGCCGGGATCCGACAGCTCCTGGGGCATTTAACGGTGATGGCAGTGAGTGGCGGGCTGTGGATAACCCAACGGGAAGCCAACGGTTGGATTGCTCTGCCGGCACTGGTGGTTTACGGGGCGAGTTTGGCAACGATGTTTGCCGCTTTGCATGAATGTGTGCACCGCACCGCTTTTGCCAGCCAAAAGCTGAATGATGGGGTGGCTTGGGTGGCGGGCCTGCTTTCGTTTTACAACAGCACTTTTTATCGCCGCTATCACAAGTGGCACCACCGCTATACCCAGATTCCCGGCAAGGATCCGGAGCTCGAGGATCCCAAACCCCAAAACTGGCTGGAGTATCTGATCGAGTTGAGCGGGGTGACCTGGTGGCTGGGCAAGGTGAAAGGCTACCTCCGCATGGCCAGCGGGCGGCTGGAGGGCTACCCCTACATTCCCGAATCGGCTCGTGGGGAGGTGACTCGTTCGGTGCGGCTGCAACTGGGGGTTTATGGTTTTGGGATCCTGGCTTCTCTTTTGTTGGGGGATCCCTGGATTGTTTGGTTGTGGCTGTTGCCCTTGGCGGTAGGACAGCCGATCTTACGCTTCATTTTGCTGGCAGAACACACGGGCTGTAGCCAAAACGAGGATCCCCTCTCCAATACCCGCACCACCCTCACCCTGTGGCCGATCCGCTTTTTGATGTGGAATATGCCCTACCACGCGGAGCACCACCTTTACCCCTCCATTCCGTTTCATGCCCTGGCGGCGGCCCATGAGCACCTCAAGCCCCATCTGGCCCATTTAGACCAGGGGTATGTGCGGGTGCATCGTCAGGTGGTTGGACACTTTCAGGCATGACGCAATACACCTGGAGCCTGAAGGATTTTCAGCTGCACTGTGGGATCCGGCTGCCCCACATCACCCTTGTCTACGCCACCTACGGGGTACTTTCTCCCCAGAAGGATAACCTGATCCTCTACCCTACCTCCTACGGGGCTCAGCACCCCGACCTGGACTGGCTGATTCGTCCCGACGGCATTCTCGACCCAGAACGGTGGTTTATTCTCATCCCCAATATGCTGGGCAATGGCCTTTCCACTTCCCCCAGCAACGATCCGGCCTGTGGTTTGCGGGAGGATGGCTTTTGGTTCAGCCACTGGGACAATGTGCGCCTGCAGGAGAGCCTGATTCGCCAACACTTCGGGGTTGAACAGATCCGGCTGATCTACGGCTGGTCGATGGGAGCGCAGCAGGCCTATCACTGGGGATCCCTGTTTCCCGAGAAGGTGGAACGCATCGCCGCCCTCTGTGGCACCGCCAAAACTACGGTTCACAATCGGGTTTTTTTGGAGAGTTTGCGCTCCGCCCTGACCGCCGATCCCACTTGGAACGGTCACCGATTTACCGGGATCCCGGAGCGGGGCTTTCGCGCCTTTGCCCATATTTATGCCAGTTGGGCCGCTTCCCAACCCTTTTTCAACCAAAAATGCTACGAACCCCTGGGGTATGCCTCCCTCGAGGAGTATCTGGCGCGGGCCTGGGAGGCCAGTTATCGCCGCCGGGATCCCCACAATTTGCTGTCGATGATCGAAACCTGGATCCGCTGTGATGTCAGTGATAACCCCGTTCACCGGGGAGATTATCCGGCTGCGTTGGGGGCAATTCGGGCCAAAACGTTGGTGATGCCCGCCCAAACGGATTTGTACTTCACCCCGGAGGATTGTCGGGCCGAGGCGGAACGGATCCCGAACGCCGTGTACAAGGTGATCCCCTCCATTTGGGGGCACCGAGCCGGGAATCCTTACCAACATCCGGAGGATGAAGCCTTTATCCGCACCGCCGTACAAGCACTTTTGGCGGATCGCCTTTAAGTTCATTCCCCCACAAGCTCGGCAACCGAAATGGCAAACCCTGGCAACTCGATCTGAGTTTTCGCCGTCTCAAGGGCCGTGAACCACACTTCACGGGAGGCGGTGATCACCAAAATTCGCTGACTTTCTGGAAACACCAACCACACCTCCCGCCCCCCCGACTGTAAATACTCCTGTGCCTTGAGCAATAACGCTTCGGCAGCATCCTCTGGAGAGGCAATTTCGGCAATGAGGGGAAAACTGTGTGGCAGAGAAACGGCATCTGCGTATTGCTCCGCCAGATCGGCAGGGAGATAAGCAATATCCGGACGACGGCCTTGTTTCAGGGTACGACAAACGGCTTCGGTGTAGATTTTGCCCCCTAGTGAATGGGCCTTGAGAAAGGTACCCCAAGCAGAACTGAGCCGGGCCTGGATATTGGCATGTCTCAAGGTCACCGCTTTTTTCTCCAAGCTGCCGTCTACCCATTCCATGCTTTGAGGAGGATGCTGCAAGTACTCCTCTAGGGATATTGGCCGCGGAGGCTCTGAGGATATGGCAGTTGCCAAGGGTTGAGCAAGCGTCATGGCCATCGGTTCCCAAGTTCAGCCTCAGGCTTACCCTATCATGGGCCACTCTTGACCGGGGCAGCTTTTGTCGCGGGAAGGGGAAGGGATCCCTTTTTGTAGTAGGAGGCACATTTTTACCTGAGACCAAGACCTAGCCTAAGCCCATGACACAGCCACTTTCTGAGATCGCCCGCGCTCAGGGCATCAACTACTTTCTGCTCTCGTTTATGGATCTATTCGGGATCCAGCGGGCCAAGCTGGTACCGGCCTCGGTGATCGACGCCATGGCGGATGGACAGGCGGGTTTTGCCGGGTTTGCCGCCTGGTTGGACTTGACGCCGGCGGATCCCGATGTGTTTGCCCAGCCCGATCGAGAGCGCTTGTTCCAACTGCCCTGGCAACCGGAATTGGCCTGGATGCCCGCTGACTTGATTCAGGTGAACGGGGATCCCTTGCCACAGACCCCCCGCTGGGTGTTGAAGCAGGTGCTCTCCCAAGCAGCAGCCATGGGCTTTCAGGTGAAAACGGGGATCGAATGCGAGTTCATGCTCCTGTCGCCAGAAGACTGGGCCATTTCCGATGCGCGTGACCGGCAGGCCAAGCCCTGTTATGACCAGCAAAGTTTGATGCGACGGTTTTCCGTCATCCGAGACATCTGCGATGGCATGCAAAAGTTGGGCTGGGATCCCTATCAAAACGACCACGAAGATGCCAATGGCCAGTTTGAGATGAACTGGCTGTTTGACGAGGCCCTGGTGACCGCCGACCGCCATGCCTTTTTCAAATACATGGTGAAAAGCATCGCCGAAAAACAGGGCTACCGGGCTACTTTTATGCCCAAACCCTTTGCCCACCTGACGGGCAATGGCTGCCATACCCACATCTCTCTTTGGCAGGGGGAACAAAACCTGTTTGCCGATCCCCAGGGGGAATTGGGTCTTTCTCCGTTGGCCTATCACTTCATCGGCGGGGTACTGCACCATGCGCCCGCTTTGTGTGCCCTCACCAACCCAACGGTGAATTCCTATCGCCGCCTTAATGCCCCCGTCACCCTCTCCGGGGCCACTTGGTCCCCCAACACCATCAGCTACAGCGGCAATAACCGCACCCACACGATTCGCATCCCGGATGCCGGACGGTTTGAGTTGCGTTTGGCCGATGCTGCCGCCAACCCCTACCTTTTGGCGGCGGGTCTGATTGCCGCTGGATTAGACGGGATCCAACAGCAACGGCATCCGGGCCCACGCTCCGATAACAACACCTACACCGATCCGATTCCCCATGCCCGAACCTTGCCCAGTTCTCTCCTCGAAGCCCTAGGCCACCTAGACCAAAACCCCATGTTCCGCGACCGGCTGGGGGATCCCTTTGTGGAGGCCTATCTCAAGCTCAAACGCCAACAATGGCAGGAGTACAGCCATCAGATCACCCCCTGGGAACGGGAGACAACTTTAGATTGCTAACTTAGATTACCCGGCAGTGGAATCCCCTTCTGGGTTTACGCCCCGCCGGCGAACCCTTCCTCAAGTGCTTGGGGGTTTGCCCAGCAATTCTGCCGCCAACACAATGGCTTGCTTGAGGCTATCGGCTCGGGCCACCCCTTGGCCAGCAATATCAAACGCGGTGCCATGGTCGGGAGAGGTGCGAATGAAGGGCAGCCCAATCGTCAGGTTCACGGCTCGGTCAAAAGCCAGCATCTTCACCGGGATCAACCCCTGATCATGGTAGAGGGCCAGATAGGCATCGGCCACCGACGGGGATCCCTGTCCATACCAGGCTTGGGCCGGCGATACCCACATCGTATCGGGGGGGATCGGCCCCCAGATGTTGGCTTTGGGGTAGGTTTGCAGTAGCTCCGTCAACCAGTCCTGCTCCTCACGCCCCAATTGCCCCTGTTCGCCCGCATGGGGATTCAGACCCGCCACCGCAATCACGGGATCCGGGATCCCAAAGGAATGGCGCAGGGATCCCACCAGCAAATCCAACTTGGAGCGGATCAGTTCTGGAGTGAGTGCATCAGGCACTTGGCGCAGAGGCATATGGGTGGTGGCCAACAAAACCCGCATCTGCCAGCCGCTGCGGGGGGAACGGGCCACAAACAACATCCCATAACGTTGAGCGTGGCTCAGCTGGGCCAACACTTCCGTTTGGCCGGGGAAAACGTAGCCCGCCTGGTGCCAGAGATATTTGGCAATTGGAGCGGTGACGATCCCCTGAAACGCTCCTTGAAGGGTCTGTTCGAGTGCCCTTTTCAGGTAAACAAAGCTGGCGGCGCCACTCTCGGCATCCCCTTGGCCAATCCAGGTTGAGGACCATCGAAAGCCTGTGTCGCACTCCAAGATCGAGATCCCTTCGGGATCGGCCAACCGGGTTTGGGCCTTGTCTTTGAGCGCTTGGTAGGTTGCTTCTAAAACTTGCCGCTCCCCCACAACCGTAATTTGGGCGCAAGCTTGAATGTCGGGATCCGCCAGAGCCTTGAGCACAATTTCCGGGCCAATTCCGCCGGGATCCCCTAAGGTCAGGGCCAGTTTGGGCGGTGGCAAGGGGCTGCTCATGGGGTTTTCTCTTTACGGCTCAACCGCTTTGTTACCCGTATCACCCGATAGCCAAGGGACCAGACCTAAAGAGGGTTCTCGACCCGATACGCCTAGGGCACCGCCGGTCCCATACCGCAGTGCAGGTTGAGACTGGGTTGCCGGGTGCGAGACAGAAGCACCTACCAATCTGCTAGGAAACCCGCTCAAGGGCCGTAACTGGATTGGCGTTGTTGGTGCAGTTCCTCAAAGGCTTGCAAAAAGTCTTCCTGCCGGATCACCAAGGTTTTAGCATCTACGACTTCCTCGGAGCTAGCCCGATGACGGCGAATCGCGGCAATGGCAGCTCGGTTACTGAGGAGAGCCAAATCCGCACCGCTCCAACCATCGGTACGCTCAGCCCAGCCCTCCAGATCCACATCTGGCCCCAGAGGACGGGTGCGATTGTGCACCCCCAAGATTTCCCGGCGTCCGGCCCGATCCGGCAGTTCCACCCTCAAATGGAGCTCCAGCCGGCCCGCCCGGGTGAGGGCGGGATCCAAACTGGCTTTGCGGTTGGTGGCGGCCACCAACAGTACCCCTTGGCTGGGGCGGATCCCGTCCAGTTCTGAGAGCAGTTGACCCAGCACCCGGTCGCTGACGCCGCTATCGCCGGAATAGCTCCCCCGAGCCGGAGCAAGGGTATCGATCTCGTCGATGAACACCACACAGGGAGCACACTGGCGGGCACGGGCAAACAGTTCTCGCACTGCCTGTTCAGAGGATCCCACCCATTTGCTGAGCAGCTCCGGCCCGGAAACCGCAATGAAGTTGGCCTTGGCTTGGGAGGCAATCGCTTTGGCCAGCAGGGTTTTGCCGGTGCCCGGTGGGCCGCTCAGGAGTACCCCTTTCGGCGCTTGCGCTTGGGCCTGTTCATACAGTTCTGGGTGCAGCAGGGATCCCTCGACTGCCTCTTGCAGAATTTGTTTGGCTTGGCCCAATCCGCCGATCTGATCCCAGCTCACCTGCGGAGATTCGATCTCCACCGACCGCAACACCGCCGGTTTCACCTGTTGCAGGGCCAGTTGAAAGTCAGCCGCCGAAACCGATAAAGATTCCGGTGCAGCGCCCAAATCGGGTACCTGTCGCCGCAAGGCTGCATAGGCCGCCGCCTGACACAAGCCCCGCAGATCGGCCCCGACAAACCCCAAGGTTTGATCCGCCAGATTGTCCAGATCCACATCCGCCTCCAAAGGCATATCGCGGGTGTGAATAGCCAGAATTTCCCGACGACCCTCCCGATCCGGCACCTTGAAAATCACCTCGCGGTCAAACCGTCCCGGACGACGCAGAGCAGGATCGATAGTATCGGGCCGATTGGTTGCCGCCAACACCACCATGCCTTTTTGGGCGGCAAAACCATCCATCAGCCCCAGCATCTGGGCTACCAAGCGTTTTTCCACCTCCCCTTCCACTGCGGCCCGATTGGGCACCAGGGCGTCAATTTCATCAATGAACACCAAGCAAGGGGCAGATTTGGCCGCTTTTTCAAACACCTGTCGCAAGCGGGATTCCGCCTCACCGTAATATTTGCCGATGATCTCAGGGCCGACAATGGCGATGTAGTTCACACCCAAGCTTTCGGCTAGAGCACGGGCGGTCAGGGTTTTTCCGGTGCCAGGGGATCCCACCAGCAAGACTCCCCGGGGTGGATCCAATCCCAACTTGGCCAGCAATTCCGGTCGCTTCAGGGGAATTTCCACCATTTCCCGCAGGATTTGCAGTTGCTCCTTCAGTCCCCCCACATCTTTGAGGCGCGGCCTGCTACCCGAAGGGGTTTGGGTCTGGGTGGGGTTGGCTGGGGCAGAAGCAGCCTGCTGAACTTGAGGCTCATGGCTCCAGGATGGGTCACCCCCTCCCGCTGCCGTTTGCACGCTACCCCGACGGGGGGGAATGGAACCGGAACGGGGGATCGAGCCGCCGAGGGGACGACTTTGTATGCGAACTTCGGTTCGCAGCTCCCCGCTTTGTTTTTTCTCATCCAGCCTCTGAGCCAACTCGATCAACTGCTCAATGCCTTGCACAAAGTCGCTTAAATCCGCCATAACTGGAGGTCCCCATCCACACAAGTTGACCTGCGAATTAACCTGCCAAAGGTTCTAGCCCATCCCCATGGCTGGGCCTGTTCAGGTTCAATGAACGGGTCCCGGAATGGCTAGATGTTTAGTATGACACCCTTCGCTCAGCCTGCCGTCCGTAAAAAAGCCAGAACGGAGACAATGCGTTACGAAGCCGCCACTGCTTTTGCCCCGACTTTTGAGCGTCGGCCCATCTGCGCTCGAATCCAGTTCAGCCAGGGATCCAACCCTTCCCCCGTTTTGGCCGACAGACAGAAGATGGGCACAGCAGGGTTGACTTCGCGGATATTGGCTTGAATGCGCTCCAGATCCACCTCCAAGACAGGGACCAGATCCACTTTGGTGATCAACAGGCAATCCGCCTCTCGAAACATAATCGGGTACTTGAGGGGTTTGTCTTCCCCTTCGGTGACGCTGAGCAAGGCGACTTTGGCGTGTTCCCCCACCTCAAACTCCGCCGGACAGACCAAATTGCCGACATTTTCCACCAAGATCAAATCCAATTGCCGCACATCCAGCAATGATTCCAATTGGTGCAAGCCCCCCGCCACCATGGCCGCATCCAAATGACAGGCCCGCCCCGTATTGATGGCAATCACCGGGATCCCGTAGCGACGCAGCCGTTCTGCATCCAGCTGGGTGGTCATATCCCCCTCGATCACCGCCAGGCGCAATTGATCGGGTTGATGGCTGAGGGCGGCCAAGGTTTTTTCCAGCAGAGAAGTCTTGCCCGCCCCCGGCCCACTCATGAGGTTTAGGCAGGTGACCCCCCAAGCGTCGAAATGCTCCCGATTGTGGTCAGCCTGGTGTTGGTTGGCGTGGAGGAGGTTAATCCCCATGTCCAGCACTTGATGCATGGTGGAGCCCGTGAGAGTTAACGTTCTGGAGAGAAAGCCCTAGAAGATGCGGGATTCGACCCTTTCAGGGCTAGGGACGGAGCCAGCGGAAAGTTTGCGCACCTCCGAACAGAAAGAGGCCATGCTGAATCCCCCGAACCGCTTGACCGTACTGGCGCGCAATCGCAGGTTGGGGCTGGCAAACCAAATGCGCTCCTCCGATTCGGTCATCTCATATTCGGTGTAGAGGGTGAGGGCCCCATCGGATCCCATCACATAGGTGCCTGCCACCGGCACCTTCTCGGCATAGCCCTGATCCCGTAACAGTTGTCCACGCATGGGATCCGACTCGTCAGGGATCGGCACCAGCACCACATCCCCCGTGTACTCCTCGTTATCCCACTCCTGTTCGCCATTCCACTGCACACGCGCTGCTCCAACAGCCCGCCGCGGATCCACCTTGAACAGCTCACAAATGCGAACAACCGCCGGATCGGCTGCGGCCAGCGTAGCAATTTGCACCTTCGACTTCCCGCCCTCGGAGCGGCGAAAGGCAAGATGATGGCTGGTACGCTGGCTCATCCACTCCCCGGCGCTCAGGGCAAAAAACTCCATAACGGTCATCATGGCCGACGCGGGATCCTCATCGATGGAACAGGATTTGCTGATTTTAGCTTGCCCTACACCCAAGACTCACTCCTGCCGGTGTTGATGCTCGCGCCAGAACTGCTCCGCAAAAGCCACCGTCGGGTGAATGGGGGCCCGCGGATGGCTCAGCAGAGGCATATTGGCTTGCTCGGGTGTGCGGTTGCCCTTGCGCTGATTGCAGCGTTCACAGGCGGTGACCACGTTGTCCCAGGTGTGGGATCCCCCTTTAGACAGGGGTACCACATGATCCAACGTCAGGTGATGGGTGCTGCCGCAGTATTGGCAGCTGTGATGATCCCGCCGTAACACCTCCCGCCGATTCACGGGGGGCACCCGCCAGGTGCGTTCTTTGCCCTTGATGGTGAGACGAATGTGTTCGGGTACTTCGATCACATGGCTGGGGGAGCGTACCTTCCACACCGGCACGTTCATCATCGACAGCGGCTCCGCCTTGCCCGTCAGCAGCAACACAATCGCCCGTTTGATGTTGACCCGGCTAATGGGCAAATAGTTTTGGGAGAAGACGACAATCGACTGTTCCAGAACGTGGGTAGCAGCAGTCATGGCTTAGCTCCTCCATTTGCCGCCATTCTCCTGAGGAATCTGCCGAATGGCAAGCTTTTCCCCGCAATTGGAATGAACTTGCAGACTAGATGCCTCAAAAAGTCAAGCGGGCGTTGGATAAGTGACTATAAATTACATTGTAGTATTACGTATTACAAGCGTCCAGACTTTTGGGGTTTATCCTCTGGCTTCCAGGCCAAACCCGGCATAGGGCTGTAGTGGCATGGTTACAGTGAAAGTGCTGCCCTTGCCCGGCGCGGATTCAACACTGATTTGCCCGCGCATATTTTCCACAAGCGCTTTGGCAATCGTCAGGCCGAGGCCAATGCCCCCTTGCTGGCGGCTACGGCTGGTGGACACCGAGTGGAACCGCTCGAAAATCCGCGACTGCTGCTCCAAGGGAATGCCAATGCCCTGATCCTGCACTTGCAGGAAGGCTTGGTCGGCGGATCCCGCCAGGCGCAAGGTAATGGGGGCGCTGGGATCCGAGTAGCGAATCGCATTGGAGATTAAGTTGAGCATCACCTGCTTGAGGCAATCCCCATCTGCCATCACCGTCAGAGGGGTGGGATGATTGTCCACCACAATCGGGTTGGGACCCAGTTGTCGGGCCAGAGCGGCAATTTCTTCCAAGAACCCATCCAAACGCAAAGGTTGCAGTTGCAGGCGTGATACCCCTGCTTCTGCCCGTGCCAAATCCAGCAAATCCTTAAGCAGGCGCACCACCCGCTGGGTTTCTTCCAAAGCAAGGGTGAGATTTTCCCGCTGGTGATCCGTGAGGTTCTCCCCACGCCGCAGGGTGCTTTCCAGGTAGCCGTGCACGATCGCCAAAGGGGTCCGCAGCTCATGAGAAATGTTGCTGAGCAGTTGTTTTTCCTGATCCCAAGCTGCCGAAAGACGATTCAACATGCCATTAAAGGATTCGGCCAGTTGCGCGACTTCGGTGGGGGCGTTCTCCAAGATCAGACGGGCTTCCGGCAAGGTTTGGGGGGAGAGGGTGGCAGAAAGCTGGCTGATGCTGTGCAAAGGCTGTAGAGAGCGGCGGATAAACAGGGATCCCAGGAAGGCGATCAGGGTGGCGGTAGAAACCCCGGATAGCACCAGAGTGCGCAGAAAGGCCAGGTAAACTTCGTAGGAATCCGTCACATCCGTAACGGTGGTAACCTTCAACCCGTTGAAACGATTGGGATCCAGCGGTTGTCGACAGAGAATGAAATAGAACTCCCGATCCCGCATTAATGTGGGTACTGCAGGGGGGGTAATCAACACTTCGGGTTGATTGGCAAAGTTCCGGGAGGTGGCCACAACCTCTCCATCGGGGGTGGTGACCTTAAACCAGCGATCGGAACGGGTGTATTTGTCGATGGCCCGTTGAAGGGCTTCGGCCTCGGGGTAAAACTCCCGGTAAGTAGCCACATCCTGCTGAAAGACCATCACCGTCATTTCGTGCCAACGGTTCGTCCGCACCAACAGGTCATACCGCAAACGATAGGTGGCGATCCCCCCTGTTGTTCCCAAAACCGCAAGGCAGGCCCCCATGGAAATCAATACCAGCCGATTCTGCAAAGACCGCCAGAGAGAGGAAAGCACCCGGTTGCTCCACTGTGATTGATTTAATCTATCGATGGGGGCTGATGTTCATCTGAAACCCAGATGAGAATTGACTGAATGCTTTAAGAATTGGTGGCTCGATCTCTCGGCGCGCAGCCCAAACGCTAACAATCCCACCATAAGTCGGATCCCAGACATTCAAGAGTTTCTTACGATCGGGGGCCAGACAGATGGGCTAGTATCCGGGAGATGGTCGGATCCTGGATGCCCCATGACCTACCCGCTGCACATCGCCATAATTTGGCACCAACACCAACCGCTTTACAAAAGTCCGGTGGCGGGAAAATATCGGATGCCCTGGGTGCGCCTACACGGGATCAAAGATTACCTCGATCTCGTTCTGTTGTTGGAGCGCTATCCTCGCCTGCACCAAACCGTTAACCTGGTGCCTTCCCTGATCGTGCAAATCGAAGAGTACGTGGCGGGGTCGGCCTTTGATCCTTACCTGGAGTTGACCCTAACTCCTATCGAGAAGCTCAACACCGAACAGCTGCGCTTTGTGGTCGAGCGCTTCTTCGACAGCCACTACCCCCACATGATCGAGCCTTATCCCCGCTATCGACAGCTTTACGATCAGCGGGAATCCCAGGGGGTGAACTGGTGTTTGCAGTATTGGAACTCCCAAGACTTCAACGATCTGCTCGCCTGGCATAACCTGTCTTGGTTTGATCCCTTGTTTCAGGAGGATCCGGAAATCGAGGGTTGGATCAAAATGGGATCCGGTTTCACCCTGGCGGATCGACAACGGATCTATGCCAAACAGCAGCAAATCCTCAGCGCCATCATCCCTCAACACGCCAAAATGCAGAGCAGCGGGCAACTGGAGCTGACCACCAGCCCCTATACCCACCCGATTTTGCCCCTGCTGGTGAGCGAACGTTCGGCTCGGGTGGCCCGTCCGGGGTTGCCCTTGCCCCGCTACAGCTTTCATTGGGAGCAGGATGTCCACACCCATCTGGAGCGAGGTAAGCAAGTCTACCGGGAGCGGTTTGGCCGGGATCCCCGTGGGCTGTGGCCTTCTGAACAATCCGTGAGTCCTGCGATTTTGCCCCCCATTCAGGAACATGGCTTCGACTGGATTATCTCCGACGAAGGGGTTTTGGGCTGGAGCCTCGGGCAACCTTTCCACCGCGATGAACAGGGCCATATCCTCGAGCCGGATAAACTTTATCGCCCCTATCGCCTGGAAACCGAACTGGGGGAACTGGCCATCATCTTTCGGGATCACCGACTTTCCGACTTGATCGGCTTCAGCTACAGTGCCATGTCCGCCGATGCTGCCGCCAAAGATTTGATCGGGCACCTGGAGACGATTCGCAATCGCCTGCCGCAAGACCAACCCTGGCTGGTGACCATTGCTCTGGATGGAGAAAATTGCTGGGAGTATTACCCCCAAGATGGCAGGCCCTTCCTGGAAAACCTCTACACCCGTCTCAGCCAGCACCCCTCTTTGCGCCTGGTGACGGTATCTGAGTTTTTGGATCAATTTCCTCCCACCGAGTTTTTGCCGGCAGAGCAGCTGCACAGCGGCTCCTGGATCGAGTCGGATTTCACCACTTGGATCGGGGATCCCGTCAAAAATCGTGCCTGGGAACTGTTGGCCCAAGCCCGCCAGGTTATTCAAGATCACCCCAAAGCCAACCCACAAGCCTGGGAAGCCCTTTGGGCCGCCGAGGGATCCGATTGGTTTTGGTGGTTTGGCATGGGCCATTCCTCCGCCCACGATGCCATCTTTGACCAGTTGTTTCGCGAACACCTCCAAGCCCTCTACACCGCTCTGGGAGAAACGGTGCCGATGGTGTTGCACTTTCCCCTCGAAGATCACGACGGCCTCGGGGATCGCCTGCCACAGGGGTTCATTCACCCCACCATCAATGGCCGACCGGCGGAACGGGAATGGACCCAAGCAGGCCGGGTGGAGATCGGCGGGGCGAGGGGTACCATGCACCGCAACAGCACGGTTCGTCGCCTTTGGTACGGGTTTGACCACTTCAATTTCTACTTGCGGCTGGATTTTAGCTCCGCCATTCAGCGCCCCAAGCAACTGCAGGTGCTCTGCTTCTACCCAAACCGCACCACCATCAACAGCGCCATTCCCCTCCAGGCTTTGCCGAATGAGGCCCCTCTTAACTACCATTACCGCCATCTGTTGCAGTTGTTTCTGCCTCCTCCCAGCACCGGCCAACATCCCGTCGAGGTGTCGGCCAAGCTCTTAGAAGCGGGCGAGTACCACAGTTGGCATGCCATTGACCATCAAATTCAGGCAGCAGTGGATACCTGTCTGGAGGTGGCGGTTCCCTGGAGCAATCTGGGCACACAGCCGGGGCAGGAAATGCAGTTCATCATCGTGGCGGCAGAACGGGACATGTTTCAGGAGGCGATCCCCCCCAAAGCCACCATTGCTCTGCGTATTCCCTGAGCCTGTTTTTCCCCTAGGATCCCTGGCATGTTGCGCGATCTCTACCCTCCGATCCAGCCCTACAATCAGGGCATGTTGGCGGTTTCCCCACTGCACACCCTGTACTACGAGCAATGCGGGGATCCTGCGGGTAAGCCGGTGGTTTTTCTGCATGGGGGGCCGGGGGGCGGCATCGACCCTATGTATCGACAGTATTTCGATCCGCAGCGCTGGCGGGTGGTGTTGTTCGATCAACGCGGATGTGGGCAAAGTCGTCCCTACGCAGAACTGCAGGAAAATACCACCTGGGATTTGGTGGCGGATATCGAAGCGTTGCGCCGGCACCTCCACATCGATCGCTGGGTGGTGTTTGGGGGCAGTTGGGGCAGCACCCTCGCTCTCGCCTACAGCCAAACCCATCCAGAAGCCTGTCTGGGGTTGATCTTACGGGGCATTTTTTTGCTGCGTTCCTTTGAGATCCGCTGGTTTTATCAATCGGGAGCCAGCCACCTCTTCCCAGAGGCCTGGCAGCATTACCTGGCGCCGATCCCTCCCGAAGAACGGGACGACCTCTTGGGGGCCTACCATCGTCGCTTGACCCACCCAGATCGAGAGGTACGCTTGCAGGCGGCGCGGGCTTGGGCCATCTGGGAGGCCAGCACCAGCAAGTTGATCCCCAGCCCCGATTTGATCGAACGGTTCGGACGGGGGGAATTTGCCGAGGCCTTTGCCCGTATCGAGTGTCACTACTTCGTCAATCGCGGTTTTCTGGATCCCGAAGATCAGTTGCTCAGGGGTGTGGAGCGGATCCGCCATCTGCCGGGGGTGATTGTGCAAGGCCGGTATGATGTGGTCTGCCCACCCCTTTCGGCCTGGGAATTGCATCAAGCCTGGCCGGAAGCCGAGTTTCAGGTGATCCCGGATGCGGGCCACTCCATGACCGAACCCGGGATCCGCTCCGCCCTGATCGAAGCCACCGACCGATTTGCCCACCTCTAAGCCGTTGCACCCGTCAATGTAGAGGGGGATCCAGAGATTCGGCTTTGGACGGATGAAGAACTTGAAGAATAATAACGGGAATGCCGGCAAAAACCTGGGATCCAGTCCAGAAGCACGGCCAAGCCTATCGACAGTTACGGATTTTGGGTTTATCACTGAGGGAAGGGTGGCGCTAACTGCCCTGACCATGGCTTCCGCCGTTTACATCTGGTGCATCTCCGGTGCATCTTTCGATGCATCTTTACCTAGGCGTTTCGCGGATCCGGACTCATCGTTTTTGTTTCTTTTTCTTCGCCGTTTCCAGGGTCAAACCATGCAGAAACCAACCCATCTGTTCAAGCTTGCCCTTGCTCTGCCCGCCTCCTTTTTGCTGGCAGATGCAGTTGTGGCTTACCCCTGCGACTCGGTTGGGGGTGAAGTTTACAACTTTCACAGTCCCACGGTTCAGGTTAGCAGCAACGGTGCCAACAGCTTCACGGTTCAGGTGGTACCTGCTTCCTCTACCCATGCCAATGGCTTTATTGGCGTCGCCATCGAAGCGGTGGATGGCCAGCAGGCCCAAAGCGCTATCGGTCGTCGTTTGTTCGGTTCTGCTCCCCAGGTTCAAGGGGTACAGGTGGTGGGTCTACTCAATGATGGCCCGGCCCAACTGGCCGGCTTGGCCCAAGGCGACATTTTGATCGGGGTGGATGGACAGCGGGTTACCTCTGTGCAGCATGTGCAGCAAATTATCCAAAACACTCCGGTGGGCCAATCGGTGCCGATTACCTTTCGCCGTGGCGGGCGCGTGCTGTCTACCGTAGTGGCGGTGGGAGATGGCCGGGTGTTGCGCCCCTTGATGTTGCAGCAGCAGTAAGCCGGAGGATCCCTCTCTCTTTCGGGATCCCTTTCTCAACCCGTGGTGGCTACTGACTTAAGATCAGAGTGGGCGGTCTGGGCAGTGTGCGGCCTAAACTGTCTATTGTTTTTCGTCCTCATCGCCCTTGTGCCTACAATTCGAGGCCTGAGGTCGGCCCTGCTGGTTACGGCTCGCTCCATGAATGAGTGGAGTGAGGCGGCTCAACAGGCTCTGGCTCCGACCCCGGCTGAGCTGCTGCGCCTCAGGAAGAATTTGCAAGAGAATCGGGCCACCCTTACCCGTTGGCAGCGACGGCTTCAGTTCTGGCAGGGGGTTCGCGGGGTGGTCTTTTGGTTGAGGCGCAGAGTTTGAGGAAAGGGGGCATGGAAGACAGTGGCCTTCTGGCCTACCCGATCCGGTTGCAGGTGATGGCCAACGCCCTGGCGGGGATTGCCGAAGAGATGGGGGCACGTTTAATTCGCGGCTCCTACTCCGCCAACATCAAAGAGCGTCGCGATTGCTCTACGGCCCTTTTTGATGCCCAAGGGGCTTGTATTGCGCAGGCTGCCCATATTCCGGTGCATTTGGGGGCGCTCTCGGAAGCAGTACGGGTGGTGATCGCTGCTGGTCCCCGGCCAGGAGAGGTGTTCGTCCTGAATGATCCCTATCAAGGGGGATCCCATTTGCCGGACTTGACGATGGTGACGGCCATTCCCGCTCTGGGGGATGCCACCGCCATTGCTGCTTATGCTGTCAACCGCGCCCATCACGCTGATGTGGGGGGGATGCGCCCCGGCTCGATGCCCGCCGATTCCACGGATATTTGGCAGGAGGGGTTGGTGATTCCGCCCGTGCGGCTGGCTTGTTTACATCCAGGGGGTGAGCTGCACTGGAATGACGATCTGCTGCGCCTGATCTTGGCCAATGTACGCAACGCCCAACAGCGCCGAGGGGACTTGCAGGCGCAGGTGGGGGCTAACGCCATTGGGGTACGCCGCTTCCGGGAGCTACTGGCTCAGTTTGGAGAGGAGGAAGCTTGGCGGTTGATCACCGGGGTGATCGACCACAGCCGCGAGCGCATGCGGGCACGCATTCGGGCTCTGCCAGATGGAGTCTACACAGCGGTCGATCAATTGGAAGGATACGGGGATCCCCCAGAGCCGATCTGGATTCGCGCCCAAGTTGAGGTAAGAGGAGACAGCCTGCGGGTGGATTTTTCCGGCACCGATGGGGCCGTTGCCGGCAACTTGAATGCCCCCTTGGCGGTGACCCGTTCGGCGGTGCTGTTTGCTTTGCGCTGTTTGCTGGATCCGATGGCCCCTAGCAATGCGGGGTTGGAAACGCCAATTGAGATCGTGGCTCCCTTGGGCTGCCTGGTAAATGCCGAGTTTCCGGCGGCGGTGGTGGCGGGCAATGTGGAGACCTCCCAACGCATCGCCGACCTGATCTTGCACGCCTTGGCCCCCGTGGCGGGATCCCTGAGCATTGCCCAAGGGCAGGGCACCATGAACAACTGTGTGCTGGGCAATCGCCACTTCACCTACTACGAGACCCTAGGAGGCGGGCAGGGTGCCAGTTCCCAGCGGCCCGGCCCCGACGGGATCCACGTCGGCATGAGCAACACCCTGAATACCCCCATCGAAGCCCTGGAGCTGGAGTATCCCCTGCAGGTGATCCGCTACGAGCTGCGCTCAGGCTCCGGCGGCCATGGCCGACAGCGGGGAGGCTGGGGACTGATCCGTTCCCTGCGGGTGTTGGAAGACTGCACCCTCTCTCTGCTCACGGACCGACGCCATCACGCCCCTCAAGGGGAACTGGGGGGTGGCCCCGGACAGGTGGGGATCAACCAGCGGAACGGGGATCCCTTGCCCAGCAAGATCAGCCGCCCCTTAAAAGCAGGCGATGTGATCACGTTGCACACCCCCGGCGGCGGGGCTTGGGGATCTGGGGATCCGGCTTAACGGGCTCCCGAACTCAAACAGCGTAGGTGGGTGAAAAACAACTGCTCGCAGCGATGGATCACCTCATCCCGGCTGGCAAAGTGCTCCAGCCTTTGCACTTCTTGACCCTTCTCAAACAAGATCAACGTGGGCAAAGACCGTACCTGATAGCGGCGAGACAGCAAGAAATTCTCGTCGACATTCACCCGCAGCACCTTAACTGCACCCTCCCACTCCGCCGAGAGGCGGTCGGTAATCGGCTGGATGAACCGGCACAACCCACACCATGGAGCGCCAAAATCCACCAAAACCAACCCAGTGCTTGTCAAAAGTTCTTGATTAAAAGTATCCAATGCGACTTGCAAGATCGCCACTCCCAAACTAAAGAAGTTCTTTGGGATCATGCTACCAGGCAACTCGACTGGCTGCGGACACCATTTGTGTATGGAAAGCGTAAAGAATCAATACAAAGCTGAACACACCCAGATAGGCCCAGCGAAAAAATTCTCGTGGGCGCAGCTGCTGCCGCTTTTGCAGAATCGCCAAGCCGGGGATCACGGAGGTGCGGGCCTTCAGCTCCCGGAAGGATTGGCCGTATTTGCGCTCCAGACGGTGATCCCCGTGCCAGACCGCAAACAGGTGATAGGCAATCAACCCCACCGAGGCCACCACCATAAAGCTCGAGCCAATCCAAAGGGAATGAGCCACACACCAAATCACCTGGCCGACCATTTGTGGGTGGCGGGTGATGCGGGTAATCCCGGTCTCAAACAGATGAATTTCCGGTTTTTGAATGGCGGCAATTTCCAACAAATTAAAGGTGGCCGGATACAGAAAGAAAAACGAGAGCGCCGACAGGATCACCACGGTGGTGTGGATCCCGGGAAGCGCCTGCAGATTCCACAGGATGACGCCGTCGTAGCGATGGTTAAAAAAGTAGATCAACAACAACGGCACCAAGCTGAGGCTCACGAGGGCAAAAAAGACCCGGTAAAGTCGGGCTCCCACCCAGGCTTCCCCCCAAGGGCGCAGGTAGGCCAAGCCGCTGTGGGCGCAGGCAAACCCCAGGATCAGGGCCAACATCGTCCAATGGGATCCATAGGTGGCCAACCCCTGCAGGAGGTTGCTGACTGATGTGAGCTGCATCTTATGGGTTACTCCTTTTCCGTCGCCGCCTGTCTTATGCTTAAAGATAAGTTACATTGGGCTTTCCATGCTTAAATCCTTGTTTCTGCGCCTTGTCGGCCTGCTCTTATCCGTAACGCTTTTTCTGGGCTGGGTGAGCCCAGAGGCCCAAGCGGCCCGCCTCACGGGCAAGTATTATGAAGATGGCATGACCATGATCCAAACCCTGCGCACGGTGCTCTCCGAAGGGGATCCCCTCATGAACCCGGAGGAGGCGCGGGCAGAGGCCATGGAGGCGATTCAAGAATTTTCTGGGCGTTACCACGGCCAACGCTACGACAAGCTGCAATCGTTTACCACACTGCGCACGGTGTTCAATACCTTGGCCTCCCAGTACCGCATGTCCAATCGGCCTCTCAAACCCGAGCAGGTGGAGCGGGTGTTGATGCAGTTGGATCGGGCGGAAGTGGCCCTGCGCCGGGAAGGCTAAGGTTCTCAAAACTTCCCGATCGGATCGAGATCACAGCCAGGCTTCCCCCGTTGACGCCAGGCTATTCCCAGTTGAGGGAACTCAGGAACTTCTTAGGTCCTCCTCAGATCTCCTCAAGCTTCCCATTCGAAAGTAAGGAGGGAGAGCCGAGAGTAGGGCGAGGTGCTCCTGTTTTCGGCAGATTTGGGAGGTTGTTATGGGCAAAAAACCTTGGATCTTGTCCTTGTCGCTGCTAATGCTTGGGAGTGGGGCTGTTGTCCTTCGGCAAATTCAGCCCCCACCCGCTCAAGCACAGGCTGTTACCGCTACCCAGGGATCCCTAGGGCCCTTTTTTGAGACGGATGGGTTGGCTCTGCGCGGCTATGATCCGGTGGCCTATTTCATCGAGGCCAAGCCCGTGCAGGGATCCCTAGAGCATGAATGGGAATGGGGCGGGGTGACCTGGAGGTTTGCCCATGCCGACAATTTGGAACGGTTCCAAAACAACCCAGAGCGCTTTGCGCCCCAGTACGGCGGGTTTTGTGCCTGGGCGGTGGCCAACAATTACCTGTACCCGGTGGATCCCTTCGCCTGGAAAATTGTAGACGACAAGCTGTATTTGAATGCCAACCAGCGGGTACAGCGTAACTGGGAGCGGGACATTCCTGGGTTTATCGAAAAAGCCGATCTCAACTGGCCGGGGCTGCGAATTCCATAGCCCCAAACGGCTTCAGACGGTGCGCAGGCTCACTTTAATGCCGACTCGGTAGATGCCGCTCTCGCAGAGTTCCAGGTGGCCATCCATCTGTTGCAGCAATCGCTCGCTGACCCGCCAAGCGGCACTCAGATCCGGCTCGATCGGCACATGGCATCGCCCTTCTAGACTCCACTCCAGGCAGAGGCGCCCCTTTTCCTCTCCGGCAGGATAAGCTTGCAGGGCCATCGAACCGTAGCGCAGGGTGCGAATGCCCCAGCGGCATATCCCCAGTAACGCCTGTAGTAAGCCATAGGGATCCGCCCAAACGGTGAGGTCCTCTGAGAGGGGAGGTAAATCCGCCGCTGCAGGTGCCGAATCGGCCGGGTCTCGGAGGTGCAATGCCGGCCACTCGTAGCGAATGCCCTGATCCTGGGCCTGTAAGCGAGTCAGGCTATGAACGTCCTGCAACAGTGGATAGAGGAGAAGTGGCTCCGGTTTTAGGGGTTGAATGGGCAAGTTGTGACGGGCGAGACGGGTGTACTCCTCTAAGAGCTTAATCAGGCGATCCACTCCTTCTTTGGCACTTTGGATGTATTCCCGCTCCTCTTCGGGGGAATCACACAGATTGGACAACACCAGTTGTAGGGATCCCATCTGGCTGCTGAGGGGGTTGCGCAGTTCGTGGCCAATACTGAGGAGCAACTCCTGTTGAAAGGCTCGCATCACCTCCGAGCGCTCAAAGGCAAATTGCCAATCCACCACCTTTTCCTCAGAGGTTGGGATTGGCTTCTGGGAGGGGCTATCGGGTTTGGAGCTGGCTGAGCGCAACGATTCCCTCAAAAGGTGTTCTGGATGGAAAGCTAGGGATCCCGCCTGTTTTGTGGTTTTTGGGTTTGGGAGGGGCATGTGCTGATCCATTCTGGATCCTATCTCGTTCTTCGAAATACACAAATGGAGCGCCGCCACTTATCCGGTAAACTTACCCGGTGAATTGGGCGCTAACCACCCGTTCGATTCCCGCTAGATCCCGATGAACGTGGATCTGCTGGTAACAACCCATGACCTGCAACTGCTCCGCCACCCAAGGGGCTTGGCCTTGCATCACCTCCACTGCCCATAGGGAGTTCGGGGCAAGATAATCCGGCGCTTCCCGAATCAACAGCCGCAGACAGGCTAAACCATCTTCTCCGCCGTCAAGGGCTAGCCGAGGTTCGTGCAGCCTCACCTCTGGCATCAGGTGGGGGAGTTCAGCAGAGGGAATGTAGGGGGGGTTGGAGAGGAGGCCACGAATCTGCCCTCGCCAAGGTACCAAAGGTTCGAACCAAGAGCCCTGCAACAATTTCACCCGCTCCTGGAGATGGTGGGTTGCCACATTGGCCGCCGCAACTGCCAAAGCCTGCGGACTCAAATCCACCGCCAACAGCTGCACCTGAGGATGGCTATGGGCCAGGGCAACAGCGAGGGCACCACTGCCCGTTCCCAGATCCGCAAAATAGGATCCCTGGGGCACAGGATGGGCCTGTAACCAAAGGGTTGCTTGCTCCAGCAACAACTCGGTTTCCGGACGCGGGATCAACACCGCTGGGGTCACCTGTAGCTCCAGACCCGCCCACTCCACCTTTCCCAACAGGTATTGCAGGGGAATGCGTTCTTCCAGCCGCCGTCGCCAAAGGGCTTGCACCGCCTGCAAGGGATCCCCATCCTGGCCGGGAGCCAGTTCCTCGAGCTCGTCCCTCGGAGCACGCCCCATCAGCCGCTGCAAGGGCCCCCAGCCCAGCTTATCCTTGAGCAAAATCTCCACCTCCTCGGCGGGGATCCCGGCGGCCTTTGCCATTGCTAGAGCTTGGGCACGCCACTCCAGTAAGCGCTTCACCCGCGCAGGTTCAGACAGGGATCCCATCGGAGATGGACTTGTTAGAGCTTAAGGATTGGCAGGTCGAGCCAGAGATTGAATGTATTCGAGTGCAGAGCGGGAGGGAATGAAGGCGATCTTCTGCACATCCGCCTGAGCATCGGGGGCCAGCATCCGCTCCACCACAATGGCCAAAGAGGTGACCTCAATTTGGGTTTGCTGCACCACCTCTGGGTTTTGCGCTGCAGCCCGATCCAAAGTGCTTCTGAGGTCGTTGCGATCGAAGAAGAAGGGCACTACCTCATACCCGTCCTGTTCAATGGTGAGCAAGCCTTCCCCAGAGCGACCGTAGAAGAGGGGTACGCCGATCGCCTCCGGCGGTACATCTTGACCGGTTTGCTGCAGCACCTGCTTTGCCGCCTCAACATCGGAAGACCGAGGCACCACCTCGAAGACAATATCCGCATTTCTGGCCCGCTCTTCTTCCGACTTCTCATAGGCGTAGCCCAAAGACAGCGGAACAACTCGGGCTTGGCTGGCCACATCAGGGCTACTGGCCTTCACCTGCTGCAACACCTGCTGGGCTTGGGCTTGATCCAACCAAAAAGATGCCACCTGTAGGGTGCGCCCCTCCCGCTCCACGTTGGCCACTACCGGCGTTCCGTCCTGAGAAACAATGGCAAAAACGGGCACCAAATTCAGTCGCTCTGCCACCTCTTGACGACTCATGGGCCCTGCCGGTGCCGCCTGAGCCAGCAGAAGGCTTTCTTGGGCTAGGACGGGAGCTGCGCTTAAGCCTCCCCACGCGATTCCGAACAAGAGCCCAGCCATACCGCTCGCTCGAGCTGCACGACGCCAAAGGGATCGCGCAGACGGTACCACATTCCAGCACATCATTCTCATCTCCACTCCCGGCATCCTGCCTTGTTCTGGTTGCTATGGGGTCAGATCCCTGGATGCTAGCCAGCAGATCCCCCTGGGACATCTCGCCTAGGCTGAACCTGCTCGATACAACTGGGGCTAGCGATGCGGCACACTCTCGGTATTAGGGATCGAGGTCGGTCATGGCTGACGATACCCCCGGCACACCTATCTTGACGAGCGCTCATGGGCCACCCTAGAAGCCAAGGTTAGAACATCTGCTCGGCCACTGTCGAGGGGGAAAGCCCCGGTTTTGGGTGGGGATCCCGCATCACCCATACTATATACGGAGTAATCAAAAAGCGATCCACACTAAATACAGATCCCGGTGGATCCCGGTTGTGAGAGAGGCTAGCCCACCCGTGGGAGCTGGATGCCCTAAACAAACACCATCGGCTTGTGACGGATTTTCTCAAAAGCCGCAGCATCAAAACAGTAGAGGGTGGCCGGCCGGCCCGCCCCTTGGGTGCTTTTCTGGCCGGTATCCCGCAAAATACCCAACTTTAGCAAGCGGGCGCGGAAATTCGAGTAATCGGAGAAGCCTTCCCCCAAAACGGTGCCGTAGAGTTGGTAAACCTCCCCTAGGGTGAAGGTGGTGGGCAAAATATCAAATGCAATTGGGCTGTATTCCAACTTGGCGCAGAGGCGACGGCGGGCATAGCGGCAAATCTCTTGGTGATCAAAAGCCAAGGTGGGAAGTTGGTCGGCAGGATACCAGGCAATGCCTTCTACTCCATCCGCTAACAGTTCGGTATCTTGAAAGCGCACCAGGGCGAAATAGCTGACCGACAAGTAGCGCACCCCGTAGGCATCGGCAGCTTCACGGGGATCCCGCTCTGGCCCGCCAAAGGTGTAGAGTTGTTCGAGATACAGATTCTCTACGCGGATTTTCTCCGCCAAGATGCGATAGGCCGCTGCCTCTAGGGATTCCGAGCGCCGCACCAGAGTACCTGGCAAAGCCCAGTAACCACGAAAAGGGTCCTCCCGTCGCCGCACCAGCAGCACCAAGAGGCGATTTTGCTCGGTATCTATGGAGAAAATGACAGCATCCACCCCAACCCGGAACTCTGCCAAGTTGGTGCGTTCCTCCGCTGTGCCCCCGATGATGCGGGATCCCTGCATAGAATAGCCCCGAACTTCCACCAACAGCCTACCCAGTTTGCTGCCGGATGGGGATCCACCGGCTTGGCTCATGAAAAGCCCCTAGCTGGAAAGGGTTTGGGGAGTAACCGCCAAGGCAGGTTCCGGCTCAGCTTTTTGGCGCAGATCCCGAAGTGTTTGAGGCCTCGGGGCGGGGGCCCCAATAAAGATCCCAGAAAGATTCAAAAAGATAAAGGGTGGATCTCGGGCGAGATCCACCCCAAAGCTCAAGCAGGGCTGTAATTGGTTTGGACGGATTCTAGTTGGACAGATTGGCCTGGATCACCTCTCGGTACTGGGATTTGGGCTTCACGCCGACCAGCTGGGCCACCAACGCCTTGTTTTTGAAAAACTGCACGGTTGGGGTGCCCGTTACCCCTCCTGCCTCCGCGATCTCGGGGTCCTTCTCGATGTCGATATCCACCACATGCAACTTGTCTTGGAACTCATCGACGATTTTGTTCAGGATTGGCTTGAGGGCATGGCAGGGGCCGCAGGTGGGAGCGGTGTACTTCACCATGGGCGGCCGATCACTTTCGTGATAGAGCCGCCGCAGAGCATAGCCCCCTTCATGGCGCACAGCGTTCAAATCAAAGCCGTTGTCGCCGTTCTCCGCAAAACTGGCCTCCTCAACGGTAGATTCTGCTTCGGGAGCAGCGGTATGACTTGCTTCAGCATGGCTTTCGGGAAGGACATGAAACTCTTGGGCCAAGCCGTGCTCGGAGAGCCAACGCTCCGCCAGCATCGCCGCCATACACCCTGTGCCGGCAGCGGTGATCGCCTGACGAAACTCGTGATCCTGCACATCCCCGGCGGCAAACACCCCTTCGACACTGGTGGCCACGGATCCCGGCCGGGTGACGATGTAGCCGATCTCATCCAGCTCCAGTTGCCCTTTGAACAGGTCGGTGTTGGGTTTGTGGCCGATGGCGTAGAATAGGCCACCTGCAGGGAGTTCTTGGATTTCGCCGGTTTGGTTGTTGCGGATTTTCACCGCGGTTAGGCGCAGTTCGTTCCCCAACACCTCTACGGCCTCGGTGTGCCAGTGCACCGTGATTTTCGGGTTGTTGAGAACGCGATCCTGCATAGCTTTGCTGGCCCGCATTTTGTCGCTTCGCACCAGCATGTGCACATGGGATCCAAACTTGGTCAGGTAAGTAGCCTCTTCACAAGCGGTATCTCCGCCGCCGATCACCACCAATTCCACCCCCTTGAACATGGGCATAGCCCCATCACAGATGGCACAGGCGGACATGCCCCGGTTCCAGTAGGTGTCTTCCCCCGGCAGATGCAGGCGCTTGGCCGTAGCCCCGGTGGCAATGATGAGGCTGTGGGTGCGAACTTCCCGTTCTTCGGAACGGACGATGAAGGGCCGCCGGCTCAGGTCCACAAAGGTGACATCTTCGGTGTAAAGTTCAGCCCCCCAGCGCTGGGCTTGAGCCTTCATGTCCTGCATCAGTTGCGGGCCAGTAATGCCTTGAGGGAAGCCCGGAAAGTTTTCCACTTCGGTGGTGGTCATTAGCTGTCCGCCTGGGATCCCTCCTGCTTGGAAACCCTCAAACACGACGGGCTTCAGGTTGGCGCGCCCAGCATAAATGGCTGCTGTAAATCCAGCAGGGCCAGAACCGATGATCACCACATTCTCAACCCGACTTTGCTCTGTCATGCGCTGTGTCTCCTTCTGCAACAGGGATACCAAGTCAAACTCATAATGACTACGTTTTAGCTTAACATCCTTTGACAGATTGGACGAGGTTAGGATCTGTTGCTCCCATTCTCACCTCATTGACGGTCTCCCCATTGCCGGTGGAGAGGGATTCTTGAGGGATTCTTCCGGCACCCACCCCCATCGTTTGAGCGGCCTTTGGGTTGCCCTCTGTCAACTTTTGGGTGATCGGGTCGGCCTCTAGGGAGCCCTGGATCAGTTCTGTTGGGTTTCGGAGAGGGCGGATAAGCCCCCTAAGATAGTCCTAGAAATCTAGAGATTCATCCTGTTGCCCATGACCGCTTCTCGTGTTGCCGCCCCCACCCTAACCAGTCGTTTGGTGAATGGTTTCCTCTCCATCAAGCCCCTGTTTCATTGGGCAAAAGGTCAGGCTCGCAGCCTGATGATCAAACGGGCCACCAACATCGGGGTGGATTGGTTGGGTCGGGTCCAAGCCTTGATGACCCAAGATCTGGCGGCAGAGTTGGCAGCAGTCGAAAATCCCGAGCTGGTTTACCCAAACTATTACCTGCGGCCCTTTCACGCCTACGATGCCGGAAATTTAAGCTGGGAAGCTGCCGTTGAGGTGGAAGTGGCTGCCTATGCCGTGCATGCCCGGATTTGGCCAGATGCCGGAGCCCAAGGGGATCCCCGCCTGCGCCAGAGCTACCATCGGGTGTTGCAGGAGCGGATCCCGGCTGCACCAGAGCGCATTCTGGATCTGGGCTGTAGCGTCGGCATGAGCACCTTTGCCCTCCAAGATCTCTACCCCGAAGCAGAAGTGAGCGGCTTGGATCTTTCCCCTTATTTTCTGGCGGTGGGCAATATCCGCGCTCGGGAGCAAGGTCGGCAGGTGAACTGGATCCATGCCGCGGCAGAGTCCAGCGGGTTGGAATCAGGCCGTTACGACTTGGTATCCGCCTGTCTGCTGTTTCATGAGTTGCCCCAATCGGCAGCCCGACAGATTTTGACGGAAGCACACCGCGTGCTCAAGCCCAGTGGTTATTTTGCCCTCATGGACATGAACCCGGCTTCTCCTGTGTATGCACAGATGTCGCCGGTGATCCTCACCCTCCTGAAAAGCACCGAGCCGTATCTGGATCAGTATTTCAGACTGGATTTGGTGCAAGCCCTAGAGCAAGCAGGTTTTGAAGAGATCACCCTGCAACCCAACACCCCCCGTCATCGGGTGGTGCTGGCCCGCGCCAGTTGAGGTGATTTTGGATCCCGACCCTTACCGTTTGCCCAAACCGAGGGTTTTTTCCACATGCTTGGCGGCGTAGGCCATGGCAAAGCAGCAGATGAAGTAAATTACCCCGATAAAAAACAGCACTTCCCTCTGGGTGCCCAGCCAATTGGGATTGGTAAACACCACCCGCCCCGCCTGCAACAGGTCAATCAGGCCGATGATAAACACCAAAGAGGTATCCTTAAACAGGGTTAAAAACTCATTCACCAAAGCCGGTACTGAAGCCCTAAGGGCCTGGGGCAACACCACCAACCAAGTAATTTGAAAGGGATTGAGCCCCACCGCCTTAGCCGCCTCCACCTGCCCGCGGGACACCGCCTGCAACCCTCCCCGCACATCCTCCGCCACATATACCGCCGTAAACAAAATAAAAGCCACCTCCGCCCGAATGATCAGGTTCACGGAGAGTCCCCGTAGGAAAAAGGGCACCAGTAGCCAAGCGGCAAACAAAATCGTCGTCAGAGGAACCCCCCGCACCAACTCAATCAGCAGGGTGCAGAAAATCCGGATCACCGGCAGCTCCCGATTGGCCCGCCCCAAGGCCAGCAGCACCCCAATGGGAAAAGCAATGATCAAAGCCGCCGCCGCCAAAATCAACGTCAGCAACAACCCCGACAACTGCTCCGCCCGCACCCCCGGCAAGCGGTCCGTGATCTGGCCCAACAACAATTCCAAAGCAATCGGCAGCACCAACCCCCAGATCAGGATGGAAGCCAGCCGTAGAGACTGTCGCTGCCAGGTGAGGCCCAGACTGGCATAGGTGATAGCTCCCATGCCCAGCAGCCACCAGCGAGACTGGCCCAGGGGCAACAAACTGGCCAGGGCAAAAGCCACTCCCAACACCAACAAATACTGGCGCAGCACCCCTCCCCAGGCTCCTCCCGCCATACCTAAGGTCGCCAAGACAATCCCCAGCACCACCCACACCCGCCACAGCTGGGAGCTGGGATAGGTGCCTGTGGCGAAGATCTTCAGGTTGGCAGGGATCACCGCCCAATTGGCCTGGCCAAAGGCCCAGTTCCAGAAGGTGGACACCACCCAAGCCAACACCAAAGCGGAGGCCAAGGTAAGCAGGGTACTGAACCAAGAGTCGAAGAGGTTGCGGCGGGCCCAAGCAACGGGGCTGAGCTTTTCCTGAGGGGGAAGCAGTTTCTCTTCAGCAAGAGGAGAAGAAAGGCTACTGGTCATGGGTTATCGCTCCACCAATCTGACGCGGGCGTTGAGCCAATTCATGCCGTAGGAGACCACCAGGTTTATGGCGAGGTAGGTGGCCATGATGATGGCGAACATTTCCACCGAGCGCCCCGACTGGTTGATGATGGTGCTGCTGATGTTGAACAGGTCGGAAAAGCCGACGGCGATGGCCAAGCTGGAGTTTTTGATCAGGGTGAGGTACTGGGTGTTCAAGGAGGGGATCATAATCCGCAGCGCCTGCGGCACGATCACCAGCCGGAAGGTTTCCAACTCCGATAGGCCAATCGCCCGAGAGGCTTCCCACTGTCCCCGCTGCACTGCCAAAAAGGAGCCCCGCACCACTTCTGCAATGTAGCAACCCGTGTAGGTCACCAACCCCAGCATCATGGCTGTAAATTCCGCCGAAAGCTTTGCCCCACCTCGAAAGTTAAAGCGATCCAGCACGGGAATATCCAGTCGCAAAGGAGCCTCGGGAAAGAGGATCCAACAGGCCACCGCCAGCAACAGCACACCCAGAACCACGAGAAGGTTCCGTTGAACCGGGCCCACATCCGGACGCCGCGCCAGCAGCACCTTGCGAATGCCCCAAGCAGCCCCCCCCAAGATTGCCACCGTCGGTAGCAACCACCAACTGGGATCCAAACTGGGCAGATTCACCCCCCGCTGGCTGATGAACAAAAAGCCGCCGACCGAAAAGCTATCGCGCACTCCCGGCAAGGTAAGGATCACCCCCTGGTACCAAAAGATGACGATCAACAGCACCGGGATATTACGAAACACCTCCGTAATCACTGTGGCCAGCTGACGGGCCAGCCAGTTGCTGGAAAGGCGCGCTATCCCCAGGATCATCCCCATCACCGTCGCCAAGACAATGCTGACGGAGGACAGCCAAAGGGTGTTCACCACGCCCACCCAAAAGGCCTTCAGGTAGCTCTCTGAGGGGTCGTAGGGGATCCCTTCCGTGATGCCAAAGTTGGCACTGTTGCGCAGGAAGTTAAATCCCAGGCTGACCCCCACCCGCCGCAGACTGGTCACCAGGTTTTGGCTGAGAATGCCAAACACCAGCAGCACGGCAAGAACAAAGGCCACCTGCAAAACAACCTTTAGAATCCGTTCATCCCGCCACCAAGGGGGATGGGGTTGGCTAGACAGGAGAGTCATGGGAACAAGAGTTGAGTTTCAAGAGGGATGGATCGCTTGGGCCACTTAGCTCAATGACCCTAGCAGGGCAAGGAGCTGCTTTTTGTACGGATTTGATTTGTACGGATTTGATTTGTATGGATTTGATTTGGAGTGGATACGGCTGACAAAGGCCGGAGCTTGCAATCTATTTGAATAGAAAGGTGAATAGGAAGGGAGACGCAAACCCAAGACCAGGATCTCCAATCCAGCCGCTTCTCGGGATGGTTGATTCGGGATGCCCTCTCAGGAGATCCCCCTTCCCTCCAGAACCAGTGAACTTCAAAGGGGTAGCGAGAATCTCAGATCTCGGCCGGTACGGATCCTCCAATAAGGTGGGGGTCGAATTCCCCTCGGCCTCCGGTGGAAAACCAAGGGGAACTCCCCCGTAGCCGCCAAGCACCACCCTCCTAACCCCTGTGGGGATTAGCGGAAGGGAGGAGCGTACTGGATCCCGCCCTGGGTGTAGGGTTGGTTCAAGCCCCGGCTGACCCCCAGCGGCGTTAGGTGCCGCTCAAAAATTTCCCCGTAGTTGCCCACGGCCCTAATGATGTTCACCGTCCAGTCGGGGGCTAAGCCCATCACTTCTCCCAGGTTGCCATCTTGGCCCAGAAAGCGGCGGATGTCGGGATCTTCAGACTGGAGAAACTCGTCCACATTGGCACTGGTGATCCCCTTTTCTTCGGCATAAAACAGGGCAAACACCGTCCAGTTCATGATGTCGGAGAAGCTTTCATCCCCCTGCGGCACCAGCGGCCCCAAGGGTTCTTTGGAAATCACATCCGGCAAAATCACATGGTCATCGGGGGAAGCCAAGCTGGCCCGCCGAGAAATCAAGGCACTTTGGTCACTGGTGATGGCATCACAACGGCCTTCCTCATAGGCATTGAAGGAGGAATCGTCCCCATCAAAGGTCACCGGCGTAAAGGCAATTCCACGGGCCCGGAAGGTATCGGCCAAGTTCAACTCAGTGGTGGTTCCGGCGATCACGCAGATGGTGGCCCCGTCCAGATCTTCTAGGGATTCAATGTTCAGCTCTTTGCGGGTCAAAAACCCTTGGCCGTCGTAGTAGGTGGTGGGACCAAAGGTAACTGCCCATTCCCGGTCGCGGGTGAGGGTCCAGGTGGTGTTGCGGCTGATGATGTCCACTTCGCCTGCCTGGATGGCCGATTGCCGGTTGGCGGCCGTTAAATATACGTACTGAATTTTGTCCGGATCCCCAAACAGGGCTGCAGCCACAGCTCGGCAAATGTCGATATCAAAGCCCACATAATTCCCGTCTTCGTCGAGATTACCGAATCCGGGCAACTGGTTGTTGACCCCGCAGATCAGCTCCCCCCGTGCTTTTACCCGCTCGGTGAGCTGGGCTTGAACCGGCAGAGCAGTCCAGCCAATGCTGCCCACCGCAATCGCTAAGGCTCCACCCAAAGGAGCCATCCAGTTCATCCAGTGTTTCATTGAAAGACCTCTCATGGTGCTAGTTTATTGTTTTTGAGTTCTCAGCAAACCCGCTTATGCTCAAAGCCTCACATGTTGTGGTGTATAGCAATGTTACAAGGGCTACGGTTATGCTTCAGGAAGTTCTGTAATGGTACCAGTGCCTGCCTTCTCTACCTATCTCTATCTAAAGGAGAGTTGACCTTCCTATGGAACGATCCCCCCGTGCTGTGTCTTCGCCCTCTCCGGCCGCCGTGGCCGATGCTGATATTATCCTGTGCGAAGATGTTCACAAGTGGTACGGCGAGTTTCATGTCCTGAAAGGCATCACCACCAGCATCCGGCGGGGGGAGGTGGTGGTGGTCTGTGGCCCCTCAGGTTCCGGCAAGTCCACTTTTATTCGCACCATTAACCGGCTGGAGGAGCACCAACGGGGCCGCATCATCGTCGATGGCATTGAGCTTACCAGCGACCTGCGCAATATCGATGCCATTCGTCGGGAAGTAGGCATGGTGTTTCAACAGTTCAACCTGTTCCCCCATTTAACAGTTTTGCAAAACGTTACACTTGGCCCCATCCATGTGAAGAAAATGAAAAAAGCCGCTGCAACTGAGCGGGCAATGGAACTGCTGAATCGAGTGGGCATTGCGGAGCAGGCGGAAAAATATCCGGGGCAACTGTCGGGGGGGCAGCAGCAGCGGGTGGCGATCGCGCGGGCCTTGGCCATGAGTCCGGCGGTGATGCTTTTCGATGAGCCAACTTCTGCTTTGGATCCGGAGATGATCAAGGAAGTGCTGGATGTGATGCGGGAGCTGGCCCAGTCGGGGATGACCATGGTGTGTGTCACCCATGAGATGGGCTTTGCCCGCGAGGTGGCGGATCGGATTATCTTTTTCGACCGCGGCAAGATCGTCGAGGAAAATACCCCGCAAGAGTTTTTTAACAACCCGAAAGAAGAGCGCTCCCGCCTGTTTTTGTCCCAGATTCTCTCCCATTGATTGATGGGCTGCAGCCCTGTTCAAACGGGGGTGAGCCGCGCCAAAAAGGCGCCTTCTGGACCTTGGTAAACGATTTGCCCTCGCCAACCGGCAGCCTGAGCGTACTCCAGAAGTGTTTCCGGATCCACAAACAACCATGGGAAGGGCTCCCCCCGGTGGCCGCCGTACTCGGCAACAAACCGCACCACCCCCTCTTCAGGATCCGCAAGCGTGCCTTCTGGGGTATCTGAGTCTTCTGGTTCGTCTTCCCCGCGTAGGTCGGTGGAATCCAGAAGCAGTTGCCCCGTCGGCTGCAGCCAAGCTCGAGCCAAGGTCAAAAAACGCTCCAACCCTGCCAGGGATCCCACCAAGCCGATGCCATTCATCAACAGCAGCAGTGTATCGAAAGGGATTTCCGGTCCCGCCCAGTGAAAAACATCCGCCTGAATGCGGTTGTGAATGCCGCGTTCTGCCATGATCTGGAGGGCAATTGGGGAGCGATCCAGCCCCCAAACCGACAAGCCCCGTTCCTGCAACAGCAAGGCATGACGACCTGTTCCGGCTCCAATATCCAATACCTGCCCACGGCACAGATCCAAGGCCAAAGCTTCTGCCTCGGGTAGGGCATCGGTGAAAAACACCTCTGGAGAAATCACCTGCGGCTCGGCAAAAGGGGTCCCATCGGGACGATAGGAACACAGACGAATCGGCCCCTTGGCCTGCCCCCGCTGCCAATCCCAGAGGGCCTGCTCTAAGGGATCCCTGCCGTGCTTTTTGTCGGTAGCCTCTATCATGGTAGGGAAAGCTAGACCCTTGACCCGATGGCGATCATCGCATTTCTTTACGCTGCTGCTATTGTTCTGTTGCTGACGGGATTGTTGGTTTGGGCTACATCCAACGCTCGCCGCATGAGTTTGGATACTGAGTTGCGGGCCAGTGTCCCGCCGGAGGAATGCCCTGAAGCTGCACCCGCTTCCCTTCTGGAGCAGCTTGAGCGCCAATACCGCAACAGCCCCTCCTACAACGCCGATCCCTAGTCCCTTGCTCTGGGTTGGGATCCCGTTGCTTGCTCCGACTTTCCCCTAAAGATCCATGGCTACCAAATCCCCGCCACCCATTGTTTACATTGCCCTGGGGCTGCTGCTCATCGGTGGGGGGTGTTATGCCGTGCGCTCGGGGCGAGTTCGCTTACCCGAGGACTTTTCTTTGCCACAGGTGCAGCTACCGGGGTTGGGCGGAGAGGCCGGCATCGGTACAGGAACGGGATCCCTGACCCTCAGCCGGGGCGAACGCACCCTGTTTGCCGATAGCAGCCCCACCACTGTGGCAGCGGCAGAATTGTTGCGACAGGGCAATACCACTGCGGCCATCCCGGTGTTGGAGATGGCCCTGCAGAACAACCGCAACGATCCGGAAGCTCGCATCTTTTTGAACAACGCCCGTGCCCAACAGCAGGGGAGTCCCCTCAGTCTGGCGGTGGTGGTGCCCATCTCCAGCAATCCTGACCGAGCCAAAGAGACCTTGCGCGGTGTGGCCCAAGCCCAAGAGGAGTTTGTACAACAGGGAGGCCTATCGGGGCGGCTGTTACAGGTGGTGATTGCCGACGATGGCGATGACCCCGAGCGAGCGGCAGCAGTGGCCAGAGCCTTGGTGGAAAACCCGGAGATCTTGGGGGTAGTGGGGCACAATGCCAGTGATGCCACCATTGCTGCTGCTGCCGTTTATCAGGCCGCCGGGTTGGGGATGATCTCCTCGACTTCCACCAGCACCCAAATCAGCACCCTGGGCAATGCCATTTTCCGCACCGTTCCTTCTGACCAAATTGCCGGCACCCAGTTGGCCCGCTATGCCCTTAATACCCTGCGTCTGCAACGGGCGGCCATTTTCTACAATCCCAACAGCGCCTACAGCTCAAGCCTGCGCAATGCCTTCGCCACCACCCTGGCCAGCGAAGGGGGCCAGATCACGGCGGAATATGACCTGTCGGCAGCGGATTTCAACCCGCAATCAAGCCTGCGTTTGGCCGTCAGCCAGGGAGCCCAGTTGGCTTTCTTGGCGCCAACCGCTTCGGTTGCCTCACAAGCCCTGGCCGTGGCCCGAGAGAATACCCTCCATCAAAGGCCCCTTACCCTGTTGGGGGGCGATGTGCTGTTTAGTTTCAACACTCTACAGCAGGGGGGCGAGACGGTGGAAGGAATGGTGGTGGCGGTGCCCTGGCATCCGGAGGTTCCCCGCAATCGTGAGTTTGCTCAGGTGGCGGCTCAGCTCTGGGGAGGGCAGGTGAATTGGCGGACAGCTCTGGCCTACGATGCCACCCGTGTCTTTTGGCAGGCCTTTGGTTCCGGATCCCCCAGTCGCAGTAGCGTTCTTGCTGCCCTGAGGGAGCCCGGTTTCCTCCTGAGCGACGGCGCTTCTGGACAGGTGCGCTTCTTGCCCTCCGGCGACCGCGATGCCCCGAATGTGTTGGTGCGCATTCAGCCGGGGAACCGCTCCGGGACAGGCTACGATTTTGTGCCGCTCCCCTAGGGATCCCGGCAGACGCTACAGTGGGTGGTGCTCTGGACTCGACGGATCCCCATGCCCAGCCCGATCACTGCCCGCTTTCAACACTTGCAGGGTGAAAAAGCCCTCATTCCCTACCTCACCGCCGGGGATCCCGATCTGGCCGTCACTTTTGCCGCGCTGCAGGTTTTGGACCAAAATGGCGCCGATTTGATCGAGCTGGGGGTGCCCTATTCGGATCCCCTGGCGGATGGCCCTGTCATTCAAGCGGCAGCCACCCGGGCCCTCAGCCGTGGGGTGACCCTCAGTGCCATTTTGCAGGGCTTAAGCCGGCTTTCTTTGCAAGCTCCCCTGATTCTGTTCACCTACTACAACCCCATCCACCAAATCGGCATCCCCAACTTTATGCACCAACTGCGGGCAGCGGGCTGTGCCGGCTTGGTTGTCCCTGATTTGCCCCTGGAGGAGTCGGAACCTCTGCGGCAGGCGGCTCAAGCCGAAGGGCTGGATCTGATCCTGCTGGTGGCTCCCACCAGCCCTGCGGCCCGCATGCAACAGATCGCCCAGCATTCCAGCGGCTTCATCTACTTGGTCAGCACCACCGGCGTCACCGGAGAGCGAGCCACTTTGGCGGAACGGATCCCGGTTTTGCTACAGCAGCTGCGCCAACACACCTCTCTACCCATCGGTGTGGGCTTCGGCATTTCAACTCCAGAACAGGCCCGGCAGATTGCCCTTTGGGGGGCAGATGCAGCGATCGTGGGCAGTGCCTTTGTGCAACGGCTGGCGCAAGCCCCCACGCCAGAAGAGGGGCTGCAACAGATTGGCCACTTTTGCCGAGATTTGAAGGCGGCGCTTCGAGCTGTGCCCCCCTTAGAGGGCCGATGAGGGGAAGGGCCCATTCCGGTTGCCCGCCTCTCAAAACAAATGTTTACAATTTGCAAGCTAGCTCAGCGGTCATTGCTCCGCTTATTAGAGCCTAAAGTCTAGGGATCACGGGTCGGGCAGGCGTTTCGGCGTCCAAGGGTTTGTAAATCTTCACAAAACACTCATCCATCCCACGCTATAAAATTAACCTGGATGCTCGGCTGTCTGAAAGTCGCAGAAGTTCTTGACCTGTCTCAAAATTTGGGGCTCCGGTGGGGGTAGTTTTGAAGGAACCTGCTGCCACAGGATCCCTGGTTTTGGGGAAGCCAATGGGATCCCGCAAGGCCATCAATTGGGATCCGGCTTGTGAGAAGTTCGGCCAGTCGCTCATTCGGTTTTTGGAAAGACCAGAAGGAGATCGATCATGCAAGACGCCTTTACCCGGGTGATTGCTCAAGCAGATACACGCGGTGCTTTTTTAAGTGATCAAGAGTTTGACCGTTTGGCAGCTTTGGTGGCTGAAGGCAACAAACGCCTCGACACCGTCAACCGCATTACCAGCAACGCAGCCCAAATTGTGTCCAATGCAGCCCGTTCCTTGTTCGCTCAGGAGCCAGATCTGATCGCTCCCGGCGGCAATGCCTACACCAACCGTCGGATGGCCGCTTGCTTGCGCGACATGGAAATCATCCTGCGCTACATCAGCTATGCCACCTTGGCTGGCGACAGTTCTGTGCTGGAAGATCGCTGCTTGAACGGCCTGCGGGAAACCTACATCGCTTTGGGCGTGCCCGCCACTTCTGTGGCCAACGGCATCGCGGCCATGAAGAAAGAAGCCTTGGCTAAGATCATGGATCCGGCGGGTATCACTCCTGGCGACTGTTCCGCTTTGCAAAGTGAAGTGGCCAGCTACTTCGACAAGGCTGCTGCCGCCATCATTTGAGTTGCCAGTTAAGGCCGGTTTGGCCATTGTTCTTTGATCCATTTTTTCTGAGGAGGGCAAGTGACAAGACGGAATCCCTAGCCTTGGGTTCGGTCCGCTTCCCCCGCAGAACTTTCGTTAACAACAGAACCGATTCAATTCAGGAGTTGCAAGGTGAAAACCGTCATCACTGAAGCGATTGCTTCCGCTGACAATCAAGGGCGTTTCCTCAATGCCAGCGAACTGCAGTCCGTTTTTGGTCGTTACCAGCGTGCTGCCGCCTCTCTGGAAGCTGCCCGTGTCCTGACCAGCAACCAGCAAACACTGGTGCGGGAAGCTGTGCAAGAAGTGTTCAAGAAGTATCCCTACCTGACCCAGCCGGGTGAAATGGGCCATGGCGACGTGTTTCAGGCCAAGTGTGCCCGTGACATTGGCTACTACCTCCGCTTCATCACCTACTCTCTGGTTGCGGGTGGCACCGGCCCCCTCGATGACTACTTGGTGGCTGGGTTACGGGAAGTAAACCGCTCCTTCAACCTCTCCCCCAGCTGGTACATCGTGGCCCTGCAGTACATCAAGGGTCGCGCCTTGGGTATGCTGAGCGGCCAAGCGGCCAATGAAGCCACCATCTACTTCGATTACGCCATCAACGCCCTCAGCTAAGGGATCCCTGCTTTTTGTGAGTGGACGATCTCTTTCTTCGTCTTCCAATCGTGTAAACGGGACGGAGTCCTTTCGTGTAAGTGGGACGGAGTCCTTACGGAGCAGGCGGCGGCTCAGAGAGGTCTGGGCTGCCTGTCCTCAGGTGGAGTGATCTCCTCGGATCCCCTCGATCTGTTCGAGTTGCCCGCCTGCTCTTCGTGTTCTGGGCAATTGCCTGATGGCGATGTAGCTTGGGCTTCGGGAGTAGCCATTGTGGTTTCTCTGCGGGTCGAGCCCTTTCACCCAGAGCCGTTTTCCATAACAGAATCAATTTTGGGGAAAGCAATGTTTGGTCAAAGTACCACCAGCCCTGAAACCCTAACGGAAGCTGGTAGCCGGGTTTACAAAATCGAGTACACTGGCTTGCTCAACCCACTGGATGCCCTGGCCACCTCTGAGAAGGTTCGCCGCAGCACCGTGAGCACCACCGTTCCCTACGCCCGGTTGTCTGCCGAGATGCGGCGCATTCTGCGGATGGGCGGCAAAATCGTGCAAGTGGCCGCCCTATCGGGGGCCAGCACGGTTCCTGCCGAGGACAACGGCGCTGCCGAGTAAGGGATCCGCCCGACTTGAACAGGATTGACCCGGTTCCATGAACGGCTCCACAACGGTTCGCATGGCATCCAATACGGCAGTGCTGCCGCAGCAGCTCACCTGGGAGCAAGCGGTAGCTCAATTGCAGGGTGATGATTTGCAAGACCGTTACTACGCCGCCTGGTATTTGGGCACCGTTCGGGATCCCCGTGGGGTGGAGCCCCTTCTTTTGGCTTTGCAGGATGAGAGGGATCGCACCGCTTTGGGGGGTTACCCTCTGCGGCGCAATGCTGCCAAAGCGCTGGGGCAAATCGGGGATGTGCGGGCCGTGCCCGGTTTGATCGAAGCGCTTGCCTGCACGGATCTGCACGTGCGGGAGGAGGCGGCCTATGCCTTGGCTCAGTTGCAGGACCCACGGGCTGTGGATCCCTTGCTGGCCCTGCTGCGGGTTCCGGAATCCGAACAGCCTTGGGAAGCCCTGATCGAGGCACTGGGCCAACTCAACGCTCGTCGGGCGGAGGAGGCGATTCGTCCCTTCCTGAGTCATCCCTCTGAGCGGGTTCGTTCGGCAGCCGCCTGGGTGCTTTATCGGTTTACTCAGGCCGAGGAGCTCACCCACGTTTTGACGGCATTGCTGGCTCACTCCAATTCCAGTTTGCGCCAGGCGGCCTTGTTCGATCTGGCGGAATCTGGCTGGGTGGCAGGAGCACCGCTATTGGCGGCAGCCGATGTGGCTCTCAATCTGCGCCTCAACGCCCTGAAGCGGCTGTTTGATGTGGCCGTTCAGTTGGGGCAAGTGCCGCTCCCTCAGGTGGCGGAGTCGATTATCCCGCAACTGGATCATCTGCTCTAGTCTCTCCGGCTTGGCATCTCTCGCTTCCGTACACCTTTTTTTAAGCTTCATACTTCACCTTGCTTATGTCCGCTTCACCTGCTGCTCAAGTGCCTTCCGCCGCCGTTGCTCAACTGGTGGCGGAGTTGGAGCAGGCCACTTCTCCCGAAGAATTGCTGGGGGTGGTGAGAGCGCTGGGGGCGTTGGGACAGGTGGAAGGGATCCCCTACCTCATTCGCACCTTCGGCTTTAACCGTCCTGCGGTCGGAGAAGCAGCCTTGGAAGAGGTGCTGCGCTTCGGGGATGCGGCGGTTCAGCCCCTCTTGGAGCGGATCGATGGCTTTGACTACGGGGCAAGGGCCTATTCGGTGCGGGCTTTGGCCCGTATTGGCCACGGAGATGCTTACCCCTTCTTGGTGGAGGCGATTGTGGCAGACTTTGCCCCCAGTGTGCGGCGGGCAGCAGTACGCGGATTGGGGCGGGTGGCTGCTCGGCGGCCCTTGCCCGATCAAGAGCGGGCCTTGGAGCTGTTGCGGCAGTGCCTAAGCGATGCCGACTGGGGAGTTCGTTATGCCGCCATCGGGGCACTGACGGATTTGGCCCGTTCCGGTGAGCCCCTGTTGCGTCCCCAAGCCGAAGCCGGCATCCAGGTAGCCATGGATGATACGGATCCCCTGATTCCCCTCCGCGCCCAGTTGAGTCAGCAGGAATTGGCCGCCCATCCTTAATGATCTGCCCCACTTTAGTTTTTCTCGTTTCTTCAGGAGCACAACCCATGTCTCTTCCTTTGCTTGCCGATCGCCCCACCACCCAAAACGTGCGGGTGAGCCGCTACTTTGTAGCCAGTGACGAGACCCCGCCCGCCTATCGTCCTGACGATCCGACCGGCGTGGACAATGTCATTCGCGCCGCTTACCGTCAGATTTTCAGTGAGCACCTGATGCTGGAGTCCTTCCGCCAGAAGGCCCTGGAATCGCAGCTGCGCAACGGGGCAATCTCGGTGAAAGAGTTCGTGCGGGGCTTGGGCAAGTCGGAGGTGTATCGGGATTTGGTCATGACCCCCAACGACAACTACCGCTTTATCGAGGTCACCTTCCAACGCTTCCTGGGCCGGCCCACCTACAACCAACAGGAGCGCATCAAGTACTCCATCATCATCGCCACCCAAGGACTGGATGGCTTCATCGATGCGGTGGTAGATAGCGAAGAGTACAACACTGCCTTTGGGGATGATGTCGTGCCCTACCAGCGCCGTCGCCTTTCCGAAGCCCCTGCCAACCTGGTTACCCCTCGTTACGGAGCCCGTTGGCGGGATGTCTCCGGTGTGAAGCGCTCCACCCGAGAAGTGGTGCGCACCTATCGCCTCACCCGTCCTCCCAAACCAGGAGAGCCGGAGAACTTCCTCAACATGGCGCGTATGCTCAACCCCACTCCGGCGGTGCGGCAGAACATCAGCGTCTTCGATCTCAAAATCCCCGACATGACCACCAGCCGCCGCTAGAAGCGTTATTGACTTAGCCGGGGTGGATTCCATCTGTCACCGGAAGGCTGACCGACCCGAGGCTGTTCAGGTCGGTCGGTTTTGCTTTGAAGGATCGGATCCCGGTTGCTAGAGCAAGATTCGCTCTTAATTCTGACGGTAGGGATTCGTTATAATCCTGGTGACGCTTCTTAACGTTTTGGGTCGCATGAGTAATCCGGTGGTTCGGGCTTTTTTCGTCGGTAAAGCTGTAGCCGATGTTCTGCGGGAGCGTTGGGAGAGCACCCTCACCGATATTGCGGGGGAAGTGGGCAAAGTCTGGGCGGAGTTACAAGAGGGCTGGCAGACGTTCGCTGCAGATGTGATGGCCCGAGCCAACGCAGAGGCTACAGTGGCCGCCCACGAGATCACTCCACCCCCCTTCAAAACGGACGATCTGCAGGCAACTTTAGACGACTTGCGGGCGGAAGTGGCGCAGTTGCGCTCCGAGTTGCAGAAATATCGGAGTCAAAACGCTTGAATGCTAGCACCTTTGTCTCCCCAGCACCCTTGGGAACAGAATCCGTCAAACCCTACACTGCCTACCGTTGGGCGCGAGAGAATTACACTCGCCAGGGCCGCATGTTGGACATTTGGCGATTCGTCCTCACTTGGCTGGCCTATCTCTGGCTGGATCAGCAGGCTTGGAGCTACGGGGGGCAGATTACTCCTGAGCGCAAGGCCAAACGCCGTCGAGCCAGAGCCATCTGGCTTCGCGAAACCCTGCTCAACTTGGGCCCGACTTTTATTAAGGTGGGACAGTTTTTCTCCACCCGCGCTGATCTCTTCCCCTCGGAATATGTGGAGGAGCTGGCTAAGCTGCAGGATCGGGTACCGGCTTTTGGCTACGAGCAGGTGGCGGCGATTGTACAGCAGGAACTGGGCAAACCGATTACCAAGATCTATAGCTATTTCGATCCCACCCCTTTGGCTGCCGCCAGTTTGGGACAGGTGCATCGTGCCAAGCTGAAAACCGGCGAAGAGGTAGTGGTGAAGGTGCAGCGACCGGGGCTGACTCGCCTGTTCACCATCGATCTGCAAATTTGTCGAGGGATTGCCGAGTTTTTTCAGTACCGCACCCGTTGGGGGGGAGCAGGTAGGGATTGGATTGGCGTTTACGAAGAGTGTCGGCGCACCCTCTGGGAAGAGGTGGACTACCTGAATGAGGGCCGCAATGCTGATACATTTCGCCGGAACTTTCGGGACGTGCCGCAAATTGCTGTGCCGAGGGTGTATTGGCGCTACACTTCCCATCGCCTGTTGACGCTGGAATATCTGCCGGGTATCAAGATCAGCGATTACGAAGCCTTGAGTGCGGCGGGGTTGGATCGCAAGGTTTTGGCCCGTCTGGGGGCGGAATCTTACCTGCGGCAACTGCTCAAGGATGGCTTTTTTCACGCCGATCCTCACCCGGGTAACATCGCCGTGAAGCCAGATGGCACCTTGATCTTCTACGACTTCGGCATGATGGGCCGGATCCGCCCCGGCATCAAAGAAAAGCTGATGGTTACCCTGGCGGGTGTAGTCTCCAAAAATGCCGATATGGTGGTGGGATCCCTGGTGGAGCTGGGGGTGCTGGTGCCCACCGCCGACATGGCTCCGGTGCGCCGCTCGGTGCAGTATATGCTGGATAACTTTATGGACAAACCTTTTTCCAGCAGCTCTGCAGAAATCTCTGTGGCGGCAATTAGCGAGGATCTCTACGAGCTGGTTTATGATCAGCCGTTTCGGTTTCCAGCTACCTTTACCTTTGTGATGCGGGCCCTCACTACCCTGGAAGGGTTGGGAAAGGGCTTGGATCCGGAGTTTGACTTTATGGAAGTGGCCAAACCCTTTGCGGAGGAGTTGATGAACTTGAACGGAGCAGAAACCGAGACCCTTTTGGCTCAAGTCAGCCGTCAGGCCGCCGAGTTCACCAGCAGCAGCCTGAGCTTGCCCCGCCGCATCGAATCCACCTTGAGCAAATTGGAACAGGGGGAGCTGCGCTTACGGGTACGCTCAAGCGAGGCAGAACGGCTGATGCGCAAGTTAAGTACTACGAGCTTGGGAGCCATTTACGCAGTATTATTCGCAACTTTCTTCCTGAGTTCAACTCAGCTATTTTTGGCTGGACATGTTACTTTAACGGTTATCACCTTGGTCTTGGCTGCTCTCGCTGCTCTTGCTTTAGCCAGGGTACTCTTAAGGTTAAATCGGTCAGAGCGATTGATGTGATGCGACGATATGCCAGTGCTACGGATCCCGGCAAAATCCGCAGCAGCAACCAGGATGCCTATCATTGCGATCCCGAGGGACGTTTTTTTATCGTTGCCGACGGCATGGGGGGACATGCTGCTGGGGCCACAGCCAGCCTGCTGGCGGTTGAAGCCATTCGAGAGCGGTTGGATCGGGGTTGGAAAACCGTGCCGGCGCCAAAACTGCTCAGCGAAGCCGTGGAAGCGGCTAACAATGCGATTTTGAAAGATCAGCGGGAGAACCCAGAGCGGGCAGATATGGGCACCACAGTGGTGGTGGTGATGTTGGATCCCAACGACAACTGCTGGAGTGCTCACATTGGGGATTCTCGCCTCTACCGCCTGCGGGGATCCGAGATGCAGCAAATGACGGAGGATCACACCCTGGTGGCGCGCTCGATCCGACAGGGGGAACTGACCCACGAGCAGGCGCGGGCTCACCCTTGGCGACACATTCTCGAGCGCTGCTTGGGCCGGCCTGACTCAGGCGCTCCCTCGGTTCAACCTATCACTGTTCGTCCGGGAGATCGCCTGTTGCTCTGTAGCGATGGCTTGACAGAGGAGCTGGATGACGAGCTGATCGTCGAGTATTGCCTCAAGGTGAAGGATCTGCAACAGATCCCTCTGGAATTGATTGAGGCAGCCAAAGAACGGGGCGGACGAGACAACATTACGGTGGTAATCGCCGAGTACGAATAACGCATGACCGGGCTTTTTTACACTGGCCAAAACCATCCGAAATAACCATGAGGCTACGCGGGCTGTTTCCCGGACTGATGAGGCCCGTCTCGAGAAAATCTTGGCGGAACATGGAACCCCCCGACAAGGTTTAGAGGATTCCATTGGAAGACTTAGGGCAGGGCAGCTCGTCGGGAGCCCGCCAGGTGATCCAAAGTTTCGACCCGGACGAATCCAATCACCTCCAACTGACCGGATCCCACCTTGAGGTTGAGAACCCGCAATAGGATCCCGAGATCTTCGAGCGCTTTCAGGTTGAACACCTCATTGAGCCCGCCCAAGAATGCCTCGGAGATCTCGTCTGGAACCCGCACAGAGGCAATGACAAACTCGGGATCCTGTAACTGCAGGCTTTGCCCCCCTTCCACGCGGATCCCGGCGTTGAACACCACATCAATGGATTGCTCCATCTCCCCATTGCGCTCTACGAGAAGAGCAGAAAGCTGGATGCGGTTCGGATCCAGGAAATCAATGCGGGGCTGGCGCAAATCAAAGCGGCTGGGTTCTTCTCTGCGTCCACCAAAGGGCAAATCTGCCTCAATGTTTTGAAATTGGCTTAAAACCTCTGGCGAGTTGAGGGCAGCATTCAAATCTTCTTCCTGCACCACAATGCGTACCGCCGCCTGCAGGGGGCGATCCAGGCGCAGGGGATCCCCTTGAAAGGAAGAAGGGTTGATCGCCAGGGCATCGGTTTCCAGTTCCAACACCTCGACGCGGGGAAAGGGCGCTCGATACAACCCCCGTCCGGCGATTAACAATCGATCCGCTTGACCATTGAGCAGGCGGTAATTGGGTTGGCTTTGGATGCGCACCTCCAATACTTCCGCCCGATCCAGTTGATCCAGCAAAAGCTGACGCGCCGATTGCTCGGCAAGATAGCCCACTCCACCACTCAACCCCGCCAACAACCCCAACAGCCCCGCCAGGATCTCCATCTGCTCTGTCCAAATGTGGCACCCTCTCAGGCTAGCAAGCAGGATCCCTGGCAGCAGAGAAGATAGCTCTGCAAACCTCAGTAGCCAGAAGTACAAGCCTCAGTTAAGGACTTTCAGGGGGCTAGCTTCGATAGGGCGGTTGCCCATAAAGGTTTTGGCAATTTTCAGGCCATCCACCATCACCGGACGGTTTGAGACCGGATCGGTGATGAACCGAGTGCTGGAGGCAACGGTGGGGCGGCCTTCCCCCCAGGTCTCGACCACCTTGAGGCTGGAGGCCGTGACGGGGCGATCACCGTAATACTCCACCACCTTGAGCGTAGAGGCCCCTACAGGGCGATTGTCCGGGCCGATCTCACTGATTTTCACATCTCCCACGAATATGGGTCGATTCAGAGGTTTGGCCAAGGCGCCGGACTCGGAAGCCGCAGGGGCAGACTCAGAATCCGCAGGGCGAGGTGCCAGGTTGAGACCATTAACAGAACCCGAAGCCTCCTGCTCTGGGAGGGTACTGGAACGACCATTACGAGCGGCCATGGAAATCTCCTGAGTTTGTAAAGAATGGGGGGTGTGGCGAGCGGGATGCAATGGAGACCGCGAACAATGACGAATCTCTGGAAAGGCTAAAGGAAACCGGGGTTCCTAAATCTAAAGATATTCTAAACCACCGAAGTTTCGTGGGGGATCCGTTTGTTACACAGACGCCGCCGGAAGGCCACCGCAAGATTCGGGAAAACCCCTGAACAAGGCCCAAAACGGACGATACACTACAGCTGGAGTGAGTTGGCAAAAGCTATGGCAAGGATCCCCCATTTGTATTGGGCCATCTGGGCAACACCAACTTTGTTGGTGTTGCTGCTGTTTCCCGGTCAAGCGGTTCGGGCCAGCGAAGGTGCTGTGCAAGAGTTTCAGGCACCCCAATTTGACCTGAACCTTGTCCGCTCTCGCTCGCTGCGGTGGCAACAGCCTTCTCTTTTCCCCCGGCGAGAGGATCCCCCGCAACCTGAGGCAGCATCGGAGGAAACAGAGCACCCCTTCTTGGAGTTCACTCTGGAAGAAAGCAGCACCGCCATTGCCCTGTTCGGGTGTGATTGCCCGGCCCATTTGAATCAACTGCGACAACTGCGGGGTCTGCCTTTGCTGTAAGGCTTCAAGGATTTGGGTAGGTGTCAGGGATCCCTTTGGACTAGGGCAAAACCGGCAGTACCGGCAAAATCTCAATTTCGGTACGCTGGGTTTGGCTGGGTTGGTCAGGCGACACAATCCGTCCGCCGGATCCCTGGGGGACGGTCTGGGGAGTTGGGCTGCTCATGCCATGCTGGGCAATCAATTGGTTGAGGCGGGCAATGCGCTCCGGCACCGGCGGGTGGGTGCGTAAGAAATCCGGCAGGGATCCCCGAGACTGGAGCTTGGCCAAAAATTGCGGCATCCCTTGCGGGTCAAACCCAGCTCGATAGGCCGCCCATAGGCCTTTTTCATCGGCAATAAACTCGTTTTCACGGCTCTGGGGTCGCCGGATCCCCACTTCCAAGGCCAGAGCCGCCAGGTTGTTGTCACTCACCCCCAGCAGTTGTGCCCCAAAGCGGGCGGTGGCAGCCTGTTGCAGTTGTTGCAGGCCGTGGCGCTCGCTGATGTGGGCCACCTCATGCGCCAGCACAGCGGCGATCTGGTCGTCGTTGTCGGCGGCTTCCAGGGCGCCGGTGGTGATGTAGACGAAGCCCCCCATCGTGGCGAAGGCGTTGATGGCGGGATCCTGAACCACCTGAAAGGTATAGGGCAAATGGGGGCGTTCGCTGCTGGCTGCCACCCGTTGGCCGATGCTATTCACCCGACTCACCCAATAGGGATCCGAGCTGAGGCGAATTGCCCCGCGATTTTTGAGCTGCTGATCGATCTGGCGACCCAAACTCACCTCTTGGGCATCGTTCAGTTGGCTCACCTGCATCAATTGAATGCCCTGGATCAACAGGCGGCCCAGATCTTGGGCGTGGGCAGGGGATCCCATCCCGGAGGCGAGCATGAACAATAGGGCAAAGACAGCGGGCCTTACCCGTACCGGCCTAGCGGAGGTTTGTTTTTGCAGCATCAGGCCAACCCAAGACGGCTTACCTTAAGCTAACGATCCCTCCGTTGGATTGTCTTACCGCAAAGGCGAAACCCCTCTGCCATGAAGGGCAAATGTTGAGAAATGCTCCACTGGGTTGGTGGAATGGATAGGATAGGACTCCCCATTTCTTGTCCGTCGGGCTTGAATAGGATCCTGTTCAACCGCATTGAGCACTGTCGTTTATTCTTATCCCTCTGTGAATTGCTGTTATGACGGGATCCCCAATCTTGAACTCTGAGATCTTTGAGCCGTCCCCAGCAGCCCGACGGAATTTGGGGGCAGGAAGCGTCTCTTTCCGTTCCGATGCCCACGGAATTCACCTGCACTTGCCCGCCGCCATGGACTGGGCAGAGATTTGGGAAAGCCTGATTTGGCAGTTGCGCAGCCGCAAACCCTACTGGGCTGGTATGGCTCCCCTTACCCTTTGGAGCCAACAGTGGGAGCTGGATTTGCCCACATTACAAGCCCTTTCAGCCCTTTTGTCTCAGCATCGTCTGCAGTTGTGGCGCGTACAAACCACCGCCCGCTCGACGGCGATTGCAGCGGCTACGCTGGGTTATTCTGTAGAGCAATCTTCTCCACTGGAGGTGCCTCTCCCGATCCCGCCGGATACCATGCCTCTATACTTGCGATCCACGGTGCGCTCCGGCACTGCGGTTCGCCACAGCGGTTCGGTGTTTTTGTTGGGAGATCTAAATCCTGGCGGAGAGATCATCGCAGGAGGCGACATTCTCGTGTGGGGGCGCTTGCGCGGGTTGGTGCATGCCGGGGCCAATGGCGACGAGAAGGCCCTGATTTTGGCTCTACAGTTGGATCCGACCCAATTGCGCATTGCCGATCAAGTGGCCCGTCCGCCCGAAGGGGGATCCCTACCCAACACCCCCGAAGTGGTTTACTTACAAGATGGCGTCATCTGCATTGCCAGCATTCAGGATTTTCTGCGGAGAGGGGTATGAGCCGAACCATCGTCATGACCTCCGGTAAGGGTGGAGTTGGCAAAACCACAATAACGGCCAACCTAGGCACAGCCTTGGCCCGCTTGGGTCGCTCGGTGGTGGTGGTGGATGCGGATTTTGGTCTGCGCAATATGGATCTGTTGCTGGGGTTGGAGAACCGGGTGGTTTATACGGCCCTAGAGGTGATTGCCGGGGAATGTCGCCTCGAGCAAGCCCTGGTGAAAGACAAACGCACCCCCAACCTGTCTCTGCTACCGGCGGCCCAAACCCGCAACAAAACCGCTGTCAGCCCCGATCAAATGCGGCAGTTGATTGACAAACTCTCCAGCAGCCACGACTATGTGCTGATCGACTGTCCGGCTGGGATTGAACAGGGGTTTCGCAATGCGATTGCCGGAGCCAATGAAGCGATCATCATCACCACCCCCGAGCTTTCGGCGGTGCGGGATGCGGATCGGGTGGTGGGCCTGCTGGAAGCGGCACAGATTCAGCCAACACAGTTAATCGTCAACCGGCTGCGCCCAGATATGGTAGCGGCCAGCCAAATGATGTCGGTGGAGGATGTGGTGGAGGTGCTGGCAATCCCGTTGGTGGGCATCGTGCCGGAAGATCGGGAGGTGATCGTCTCCACCAACAAAGGCGAGCCCTTGGTGCTCTCGGCCAACCCCCCCTTGGCAGCTCAGGCGCTGCAGCGTATTGCCCGGCGACTGGAAGGAGAAACGGTGGAGTTCCCGAATGTGGCCAGCCTAGGGGAATCTTTTTGGGAAAAGGCCAAACGGTTTTTGAACCAAAAGGTGATTTGACAGCCTTGCCACTGCTTTCCTCCAGATGATTTCAGATGAATTGAATGGCAACTTTGACCCGTTGGTAACTAAGCCTATGCTCCTCGATTTTTTGGATCAGCTTTTCTCTCGGCACTCCGGCAGCAGCCGCGACCAAGCCAAGCAACGGTTGAAGCTGATCTTGGCCCACGACCGCACCGATCTCACCCCGGCAGCCCTAGAATCGATGCGTCTGGAAATTTTGGGGGTGGTGTCGCGCTATGTGGAGCTGGACTCGGAGGGGCTGCAATTTAATTTGGCCACGGAAAAAGGCACTACGGCTCTAATTGCTAACCTGCCGATTCGCCGCGTCAAACCCCTGGAAGCCAGCCTGAGTTCGGAAAGCGAAGGGGCTTAAAGGGATCCCACCTTTTCTCGCACGCAACGGCGCTTTTCATAAAAGGGTTCCTGCTAACCTGCGGTTGAGGCTGTTCTCAACCTGAGCTACCTTGTAATGAAGTGCGACAGCAATGTCACATTCCGTTTTGTAATGATGTTCTTTCTTCGCTCACACCTTTGTCTGGCCCAGCCTGGAGTTACCCACAGCTACATCATCCAGTAGTCAAGCCGATCTAAGGGAGGTTGAGCCTCAGCATGGAAAACTCATTTGAGCTGACGATCCTGTTTACGCTGGCCTTGGTGGCCGGGATCGGAGCTCAGGTGTTGGCCAATTTCGTTGGGGTACCCAGCATTGTTTTCCTGCTGCTGTTCGGCTTGTTGCTGGGGCCGGATGGCTTGGGTTTGGTTCGCCCCCAAACCATGGGATCCGGACTGGAGGCGCTGGTGTCGTTGGCAGTGGCTCTGATCCTGTTTGAAGGGGGCTTGAACCTGAGGCTACAACGGCTGAATCAGGTTTCCGACAGCCTGCGCAACTTGGTCTTGGTGGGATCCCTGCTCACCTTGGTGGGGGGGGCGGTGGCAGCCCACTATTTGGGGGAATTTCCCTGGCGGCTGGCCTTTTTGTTCGGATCCCTGGTGGTGGTGACGGGGCCGACGGTGATCAACCCCATCCTGAAACGGGTGCGGGTGGACTCGGCGGTGAGCACGCTCCTAGAAGGGGAAGGAGTGCTGATCGATCCGGTTGGGGCGATTTTGGCGGTGGTGGTGTTGCAGGTGGTGCTTTCCGGTCACCCCAGTTTTCTGATGGCCCTAGAGCAGTTGTCCAGCCGCTTGGCGATCGGGGCGGCGGTGGGGGCATTGGGGGGCTGGCTGATGGGCTCCTTCCTGCTCTGGTCACGGCAGTTTTTGACGGAGGACTTGCGCAACTCGGTGGTGCTGGCGGGGGCCCTGGGGGTGTTTGTTTTGGCCCAGTCTTTGCGCTCAGAGGCGGGGCTGATGGCGGTGGTGCTGGCGGGGCTGGTGGTACGGCAAAAGGCGGCGATTGCCGAGCGCAGTGTGCGGCAGTTTCACGGCCAGTTGGTGGTGGTGGCGATCTCGGTGCTGTTTATTTTGCTCACCTCCACCCTCTCCATCAAAGCGGTATTTGCCCTGGGCTGGGGATCCGTAGCCACAGTGGTTTGCCTGATGCTGTTGATCCGCCCCTTGAGTGTTTGGCTCTGTACCCTGAGCAGCGACCTGAATTGGCGTCAGAAGCTGTTTGTCGCTTGGCTGGCCCCACGGGGCATCGTGGCGGCTTCGGTGGCTTCTTTGTTTGCCATTCTGCTGACGGAACGGGGCATTACCGGGGGAGATGCCCTCAAGGCGCTGGTGTTTCTGACGATTTCTCTGACGGTGACGATCCAGGGGCTGACGGCAGCCTGGGTAGCGCGTTGGCTGGGCTTGGATCAGGGCAGTTCTACCGTGATCATTGGGGATCATCCCCTCACCAGCCAGTTGGCCCAGTTGATGCGCTCCCTCAACCAAACGGTGGAAGTGATCCCGTTGCTTTCTACGTCCGGCCTGGGAGCCGCCAAAAATGGCCAGAATGGACACAAAGCCCCCCGACCCGCGGCCAATCTGCCCCCGGAACTGCCCTCCGCCAATGGCGATGGCCCCCACAAACCCGAGGCCATCCCCGGATCCCTGCAGGAGGCCGTGCTGAGCGAATCAGCTCTGTTGAAGGCGGATATTGAACATGCGGAAACCCTGTTGATCATGACCTTGAATCCGCAGGTGAACTGGGCCATCGCCGAGCTGATGGTCAAACTGGCGGTTTCCGCCAACATTTGGACGGTGTTGCTGCCGGATATGCCCATCTCGGAAGGGATCCGCACCTTGCAAAACCCCTTCCCACAACTGCAGCGCTGGGCCAGTTATCTGGAGGCCAACCGCGCCGAGCTGCGTTCGATCACCCTACCGACACTGGCAGATTTGGGCCTGAAGACCTCTGGGTTCGGGCTCCCTGTTTCGGCAGCCCAGGAGTCGATTTCAGCGGCACGAGCAGCACTGCTCAACCCCTTCTCCGCCCAGATGGGCCTGGAGGATCCCACCTTTGATCGGCTACGGGATCAGTTCGCCTACCGCATCAAAGCCGATCTATGTCTGCCGCTGTTGTTGTTGCGGCCCCAGCGGTTAGGGTACTGGTTTCGGGGAGGGGGCCGAGTGCGGGTCAGCGGCGATTTCTCTCAGCCCAGCCAGGTTTTCTACCTGCCCGAGCCCGAGATTTGGCGCCGTGGGGATCGCATTTACTATCTGGAGCGCATTTCCAGCCCGGTGGATGCCGGTGCCAAAGAGTCGGATCCCCAAGAACGGGATCCACTGGCAACAGAACTCATACCCCAGTACGTGGAGGGCGTCAAGCTGCATTTTGACCTTTAGCTAAGCCCCGCACCTATAGGATGGGTGTCGGGATAAAAGCCGAGTGAGTGGATCCGGATAGCCCGGCTCCTCAACCCGCAGCACGCGGGATCCCCAGCGTGGTGATGTAGAGGGCGGCCTCTGAGGTGGGGATCCCGAGCACTTCATTCACTTGATTGTCAAAAAAACCGGCAATGCCGCTCACCCCGATCCCCAGGCGGACTGCCGCCAGGTTCAGACGTTGCCCCAAGTGCCCAGCATCCAGGTGGAGATACCGGTAGGCCCGTTCCCCGTAGCGAGCTACGGCCTTGGCCAAATCCGCGGTGTGAAAAACAATCGCTGCCGCATCCCGGCCCAGTTCTTGCCCCAGACACAGTTGGAAAACCTCACTGCGGAAATTTTTGAAACGAATCTGCCGCAGCTCTTGCGCCTGTACCGCGTAGTAGTAGCATCCCGCCTCCAGGCCCTCCACGCCATTGGCCACCACAAAGGTTTCCACCAAGCTGCGATCAAAATAATCGGGGGCGCCATCCAAACCCTGGGCTGCATAGTGCTCGGCATGATAAGCAAAATCCAACAGGGCCAGCAGCGTTTGCAGGGGCAGATCTTCGCCGGTAAAGTGGCGGGTAGAGCGCCGCTTAAGAATGCTGCGCACCAACTCCTGCAGGTGTTGTCCCCAGTTGATGGGCTCGGTGGCGGTGCTGACGCGCAGGCAAAAGGGAAAGTTGTACTTGTCGCCGGCCGGTTCTGGGGGGATCTGCGGCGGGTTGAGGGGCAATTCACCCTCGATGCGGCTGACCCGATGGAGGAAGGGCAACCAGTCGCCATCCTTGAGGGTAGGCACGTGGGTGACGATGGGCGAGCTGAGGGCCGGGGCCGGGTTGCAAGGCCAGCTGCTCCGAGGACTTTCCGGGAGAGCTTCTGGGCCAGAGGACTGCCAAAGATCCAACAGCGGGATCACCACCAAGGTTCCCTCCTCCTGCGGATTCAAAAACAGCAGTTCTTCCAGGATTTGGTCGCGAAAGCCCCCCAGCAAATAGGCTCGATAGCCGGTCAGGCTGGCCGCCAGCTCGATATTCCCCAGTAGGTGGCCACTGTCCAGACAAATGCGACGGTAGGCCCGATCCTCATAGCGCCAAGCGGAGCGGAAAAACACCGCCGACACCACCAGGGCCAGAGAACACTGGCTCAACACCTCCCCTCCCGGACAGCCGGCTTGCAAACGTTCCCAGCGGCTCTCATCCCAAAATCGCACCAGGCTGTGGCTGCGCACCTGGTAGTTGTAGAGGCCCGCAGGGATCCCCGGGATCCCTTGGGAGATCAAATACAGCTCGGCGGGGTACAGCCCTCCTGCAGAAGGGGCCGACCGCATGTAGAAAGGTTGGTTGGCATAGGGGATCACCAAGGTCACCCCGTAGCTAAAAAACAACAGCTGCGAGAGCCGTCGCCGATGCCAAAGGGCCACTTGGGACAGGGCTTCTCCCTGCGATTGAAATTCCGATGCAGGGGAGGGGCCAGAGCCCGACCCATCCTGTTGCAAATGAGTGCGCAGGGACAATAGTTTTCCCACAGCGGCAGGATAGTCTTTGTAGGGTTGTGGCTGACGGCTCCAGTCCAGTTGACGTGGATTGCGGGCTAACCCTTCGGGAGAGTATTTGGTGAACTCGTGGTAGAGCAAACTGGCACAAGCGGTGGGCTGAGACATAGCGGCAAGAAGGAGAAGAGAAGGGCAAAAGCCGAGAACGGGCGGAGGATTGCACAGGGGAGGATTTCACAAGTGTACCGCTCTCCTCAGGGAAACCAGCGACCCCCGGGAATGAGCCGACACCCCTGTACCTGCTCCGCTCGGCCCAAATAAACCCAGGCAAAGGTGCCACTATCCAGGCACAACCACTGCCGTTCGTACACCCGCGGATGCTCCTCCAGCTCATCCAAGCGGGACAACAAAGTCAGGGGAATGCGGTAGCACTCCCCGTAGAGCCTATTTTGGCCGCGGATCGCCATCGGATAGGGGCCGAGATCGTAGAGATCGATGTGGTTGAGGCTGTCTGTCCCCAGAAACTCTGCTCCTTGCATCAGGCTGTGGTACTGGCCGCCCCGCAGCAGGGAGCCGTAGACAAAAACCACTGTTGTTGATTCCGTTGTTGATTGTTGATCCATGACTTTGCAAAGTTAGGATCTACTGGGGAGACTGGGCCAATTTTTCACCAATACGCGGCTCCACACCGGCCAGCAAGCGCTCGATATTGCGCCGATGGGTCGCCACCACATACAGCCCCCCTGCCAAGGCAAACAACAGATAGGGCAAGGGCTGAGCCGCCGCCCACATCAGCAAAGGCGCCGACACCGCCGCCAAAATCGAACTCAAGGAGACAATGCGGGTGAGGGCGATCCCCAGCAGCCACACCCCAAAAATTGCCAAGGCCACCGGCCAAGACAGGGCCAACAAAATGCCCAGGCTGGTGGCTACCGATTTGCCCCCTCTAAAGCCCAGCCAACAGGAACGGCTATGGCCAATCACCGCCGCCAACGCCGCCAAGACTGCCCACCACGGGGATCCCAGCGCCAACCCCAGGGCCACCGCCGCCGCCCCCTTCAGAGCATCCACCAGCAACACCAGCAGTGCCGGTCCTTTGCCCAAAGTCCGCAGCACATTCGTCGCCCCCGTAGAGCCGGATCCTTGTTGGCGAAGGTCAATCCCCCCCCACCAGCGCCCCACCCAGTACCCCGTCGGGATCGAACCGAGGAAATAGCCGCTCACTAGGGCAAGGAGGGCCAAAAAAGGTGCGGGCATGTCAGGATCTTGAACGCTCTCCCCTCACTTTGCCACATTATCTGTTGCAGAGCAGGTACAGCCCTTGCGCGGGTTTTCTGCAGCAAGGATTGTGCTTCCTCAGCCTTCTAGAGAGCGGATCCTAACTCCCACAGTTGTTATACGTGACTAGCGAAAGGGCTGTAACAGCCTTTCCCAGCAGGGCAAACGCAGATTCAGGCTAGATTGGATCCCTCTGCGAACTTCTTGCGAACTTCTGTTGTTGGGGTCTGGCGGCATGAGCTCTCCGGCTATCCAGTGGTATCCCGGTCATATTGCCAAAGCGATCGGCCAGTTGCGAGACCAGTTGCAGCGGGTGGATGTGGTGATCGAGGTGTTGGATGCGCGGATCCCGTTGGCCAGTCGTCATCCTGAGCTGGGGGGTTGGTTGGGAGAGAAACCGCGCCTCTTGGCTCTGAACAAAGTGGATTGCATTGAAGCAAGGGATCTGAAGGCTTGGCAGGATTGGTTTTTGCGGCAAGGTTTGCCAGGGGACGGCGGGCAAGGGGTCCCGGTCTATCCCACCAATGGTCAGTCTGGAGAAGGGGTGAACCGCCTCAAGCAGGCGGTTCTGCAACTGGGGCAATCGGTGAATGCACGGCGCCAGCAACGGGGGATGCGCCCTCGCGCCATTCGAGCCGTGGTGGTGGGCTTTCCCAATGTGGGCAAATCCGCCTTGCTAAATCGGCTGTTGGGGCGGCGGGTGGCGGACAGCGCAGCACGACCCGGGGTAACGCGGCAACTGCGGTGGGTGCGGCTGGGAGGAGAGCTGGATCTCCTAGACTCGCCAGGGATCATCCCCCCTTCTTTGCCCGATCAACAGGCGGC
>JAUQVK010000005.1:0-10079 GCA_039794845.1 Thermostichus sp. DRC_bins_24
CGCTCAGATCTATCAGAAGAAGCTCAGCACACTTTTGTGGAAGCTTACAATCAAAGTCGACAGGAGAACCACGATCATAATAATGCTTTGCTAAAAGCTTGGGAAAAAGTCAAGCAGTTTTTTGAGCGGGATGATAAAGGGATCTTTTCCAAGCGCAGATCTTAATTCCTGTTAATTCCTGATGGGCACTTCGATTAATTGCCTTTTTGCAGATTAAGACTAGAAACCCTATTCTATCGTTGCTATTCTCAATAAGGCCTGGATTTTTCGATGTGCCCTGATTATTGCGACCTGGATTTAGGTTGATCAGGAGGCTGCTGATGGCCGCCAGTGATTTTAAGGATTACTACCAAGTTCTGGGGGTGAGCAGAGATGCTTCTCCTGAGGAGATCAAGCGTGCTTACCGTAAGCTAGCCCGCAAGTACCACCCGGATGTCAACCCTGGGGATCGGGAGGCAGAAGAACGCTTCAAAGCCATCAACGAAGCCCACGAGGTGCTCTCGGATCCAGAAAAGCGGCGCCGTTACGACCAATTCGGTCAGTATTGGCAGCAGGGGGGTGCTCAGGCCGGAACCGCTGCCGGCTTTGAGGGCTTTGGTCAGTACCGCAGCTTCGATGAGTTTATCAATGAGCTGCTGGGTCGCATGGGATCCCGGCGAGGGGGGTTCCAGGAATATGCCCCAGGTTTTGGTGGGTTTAGAACGGTGGATCTGCCGGGTCAGGATGTGGAGGCCAGCCTGACGCTGACTTGGTCAGAGGCCTTTGAGGGTTGCCAAAAGCGGCTGAATCTCAACGGCGAAACCATCACCATCCGCATCCCCCCCGGAGCCAAGCAGGGCAGCCGCATTCGTGTCAAGGGCAAAGGTCAGGTCAGTCCTTTCGGCGGCCAGCAACGGGGGGATCTCTATCTCAACCTGGAATTGCCCCCGCATCCTTTCTTCCGATTTGAGGGGGAGGATCTGCTCTGCGAGATCCCGATTGCACCAGATGAAGCGGTGCTGGGATCCACCGCCGAGATCCCCACCCCCACGGGCAAAGTCCAGCTCAAGATCCCGGCCGGGGTGGATAGCGGCCAAACCTTGCGGCTGCGAGGCCAAGGCTGGCGGGATCCCAAAGGGCAGCGCAGCGATCTGCGGGTCCGCCTCAAGGTGGTCACTCCCAAAGCCCCTAGCCTTGAGGAGCGGGAACTGTACGAAAAACTGCGTCAGCGGCGGCAGTGGGATCCCCGTAGCGCACTGAAGGAGGTTCATTTATGAGCATGAGCTTAGCGATTGTGCAGGTGGAGGAGCGGTTTTATACCTTGGAGCAAGCCACCGAAACCACCCAGTTGCCCCTGCACTTGCTGGAGTGGCTGATTGCTCAGGGCCTGATTGAACTGGAAAACCAGTGTCTGGCCCCCCAACAAATGCGGCGGTTGGTGCAGATGCGACGATTGCACCACGATTTGGGAATCAACTGGATCGGGGCAGCGATGGTACTGGATATGGCCCAAGAGATTGCTCAGCTCAAGGCTCAGTTGCGGGTCTATCGGGGTTTTTAAGGGTTTATTGGGCTCTCCGGCAACGGAACAAGAACAATGGCGAAACACAAGAACACAGCGCCAGGAGGATAAACAACATGGAACACATCATTCGTCGCAGTCAAGTGATCGGTCTGATGGCTCTGGATGGCACCACCGCCACCGGCCTCGGCAAAGTGGAAGAAATCTGGGTGGATCCCCAAGGACGGGTGAGCTATTTTACTAGCAGCCAAGGATACACACCCTTGGAGCAAATTTCGGTGATCGGCCCGGATGCTTTGTTGACCTATTCCAGCCTTTTCACCACCCCTGGGATCCCGGTGAGTTCTCTGTACAAGCGGGTGGTGCGGCTGGGGGATCAACCGGTGGGCTGGATTGAGGATTTCTTGTTTGATTGGGAAACCGGCGATATTGCCGCTTACATCCTGGGGGGAAGTATTGCTGAGCCTTTGGGAGGGAGAGCCGTGCTCTTTCCTGAGGATATTGAAGTGATTGATGTGGAAGCGGTGGTGGTGCGACAGGATGCTCCCCAAAGGCTCAAATCGGAAGCAGAGGGCCTCAAGGGTTTTTTGAGCGAAAAGTCTCAGCAGGTCAGGCAACTGGTGCAGCGCATGGGGGATCGCCTCAAGAATTTGGTTACCCCTCAGGATCCGCCCGATGTGGTGCAGGTCAAGATTCGGCAGGTGCGGGACGAACTGGCGGGGGCAAGCCGGTTTGAGCACAATCTGCTGGATGAGGCCGCCGAGTTTTTGCAACAAGGCTGGGAACGCTGGCAGCAGCGACTGAGCCGAGCTGGTCAACGGATGCAAGCCGCCATCAGCGCTGCATGGCAAAAGCTCACCGAAAAAGACTAACCCCCATCTCCAGCAGATGGCCTCACCGATATCTCCCGACGCGGACTCTACGAGTACGGCGCGGATCTTCTGCTGACTGAGGTAACGTAGCTATCGCAACAGCAATAGCTCGGGCCTAGGGGAGCACCGGCATGGTTCGCCTGTTAGGATCTGAGGGAGCCCACTCCTTCTATGTTGACGTATAGTAAAATCTCATCCAGCAGGGAAATGGCACAGCTTCCAGGGAATGACAAGGTGAAGCTCTTTGAAGTCCAAGACTTTTCTGAAATTCAACTTTACAGCCCTTTACGCCTAGGGCACGCTGGCGCGTTCGCCCATGGCGGCCCATAGGGCACCGCTAGTCATATGTAACAACCGTGGAAGTTGAGATCCACCCCCTAAGGCTAAAGCAGCACAAGCCCTGCCGTAGAAAACCCGCGTAAGGGCTGTATCTATTACTGCGTCGGCTCTCCTGACATTTTGGTGGCGGCAGTATAATGAGATACTGAATTCTGTGGCAAGGGATGGTGCCTCTTGATCAGTTGCTAGGTCTGTCTGGAGTCCAGATTCAAGAGTTCGTGGAGTTAGAGGATCACGTTGTCCTCAAACTGGCTCTAACCTCAAAGGAGATGATTTGTCCTCATTGTGGACAGATCATGGCCAAGGTTCATCAGAATCGTCCTATCCTTGTGCGAGACCTGTCCCTGTTTGGGCGTTCCGTCTATCTGCAAGTGCCTCGCCGCCAATTTTATTGCTCTCACTGTCAGCACTACTCCACTGAAGTCCTCTCATTCGTGGACTGGGAATGCTCCTATACAACTCCTATACAAAGCGTTATGAAACCTCTATTTATCGACAAGTCAAACAATCGATGATTGAGCAAGTTAGTCAGAATGAAGGATTAAGTCGAGACCAAGTGGAAGGGATATTCAAGCGTCAGTTAGAGGTGATTGATGTTCACAAAGCCGAAGAGCTCATTGCAAGGCTGGAAAGCCTATGGACAGAGGAAGAGAGGCTGAGGGTGGAAGAAGTGAGTATCGATATGTGGGCTGGATTTACCAAAGTTGTCAGGCGGGTATTTCCGAAGGCCCGTATCGTCAAGTGGGGCCTTGGGGGGCCGTTGGGCTTGGGTTAGGGGCGCTTCTATTGGAGATGACCCCTGTGGGTCTTATTACTGCCACTGCTGGAGGCGCGACCCTACTCAACCAGGCCACGATTGGGTACGAACGAAAGCGGGAGGAATATGAACGTCGCTGCCAAGCAATCCAAGCATGGGAGGCAGCCTGGCAACTTCGCCTGCAGCGGTTGCAAGCTCATCGAGAACGACTGAGCAATAAAATCCAGAGCTGTGAGAGGAACAGCTAGGGCAAAAAACTCAACCCCTGTGAGTCTGGGCCCAAACGCAGGTGTTAAATTCATCTGCGGCCTTGGCCCCGGCTCCTGACCTTCCTTCACTCTGCCAGAGCAAACAAAGTGCTCCAGTCTTGTTTGGGAACCTCCGGTTTGGCAACAATTTCGAGAATGCGATTTTTCGCTGTGGGCTGAAACAGGCTTTCTACAGCCACTTGTGCCACTTTCGTGCGGGAAATACTGCCTTCAAAGAGGGTATCGGCTTTGGATAGGACTATGCCATCTTCGTTGTCCTGATTCTTTAAGCCCCCAGGCCGGACAATCGTGTAAGGAAGGCCACTTTTTTGCAGGTATTCCTCCGCCCGCTTTTTCCACACCAAAATCAGCCAAAACAAATTGAGGGGATGAAAGAATTGCGACACACATAAAGAAGAGACCAAAACAAAGTGTTGGATCCCTTGGCTTTTGGCCACATTCACCAAATTTTTGGTGCCTTCGTAATCAACTCGGTAAGGCTGGAACGGATCCCAGCTGGGTCTGGCCCCGGTGGCACAGAAAACCACGGTACAGCCCTCCATGCCTGCCTTGAGGGTGGCCGGATCCAACACATCTCCGACCACAATCTCTGCCTCTGGGGGCAACACCTGGGCCGCCAATTCCCGACTGCGCACCAGTGCCCGTACTTGGATCCCTCGGCTGACCAGCTCCTGAACAATACGTCGCCCGGTTTCTCCGGTCGCACCTGCAACAAAGGCCTGCATACGATCCCTCTTCTACCCTGAGGCTTGCAATGAAGTTCCGTGAAGGCATTTCTGCATCGACCCTCACAAAAACATTATCTTCTCAAAAGTTACCCGGATCCCTATCCCGCCTGTGACAGCATAAGGGAACCCTGATCGCACTGCTTTTATGGTTGCTCAAGCTGCTCCTCCTGCTTACGAGGCCCAAACCCAAACTATTGCCCAATCCTTGCTGGCTGCCGTCTTGGGGGAGGGCAAGTCCCTGCTGGCTCAGTGGCGGGATCAACTGCGCTGGGAGGATAAGCTGCTGGCCTGGGCGATGGAGAATCCCCACCTGCGGACGCAGATGTTTCGCTTGATCGATGTCTTGCCCAGCCTGAAGAGCAAAGCCGAAGTGGCTCGGCATTTGCAGGAATACCTCTCGGATCCGGCGGTGGAGCTGCCGGGGATGCTGAAAAGCCTGCTCAATTTTGCCGATCCCGACTCGATTCCCGGACAGTTGGCGGCCACTACCCTAACCACGGCAGTGGAGGCTCTGGCCCATCGCTACATTGCCGGGGAAACCCTGAAGCAGGTGAGCAAAACCCTGGAGAATTTGCATCGCAATGGCATGGCCTTCACGGTGGATCTGTTGGGGGAAGCGGTGATCACCGAGGCCGAGGCGCAATCCTACCTGGAGCGTTACTTGCAGGTGATGGAGCATTTGGCGGCAGCCGTGAAAACTTGGCCGCAACCGCAGCCTGCACCCCAAGTATCGGTGAAGCTGACGGCCTTTTATTCCCAGTTCGACCCGTTGGATCCGGCGGGGGCCAAAGCCAGGGTGGGGGAACGGATTCGCACTCTGTTGCGCCGGGCCGCTGAGCTGGGGGTTGGGATCCACTTTGATATGGAGCAGTACCGCTACAAGTCCCTCACCCTGAGCATTTTGCGGGAGCTGCTGTTGGAGCCGGAGTTCAAAAGTCGTACTGATATCGGCCTGACGCTGCAAGCCTACCTGCGGGATAGCTACACCGATTTGCAGGATCTGATCAGCTGGGCCCAAGAGCGGGGATCCCCCGTCACGGTGCGCTTGGTGAAAGGGGCCTACTGGGATCAAGAGACGATTCGCGCCGCCCAAAAGCACTGGCCGCAGCCGGTCTACAACGACAAAGCCGCCACTGATGCCAATTTTGAGCGCATGACCCAGCTGCTGTTGGAACATCACGCCGATCTCCATGCCGCCATTGGCAGCCACAACGTTCGGTCCCAAGCCAAAGCGATGGCCATTGCCGAAGCCCTGGGGGTACCCAAAGAGGCCTTTGAAATGCAGGTGCTCTACGGCATGGCGGATAAATTGGCCAAAGCCTTGGTGCAAACGGGGCATCGGGTACGGGTGTACTGCCCCTACGGGGAGCTGCTGCCGGGGATGGCCTATTTGATCCGGCGGTTGTTGGAAAATACGGCCAACAGTTCCTTTTTGCGGCAGAGCGTGCAAGGCTACGACGCGGCACAGTTGCTGGCCCCTCCGGTCTTCAATGAGGGATCCGTTTTTCAGGCCCCCTCCACCCTCTCGTTTGCAGCAGCCCCCGATACGGACTTCAGCCAGCCCCAACAACGGGATCCCTTTTTTCAAGCCTTGGAAAAGATCCGTACCCAACTGGGGCAACCGGTGCAGCCCTGGATTGCCGGAAAACCCGTGGCCACGGCAGAAAGCATTCCTTCTCTGAACCCCGCCCACCCTACCCAAGTGGTGGCCCAGATTGGCCTGGCCGGTCCTGAACAGGTGGAAGCAGCCTTGGCAGCAGCCCAAGAGAGCTTTCCTTTGTGGAAGCGTACTCCCGTTTCGGCGCGGGCCGGGATCCTGCGGCGGGTGGCAGAACTTGTAGAAGCCCAACGGGCGGAATTGGCGGCTTGGATGGTGTTGGAGGTGGGCAAACCCATCGCGCAGGCGGATGGAGAAATTTCGGAAGCCATCGATTTTTGCCGCTACTACGCTCAGCAGATGGAAGTCCTGGGCGGACTGGGCTCTAGGGAGCAAGAGCGGGATGTCCCTGGGGAAACCAACCGCTACCACTATCAACCGCGGGGTGTGGCGGTGGTGATCGCTCCCTGGAACTTTCCCCTTTCCATTCCCTGTGGCATGACGGTGGCGGCCTTGGTGGCGGGCAACTGTGTGCTGCTCAAACCGGCGGAACAATCCTCGCTGATCGCCTCTCAACTGGCAGGCTATATTCGCACCGCTCTGGCGGAAGCCGGGATCCCGGCGGGGGTCTTTCAGTTGCTGCCGGGGGTGGGGGAACGCATTGGCCCGCTGTTGGTCAAGGATCCACGGGTGCATTTGATTGCTTTTACCGGATCCCAGGCGGTGGGCTGCCAAATCATTGCCCAAGCGGCGCAACTGTCACCGGGCCAGCACCACATCAAACGGGTAATTGCCGAGATGGGGGGCAAAAACGCCATCATCGTGGATGAAAGTGCGGATTTGGATCAGGCGGTGAAAGGGGTGATCCATTCCGCCTTTGGCTACAGCGGCCAGAAGTGCTCCGCCTGTTCGCGGGTGATCGTTTTGGAGCCGATTCACGATCTGTTTTTGGGGCGGTTGATCGAGGCCACCAAGTCTTTGAATGTCGGGGATCCCGCCCATGCCGGCACCCAAGTAGGCCCGGTGATCGATGCGGAAGCCCAAGCCCGCCTGCAACAGGCCATTGCCTCTGCCCAAACCTATGCCCGTTTGGAACTCAGTTTGCCCGTACCGGAAGAGGGATACTTCGTCGGCCCCACCCTGTTTAGCCAGGTGGATCCCCAGTCGGAGCTAGCGCAACGGGAGTTGTTCGGCCCGGTGCTGGCCATTTTGCGTGCCCCCAACTTTGCCGCTGCCCTAGAGATGGCCAATGCCACCCCCTACGCCCTCACGGGCGGTCTTTACAGTCGCACCCCCTCCCATATTCAACAGGCTCGCCAAGACTTTGCTGTCGGTAACCTTTACATCAACCGGGAGATTACCGGAGCCCTGGTGGAGCGGCAACCCTTCGGGGGCTTTAAGCTCTCTGGGGTGGGATCCAAAGCGGGCGGCCCCGATTACCTGCTGCAATTTCTAGAGCCGCGCACGATCACCGAAAACATTCAACGGCAGGGCTTTGCCCCGATTGAGGAGTCTTGTGGAAGTTGAGACCTACCTCTTGCAGGGATGGCTCTTCATGCCCCGCAGCGGGAGCAGGAAGCACGAGCTCTGGTGTAGCAGACCCACGCAAGGGCTGTATACTCGACAGAATACAAGGTGCAGCTCAAAAAGAAACAAACTTGGACTAAGTATTACAAGCCAAGTTCAAGTCGAGATTTTGGGGTGTGCAGAGATCTTGTATCGAAAATGGGAAAGGTCTAGGGCTACCAAAAGGGAACGGTTGTAACCTGACACCAAACACATCCAAGCAAACTCTTGTCACACTTGGGGGAAAGGTTCCCGGAAAAGTAATCGCAATATCAGGAATCGGGTCTTCTCCAACAGACACGCCATCATTGACGACCAGATCCTGATCACTCAAGTAAGTTCCATTTTCCTCAAAACCCCAAGCAGTCGCATTAAATAGAGATCAGCGGAGCACTTGGAGAGGAAATGGAAAACTGCACCGTAACTGCATCTACCTCTGGCGGATTAACACCTGTGCCAGTAAAGACAGGATCACACCTCAGGGTAACCGTCATAAATTGATCCGGCTGATTGACTACAGAAGAGGAGCGCGGATCCCGAAAACTTAAGGGACGAGCCTCTTGCTCAGAAAGAGGTACAGCAACCAACACTTTAACACCCCTCATTCCCGGGCTGCTGTGGGTTACCCAAGATGAAGGGCCGCAAGCATATAGACACGCAATGGCAAGTAGCAGTGCCATTATTTTCAATCTTCTCATATTCTTGGCCGATTGATTTCAAATCTATTCACGCGGCCAAGCTATCTTCGGAACAGAGGGATGAACAACCGTAGTTTTGCGGGGATCCTCACTGGCTGGGGGCACTGCTCGCCTTCAGTCGAGATTCCCGATAGGCCAAAGCTAAGGAACTGCCAAAAATAATGGCACCTCCCACCCAAGTCCAGAGATCCGGCCATTCCCCAAACCAGAAGAAGCCGTACAAGGTGGCCCAGATCAAGGCCGAAAACTGAAAAGGCAAGAGCGTCGATACATCGGCATAGGCAAAGGCATGGATCATCAGCACCTGCCCCAGTGTGCCCAGACAACCGATGGCCACCAACGGGATCCAGTCTTGCAAGGCTGGCCACTGCCAGAACCACACCGCCGCCAGCAGTGATAAGGGGGCCTGAAACAAGCCCATGTAGGCAGTAATCGTAATGCTCGACTCGGTGCGCGAGAGGATCTTGATCAGCACCGTCACCCAAGCCAAGAGCACAGAAGCCGCCAGGGCTGCCGCTGAGCCTAAGGTTACCGCCTGAAAGCCGGGTCGCAACACCACGACCATGCCGACAAAACCCAGGCCAAGGGCCACCCAGCGCTGCAGGTACACCCGCTCTCGCAGCAACCAAATGGCAAACAGCGAAGCAAACAAAGGAATCGTAAAACTAAGGGCCGTTACCTCTGCCAAGGGCACCCGACTCAAGGCCCAGAAAAACATCAGCATGGCGATGGTATTCAGCACGCCACGTAGGGCAAACAACCCCAAGCGCTTTGTCCGCAGGGATCCCAGCCCTTCTCGCAACAACAGCGGCATTAAGGCCAACGACCCGAAAAAATTGCGAAAAAAGGCGATCTCAAACGGGTGCAACTCCCCTGACAGGCGGCGAATGGTGGCATCCATGGTGGCAAAACAGCTGACGGAGATCAAAATCAGCAGGATCCCCTTGAGGGTTTTGGGAACTCCTCGCCAGGAAAATCGCCAGGAAAAGCCGATACCAGTGGCAGGAAACAAACCTTTCATGGCTGAACTTTATGAATGCCAATATTCCACTGTAGGCGAAAGATGTGGATCCCACAGGAGCCGAGCCAACCTTTACAGACGAGCTCTTTTGTGATGACGGTAATGGGGATCATCCCTCAGCGGTCGGAGCGAAACTTGGTCAGAATGATCACGCCACTCAGGTCAAGGTACAGCCTTTTTCGACTTCACGCAGGGTATAAAGTTGAGCGAAAACTCTTGCCGGACGAGGGATTTGCCTAGATGGTGCTGTCATACCTGTGTTGCCGAGCAATATGCCCGAGGATGCTTATCTTACAGTCCTTCCGCTAGTCACCTACAACCGTAGAAGCTGATCCTGTTGCCGCCCCGAAGGACGATCGCAGCGCCACGGTTGCTGGCGGTTGCCGTGGTGCTACTGGGTTCCAATCCTCGATCGCCCCGAAGGACGATCGCAGCCCGATCGCGGTGGATGAGATCCCCGCAGAGGCAAAGCGTTCCAATCCTCGATCGCCCCGAAGGACGATCGCAGCCTGCCGCTGCTGCTGCCGCCAAGGCCGAACGCCTACGTTCCAATCCTCGATCGCCCCGAAGGACGATCGCAGCCTTTCAAACTCATCCGCCAGTACGTGGGTGAGTTCAGTTCCAATCCTCGATCGCCCCGAAGGACGATCGCAGCCTCGAACAATTCGAGTTAGGTAACTCAGACTGGACTGTTCCAATCCTCGATCGCCCCGAAGGACGATCGCAGCCCA
>JAUQVK010000006.1:0-75104 GCA_039794845.1 Thermostichus sp. DRC_bins_24
CGATGCTTTTCATGATGTGCTGGAACTGAGCCAAGGCGCCAAGGGCACGCTGGCGCGAACGGGCAATGGCTATGCCCGGCAGGTGATCGAGTCCTGGGCCAATGGGGAGTGGTTTACCCAACGGGATCCCTTGGCGGAGGCCCTGACGGTGACGGTATTCAAGGTGCCGGGGGAGATCAACACCGACGATCTGTCCCCCGCTGCCCATGCCACCACCCGCCCGGATATCCCACTCCATGCTCTGGTGATGTTGGAATCTCGCGCGCCGGGATCCCTGGCCGTCATCGCTGAGCTGAAGCAAAAAGGCCATCCGGTGGCCTTTGTGGGGGATGTGGTGGGGACGGGATCCTCCCGCAAATCCGCCATCAACTCGGTGCTCTGGCATATCGGCCACGACATTCCCCATGTGCCCAACAAGCGGGCTGGGGGAGTAATCCTGGGGGGCACGATTGCGCCGATTTTCTTCAACACTGCCGAAGATGCCGGGGCCCTACCGATTCAGTGCGATGTCTCCCGGTTGGAAACGGGGATGGTGGTGACGATTTACCCGTACCAAGGGGTGATCAAATCTGAGGCGGGCGAGGTGCTCGCTACTTTTACCCTGAAGCCTGACACCCTCACCGATGAAGTGCGGGCGGGCGGACGGATCCCGCTGCTGATTGGCCGCGCCCTCACCGACAAAACGCGGCAAGCCCTGGGGCTGGATCCCTCGCCTCTGTTTATTCGGCCCACCCCACCCGTGGATACCGGCAAAGGGTATACCCTAGCGCAAAAAATGGTGGGCAAAGCCTGTGGCTTGCCGGGGGTGCGTCCGGGCATGAGCTGTGAACCCCTGATGACCACCGTGGGATCCCAGGACACCACCGGCCCCATGACCCGGGATGAGCTTAAAGAGCTGGCCTGCCTGGGCTTTAATGCCGATTTGGTTTTGCAGAGTTTTTGCCACACGGCAGCCTATCCCAAGCCGGTGGATATCAAAACCCAGAAAGAGCTGCCGGACTTTTTTGCCTCACGGGGGGGGGTGGTGCTGCGGCCTGGGGATGGCATCATCCACTCCTGGCTGAACCGGATGCTTCTGCCCGATACGGTGGGCACCGGCGGCGATTCCCACACGCGCTTCCCTTTGGGGATCTCCTTTCCGGCGGGATCCGGCTTGGTGGCCTTTGCAGCGGCCTTGGGGGTGATGCCCTTGGATATGCCCGAATCGGTGCTGGTGCGCTTTACGGGGGAACTGCAACCGGGGATCACCCTGCGGGATATCGTCCACGCCATCCCCTATGTGGCCATTCAAAAGGGCCTCTTAACGGTTGAGAAAAAAGGCAAAAAGAACGTCTTTGCCGGACGGATTATGGAGATCGAGGGCCTGCCCGATCTGAAGGTGGAACAAGCCTTTGAGTTTACGGATGCGTCGGCGGAGCGCAACTGTGCCGGCTGCACCATTAAGTTGGGGGTTGAGACCATTTCAGAATATCTGCGCTCCAATGTTGTCCTGCTCAAAAACATGATCGCCCGGGGCTACCAAGATGCCAGAACCCTGCTGCGGCGTATTGCCAAAATGGAAGCATGGCTGGCCCATCCCACGTTAATGGAAGCCGACAGCGATGCCGAATATGCCGAGATCCTTGAGATCGATCTCAACACCATTACCGAACCGATTGTCTGTGCCCCCAACGACCCGGATAAGGTAATGACCCTAAGCGAGGTCTATGCCCAACATGCGGCGGGCAATCCCGACACCCCGATCAAAATTGATGAAGTGTTCATCGGCTCCTGCATGACCAATATCGGCCACTATCGCGCAGCGGCCAAGGTTTTGGAGGGCCAAGGACGGGCCAAAGTAAAGCAATTTTGGATCTGCCCCCCCACCCGCATGGATGAATCGCAGCTGCGCTCGGAAGGGGTGTACGGCACCTTTGCCGCCGTCGGGGCCAGAACGGAAATGCCGGGCTGTAGCCTCTGTATGGGCAATCAAGCCCGCGTGGAAGATGGAGCCACGGTGATGTCCACCTCAACGCGCAACTTCAACAATCGCATGGGCAAAGATGCCCGGGTTTACCTGGGATCCGCCGAATTGTCCGCTGCTTGTGCATTATTGGGACGGATCCCCTCCCCCGAGGAATATCAGGATATTGTGGCCAGTAAAATTCAACCGTTTGCTGGAGAACTCTATCGCTATCTCAACTTCCATGAGATCCCGGATTTTGAAAATGAAGGGCGGGTGATTCCCCTCGATCAAATGCCCAAAATCGAGGATTTGTTGGGGATCCCGTCGTGATGGCCTCCTGAGGGATTCCTAGGGCAGGCTATGCAGAGGTTTATGATCGCGCAATAGGGTGTCCTGGGTTTACCCCGCCGAGGTACACTCACTCCAATGAGAATGAGATAAGAACGATACACTTTCTGACTCCCCTTTCCCGCTCTGGGGGAGGAGCTAGGGGCTACGGCCGGGGCTACGCTGCGCGAAGGGGGTGAGGGGTCTGTTTCAGCCTCAATGGCAATGAATTGCAATGACTATAACTAAAACTAAGAAACTAAAACTAAGAATCGCCTAATTCAAGGCTTGCCCGGTGTAGTTTTCAATGCAGCGCAAGAACAGCTCTACCCCGATGCCGAGGGCACTTTCGTCAAAGTCGAAACGGGGGTGGTGGTGGGGGTAATCCAGGCCCTTTTCGGAGTTGGCGGATCCGACAAAAAAGTAGCAGCCCGGTACTTCGTTCATAAAGAAAGAAACATCTTCTCCCCCCATGGTCATTTCGGGAATGATCACGGCCTCCGAGCCAAAGACTTGCCGGACAGATTTCTCCACCAGTGCTGTCATGGCAGGGTCGTTGTGCACCGCCGGATAGCGCCGCTCAAACTGAAACTCGTAGGTTGCTCCGTGGGCTTGGCAAATACCGGCCACGATTTCTTCAATGCGCTTGGGGATCAATTCCGCCACTTCGGGATGAAAACTGCGCACGGTGCCCCAAATTTCTGCGCTGGGGGCAATGACGTTGAAGGCATCGCCCGCCCGGAAGCGGCCCACCGTCACCACCGCCGGCAACATCGGATCCACATTGCGGGAGACAATGGTCTGCAACGCCGAAACAATCTGGGATCCCACCACAATCGCATCCACCGTTTGATGAGGGATGGCGGCATGCCCTCCCCGCCCGATCACCTGAATTTGAAAGCGGTCGGCAAAGGCCATCGAGGGGCCACTTTTCACCCCAATGCTGCCCAAAGGACGGTTGTTCCACAGGTGCAGGCCGAGGATCCCTTCCACATCCGGGTTCTTCAGCACCCCAGCCTCTAGCATCGGTTTGGCGCCCCCAGGCCCTTCTTCGGCGGGTTGAAAAATAACCTTAACCCTGCCCCTCAGGTGTTGGCGGTGCTGCTGCAACAGCTTGGCGGTGCCCATGGCAATGGCAGTATGGCCGTCGTGTCCACAGGCGTGCATGGTATTGGGCAGACAGGAGCGGTACTCCACTTCATTGGCTTCTTCGATGGGCAGAGCATCCATATCCGCCCGCAACGCCAAGGTTGGCCCCGGCTGTTCTCCCTCGATGATGGCCACAATACCGGTGTGGGCAATGCCGGTCTGGTGAGGGATCCCCCAACTTTTCAGGCGCTGGCTGATGTAAGCGGCAGTCTGCTCCTCCCGAAAGCCCAGCTCTGGATACTTGTGGATGTGGCGGCGCCAGGTCACCAACTCCGGTTGTAGGGCTTGAACAGCAGGGCGAAGGGAGGGAAGGGGCATAGCTAACCTAAAAAAACTTTAAGAAAGACCTTTACGAAAGGTTCGTGCCGGTTGCATCAGTATGGCAAAGGTTTTGTCAAGGCTGTTGAGCTCTTGGGCACATTCTTGCGGTTCAGAATCCACAAGTTCTTTCTCTACTTTCTCTAGAGGATCCGGTTGACCATCAATCCTTTGAGCCGAGAAGCCCAGACCTGAGATCTTCTCTTTATGCCCACTGGGATCCGGTTTCTGGCGGTAGATCCTGCCAACGGCCTGGCCCCACCGCCCGCACAGCCTCCTTCAGTGGGATGGCCCCCGAGTAGAGGGCTTTACCCAGAATCGCCCCCGCCAAACCCGGCAAGCTCAACAGGGCAAGCAAATCCGTCAGAGAGCCGATCCCCCCCGAAGCAATCACCGGCAACTGCGAAATGGCGAGGATCTCCCGCAACTGTTCCAGATTGGGGCCGGTGAGGGTGCCATCACGGTGAATGTCGGTGTAGATGATCCCGGCAGCCCCTTGTTCCCCGACCCGCTTCACCAGCTCGGTGGCCAGCAAGGGGGTTGTGCTCAGCCAGCCGCGGGTAGCCACTTGCCCTTGACGAGCATCGATTCCCACCCAAACCCGGCCAGGTAGGTGCTGGGTCATGGCCGCGAAAGTGGTGGGATCCTCCGCCGCTAGGGTGCCGACGATCACCCGATCCACCCCCAAGTCCAGTAGTTGTTTGGCCCGTTCAATCGAGCGGATCCCACCCCCCACCTGTACCGGAATGGCCAGCCTTTGCACGATGTGCTCGATAATTGGCAGGTTGATCGGATCCCCACTTTTGGCCCCATCCAAATCCACCAAATGCAGGCGGGCGGCCCCCTGTTCGGCCCACTCTTCGGCTTGCTGTACCGGATCGGCAGCCACCTGCTCCGCCTGCCCATAATCCCCCTGGTAGAGGCGTACCGCTTGGCCCTGCAGCAGATCGATAGCAGGGATCACCTCCAAAAATGCAGAGGGGGTTTGGTTGGCCTCCGGCATGACAGGGATCCCTTGGGTCAGATCAGCCCTTCCAGTATCGCCCGGGAGGCACCTTCCTTAAGCGGAGATAATGGGAGAACCTCCTGGGTTGCCCATGAATGCCCGTCAATTGGCGCTGCTGGCCTTGCAGAAAATCGAGCGGCAAGATGCCTATGCCGATCGGGTTCTTGAGCATCTGTTGTCGGGTAGCAATCTCATTCCCGCCGATCGCCACCTGGTCAGCGAATTGGTGTACGGCATTACCCGTCGCCGCCGCACCCTGGATGCCCTGATCGATTGCTTTGCCCAGCGCCCCGCCCACAAACAACCCCCCGATCTCAGGTTGATTTTGCAGATGGGGCTATACCAGCTGGCTTTTTTGGATCACATCCCTGCCAGTGCCGCCATCCATACCAGTGTGGAATTGGCCCGACAGGTGGGCCTGGGATCCCTAACGGGGGTGGTGAATGGCATTTTGCGAACCTATCAACGCCAAATGCAGGGGGATCCCCTACAACCGCTGCGAGATCGGCTGCCCCAAGACCCTATTCAAACCTTGGGGATATTGCATAGTTTTCCCGATTGGCTGGTGCGGCTGTGGTGGGAACAACTGGGGCCAACCGAAACCGAACAGTTGTGCCGATGGTTCAACCAGCCCCCCCACCTGGACTTGCGCATCAATCCCCTGCGGGCAGATGGGCAGCAGGTTCGCCACGCCCTCGCCCAGGCAGGGATCCCCACAACGTCTATTCCGGGGGTGCCCGGCGCTTTGCGGCTACAGAGGCATGCTGGCGAAATTACCGCCCTGCCAGGTTTTGCCCAAGGATGGTGGACGGTTCAAGATGCCAGCGCTCAGCAGGTGGTGCAATGGCTGGATCCCCAGCCGGGAGAACGGGTGATCGACTGTTGTGCCGCTCCGGGGGGCAAAACCACTCACATTGCCGAACACATGCAGGATGAAGGGGAAATTTGGGGGTTGGATCGCTACACCCATCGCCTTAAGCGCCTAGAGGAGAATGCCCAGCGGCTGGGTTTGAGGGCGATTCGTTCTCTCGCCATCGATCTACTGGAGTTGGCCTCTGTTGAAACCCCCCCCGCCCCCTTGCCCACCTGGAACAGTGCCGACCGGGTTCTGCTGGATGCCCCCTGTTCGGGGTTGGGAACCCTACACCGTCATGCCGATGCCCGTTGGCGACAAACCCCAGACCCCATTCGGGAGTTGGCCCGGTTACAAACTCAGCTATTGCGCATCGCCGCCCGTTGGGTGAAGCCGGGCGGAGTGTTGGTGTACGCCACCTGTACGCTGCACCCTGCCGAAAATGAGGATATTGTTCAAGCGTTTCTTGAATGCCAACCCGATTGGGCTGCAGAAGGGGATCCCCTCCTGATATGGCCCCATCGGCAGGATCAAGATGGCTTTTTCAGTCAAAGACTGCGGCGACACCCTTAACATCAAACAAGCATCAAACAGGGGATGCACATTATCCGGCACCCCCGAGAACGAGCCTTCTGTACTGTAACGAGCTACAGACCGGCGCAGGATCCCTTACTCCATATCGCGACGGTTGGGGTTGCGAGAGGGGTCATTGCTCAAGAAACCAAACACAAAAAGCCCAACAAAAAAGATCACGACAGCGTAAACAGAGATTTTGAGTAGCAGCATAGTCTTAGTAACCCGTTTCTGACTGAATGAACTGAATGAAGGGATAAAGCAATGGTAAAGCAGAGGCGGAACGGCCCAGAGACGGGATCCCGTCAAACCTGAGGCTCCGCAAAACTTCTTCACAACATCATACCCCCCAGGGCAGCCGGATCCGGCTGGATTCCCCCGATTGACCCCAAGAGATCCCCAATGTGTTTTCCTAAACAGGGCTGTAAGCCATACAACGCCCTCCAGACAGGGATCCCTGGCCAATCCTAAGATTGTTAAGAAATGTTTTAAGTTGGGAGAGGAAGATTACGCCACCGAAGGCTGCATCGGCAGATCGGATGTGTGAACATGGGGTTCGCGGCGTCCTGTTGGCCGGCATTTGCCGGATCATGTGTTGGATTTGTTCATGGCTTTTGACCTCACGGAAACCCAATCAAAGGTGATCTCACCTCAAGGGATCTATCAGTCTCAGCAGTTGCTGTTGTCGGATGGGATCCCGGCTTTTCTGCACCATTGGCGGCATCCAGCCCCCCGTGGGCGCCTGTTGCTGTTGCACGGCAAAGGGGATCATGCCGGCGGATTTTGCGAGTTGGCTGCCGAGTTGGCCGCTCAGGGGTGGGAGGTTTTGGCTCCCGATATGCGGGGGTTTGGCCGCTCCGGGGGGATCCGCTGCTGGATCGACCGCTTCACGCAATACCAAGCCGATCTGGAGACGATTGTTCAACAAATCTGGCCGCAGGGATCCAATCGGATCCCGCAGATCTGGTGTGGTTACAGTTCCGGCGCCAATTGGGTGACCGAATATGCCCTTGCGCATCCAGAACAAGTTCAGGGCTTAATCTTGCTCTCTCCGGCCTTTCGCATCGACCACTACTTCACCCCTTTCACCCAAAGGCTTTTGCAGGTTTTGGACAAAGTCCTCCCCCAACTGGCCTTAACGGGCCTCTACGATCCGGCGCGAGTGACTTCACTACCGGAGCAGCAGGCAGCCTTTGCTGCGGATCCCTACCTTTGTGGGGTGACTCGGGCCCGATTTACGGCTGAATTGGTGCGCAGTGGGCAGCGGTGCCTCGAACAAGCCCATCGGCTCAACCTGCCCGTCTTGCTGCTCTACACTTCCGCCGATATCGTCGTGAACCCCATCGGAGCCCTTGATTTTGCCCGGCAGTTGCCCCATGTGCAAGTCCAAGACTTTCCCCAATCTCGCCACGATCTGTTGCACGATTGCCAAGCAGAAGCCGTGAAACAAACCCTACGCCGTTGGTTGGCCCGGCATTTCCCTCCCCATACCTGATGTTGCATCCTGTTGCAAAGGGAGTCAGCCCCGCACAACCCCCATGGCAGAATGGAAACGCCCTTTTCCACCCCTTGCTTCCATGAGCCAAGACCTGATCTACCGCCCTCGTCGGCTACGGCGCACCGAAGCCTTTCGCCAGTTGGTTCAGGAAACCCAGCTGCAGGTGCAGGATCTGATCTATCCGCTGTTTGTCTTGGAGGGGGAGAACCAGCGGCAAGAGGTGGAGTCCATGCCCGGCTGTTACCGCTACAGCTTGGATTTGCTGCTCAAAGAAGTGGAAGAAGCGGCCCAATTGGGGATCCCGGCCGTGGCCCTGTTCCCGGTGGTGCCGGAAGAAAAAAAGGATCCCACCGGACGGGAATGTTTTAACCCGGAAGGCTTAATTCAACAGTGTGTACGGCGGATTAAGCAGGAAATCCCCGAGATCTTGGTGGTGACGGATGTGGCCCTGGATCCCTACAACAGCGATGGCCATGATGGCATTGTGCGGGATGGGGTGATCTTGAACGATGAAACCGTAGAGGTACTGGTCAAACAAGCCCTCTCCCAAGCGGAGGCCGGAACCGATATTGTTGCTCCCTCAGACATGATGGACGGGCGCATTGGGGCAATTCGCCAAGCCTTGGACGATCAGGGGTATACGGATGTGGCCATCCTTGCCTACTCCGCCAAGTATGCCTCTGCCTTCTACGGCCCCTTTCGAGATGCCCTCGGATCGGCTCCCAAGTCGGGAGACAAAAAAACCTATCAGATGGATCCCGCCAACGCCCGTGAAGCCATCAAAGAGGCGGAACTGGACGAAGCCGAAGGGGCGGATATGCTCATGGTCAAACCGGCTTTGGCCTACCTGGACATCATCTATCGCGTTAAAGAATCGACGAATCTGCCTGTGGCCGCCTACAACGTCAGTGGTGAGTACGCCATGATCAAAGCCGCCGAACAGAAGGGCTGGATCGATGGCAAAAAGGTGATGTTGGAATCGCTACTGGCCATGAAGCGAGCCGGCGCCGATATGATCCTCACCTACTTTGCCAAGGAAGTGGCCCTGATCCTGAACGCCTAGCCTTTTTGAAAATCGCTGAAACCCTAGGGGCTGGGCAAAGGGTCTGTGGATTGGCCGATCCACGTTGAGCTGGCCTCTTCTTCCTCGCCGGCAACCCAAGTGGCGGGATCCACCAAACGCACCTGGATTTGGTTAGCGGGCACCCGATTGAGGCGTTCTTTGATCAGGGCTTCCTGTTGCAAGGGATCCATCCCCCGATCCACCCCATCCTGCAGCCGCGAAACCCGAGTTCCCAAAACTTCAATATGCTGTTCCAAAACCTGCAACCGGTGGTACTGGGCCAACTGCACGGGTAGGAGACGATACAGACCGCTGAGGGCAGCAGCCGTAAACAAAACATTCACCCCAATGCGGCAGGCCATCTCCCAAGCCTGAGGATCCTGGGCAGGCCCTTTCTGAGAACGGGAGCGCCGATTGCGAACCGGAACCGCCCGTACCGTGGAAACTTTGGGAGAGGGCGAGGCTCCCTTTGCCCGTTGCGGCTTTGTTCCGGCAGAAGATACCTGTCCCTGCGGACGCCGAACCAGCGGAGCAGAGGAGACGGGAAGGCCCAGCCGAGGCCCAGAAACCTGCTCCACACGTAGGGATACGTGCCGAGCCAGAGTACGGGGAGAAGACTTGGGTGTCACGGGTGAAGAGAAGGAGGTAAGGGGATGATAAGTCACCTCTGCTGCCAGGAAGCGCAGCTAGGGCCTATTGAAGCCGATTTTTCCAAAAGTGTCAGGCTTTGAGACAAAGCATTTTTTAGAAATCCCCTCACTTCCCCAACAAAAAAGCCCACCTCACAGTGGGCCGGAGGGATTCAGCGTGAAATCTCGAGAGGAAATCCTTCAGCTACGGGCCAAGCCAGCTCCCAAAAGCAGTGCCATCACCGCAGGAACCAAAGCAATAGCCAGAATGGTGAAGACTTGCGAGTCCGTCATAACCAACTCCCTAACGATGGAACTCCGTTCCGCATAGGTGAACCCCCTCACTTTACCGTGGCCTCAGGGGGTGCTTTTGAATCGGAAGGAAAAGCTCAAAATTCTTTACAGAGTCCTTGCCGGCCCTGGGTCCGGCTCCTGTCCCATCGGCTTGGGCTAACCGTGCTACGATGGCGTGGCGGTTTAAGCTCCTTCAGGATCATGGTGGTTGCTCCTCAAAGTCTGCAAATCCAACGGGATAGTCTGGCGATTTTGGCGGAAACGGATCCGCTGGTCTTTGGCCTGATTGGGCAAGAGCTGAACCGACAGCGGGATCACCTGGAGATGATCGCCAGCGAGAACTTCACTTCGCCAGCCGTTTTGGCGGCCCAAGGCTCGGTGCTGACCAACAAATATGCCGAAGGTTTGCCGGGTAAGCGCTACTACGGCGGCTGTGAATTCGTGGACGAGCTCGAACAACTGGCCATCGATCGGGCCAAGCAGCTGTTTGGGGCCGCCCACGCCAATGTGCAACCCCATTCGGGAGCCCAGGCCAATTTCGCCGTTTTTCTGGCCCTCCTGCAGCCGGGCGACACGATTATGGGCATGGATTTGTCCCACGGCGGTCATCTCACCCACGGCTCACCGGTGAATGTGTCGGGGAAATGGTTCCAGGTGGTGCATTACGGGGTGGATCCCCAAACGGAGCGGATTGACTTTGAGCAGGTGCGTGCTCTGGCGTTGCAACACCGGCCCAAGTTGATCATCTGTGGCTACTCCGCCTACCCTCGGGTGATCGACTTTGCCGCCTTCCGGGCCATTGCTGACGAAGTGGGTGCCTATCTGCTGGCGGATATTGCCCATATTGCCGGCTTGGTGGCGACGGGCCATCATCCCAACCCTGTTCCCCTCTGCGATGTGGTCACCACCACCACCCACAAAACGCTGCGGGGGCCACGCGGTGGTTTGATCTTGACTCGGGATCCCGAGCTGGGCAAAAAGTTGGACAAAGCCGTGTTTCCCGGCAGCCAAGGGGGGCCGTTGGAGCACGTAATTGCCGGCAAGGCGGTGGCCTTCGGGGAGGCTCTGCAACCGAGTTTTTCGGAGTATTCGGCCCAGGTGATCGCCAATGCCCGAGCCCTGGCGGCATCCCTGCAAAGCCGAGGCATCCGGCTGGTGTCGGGAGGGACAGACAATCATTTGATGCTGTTGGATCTGCGCTCGGTTTCGGCAGTGTTGGAACAAGCGGGGGCAGCGGATCCCTTGATGACGGGCAAACGGGCGGATCAGCTGATGGATAGCATTCACATTACCGCCAACAAAAATACCATCCCCTTCGACCCGCAATCTCCGTTTGTCGCCAGCGGTTTGCGCCTGGGATCCCCGGCTTTGACCACTCGCGGCTTGGGGTCGGTAGAATTTGGGCAGATCGGGGACATTATTGCCGACTGCCTGTTTCATCCGGAAGATGCCGCCGGGTTAGCAGCCTGTCGGCAGCGGGTGGCACAGCTTTGCCGTCGTTTCCCCCTTTACCCCCACCTGGGATAATCTCTACGGCTTGCCATGCCCTACTTGGTCGCCTTCCTTGCTGCTGCCTGTGTGGTCTTGTGGGCAACCCCCATGGTCAAGGCAGTCGGGATCCGTAGCGGCCAGTTGGATCTACCGGATGAGCGGAAAATTCACCAGCAGCCGATGGTGCGCCTGGGGGGCATCTCCATTTTTTGTGGCAATCTGGTGGCGCTGCTGCTGCTGTGGGGGGCAGGGGCATTTGGGGGCCTGCGCACTGAGCAGGAATACGAAATTTGGGGGGTGACGATCGGCGGGGTTTTGTTTTTTTTGATCGGGCTGGCAGACGATCTGTTTCGGCTGTCCCCCTTTTCCCGCCTGTTGATGCAGTTTGTGGTTGCCACCGCTGCTTGGGGGGTGGGGGTGCGCATCGAGTTTATCAGTCTGCCGGGATGGGGAATCTGGTCGTTTCCCGTCTGGCTGAGTTTGCTGATCACCCTATTTTGGTTGGTGGGCATGGCCAATGCCATCAATTTTATGGATGGGTTGGATGGCTTGGCGGCGGGGGTGTCGGGGATTGCGGCGGTGGTGATGCTGATGGTGACCTTGCTGTTGGATCGCCCTTCGGCGGCCATGATCGCGGCGGCCTTGGCGGGAGCCTGTTTGGGGTTTTTGCGCTACAACTTCAATCCGGCCCAAATATTCATGGGGGATGGGGGAGCCTATTTTTTGGGGTTTACCCTGGCGGGGATTGGGGTAATCGGGGTGGCCAAGGTGGTGACGACGCTGGCAGTGGCCCTGCCCTTTTGTATTTTGGCGGTGCCGATTTTGGATATGTCCACGGTGATCGTTAAGCGGCTTTCGAAGGGGCAGTCTCCCTTTCACCCGGATAAGGGACATTTGCACCATCGTCTCCTCAAGGCGGGACTTTCCCAACGGCATTCGGTGCTGCTCATCTATGCCATGACCCTCTGGGTGGGATCCTTGGCCTTGGCCTTGGCGGGCCTACCGGCGGGAGGAACCTATTTGGGGGGGGCCTCTTTGGTGCTGGGGGGAGTGGCTTGGGGGGCCTGGCAACGGCATCGCCAACGGAACAGGCGGATCCAGGAGAAGGGATCCCTGCCCCCGGGTATGAATTCGCAACGGGATTCAAAGTCTCGTTAATCTTGGCTGGTTCTTCCCCCGGATCTGCCCAGGCTGAACTAGGGTGAAGAAAAGACCTTGTGCACTTGGATCCCTGGCCATGTCTTTGTTTCCTGCGTTCTCTGCACCAAGGGCGCGCTGTTGCTCCGCAACGCTACCGCGACGGCGCGAACGGGAGCACCGCCTGTGGCCCCGTCGGCAGGTGTTGCGGAGTGGAGGGGCGGTGTTGGCCGTGGGTTGGGGACCCAAATCCCGGCGAGAGGAACGGGGAGAGCCCCTTCGCCTGGCTACCAATTGGTACGCCCAAGCCGAGCACGGTGGGTTTTACCAAGCCCTTGCCACCGGCCTTTACGAAAGCTACGGCTTGGAGGTGGAGATCCACATGGGGGGGACGGGGGTGAATGTGTTGCAGCTGCTGGCGGGGGGGGCGGCGGATTTTGTGCTGGGATCCAGCCCAGATGCCCTTGCGGCTGTGCAAGCCGGGATCCCGTTGCTGACGGTGGCGGCCTTTTTCCAAAAGGATCCTCAGTGTTTGCTGGCGCATCCCGGGGTGGGTAACGACCATCTCCAAGACCTGCGGGGCAAACCGATTTGGGTGTCTCCGGGGGCCAACCTCACCTACTGGCCCTTTTTGCGAGCCAAGTTCGGCTTTGGCGACGAGCAAAAGCGCCCCTACAACTTCAGCCTTGGGCCTTTTTTGCTGGACAAACAATCGGCACAGCAGGGATATGTTACCGCCGAACCTTTTCGGGTCCGTCAAGAGGGAGGCTTTGATCCGGTGGTCTTTCTGCTGGCGGACTATGGGTATTCCCCCTACGCCACAACCCTAGAAACCACCCGTCGCTTTGCCGAACACCATCCAGAACAGGTGCAGAAGTTTATTGCAGCCTCCATCCAAGGGTGGCAAAGCTACCTGGAGGATCCCCGCCCCGGCAACCGCCTGATCCGGCGGGATAACCCCAACATGAGCGAGGCCCTTTTGGCCTATAGCCACCAGGCTCTGAAGGACTATGGCATGCTGACTTCAGGCGATGCAGCGACGCTGGGAATCGGCGCCATGACCCACCAACGCTGGCAAGCCTACTTTCAGGAGATGGTCGCTCTCGGGGCGGTGGAAGAGCGGCTGGAGGTGGGGCAGGCCTATACCTTAGACTTTCTCCCCAGCCGGAGCGCCTAACGAGAAGGGATCCCTTCCTCGGCCAGCCCTCTCCCCACAAACCCCGACCTACATCACCGCCAAACTTTGCAACAGCGGGGATCCCTGCATGGCCAGATCGTGGCTGTGGTGCATCCGATTCGTCAGCAGGTAGGCCAAAGGAGGATGACCGCTGAGCCGTTGCCGGGGTTGGGGCAGATGGTCATTGCCGAAATGGTGCCGATACTCCTCAGAATCAATGAAAGCATTGACCATCGCCTGAAAGCCCTGATGTACCAAAATATCGTGGTAGGCTGCCACTTCAGCTTTGTTGGCCGGGGCCCGTCCCAAAAAGTGCTTGAACCCCTGCTCCACACAACGGGTATTGCAACCAGCACTAAAAAAGAGCCGCCGGTAAAGATGGGATCCCCCTATCTGTCGCACCAGGCGTTTAACGCCTATCCGACCCCGTAAGAACTCCTGCTCGATCTTTTCCAGTTCTCCCACTTTTTCATGCTGGTAAGGCTGACGCTCCAAAAGCTGCTGATAGGTAGCTCGTAAAAGGTTCTGCGACATTTGCGGATCCCGATGGTGCTGGCGTGACTCCATGACAATTGCTCCTAATCGACAAAACCGATGAAAAAATTAACTTGAGAATAAGGCAGGAAACCATCCTTAAAAGAAGAATGAAGCTAATTCATGTCGAGAGTAAAGCCCATCCTTTCGAGTCAAAAACAGCGAAGGCTCTACTCAAGATGTATCTTAGGTGTATCTTGCTGATTGAATTGCTTGTGGAAGTTTGCGACAAATGTTTACAATATCCACAAAGGAACCCAATTGTTTTCCGTGAATTCACTTTACGAGAGTCCGAGGCAATCAAAACTCCGTATTTACTCGTAGTTAAGGATTATTTCATTCCTATTCACAGAACTATTTGAAAAATGCAGAATACAGAAGAGGGCTGATCTGGTGATCTTGCCTCTTTGGGCAGCCCGTTCTTCCCATCATTACATGGGCTTCACGCCTGGATGGATCCCTTTTATGGCTAAACAGATTCGGTTGGAGCCGCTATCTCGCATTTCTGAAGTAGATACCTACAGCAACTTGCTATCGGCAATTCTTTCGGAAGACTTACACGTTTCCAAGGAATGCAATGGACGTGGCATTTGTGCCACCTGCCACATTTACGTCAAGGAGGGTATGGGCAGTTTGACACCCATAACTCCGCGTGAGTCGAAAACCCTGGAGGTGATCACCAGCGCCAAGCCCAACTCGCGGCTGGCCTGTCAGGCGAGGGTGGTTTCCGATGGAGTAGTGGTGGAACTGCCGCCAGGGATGTATGTCAATTCGCTGCAGGATATAGAAGTCTTGGTTGGCAGGCGAGCCGAACAAAACCTCTTGCACCCGCGTACGGGGAAAGTATTGGTGGAATGTGGCAAGGTCATCACTCGCTCAACCGTTAAACAACTGGAAAAAGAAGATTTTCGGCTGATCGGCAGTACACTGGCGCAAACTCGGGAAGCCTAATCGTCTGTAATCGTCCGTATTGAGGGAGCCTAAAGCTCAGCAGTTTTAATCCCTGTCTAACTTCAGTCAAGTAAGTCTGTTGATTCACCTTAGTATCAGCAATCAGCCTCGTCCTGAATCTATCCCCTTGGAGAGAACCATGACCCCTTCTACATCTCGACCGGATCCCCGCCCCGCCGTCACCATGCCCACAGGTCGTGACAAGCACTCCCACTACAGCTACCGCGATTTCTTCCGCTTCAATCGGGAACAAGGCACAATCATCGACTGGAACAACACCCAAAACCTGCTGCTCAGCGAAGACTTCATCGTGGGTTTACAGACGGGATTGGAACGGGAAGTGGGGGATGCGTCTGCCGCTGTCATGTACACGATTGGCATGGATTGGGGCACGCGGGATTCGGTGCATTTCTCTCAGTGGTACGAGCGGGAGTACGGGGTCGGGGTGAAACAGGCCAACCTTCTTTTCCTGTTGGAAACCTGGTGGTGGCCCTTTACTGCCCAGGGCTGGGGCAAGTGGGAGGTGGAAACCGAATCGAAGCAGAAGGGCTTTTTGTTTATCAATCTGTTCGACTCGATGGTGGCGCGCACCCTGGGGGATGTGGGCAAGCCGGTTTGCCATCTCTACGCTGGGTTGTTTGCCGGGTTCTTCACGGCCATGACTTCGCGGGAACTGGGCTGCATCGAGATCCAGTGCTACGCCATGGGGGAAACCTACTGCAAATTTCTTCTGGGTGGACAAGAACGCATTGATGCCGCCAATTTCTGGATTACGGAAGGGGCAAGCGCACGGGAGATCGAGCAACGCTTGCACCAGCTGTAATCCCTACAGTCTTTTGGAGATACTGCCATGCTCACCCTGCACCCCGGCTTGGATTTAACCCAACCCCTGCTGGCCTTTTTGCAAGGGTTGAACTGGGATAACCGCCCCCTGACCCAAGCCCTGCTCGATCCAGATCTGGAGCAGGAATCTTCCGGCCAATGTCCCTTCACCCAGTCGGTGGGACAGTTTTTTGCCAGTTTCGATTGGTCGGGCACTCGTCCGCGCCCAGAACCGGTGCCGGAGCCTCCGGTGGAGGATCCCTTCACCCTTGAGGATTTCGCCGCTTTGTTTGGCGGAGCTTTGCTCTAGTCTTTGTCCGCGCCAGTGCGGGCCCATTGCTCTCGATCCTGTTGCTTAAGGAAACCCCACCTATGGATGACATTTACTCTTGGCCAGAGCGCATTGCCGATCGAGAAGGTGACTACCTGCCATCGGATGATCTGCAAAGCCTGATCCGCTACTCTCTTTCGTTTCAAGAACGTTTGGAGATTTACCAGATTTTCCAACAACAGGAGTTGGTCTGGATCCAGAAAGTTTTGCAACAACGAGGACACACTCCAAGCTCCGATTTGCCCCCTGCCCAACGCCTCCTGGCCCGTCACTTGGCCCTCTGCTTGCGCTCCCTGGGCCTGAGCCTACTGATGGGGGATCCCTCGCAACTGCAGCAGTGGATCTGTGGAGCGATGGAACATTACCTGGGTCTACCGGAAGCCCTAGAACAGCTTCGAGCGGTCGTTGAGGGATCCCTTTCGGCAGAGCAACGGGATATGCTCGCCCCCCATTGGCAAACACTGCAGGCCGCCTGTCCTGTCTCTCAGACCGAACCTGAGATACCGGCTGCCCCCCCTCCTGTGGCTGAGGTTGAACCCGCCGCCGCCACGCCGGAGCCTGCCCTTACCTTGATGGAAATGTTTGTCTGAACCCCACCCTGAAGGGAGATTCCACCCATGAATCTGATGCTTACTGAGCTGATGCAAAAGACTGAAGGCCGCTACCTGCAGGCAGATGAGCTGAAAACCCTGCGGGCTTACGTCGAAGGGATCCCGAAGCGGGTACGCATTTATCAGATACTCCAGGCCAAAGAAAGCGAGCTGCTGGATCGGGTAATCGAGAAGTTTCAGCCGATGTTACCCAACTTGACCCGTCAACACGGGCACCTCGCCTGGGAGCGCTGCCGCCGTGACCTGAGCATGGTGTGGCGCTACTGCTGCATGGCCATGTTGCTCAACGACGAAGACTACCTGCGAGACAAGTTGCTCTACTGGCTGGAGACAATCCTGAAGTCTTTTAAGATGCGCGACCAATGCCAGCCCGCCTACAAGCTGATGCTCGACTCTCTGGCCTACGTCTTGGGTGTGGAAGAGAGCGAGATGATCCGCCCCTATCTACTCTTGGCCAAATCGATGCTGGTCAGCTAAGTCCTGAACCGGACACACCTCAAAACCCGTGCCCTTCTCCGTCGCCCCTTCGAGGATACCCATGACCACCCTACGAGAGATTCTGCAAGAGCAAACCTTGCCCGGACATTGCTTTAGCCCCGCCTACTACATCCGCCCCGACATCCATACCGGCCTGTTGGCAAGCAGGGGAGGATACCGATTGGCGGCCTTTCCCATGCCCCTTTTAGAGGCTCTCTACTCCGGCTTGCGCTACGAAACCGGCCAAGCGGCCCGCGTCATTCTTTACAACTGTGGTCGTGACTGGGGAGAAGAGTTTTTCCGCCGCTTCGAGGACGAACTCTCCCGTTACCACAACCAGCCGCTGCGAGAATTGCCGATGGGGATCCTCCTCGATGCCCTTAGCGATCTCTGGGCCACCCACGGCTGGGGTCGCCTTGAGCTGGATTTCTCCGCCGGGAATCAGGGTTTGGTGCAGGCAACGGTGCGCAACTCGGGCTTTGCTCTCGCCGCCCGTGCCAGCCTTAGGCCGGAGGACTCTTCCGCCCCACGGGAGCCCGCCGGTTATCTGGAATCCGGGGTACTGGCCAGCCTGTTCTCCTTGCTCTCGGGTCGGGATTTAATCTGTGTGCAAACCACCTGTGAGTCCCTGGGGGCCGACCAAAACCGCTTTCTCATCGGCACCGCCCAACGGCTGCACAACTGCGAAGAATGGGTACGCAAAGGCCTTTCCCACGACGAGATTTTGGATCGGCTCACCGCCACTCCCGAGGGATCCCGTTAGGGCAGGTAGGGCTGAAAATCTTGGGTAACCGTCAGGGTCAAGTTGGCATTGGGGTTGATCACCGCCACTTCCGGTGCCGTAACATTGCCGATTACCGCTCCGGCCGCCGCTCCCCCCAGCACCTTCTCCGTCGAGATCACCCGATTGCCAAACAGACCTCCCAGGATCGCCCCTGCTGCCGCCCCGATCAGGGCATCTTGGACAATCGCTTCGCCAGAAGTATGGCGGGGATCCTTCTGCAGCGGGATCACCTGGCTCTGGGCGAAAAGGGGATAGGATTGCCCGTTGATCAGCAAAGACCGGGAGACAAATTGGGTACCGCCGCTCACCGGCTGAAATTGACCTTCTAAAATGGCCCCCGCCGGGACAATCATGTTGCCGTAGACATCCCGCAAGGGGGTATCCAAGCTAAGGCTGACGGCACGGGTTTCGCCGGGGGCAATCAGCAGGGTTTCGCCGGAGCGATGCACCGCCTGGATCAGATCCCCAGAGCGCAACAGCAAAGCTGTTTGTAACTGAAATTGTTGGCTGGGCTGCAGAGGCTGGGGCTGACCCAAACCACTGCCACTTTCACTGGGGGTCAGCGGGCGCGGATTAACGGGGCGCCAGCCTTCTCCGGCCGGCGGCGGCGGCAACGGAGCATTGCTCATTTGTGCCAAAACAGGCCCGGCCACCTGTACCGAGAGCAACCCACCGAGCAAAGAGGCCAACATGCGACTGGCTAGCTTGGTCATGGTTTCACCCCCAAATCTCACATCTACGTTAGCTGCAAACTGGCTGAAAACCGAGAGCCAAAGCTGCTTACGACAGACTTTGTTCCCTCCAATTTTGATCAAAGCCAATCGGATGTGAAAAGGGCTACCTCAAGCGAGTAGATTCCCCTGCTCTCGGGCTCAGAAGGGAGTACGGAAAAGCGTCACGGTCATCCCGGCGGGATCCCGGCTGCCCATGCTAGATTGAGCTTCAGATTTCAACCCCCTTCGCGTGGGGCAGAAGTTTTCTGAGCGTTCTATCCCAAACCTTTCGTCCTTCTCGTGTGGTATGAAGCGCAGCAAATCCATGTCGGGTCAACCCTCTGCCGAGGCTAAACCCCCCGTCCAACCTCCCCCATCGTTTCTGGCCGGCCTTTTTCCTTCCCCTGCGCTCAGGTCCTGGCTCTCACCGTTCCTGCTGGTGCTGGTGGGCATTGTGCTGGGGGCAGGCTTGGTGGGGGGCAAAGGGGTATCTGCCCAGACAACGGCGACCTTGTCCCAGGTAAACCTGAACTTCATCGCCGATGTGGCGCAAAAGGTGGGGCCGGCGGTGGTTCGCATCGATTCGGAACGCACGGTGCAAACGCGTGGGCCCTTCCCTGAAGAATTTTTTAGCGACCCCTTCTTTCGGGATTTCTTCGGCCAGAATATGCCTTCCATGCCCCGGCAACGGCGACAGCAGGGGACGGGCTCGGGCTTCATCATCAGCGCCGATGGCCAGATCATCACCAATGCCCATGTGGTGGATGGCTCTGACAAGGTAACAGTAACCCTCAAAGATACTCGCAGCTTTGATGGGGAAGTGCTCGGCTCCGATCCGATCACCGATGTGGCTGTAGTGAAAATCAAGGCGGAAAATTTGCCCACTGTGCAATTGGGCCGCTCTGAAACTCTCGAGCCGGGTCAGTGGGCCATTGCCATCGGCAACCCCCTCGGTTTGGATAACACCGTTACCGCAGGGATCATCAGCGCTTTGGGCCGCTCCAGTGGGGAAATTCGGGTGCCCGACAAGCGGGTGTCTTTTATTCAGACCGATGCCGCCATTAATCCCGGCAATTCCGGCGGGCCTTTGTTAAATGCCCAAGGGGAAGTCATCGGGGTCAATACCGCCATCATCCAAGGAGCGCAGGGTCTGGGCTTCGCCATCCCCATCGAGACGGCCCAACGGGTGGCCAACCAGCTGATCACCCGCGGCAAGGTGGATCATCCCTATCTGGGCATTCGCATGGTGACCCTCACCCCAGAACTGAAGGAGCGCCTCAACCGGGATCCCAACAGCCGCATTTTGGTAACGGTGGATCAGGGGGTTCTCATCGGAGAAGTGGTGCAGGGATCCCCGGCAGAGCGGGCAGGCTTGCGCTCGGGGGATGTGATCCTCTCGGTGAATGGCCGTAACGTCACAACCGCAGATCAAGTTCAACAGGAAGTGGAGCGTACCACCGTCGGGAGCACCCTGGATCTGGAAATCGAACGGGGTGGGCGTCGGCAACGCATTCGCGCCACTACGGGCTCTTTCCCGAACCCGAACGAGGGTTGATGTCTCGGGGTCGGGGATTTCCTAAACCCCTGCCCATTTTCTGCCCGGGGTTGTAGTCGCTAACGGTCTCGGGATAATCATGGTTTAATGGTCGAAACTTCTTCACGAATAGCTTGCCCGGCCCAGAGCCGAAAGCCTTAGAAAACCTCAGTCGAGTCTGTCGTCTCGAAACAGGGATCCCCTTTTATCCTGCGTATGCTGAAAACCACTCGTCGTCTCGCCCTGCTGGCCCTGTCGGGGTTGGCCGCCCTCACTTTGGCTCCGCAAGTCAGTCGCGCCGACACCATCTCCGTTGGCTCCAAAGACTTCACCGAGCAATTTATTCTGGGGGAAATGTACGCCCTCGCTCTGGAGGCGGCAGGCTTTACCGTCGAGCGCAAACTCAACTTGGGGGGTACGCCGGTGGCCCATGCGGGGTTGCTCAGCGGTGAGATCGACCTCTACCCAGAATATACAGGGACAGGCCTGCTGACGGTTCTGAAGTTACCCACCAGTGGCGATCCGGTGGAAGTGTACGAAACGGTGGCCCGTGAATACGAAAGCCAGTTCCAACTGATCTGGTTGGATCCCGCCCCCATGAACAACACCCAGGCCTTGGCCATGACCCGTGCCAGAGCCGAGGAGTTGGGCATTGTCACCATTTCGGATTTGGCCGCCAAGGCTAGCGAGCTGGTGATGATCGGGCCACCGGAGTTTCAAGCCCGTGAAGATGGCCTGCCAGGGATCCAGGCGGCCTACGGCAATTTCCGCCTCAAGGAGTACAAAGCGGTGGATCCCGGCCTGCGCTACCGAGGCTTGTTGGATGGGCAAGCGGATGTGGCGGTGGCTTTTGGCACCGATGGTGAGATTGCTGCCTTTGACTTGGTGCTGCTGGAGGACGACAAACAGCTCTTCCCGCCCTACCAGGTGGCACCGGTGGTGCGGCAGGATACCTTGCAAGCCAATCCTGGTATTGCCGAAGCCTTAAATGCCCTTTCGCCCCTGCTGACGGATGCGGTGATGCAGGAGCTGAACTACGAGGTGAGTGGCAACCAGAAGGAACCGGCGGATGTAGCTCGCGCCTTTTTGGTGGAAGCTGGCATCCTGACGGAATAACCCTGGCCATTTAATGAGGCCCCAGCGTGAGCACAATTGAGTTCGAGCGGGTATCGCTGCGCTTTCCCCACAGTTCCCGTCCTGCCGTGGAGGAGTGTAGCTTCTCTGTGGAGTCGGGCCAGTTTGTGGTCATTTTGGGGCCTTCCGGCTGCGGCAAAACCACCTTGCTCAAGATGGTGAACCGGCTGCTGGATCCCACCCAGGGACAAATTCGCTTGCAAGGCAAGGATATTCGCCAGTTTCCGGTGACGGCCCTGCGGCAGCGGATTGGCTATGTGATCCAGCAATCGGGGCTATTCCCTCACATGACGGTGGCCCAGAATGTGTCGGTGGTGCCCCGCCTTTTGGGATGGGCTAAGGAGCGCATCCGCCAGCGGGTGGATGATCTGCTCAGTCTGGTCAATTTGCCCCCCCATGAATATCGGCATCGCTACCCCGCTCAATTGTCGGGGGGACAACAGCAACGGGTGGGCTTGGCCCGCGCCTTGGCCGGGGATCCGGGGCTACTGCTAATGGATGAACCCTTCGGGGCCATTGATGCCATTACCCGCAGCAAGCTGCAGGAGGAGATCCTGCGCCTGCAACGGCAACTGAAAAAGACCATCCTCTTTGTCTCCCACGATGTGGAGGAGGCGCTGCGCCTGGCGGATCGGATTCTGGTGATGCAGAAGGGGCGGGTGGCCCAGTTCGATACCCCCTTTCGGCTGCTCACCCAACCGGCCAGCCCTTTTGTTAAGGAGTTGCTGGGGGCGGATGACATGGTGCGACAACTGAGCGTGTTGCGGGTGGAAACCGCCATGGCTCAGATCCCCCACAATCACGAAATTCAGGAGGGGGCGGTGGTGAAACCTCATGAAACCCTGCGGCGGGCCTTATCGGTGCTGTTGCGAACCGGGGCAGCCGCCTTGACGGTGTGGGAGGATGGACGAGCCATCGGTATTTTGACCCTGGAGCACATTCGCGATTTGGCCATGCTGGAGGGGGGATCTGCGTGAGCTACATCCTCGACAATCCTGGCCTGGTGTGGCAGCTGACCCAAGAGCATCTGGTGATGATGGGCATTACCCTGGCCATCGCGGTGGCAGTAGCCTTGCCGATGGCTTTGCTCATTCATCAGGTGCCCTGGCTCACCCTTCCCATCATGGGTTTGCTCAGCACCCTCTACACGGTGCCCAGCTTGGCCTTGATCATTCTGTTGGTGCCCTTGTTTGGCCTCAATGCCCGCTCGGTGATCGTGGCGATGGTGCTCTACACCCAGGTGATCTTGGTGCGGCATCTTTCCGTGGGCTTGCGCTCCATTAAGCCCGCCATTTTGGAAGCGGCCAAAGGCATGGGGATGAACCTCTGGCAACGCTGGTGGCAGATACAGGTGCCGCTGATGTTGCCGATTTTTTTGGCGGGGCTGCGGCTGGCGGCGATTGTAGCCATTGCCATTGCCACGATTGGGGCCAAGTTTGGGGCGGGGGGGCTGGGAACCCTGTTGTTTGACGGCATTGCCCAAGCGGGTCGCTACGACAAGATCTGGGCCGGATCCCTGGCGGTGGGATCCCTGGCGTTGCTGGTGAATACGGCTTTGCTGGGGTTGGAGTGGGCGGTGCGTCGGGAATAGGGTGGGCAACCCGCTAGGATGAGATAGATAGTCTCAACAGTCTCGGGAACATACCACCCTGTTGCTCCGCAATGCTGTCGAAACAGCGGGAACCGCACGACCTGAGGGGGCAGACTACTTTCTCTATAGCGGGGCTAGATGCTGATTCTATGGCTGATCAACCTCGGTTGAGCGACTCGCCCTCTCGCAGCGATTCCGAACTGATTGAGGCCCTCAAGGCGGGGCAACCTACGGCTCTTGGTGTACTCTACGACCGTTATGCTCCATTGGTCTATGGACTAGCCCTCAAGATCATGGCCAATGCCACCGATGCTGAAGACCTCACTCAGGAGGTGTTCGTCACCCTGTGGCGCAAGCCCAGCTATGATGCACGGCGGGGATCCCTGAGCAGCTTCTTGTGTGTGTTGACCCGTTCTCGAGCCATTGATCGTCTGCGTTCTCAAGGCAGCAGTCAACGTTTCTTAGAGCGCTGGCAACCTATTCTCAGCGCCGATACCCTGACTCCACCTCCCTTTGAGCAGGTTTCGATTGAGGAACGGCGGCAGGCGGTACAGGAGGCCCTTAGCCAGTTGCCTGAAAACCAACGGCAGATCCTGGAGTTGCTCTACTACCAAGGGTTGAGCCAGGCGGAAATTGCTCGACAATTGGGGATCCCGTTGGGAACCGTCAAAACCCGCTCTCGCCAAGCCCTCTTCAAATTACGGGGATCCCTGCAGCCCCTCCTCCGTTGAGTTAGGTTTGCTTCCATCACTATGTCTGAATCCTCCTCTCCATTTGAACACGAAGAACTGGCAGGCTACTTGCTCGGGGATTTGCTGCCGGAAGAGGCGAGCGCCCTAGAAGAACGCTTGAACCAAGATCCTCACCTTGTGGCGGAGCTGCTAACCCTACAAGAAACCCTGGACTTGTTGCCCTATGGATTGCCCGGGGTGATCCCGCCCGCGGCTTTGCGAGATAAAGTCATGGCGGAGGTGGGCATTCAGGAAGCGCCTACCCCCATCCAATCGGCATTGCCCTCTCTTCCGGCCAGTCGCTTCAAGGCTTGGTGGCGCTGGTTGGGGGGGTTGTTGGTGGTGGCTTTGGTTTTGCTGGGCTTGGACAACTGGCGGCTGCGGCAGTCGCTGCAATTGGCCCAATTGGAATCGGTACAGGAATTGGCCAATCTTCTGCAACAACCGGGATCCCGTCTGGTGAATTTGCAGGGCGAGGTGGGGGCAGCCAACTTGCTGTTTCGCCCGGGAGAGTGGCAGGAGGTGATTTTGGCGGCAACCGAACTGCCACAACTGTCCTCAGGAGAGAGCTACCACCTCTGGCTCAGGCTGGACAACGGCGACATCCTCTACTGCGGCGACTTTGAGGTGGATGCCGGCGGTTCAGCGATCGTGGCCATGCGTCCACCGCGGACACCGCCGATGGGTACCCGTGCCCAAGAACTGTGGATTACGGCCCAGGCTCGCAGCGGCCCCCGAGAACCGCGCGGAGAACCCCTCCTAACGGGCACAGTGTAATGGCCGGTCTGCGTCGACGGGGATTGGCCTTGCTGATCGGGCCGTTGCTGGCCCTCATGGCTTTGTGGTGGACCGATCCGACCCCGACAACCCTGAGCCACTATGTCACTTCATTGCAGCAGCGCAGCGGAGCTCAAATTCATAACATTCGCCAAGCCGCCCAAAGTTTGGATGGGGTGTACATTCAGCCAGGGGCGATTTTTTCATTTAATCAGGTGGTAGGGCCCCGCAGCCTGGAACGGGGCTATTTGCCCGCGCCTGTGTTCATGGTGGCTGAAACCCTCGATTCAGTAGGGGGAGGCATTTGTCAGGTGTCTTCTAGCCTTTACAATGCCGCTTTGTTGGCAGGGCTGAAGGTGGTGGAGCGACATCCCCATTACACACGAGTGGAGTCGGTACCCCCTGGCTTGGATGCCACCGTTTGGTATGGCTTAGCCGACCTAAAATTGCAGAATCCTTTTCCCTGGCCTGTGCGGTTGCGAGCGGAAATTCAAGGACAAACCCTGGCTGTGTCGGTACTGGGGCGGGGATCCCTGCAGCGTCTGAATATCCCCCCCCTCCAAGTGCAGTACCACTGGCTGGATCGGCAGCATCTGCAAGTGAGCGTGTATCGGGGCAATGAGCGCCTCTCCCAGGATCGCTACGTGATAGTTCAATAATGGATAGTTCAATAATGGGGGGTTATAGGGCTTAAAGGTTTTTGAGGTGTTGGCGAATATCGACCAGGGCTTGTTCTAACTTCACCAAAGCCTTTTGGGAAGGCAACCAATCGGCAGCGCCAGCTCCCGAACCCTCGCCTTGACCAGCGGTGAGCTGTCGACCCAGTTGTTCCAGGTCTCGAGCGATCTGACAGAAACCCTCGGCGCCAACGTTGGCACTGGCCCCCTTGAGGCGATGGCTAATTTTGCGCAAAGCTTCTCCATCTTGATGGGCGATGGCTTGACGAATCTGCTGCAACTGCTCCTCAGCATCGCTGGCGAACACCTGCAAAAGCTCTCGTTCAAACTCCCGATCGCCACCAGAAACCCGCTCAAGGTGGGCTTGGTTGATGGGGTAGGGCAAGGTGGGGGGATCCCCCGGATGGGGCGCTAGGCCCTCCAGATCAAGAGACCACTCATCAGACAACGCCTCAGTTGCAGAATCCCTGCCGGCAGGGTTACAGGATGGGTCCGGGGTGGGCAGAGCATCTTCAGGCAGGGATCCCTTGGGTTGGGCCGCCTTGGCAATCACCGGGCTCCACCGGGTCAGCATCGCCTCAAGATCCTCTTTGGAAACGGGCTTACTCAGGTAATCATCCATGCCAGCCTGTAAACAGCGCTCCCGATCTTCCTGCAGGGCGTTGGCGGTCATGGCAATCACCACTGTGTGTTGGTTGGATCCCGCCTCCCGTTGGCGAATGCGGCGAGTGGCTTCATAGCCGTCCATGATGGGCATCTGACAGTCCATCAAGATCACGTCGTAGGCAATGTGTTCTAACAGATCCAACACCTCTTGCCCATTGGCCACCACATCCACTCCGTAGCCCAAACTGCGCAACTGCCGCAAAGCCACCTTTTGGTTCACGGGGTTATCTTCTGCCAGCAACACCCGAAACGATTGCTGAGGTTTGGATGCAGGTTTGGTGTCGTCGATACGTTCCGACTGGGGTAAGGGGGTGCTCATGCCCAAGAGAGGGGCAGAAAGACCCGAAGGTTTCCCCAAGGCAATGGCCAGAGCCTCTCGCAAGCGGGTTTGTTTGACAGGCTTAATCAAATAGGCAGCAAAGCCAATCTCCAGAATGCGGTGTGACACCTCCCCGACGCCAAGTGAGGTCATCATCACCAGTTGGGTCTCCGCCAGCAAGGGATCCCCTTTGATCCAACGGCCCAAGGTTTCCCCATCCACCTCGGGCATTTGCATATCCAACACCGCCACCTGAAACGGGATCCCGTCTTGTGCTGCTTGCCGCAGTTTGTCCAGGGCTTGCGGGGCACTTTCAGCCTCCTCCACCAGCATTCCCCAGGCCGTGGTTTGGTAACGGACGATCTTGCGGTTCGTGGCGTTGTCATCTACCACCAAAAGCCGCTTGCCTCGTAAGTCAGCCGGGATGCGGGTTGGGGGTTGCGAGAGCCGCTTGAGCGCCGAGTGCGTTTGCTTTTCTAAGGTGAGTTCCACGCTGAAGGTGCTGCCCTGGTGCTCCTGGCTTTCCAGGGTGATTTTGCCCCCCATCAATTCCGTCAGTTGCTTGCAAATGGCTAAGCCCAACCCCGTACCGCCGTATTTTCGGGTGGTGGAGGCATCCACCTGGCTAAAGGGTTGAAACAACTTGTATTGCAGCTCCGCAGGGATCCCAATCCCTGTATCCTTGACGGATATTTTCAGGTGCGCATGGGTGGCGGTTTGTCCCAGAAGCTCGGCTTGCAAAAGCACCTCGCCACTGTGGGTAAATTTAACCGCATTGCCCACCAGATTGGTGAGAATCTGTCGCAACCGGGATCCATCCCCCCGCAAGTGGCGCGGCACTTCCTGTTGAATCAAAACCGCCAATTCTAACCCTTTGGCATGGGCACTGGGAGCAAACAAATCGGCCACTTCCTCCAGGCAGGATCCTAGGTCGAAATCGAGGATTTCCAACTCCATTTCCCCGGCTTCCAACTTAGAGAAATCGAGGATCTCGTTAATCAGGCTGAGCAGGGCATCGCCACTGATGCGGATGGTTTCCACAAAGTCTTGCTGCTCGGGGCTAAGGTTTGTTTCCAGCAATAGCCCCGTCATTCCCAATACCGCGTTCATGGGGGTACGAATTTCGTGGCTCATGGTGGCCAAAAAGCTACTCTTGGCTTCTGAGGCTTTTTCCGCCATTTTGCGGGCTTGTTCCAACTCAAAATTCCGCTGAGTTTCCCGCCGCAGCATCTCAGCTTGCGCCAAAGCAATGCCGATTTGATCTGCCAGTTGCGAGAGTAGTTCTATTTCAAAAGGCTGCCACTGGCGAGGCTCCGAACAGTGATGAGCGATCAACAACCCCCACAGCTCCTTCCGTAGAAAGATCGGGACAACCAGATTGGCTTTTACCTGAAAGCGCTGCAGCAGCTCAACATGGCAATCGCTTATCTCACCTGCTGTGATGTCATCTATGGCTTTAATACGACCGCCGCCATACAGGTCAAAGTAATGGTTCTGAAAACACTCATCCTCAATGACTTGGTCGAGCAGAGAAATATAACCCTCCCGAACCTTCTCGTTGACGACCCTACCGGAATGATCTGTCTGAAAGCGGTAGACCAAGACCCGATCGGCATTTAAGAGTGCTTGAATTTCATTAACGGCTGTTTCCAAAATCTCCTCGATCTGTAGAGACTCCCGAATTTTTAGGCTCAGCTCTGAGAACAGTTTGGTTCGTCGGTGTTGCCGCTCCAACTCTTCGGCCACCTGTTTCTGCTCCGTTACATTCCGGAAAATGCCCCGGGTAGAGACTGGTTTGCCTTCTACAAATCGGCAACTGGCATTGCCTTCTACCCACACTACTTCTCCTGTAGAGGTGACAAAAGCAGCTTCAATTCGCTCTATCTTTTGGCCACTAATCAACCCCTGAAAAACCTTTTGGCAATGTTCCCAGCTCTCAGGATGAATAATATCCTGCAAGGTGAGGTGAGGAATCTCCTCTTCGCCATAGCCTAACGTTTCTCGCCAGGCTCGGTTTACATAAAGAAAATGCCCTTCTACATCCACACTTTGAATCAGATCAGTTGCATTTTCAAACAAGTCTCGATAACGATCTTCACTCTCTTTAAGGGCCATTTCCGCCAATTTTCGGTCGGTAATGTCAATGCCCGTGCCCATAATAAATTCAATAGAGCCATTCTCATTCCTCAGGGCCGTATTCGACCAAGAGATCAACCGCAGCGCCCCTTGTTTGGTTTGCCAAAAGTTTTCATGGTGAGTCAGTAGGTTATGGTCCTTCAAGCTTTGGAAAGCCTGTTTGACCCCAGCAATGTTTTCCGGTGGGATCAACCCCACATCCCACAGCCGCCGTCCTTTCACCTCCGCCAGCGCATAGCCAGACAATTGCTCAGCCGCCCGGTTAAAGCGGAGGATGCGCCCTTCAGGATCCATCACCACCACCAGGGCTCCAGCCGTATCGATGACGGCGTTGGTAAAGTCTCGTTCTTGCTTGAGGAAGGTTTCCGCCCGTTCCCGCTCTTCGATCTCCCGCCGAATCAGCAGATAAACCAACAACAAAACCACGTAAGTAAACACCAACCCGCCCAAAAAGGTGGCATTGGCGCTGATCAGGGTGAGCTGAACACGGAAGCTGCGCTCCTGTAGGAGGCGGTTTTCTTCCTCTTGCATGGTTTGGACCAAGGCTGTGAGCTGCTCCATCACCACTGGCCCTTCGTAACGCCGGAGCTTTGTTTGAGCTGCTGAAAGTCCCTCTTGGTCTCTGAGATCGATCGATTCCTGCAACGAGTTCAGCCGCCGTTCCAGCAATTGCTCCACTTGAGCCAAGCGTTCTTGCTGGGCGGGATTATCGGAGATCAGCTCACGCAACAGCCGCAATCGAGTCGGAATGGCCTGAAGAGTGGCCCGATAGTTATTCAGGTAGCGAATATCGTTGGTTAAGAGGTAGCCCCGTTGATCGGTCTCCGCCGAGCGGGTTTCTGCGAGCAGGCCCTCCAGATTTTTGAGGACCTCAAAGGTGCGAGCCACTTGGGCTGTGACCTGAGGCAGTCGCAACACATTGCGTTGTGTCAAGTAGGTGACTCCCCCCAAGAGGATGGCCGCGATGCCGAACCCGGCCGTGACCTTGAGGAGAAAGTGTTTTTTTCTGTGGGAAGGGGTGATCGAAGCAGTTGATTTTGGAGTCAGGGGGGTGCGGGAAAGCTGGGCAAGGCTGCGGCGGAGCTCCAGTTGGGCTGCCACCTGATGGCTGAGGGCTTTAAGCTGCTCCAGCTGTTCTTCGCTGAGGTGGCGAGGTTGATAGTCGATGACGCACAGGGTACCTAGGGCCCGGCCTTCCGGATTTACCAAAGGGATCCCGGCATAAAAGCGAACGTGAGGATCCCCGGTCACAAAGGGGTTATCGGCAAAGCGTTCATCCTGTTGAGCATCTTCGACAACCAGGGGCTCTTGGGGGTTCAAGATGGCATGGGCACAAAAAGCCACATCACGGGAGGTTTGCTCTACCTCTACCCCGAGTTTGGCCTTGAACCACTGGCGATCCACATCGATGAGGCTGACCAAAGCTGCCGGGGTACCACAAACATAGGCAGCCAGACGCACCAGCTCGTCAAAGCTGGCCTCAGGAGCAGTATCCAAAATGTGATACTCACGCAGGGCAGCCAGCCGTTGCGCTTCGTCTGGGGGGAGAGGTGCCTTTGGCATAGGTCGAGCACAGCAACAGAGATCCACCGCAGGGCCAAATCACCCGGAAGATCGGCGGTATAAAAAGAGATAGCCCTAGCATAACTTCGGCAACAACCCTCTTCCTGCATGGGAATCGGGAAAATCTCGTCTTCGGGTTCGGATTCTGTTGCGTTCGTCCTTAAACCCCGAGAAACACACAACCTGGGCGAGCGGGCCCCTTCATCAGGAGCAGCATGCTAGAGGAGATTGACTCGGTCAGCCGCCTTTGCCAAAAGGATTGTTGCCCCTTTCGCCGAAGAGCTTAGCCTCTCCTTTGATTGCCGCCTTGATGATGTTGTAGGCAGCCCAACCCACCACCAAGACGATCGGCCCCAAAACGATAATCGGACGAAAATCAATATCCATGGTCTTTATCCTCCTGAAGTATTGGTGAAACCGAGGTTTCCAGGGTTGGCTGCTGCTGGGATCCTGTAAGTAACCTTCTTTTGTAGGGATCTACAGCGTGGTGGGGCACAACTCTGGAAGGGTGAATATGTCCAGAATAAACCAAGTAGGGGATCCCAACCGGGCAGATTTTGCCCAGAATTAGGCCACTGAACTAGGCCACTGAAGCCGGGGCAAATAGGCCTGTACCGCGAATCGCGTCCAAAAAAGCATACACAGCCGGTGTGTGTAATCCATTCGCCCTCAAGGCCACTCCGATCACCCGCTCCAAGGGATCTGGCAAACTGCGAACTTGCACCCCCGCAGGGACCGGTTCGGCGGCCAAACGAGGCAAAATCGCCGCTCCCAGCCCTTGGGCAACCATGCTCACCACCGTCGAGTCTTCACGCACTTCGTAGGCATAGCGAAAGCTCTGGCCCGCCTGACGCAGGTGATTTTCCAAGGCCAAGCCACACCCGGAATTATCTGCGCTCAAAATGAGAGGGAACTGTGCCAATTGTTGCCAAGTTAAAGCACCTTCCCCTAGGTCAGCATGGGGAGGCAAAAGGGCAACGTATTCATCCCGAAGGATCTCAAAGGTCTCAAATTCGGAGCCACAGGGCAGATGGGTAAACCCCAAATCCACACGACCTTCCCGCAGGTCTTCTTCTACTCCGGCATATTCGTCGTGTTCGAGGATGGTGATCTCGATATTGGGGAAGCGATGACGAAAGCGAGACAAAATCGGGGGCAACAAATGGGTAGCAGCGCTGCGAAAGGAACCAATTCTTAACTTGCCCCCCTGTAGCCCCCGTTCCCGCAGGGCCTCCTGTTCGATGGCCTCCAACAATTTCAACATCTGGCGGGCATGATCGATCACCCGTTCACCGGTGGGGGTGGGCAGGGCTCCGTAGCGACCTCGGATCAACAAAGGGATCCCTAACTCTTCTTCGAGGCTGGCAATCGAGTGGCTAATGGCCGACTGAGACAAATTCAGGTGTAGAGCTGCCTCGCTAAAATTGCCGTGGTTGGCAACCGCCACCAAAGCCCGCAACTGAGCCAGTTTGATATTGCTGCCCATGGAGGGATCCCGGTTCTGGAGGGTTCTCTGGATCCTATCTCGCCAATCTTCATGAAGAGATTGTGGATAGAGTGGATAGACTAGAGTTACAACCGGTTTTGGCTCTATGGCTAAAATAGGTCATCCCCAGCCCTATGCTTTTTCAGTTCCCCGGTGACCTCATCCTACGTTTCCCCTACTCCCCTATTGGGTGATGGCTGGCCACGGCTTCGGCTAACCCAACTGCTGCTTAAGCTCTTGCTGAATGGTCTGGGCAGGGCCTCTTGGCTAGGGCTCCTAGGAGCTCTGTTGGTGTGGGAACATCGCCCAGCCCTGGCGGAAGCCCTGGTGCTCAAGCAAGGAGAATTGCGAGCCTTACCCCTCTTGCAAACCCGGGCTCGACTGCCGCTGCAACCCCTGGAAATGCTCTATTTGGGCATGGTTGAGGAGCGGTTTTTGAGCTACGCCCGCACCAACAACTGGGAGACGATCTCCAGCGACCGTGAGGATCCCCGCTGGATCCGTTGGCAACTGCGCCCCGGCGGCGAAGCGCTTTACCTGGCGGATCCGTTTTTGCCCCAAGATCCCTCGGATCCCCCGATCTATGCTCGTGGGTTTTATGTGCAGGCCTATTTCGTCGGCGGACGGCTGGTGGGGATGCACCTGATCCAAAACCCAGAGGAGCCGGGTTTTAACTTGAGGGAACTGCAAAGGCTCATCCGCGCCTGGTTCCCCGACAACCGCTTGATGTTGTACTACCAAGTGCTGCCGGAGGATCCCCATCAGCAGGTGTTGGGGGCTTACTTGGGTACCATTCCCTCTGCCTTCGTTGCCGATATTCAGCGCAACCGTGTGCCTTTCTGCCAGACCTTTCTGACGCCAATCTCCCCCCAGCCTATTACGCCCCCTTTGATCGATTTACCCCCCCATTGCCTAAATGCAAACGATTCTGCTCAGGTAGAAGTGAACGGCGCAACGGCCTTTGGGGAGGGGGCCCCTCTGGTGCGCTAATTCCCTTCGCGCAGCTTGGCACCGGCCGTAACCCCTCTTCCATGTTGGGAGAGAAGAGTCAGGAAGGGTATCGTTCTTGTTTGGAGTGACCCTAAGCTTGACCCTAAGCTTAAGGAGCCTGGCTCTTCAGCGGCCAGGGGAGCTACCCCCTGCAAACCAGAACTTGGCTCACCTCAAACCGTAACCAGCTCCGGACGGCGGCTGCTGCGAATGTCGCGAATGGCTTCTGCATAATCTCTGGCTTTAAACACCGCTGAGCCGGCCACAATCGCATTGGCGCCTGCCTCGATCACCTGCCAAGCATTGCTCCCCTTCAGGCCGCCATCCACCTCAATCCAAGGATCCAACCCACGCTCGTCGCAGAGGGCACGCAACTGGCGAATTTTGGGCACCACCGCCGGGATAAAGCTTTGTCCACCAAAGCCGGGGTTGACACTCATGATCAGCACCAAATCCACCAGATCCAGCACATATTGAATCAAATCCAAAGGACTGGCTGGGTTAAGCACCACTCCTGCCTGTTTGCCCAGATCCTTAATTTGGCTAAGGGTACGGTGCAGGTGAATGGTGGAGCTAGACTCGGCGTGCACGGAGATAATATCGGCCCCCGCTTTGGCAAAATCTGCTACATAATTCTCCGGCTGCACAATCATTAGGTGCACATCCAGGGGCTTAGCCGTGACCGGGCGCAGGGCCTCTACCACCAACGGGCCAATGGTAATATTCGGCACAAAACGACCATCCATGACATCCACATGGATCCAGTCGGCTCCGGCTTCATCCACTGCCCGCACTTCATCCCCCAAGCGGCTAAAATCTGCCGAAAGAATCGAAGGGGCAATCACAATCGGCTTCTGCCTAGAGGTCGCTGACGGCTTGATCATGGCGGATATCCACATATGTAAACAGAGAAACAGTGAGTCTTGCCCCTCTATGGTACGAGGTCTGTTACCCTTTGCAAAGCGTCACAGACCTTCTCAGACTCGGGATCAAGGCTCAAGGGGTGGGGAAGATTCTCGCTGCCGGATCCCCACCAAGCTGGCATCTGCAAACCGCAACCCCTGTAAAACTTGGGCGATACGCCGCAACAGGCCTGACCGCTCGGAAGAAGTGCTTTGGGTCTCTGGAGAAGACTGCTCAGAGGGAACGGGATCCAATTGCAGCGTCATAGAGAGCTGCTGTAGCTGCATGTAGATGCTATTCACCGCCAGCATCGCCAAGACCGTGCCGAAAAACTTGGTGCGGGATCCCATGGGTTAACTCACAAAAGGAAACAAATGGACAGGACTGCAACCGCAAGACCTGTCTAGCACCAACTTAGCCTACCCCTCTGTGACTCGTTGCTGTTTCTTAAGTTGCTCTGAGGATTCAGCAGCCTGGGAGGAAAGTCCTTTTCTGGTGAATGAAGACTGCTTTTTCTGAGTATTGCGGTACAAGGATCTCCTGCACCAAAAAGCAAGCCAGATCAACCCGTGAAAGCTGGGATCCCAAGCCCACTTTGACTTCTGTGCCGATAGCAAGCGCGCCCTGGGCAGGAGTATTGACCAATTTGGGTGGCTTCACCAGCGTCCAGTTCAAACCACTGCTGCGCAGAATCTGTTCCTGTTGGGCTCTATCTTCGGCCAAAGCAGGGCTGACCCGTTTAAACAGTTCCACCAGCAACTGAAAGGGCCGGGTGCGATTTTGCCGATACTCCCCGATCATGGCCCCCGTCTGGCAAACGATGCGCTCCACCTTGCATCTGTGCATGGCATCGACAATAACCTGCGTTGCCTCAGCGCAAAAAAGATCGGTAAACGGCGGACGCGGCCCAAACACGCAGCAAACGGCCTCACAGCCCCTGAGGGTATCCTCCACATCTCCACTACTTTGCAGGGATCCCACCCTGATCTCCACTGCATCGGAGGGAACGGCAATCGAAGCGGTGGGGCGCACCAGAGTTCGCACCCGCAAGCCCTGAGCCAGTGCTTGTGAGATCACCTGCTGTCCTGTAGCGCCACTGCCACCAAACAGGGCCAAGGAGTGGATCAGGCGCGTAGACATGAATCCCGCTCTCAAGACAGTCCGCTATCCCCTCTTCAATTTACAGTGACCGGCTTAGCCAGAAGGTTCAACGAATTTGCCGTTGGCGTACCCAATGCCGCAAACATTGTTGGGCCAAGAGAGTCGGTTCCTGCAAATTGTAAGCCCCGAGCAAATCCCCCCGACCATCCGCCAAAAACAGCAACGCCTGCCGTCGTGGATCGGCGCTGGGGAGCACCTGTCGGGCCAAGTCCTTGAGCGGCATGACCGATTCGCCGGAGAAATCCACCGCCAAATAGGGGGATCCCTGCTCAGAAACGGGGTAGTCTCGCCGCAAAGTGTGCAACACCAAGTCTCGAAAGGCTGCCATCCCGGTGCCATCAATGACGATGATCTGGCGAAACCCTTGATACTGGCCAAACTCCAGATCCATCCGCCGCGAAATGTCCACCGATTGTTGGGCGGTGGTGCGGTTGGTCAAAATCACCGCCTGTAACCCGTCCGGGAACTCCGCCAAATTCAAAATGTCCCCATGGATACTCTCTGGTTGAATCGAGAGCACTAAGGGATCCCTTCCCTTCAGACAAGCGGATTCTGCCCAAGTGGGGGAAGCAAACAAACCAGCCTCAAGAACACTAAGCAGCAGCAGAGCAAAAGGGGATGGGCAAAGGGGCATAGGAGGGACAACCGGAGAAGAAGTAAGATGAACTACAGGAACCCTGCAATATTTCTACATCTTTTTCACGGTGTTGACTGCTACTCCTGTCGGTTCTGCGGCTGCTGCAATCGCCGCTTTCGCTCCCCAAACTTGGTATTGGCGCGGCTACCCCATTCAATATGCGGTGCAAGGGCCGGTGAACTCCGGTTCCCCTTTGGTGTTGGTGCATGGGTTTGGAGCCTCCATTGGCCATTGGCGGCACAACATCCCCGTTCTGGCTGCGGCGGGATATCGGGTTTACGCCCTCGATCTGCTCGGGTTTGGGGGATCGGCAAAACCTGTTCTTCCCTACAGCCTGGATCTTTGGGTTGAATTGCTTGTGGATTTTTGGCAGGAGCACATTCAACGGCCAGCGGTGTTCATCGGCAATTCCATCGGCGCTTTGCTCAGCTTGATCATGGCGGCCCAACATCCGCAGTTAACCGCCGGGGCGGTGTTGCTCAACTGTGCCGGAGGCTTGAACCATCGCTCCCACGAGCTGAACCCCATCTTTCGTTGGGTCATGGGCACCTTTACCGCTTTGGTGGCCTCTCCGGTGACCGGGCCTTTCTTGTTCAACCGCATTCGCCAACGCCGGCGCATCCGCGACACCCTGAAGCAGGTGTACCGCAATCCTGCCGCCATTACCGATGAACTGGTGGAGATCCTCTATGCCCCGTCTTGTGATGTGGGTGCTCAGCAGGTGTTTGCCGCCATTCTCACGGCCCCCGCTGGCCCGACTCCTGAGGCTTTGCTCCCGCTGGTGCGTTGCCCCCTCCTGGTGTTGTGGGGAGAGGCGGATCCCTGGACCCCGATTCGCCGCGGCCAAGGCTTTCAGCAGTACGTGAACGGAATTGACTACCAATTCTTGCCGATCCCCGATACGGGCCATTGCCCCCACGATGAGCGCCCCGAGGTGATCAATCCTCTGATTCTGGACTGGTTACCCAAGGCTTTCTCGGCGGGGTAAGATTGCTTCCTCCAGCCTATTTTTTGGCTAAGCCCAGCCAACCCCGTATCTTTTCAATCCAGACTTGCATGGGTGAGGGCTGGGGACGGATCGCCAGCTGAATCGGTTCATCTTGAAAGTCTTTGTCCTTGAGGCGGAACCCGAACTCCAGGTCGTCCTTGACTTTGCTCAGCCGTGGAAACAACCTGAGGGCTGCCTTTTTAAGCTCTTCCTCATTTTGGAAAATGGCCTGATGAATGGCACTGGAACGCCCCACCGCCAGGGATCCCACGGGTACCCAGGGATTGGGTTTTCCAGGGGTGGCCTTGCCGGATCGGGCAAAAATGTTAAACTCCGGCATTCCTTTCGACCGCAGCTCATCGTACCGCTTGGCGGCCTGCTTCCGCTTGGCAGTATTGGGGCTGGTGGGCTTCTTCTCGGGCTTAGATTTGCTGAACCCCTTGGACTGACTCATACCACGGCGGGGAGGAAGGTAGATTTTTGCAGCTTAGCGCAAATCGTCTCCCCTTCTCTGCTTGGGATCCCTTGTCATGGTTGTCAACAATGTGCGTGTTATACTTGTTGAGCTCTGGTGGGGTGTTGAAAAGCCTTGCCTGTCGGGATGTAGCGCAGCTTGGTAGCGCACTTCGTTCGGGACGAAGGGGTCGCAGGTTCGAATCCTGTCATCCCGATGGACTTAAAACCCGCTCTAGGAGCGGGTTTTATCGTTTCAACCTCCCTCCTGGGGAGAGTGGATTAATACCCCTAAGGGAGCGATTTTGAGCCTAGGGTCTCCCTAAGACCCTCCCTAAACACGATTTAGGGAGAGTCTCCATGGCAGTAGAGAACAACAACGGACAGATCCGCCTGGTCTTCCAGCACCAGGGCAAGCGGTACAGACTAGATGGCCTGGGAGCCTATGACGATGGGAAACGCCTAGCCCAGGTCAAGGCCATAGAAGAACGTATCAAGCAGGATAGGCAGAATGGTCAGTTCCCCTTCTCTACCCAGGAGGAGGTCAGCTGAGCCTTTTGTCCGACAGGGATCCCCCAACCCTGAGGGATCCCCGCGGGCTCAGCGCAACCGATAGACCCGACCGAACCTGGCCACAAGCAGCAACTGCTCCAACGCCTCCAACTGAGCCGGTGAGAACAGCAGTTGTATTTGCCTATCCCTTACCCAGGCACCCGGCGGATAGATCTCGCGCAATTGCCGCAGCTGCAGGCAGGCACTTCGAATCTCCGGTCGGACGGGGCACTGAAGCACCCGAGCCAAAGCCCCCAACAGAGGCAATCGATGCCCTGAGCGAGGCGGCTTACCCACCTTCAAATGAATACCCCACCCCTCCTGAGCGCCGACCCGGATCCCCAAAACCTCACAGGATCCCTCTCCTTTCACCAACAACACTTGCTCGGGGAGAATATCCATAACCTCTACCCCCAGCAGCATCGGCACCAACTTGGCCGTCAGAACAATTGCATGCTCATCCGTCCAGCGGAACTCCGGCACCTTCAGCAGCCTCCTTCCCCGAGGCCCCCGAAACCGGTTCAGCTGCTTCAGCCGCTCTTGCTCCTTTCGTAAATTTTCATACTCCGCCCTTAGGCGCTGAGCCAGCTGCTGCGGACAGCCTACTTCTCGCTCTTTTAAATCTTGCAGTAACAATCTTGCAGTAACCACCTCTGGATGGGAAGAGAGGGGTTAGAACCAATCCAACTCGGACTCGCCATGTGTAACTCCTTTGACACTCATCTGACACTCATCGCTACGGCAACACACCAACTTTGTCGGGCGGCAAGCGTTCTGTAGTCTGGGTGTCGGAGTCGCTACGTGGCCATGACGAACCCAAGCGATCCTGGACAGGGGCATAGCTTGTCCTTGTGCAGGGTGTCTACCTTCAATTGTGCTTAGGAGGCACAGTCGTCCACCGAGCGGTGCGGAACGTTATGCCAAAGCTCGCTTGTAAAGTTGGTAATCCTCCTCTCCATAGCAACAAAAGATTACTTTCTCTGGCGTATCCCATCTAGCCAGAAACCTTTGAGTGGTATCCACTGCGATTTGACAGGCTCTATCCTTGGGAAAGCCATAAACCCCTGTACTGATGCAGGGAAAAGCAATGGATAAAATGTCGTGCTCAGATGCCAAGGTCAGACAGCGCTCGTAGCATTGCGCCAAGATCTGTTCCTCCTCCTCGTGGCCCCCCATCCAAATTGGCCCTACCGTATGAATTACCCAGTCCGCCGGTAAACCAAAGCCAGGGGTAATCTTGGCCTCTCCCGGATCACACCCCCCCAACAGACGACAGGCAGCCAAGAGCTCAGGCCCAGCCGCCCGGTGAATTGCCCCATCCACCCCGCCACCTCCCAGAAGCGTGGAATTGGCGGCATTGACAATGGCATCCACCTCCAAAGTGGTGATGTCTCCGTAGAATATCTGAATCCGTTGCCGCATCATTCGTATTGCCCTTTATGCCAAGGACACGCTAGCGCGTTTGCCGATGGCGGCCCAAACGCCCTAGACACATCCAACCACTATGGAGGTTGAGTTGAGACCTACCTCCTGGAGGGCTTTGGAAGCACAATCTCTGCCGTAGAAAACCCGCACAAGGGCTGTAATCAGAATTCGCAGATCAAGAGCTCTTCTACCCTTGTTGAACTTCTAAGCGTTTTGTATTGATCGAGGTGCCCTGGGGTTAACAGATTGGGCATGCACCTGTCGGGCCAGCTTTAGGGTGAAATGGCTGTGGGATCCCACCGTTCCCCCCAGCACCTGAAAGGGTGCTTCCGGTTCGCCCAAATGATCCAGCACCAGAGCAGCCCCGGAAAAGTCCTGCGCTTGGGTGTAGCCATTCACCGTCACCACGGTTGGGATCCCGGCCTGCTGAGCAGAAAGTAGCCCATTGTGAGAATCTTCAAAGGCCAGACAGTCCTGAGGCTCTAGGCCCATCGTCTCTAGAGTGTAGTGATAAATATCCGGGGCGGGCTTTTTGGCGGGGACGATATCCCCGGCGGCAATCACCTCAAACCACTGCAAGCTCTCGGGCAGGGTATGCTCCAGCAAGGCCGTCACATTTTCGGGGGTGGTGGTGGTGGCAATGGCCAAGCGGATCCCGGCGGTTTTCGCCTCCTGCAAAAAGCGCTTGACCCCGGTTCGCAACGGGATCCCGCCCTGGGCCAGCAGAGCGGTGTAGTGGCGGGTTTTGGCCTTGTGCAACTGGGCAATTAAGCCTGTCAAATCATCCGTGGGTGGGAGTGGAGGCTGAACAGTGTCAATGAAGTGGCGAATCCGCTCTTTGCCCCCCGTCACGGCCAATAACTGGCCGTACAGCTCCACCGACCACTGCCAGTCGAGGCCCGCTTCTGCAAAGGCTGCGTTAAAGGCCACGCGATGGCCATCTCGCTCCGTATCCGCCAGAGTACCGTCCACATCGAAGATCAACGCTTGCAGTTGCATCGGCCAAGGATCCAAAAGGGCGACCTCATGCTACCGCAGCTCAGGGATCCCCGGTCAGACCCGAGCTTTGGGCGTGATCTTCAAAATGGTGGAACGAGATTTGGTTTGGGTTTGGGCCGCACCGTTGCCTTGGGGCTCCTTGGCAGTTGTGTTGTTCGAGGGGGTTACCTGCGTCAGTGCGACGGAGTCCTTGGCTTTTCTGGCTTGGTTGGCGGTGGCTTTACGAGCGCTGCTAGGGGTGGTTTTGGCTTGGGTTTTGCCTGTGGATTGGCGAGTGGTGGCTTTGCCGGCTGAGCGTCCTTTCCCTTTGGAGCTCCCTTCTTTTTCCGCCAGCACCTGCAGGGCAATGTCTAGAGTGGCTTCTTCGGCGGGCATCTCCTTCGGTAGAGAGGCATTCACCTTGCCATGCTTGACGTACAGCCCGTAGGGACCGTTGTACAAATTGACCGGCTCCCCGTCATCCGGATGGGATCCCAGCTCCCGCAGGGGTTGGGCGGAGGCGCGCCCACGTCCTTTCTTGGGTTGGGAGAGCAGCTCCAGCGCCCGCTCAAAGCTCACCGTCAAAACATCTTCACCGGCAGGTAGGGAGCGAAAATCCCCATCGCAGACCACGTAGGGGCCAAACCGCCCAATGCCCGCCTGCACTTTTTTACCCGATTCTGGGTGTTCACCGAGGGTACGGGGCAAACTGAGTAAACCCAGGGCCATCTCGGGGGTGACCTGATCCGGCTTCAACCCCTTGGGCAGGGAGGTACGCTTGGGTTTTTTGTTTTCCTCAGAGACCTCCCCCAACTGCACATAGGGGCCATAAGGACCTTGGGGCACCACATAAACCGGCTCTTGGGTTTCCGGGTGAAAGGTAATGGGTTTGGGGCCTTCCTGCTTCAGCTTGATCAGCTCCGCCACCTGCTCTTCGCTCAGGTCGGCGGGGGGGATATCCTCCGGCAAGTTGGCCCGCACCTCTCCAGCACCATTTTCCAGCGCCACATAGGGGCCGTAGGGGCCGATGCCGATCTTGACAGGCAAGTTCTCCAGGTGGATGGAGCGGGCCAACCCCGAGTCAATTTCCGACTCGCGGGCTTTCACCTGGCTCTCCAGACCCTGATCCCCCAAAAAGAAATGACGCAGATAGGGCAACCATTCCGCTTGGCCAGAGGCGATATCGTCTAGGGTTTGCTCCATCTTGGCGGTGAAACGGGTATTCACCAGATCGGGGAAGTGTTTTTCCAGCAGCTCGGTGACGGCAAAGGCGGTGTAGGTGGGCACCAAGGCATTGCCCATCGGCTTGACATAGCCACGACTGACAATGGTGTTGATGATGGTGGCGTAGGTGCTGGGGCGGCCAATCCCTTCGCTTTCCAGCACCTTGACCAACGAGGCTTCCGTAAAGCGGGCCGGGGGTTGGGTTTCGTGACCCACGGGTTCCAGCTTCTGGCATTCGGGATGCTCCCCCTGACGCATGAGGGGTAGATGCACTTCCCGATCTTCGAGAGCGGCATCGGGGTCGTCGGATCCCTCCACGTAGGCGCGGAAAAAGCCGGGAAAATCAATGCGCTTGCCGCTGGCCCGGAAGACCGCATCTTCCACCCCGATCAAGACGGTGGTGTGGGTTTGCCGCGCTTCGGCCATTTGGCTGGCGACGGTGCGCTTCCAGATCAGGTCGTAGAGGGCCAGCTCCTGTCCCGAAAGAGGGGTTTGGTTGGGCAGGCGGAACTCGGATCCGGCGGGACGAATCGCTTCGTGAGCCTCCTGGGCTCCTTTGGCTTTGGTGGTGTATTGGCGGGGTTTGGGGCTGAGATACTCCTTGCCGTACATGGATTCCACACAGGCACGGGCGGCAGCGATGGCCTGCTCCGACAGATGCACCGAATCGGTACGCATGTAGGTGATGTAGCCCTCTTCGTAGAGCTTTTGGGCAATGCGCATCGTCTGCTGGGCCGACAGGTGCAGCTTGCGGTTGGCCTCCTGTTGCAGGGTGGAGGTGGTAAAAGGAGGGGCGGGCTTGCGGGTGGAGGGGCGTTCTTCCACCGATGTGACCGTCCAGGTTTTGCCCAGCAGCTGGTTTTGCAAGGCTTCCGCCTGGGCTTGATCCAGCAGCACCACATCCCGTCCGGCGGCGATCTGGCCGGTGTGTTCATCGAAGTCCTGCCCGGTGGCCAGCCGTTTGCCCGCCAGGTTCACCAGCTCCGCCGGGAAGGGGGTTTGTTGATGCCGCAATTCCGCCTTCAGATCCCAGTAGGATCCCTTTTTGAAGGCCCGCCGTTGCCGCTCCCGATCCACCAAGAGCTTGACGGCCACCGACTGTACCCGCCCCGCCGAAAGTTTGGGGGCAATTTTCTTCCAGAGCAGCGGCGACAGGGTATAGCCCACCAAGCGATCCAAAATACGGCGGGTTTCCTGGGCACGCACCAGTTGCTCATCCACCTCACGGCAGTTTTGCAGCGCCTGTTGAATGGCCTCACGGGTGATCTCGTGAAACACCATGCGGCGGGTGGGCACTTTCGGCCTTAAGATTTGTTGCAGGTGCCAACTGATGCTCTCCCCTTCCCGGTCTTCGTCTGTGGCCAGGATCAGTTCGTCGGCTTTTTTCAGGGCCTCCTTCAGCTCTTTGACCACCTTCTTCTTGTCTTTGGGGATCACATACAGTGGCTCAAAATCTGCCCGCACATTCACCCCCAGGCGGCTCCACTCTTCCCCTTTCACCTCTTCTGGAATTTCGGCTGCCGAATCCGGGAGATCCCGCACATGTCCCATCGAGGCTTGCACCTCATAGCCGGCGGGCAAAAACCCCCGAATGGTACGGGCTTTGGTGGGTGATTCGACAATGACAAGCTTGGACATGATGTGTTGGGAGTAATCGACTCAGCCTGCTTTGCGCCCCTAAAGTGGGGATCCGGTTCGGTACAGCGCACCCCGCTGGGGATAATCGGTCGCTTTTCTGGAGCGTAGCAAGTCTATTTGCACTTGACTAGCGGTCATGGGTGATCGATTCCAAATGTCTGCCCTCTTCGACCCCCTCACAAGACCATGAAACTGCATCATGTTTCGATTCGCACTGCCGATATCTTCCGCTCCATCGCTTTTTACGAGGGGTTGGGGTTTGTCGTGGAAGAACGCTTTACCACCGGCATTACCTTGGCCTGTTGGATGGTCGGCCCTTGGGGGCGTCTAGAGTTGATGCAGGTGCCCGAACCGCATCCCGCCCCAGATCCGTTTGCGGATCCCCACTACGTCGGTTACTACCATCCCTCTATTGAAATCGGCCCCGAGTGGGGATCCCTGACTGACTATTTGGGCCATCTACAAGCGCAGGTACCCCTGCAGATCCTCCTGCCCCCCCATCCACAGCAGATTGGCCCGCAAACCTATCAAGTGGCCTTCATCGCCGATCCGGATGGCTTGCCGATTGAGTTGCTACACCCCCAGGGCTCCCTGACGGTTGAACAGGGTTAACGCTTTCCTGAATATCCTGAATGTAGGGAATATAGGGGATCCCCTCATCTGCGTAGGGTCGTGAAGATCCGAAAGAGATACAAGAGATACGTAGCATCTGATCAAATCCTCGGATTTGAGAAGAAAGGCCACCCTTGGGGCTAAGCTGGTAAAGCCTTGCGTTCTAGGCGCCAGCACACTTTTGAGAACGTGTGGACGGGTTTATTCATGAAAGCTCAGCTTCCGGTCACCCTCTTGACGGGCTTCTTGGGCAGCGGCAAAACCACCTTGCTCCGGCGCATCTTGCAAGAAAACCACGGGCTGCGCATCGGGGTGATCCTGAATGAGTTTGGTGAGATTTCTATTGATGGAGAGCTGGTGAATATGCCCGAAGAAGGGCTGATGCAGTTGACCAATGGTTGCCTGTGTTGCACGGTACGGGATGATTTTGAACAGGCAGCCCGTCAGTTGCTTACGCGCACCCAAGAGTTCGACTATCTGGTGGTGGAAACCAGCGGCGTAGCGGATCCCCGGCAGGTGACCGAGCTGTTTGTCCAGCGAGTCTTTCACGAGGATCTGCGTTTGGACGGGGTAGTAACTTTGGTGGATGGGCCAGAATACTGGCACAATTTTCAGCACTCTCAAACTGCCGCCCATCAGATCAGCAGCGCCGATATTTTGTTGCTGAATAAGGTGGATCTAATTACAGAAGCAGAACGGGATCGGATTGTGTTGGATCTGCGGCGTTACAACCCGGATGCCCCCTGTTTGTTCACCACCTATGCCCAGGTACCCTTGGCCCGCATCCTGGATGTGCATGCCTTCCGGCCGGAATTCTGGGATCCCAAGGCGACGGGGGAAGCCCATCCCCCTGAGGGAGAGGAGCATGTTCACTACGGCCATCACCTGCAAGAAGACGGGATCCAATCGGTGAGTTTTCAACTGCAGCAACCGCTGGATTTGGCAGAGTTTCGAGATTGGTTGCAAGACTTGCCGGATAATATCTTTCGAGCCAAAGGGGTCTTGTCGATTCTGGATGAACCCCAGCGGGTGATTTTTCATCAGGTGGGCCATCGGCAAACCCTGTTTCTGGAGCGCCCCTGGGATCCCCATGAGCCCCGCTTGTCGAAAATCGTCTTGATTGGCAAAGAGCTACAACGAGAACGTCTGGCCGCCGGCCTAACCCAGGTGTGTGAGGCAAGTGTCACCCGTTAACGATTTCAGGCTCTTTTCAGTTAAATTCTGATTACCCGTAAAACCCTATGGCTCGCAGCAAACTTTCAGAGCAAGAACAGCAACAGATCGTCAGCACCTACCGCGGCTCGACAGCCACCGCCGTCGAATTGGCGGAGCAATTTCAGGTGAGCATCAGCACCATCTCCGCGTGCTTAAGGAAAATATCGCTGCCGATGAATATCAACGGCTGGTCAATCGCAAACGCTCTGCTGCCCGCCGCAAAGACTCGGGGGAAGAAGAGGTTGCCGAATCTACCCCTCAGGTGCCCAGCGACCCTCCGGCAGACCCTGCCCCTGGCCGTTCTCGCACCCGTCGCCGTTCCTCCAGCCTTCAGACGGCGGAAGCACAGCAACAGGTCTTGCCCCTAGATCCGCAGCCGTCCTCTTCACCTCCCTCCATAGAACCCATTGCCGCTGCCGACAACCCAGCTTCCGATCCGACAGACGACGAAGCGGCGGAAATCGCTGAAGAACTGCCCGCAGAAGATCTGGAGTTGGTGGCTGAGCTTCAGGCAGATCTTGAAGATGGAGAAGAGGAAGAGGATGAAGACGAGACCGACGAAGACGGTGACCTGGAGGATGAAGAAGACGACGAAGACGACGATTCTGACTATTTCCTAGAGGATGGGCCAGGGGCAGACAGCCTGGCCGATTCTGGCTACTCCTTTCAGGTGTTGCCTCTGGAGGAGCTGATCCCGCCGGAAACCTGCTATGCCGTGGTTGACCGCTACCAGGAGCTGGCCACCCGCCCTCTGAAGGAGTTTTTGAATTTGGGATCGGGATCCCTACCTGAGACGATCAGAGGGCTCGACGGTGCCAACACCCTGCCCATTTTCGACAACCACAAGGTGGCCCGCCGCTTCTCCGAGATGAGCCGCCGTGGCAGCAACACCTATCCACCCTACCGGGTGATTCAATTTCCGGGGCACATTCTCGAGGCAGTGCGTACCCAACTGCAGAACAAAGGGATCACCCACCTGCTCATGGATGGGCAAATCTATGCTCTGTAAATCGGGCTAAAAATAGGGATCCCTCCCCGGCGAGCGAAGAGGGATTCTCAGAGATTCTCAAATCAAAGATCGTAATCTGCCGCTTCAATCTACCGCAGCGCCCGCGTACTCCAGCTCTTCCACCGCCACTTCCATTGGGGAAACCTCCTCCGGGTGCTCTTGCTTGGCCGCCAGCATTTGCTCACGGTACTTGGCCGCCATTTCTTCCGCCCCGGCATAAACCAATTGTGGATCCCGGGTCATATCCCCAGGATTGGCCTCCAGCTGCTTGGTGGACAGGGAAATCCGACCCCGTTCGGCATCCAGGTCGATGATCATCACCTTCACTTCGTCGTTGACGTTGAAGACGCTGTGGGGGGTATCGATGTGATCGTGGGAGATCTCGGAAATGTGCAATAGGCCAGAAACCCCGCCAATATCGATAAAGGCCCCGTAGGGCTTGATGCCCCGAACCGTACCGACCACCACTTCCCCTACTTCCAGCTTGTTCATCTTTCGCTCCACCAGGGCGCGGCGATGGCTCAACACCAGACGGTTGCGGTCTTCATCCACTTCCAAAAACTTTAGGGGCAACTCTTCCCCCACCAAATCTTCCTTCGGCTTGCGGGTGCTGATGTGGGATCCGGGAATAAAGCCCCGCAGTCCCTCAATGCGTACCAAAGCCCCACCGCGGTTGGTGGCAAAAATGGCGGCGCGCACCGTAGCATCTTCTTTTTGGAGCTGCCGCACCCGTTCCCAAGCTCGCATATACTCAATGCGGCGGATCGAGAGGGTCAGCTGCCCTTCCTCGTTCTCTTCGGTAAGGATGAAAAATTCGCGGGTTTCCCCCGGTTGCAACATCTCTTCTGGGTCATCCAACCGACTGATCGACATCTCCTGCAGCGGCAGAAAAGCGGCGGTTTTGGCTCCAATATCGATCAACGCACCGCGCGGCTCCAAGGAGAACACCGTACCCGCCACAATTTCGCCAGGGCTGAAATGGTAATCGTACTTATCCAGAAGAGCGGCAAAGTCTTCAGTGGTAAAACCTACATCGGCAGTGGCGGTGAATCGACTCATAGTGGGTGGCAGCAGGCCGGTTGGCGCGGATAAAGGGCAAGAAACAAACAAGCTCCCCAAAAGAGGGTGCCCCCTCTCCACCCCATGGGTAACGGGGCGACATCGGGAAATACTATCCTAGCCTAGGGGCGTGCCCTTTGTGGCAGATTTTCTCGGGATCCTGCCAAGCTAGATAGGGATTTGAGGGATTGGCGATTGCACTTTATCGACCAGGCGGAAATTGAGGTACAGGCGGGGAAGGGTGGGGATGGCATCGTCGCCTTCCGCAGAGAGAAATATGTGCCCGCAGGAGGGCCTTCGGGAGGCAATGGGGGGCGGGGCGGTTCGGTGATTTTGGTGGCGGATCCCAATCTGCAAACGCTGTTGGATTTTCGCTTTCAGCCGTTGATCAAGGCCGAAGATGGGGCCAAAGGGGGGCCGAACAATCGCACCGGAGCCAGTGGCGCGGATCGGCGGGTGCGGGTACCCTGCGGCACGGTGGTGAGCAATGCCGAGACCGGTGAGCTCTTGGGGGATCTCACCCAAAAGGGGGATCAACTGCTGGTGGCCCAGGGGGGTAAGGGGGGAATGGGCAACGCCCATTTTTTGAGCAACCGCAATCGTGCCCCCCACAAATTTACCGAGGGCAAACCCGGGGAGCACGTGCGCCTGCGCCTGGAGCTGAAGTTGATCGCGGAAGTCGGGATCGTCGGCTTGCCGAATGCGGGCAAATCCACCCTGATTTCGGTGGTGTCTTCCGCCCGGCCCAAGGTTGCCGATTACCCCTTCACAACGCTGCAACCCAATTTGGGGGTGGTGCCCCATCCGCTGGGAGATGGGGTGGTGTTTGCGGATATCCCCGGGCTGATCGAGGGGGCGCACCTGGGGGTGGGCTTGGGGCACGAGTTTTTACGCCATGTGGAACGCACACGGGTGTTGATTCATCTGGTGGATGGCACGGCGGCGGATCCTGTCAAGGACTACCGGACCATCCAACAGGAGTTGCGGGCCTACGGCCATGGGCTGATGGATAAACCGCAAATTCTGGTGTTGAACAAGATCGATGCGCTGGATCCCCAGCAGATTGCCGAGCGTTCCCAGAGCTTATCCGAGGCCGCCGGCACCTCAGTGTTGGCCATTTCTGCCGTTGCCAAGCAGGGGTTGGATCCTTTGTTGCAGCGGGTGTGGGATCATCTGAGTTTGGAAAGACAGCCCCTCAAGCTCCCCGCAGCTCCGGAGTTCGGCCTCATCTCAGGAAACTCTGTACACTAGGCGATTTCTGGTGTAGAGCACCCTTAGAATGGGTGAACCTATGCCTTTCCAAGACCTAGAGACAGTGGGTATGTATATCTCGGCGGAGGATCTGCCACCGGATTTGCGTCAGATCATGCTGGCCATCGAGCAGGCGGCTCAGGTGAGGGCAGGAGCCTGTCTGGAGCTGTTGATGCTCCTGCGGCTGTTGGAGGAGATGCACCGTCTGATCCTGGATGGCACCTTTCGGGAGTCTTTGCCCAATACCCGCCAAGCCCTCTACCGGGTACTCCAAGATTTGGAGGAAGCAGGAGACTGGCCCTATTTGCCACGTCTGCATATCCAGGCCCTGATGCAACAGCTGGAGATCTCGCCAGAGCAGGGATCCCTGCCCATGCTGGTGCCGCCCACCCCCCGTCTTTTCGTGGAACATGCCCCGGGAGGGGAGTGTCCCGAATCCTGAGGGGAGCACGGCAATCCGATTGTTTGTTAAGGTGACGAGGGATCTCTTGGTTGGATCTTGGCTTTTTTGTTCTTCCTCCGATGGCCGACTGTTTCAAGCTGCACCCGCAGCAGCCCCAGGCCCGTTCCATCCAGCAGATCACAGCGGCTTTGCGAGATGGGGCCGTGATGCTCTACCCCACCGATACGGTTTATGCCATCGGCTGCGATGTTACCCACAAACACGCGGTTGAGCGGGTACGTCGCATCAAGCAGCTCTCCAACGACAAGCCCCTGACTTTTTTGTGTCCTTCGCTCTCTCGAATCGCCCACTATGCCCAGGTGAGCGATCCTGCCTATCGGCTGATGCGGCGACTGGTTCCCGGCCCCTTTACCTTTCTGTTGCCTGCCACCAAGCTGGTGCCGAAGTTGGTGATGGATCCAAAACGGAAAACCACCGGCATCCGCGTGCCCAATTCGGCCATTTGTCAGGCTTTGTTGGCGGAGTTGGGCAACCCGATTGTCTCTACTTCCGCCAAGCTGAGTGGCAATCCCGTCGGATCCCTGGATTTAAGCTCTGGGCGGCTTGGGGAGCGGGATACCGGGGATGAGGTCGGGATGTTGACGGCGCAGGAAGAAATGCGCCTTTTGGAAAAACAGGTGGATCTGGTGTTGGATGATGATGCCCCCTATCGGGGCAAGGTTTCGACTGTGATCGACCTAACGGGGCCGGAGCCAAGGGTGGTGCGGGCCGGTTTGGGATATGACCAGGTGGCGGATCTGGAACGGGTAGAACCGGGCCGTTGAATGGGGAGCCCAGCCCTTTGCCCGCTCGAAGCAGGAAATGGCAGACTGAAAAAAATAGATCTGTCCCTATGCCGTCTCGCTCCATGAGCCCAGCTTCCTCCAAATCCATCGGTGCAGCCTATGCCCTTTGGGGTCTTGGCTTGTTCGGGGCCTGTGGCATCCATCGTCTCTACGTTGGCAAAACCGGTACGGGCATTCTCTGGCTACTCACCTTTGGCCTCTTGGGCATAGGACAGCTGATCGACTTGTTTTTGATCCCAGGCATGGTGGAAGACTACAACTTCAAGCAGGCGGTTCTCCGCGGCCAGGGATCCCAGAGCCCTCAGCCGATGCTGCCATCCTCGACCCAGACGACTTCCCAGCGTCCCCTGAAAGGACAGACCCTAATGCGGGAGATCTTGCGCTTGGCTCAGCAGCGGCAAGGGATCCTCACCCTCTCCGAAATTGCCATCGACCTGCCGGCCGACTTTGACGAGATCGAAAAAGCGCTCCGAGAGCTGACCCGTCGTGGTTTGGCCACCCCCGAAAACAACCTGATCACCGGCGCGGTGGAATACCAGTTTGTGCATTTGCTGCCCCGCTCTCAAGATCAAACCGACAGTTGAGATCCTGTGAGATCCTGAGACTCACCTTGCTGTGTGGGTTGAGCCTCAATCCTTTGGCCCCACTTTTTTTAACTCCGTGTCAATATGTCCTGAAGAATACGGTTGCTGAGGTTAGAAGCCCCGGTGCTACGATAGCGACAGCTCGCCGTCAGGCGTTGGCTACGGACGAGTTCAGCAGAAATCTGTGGTTCGCTCTGCCCCCCTGCTTCACCCCTCCCCACTGGTCCCTGTTTCCGACAGCAACCGCCTCAAAATCTTCTCGGGCAGCGCCAATCCAGCCTTGGCTCAGGAGGTAGCGCGCTATTTGGGCATGGATCTGGGGCCAATGGTGCAAAAACGCTTTGCCGATGGCGAGCTGTACATCCAAATCCAGGAATCCATTCGGGGTGCCGATGTTTACCTGGTGCAGCCCACCTGCCGCCCCGTCAACGATCACCTGATGGAATTGTTGGTGATCATCGATGCCTGTCGCCGTGCCTCGGCCCGCCAGATTACCGCCGTGTTGCCCTACTACGGCTACGCCCGTGCCGACCGAAAAACCGCAGGTCGAGAGGCGATCACCGCCAAGCTGGTGGCCAACATGATCACCCAGGCGGGGGCCCACCGGGTGCTGGCGATGGATCTGCACTCCGCCCAAATTCAGGGCTACTTTGACATTCCCCTCGATCATGTCTATGCCCAGCCGGTGTTGCAGGCTTATCTCAAAGAAAAGGGGTTGCTCAACGAGGAGATCGTCGTCGTGTCTCCGGATGTGGGGGGGGTAGCCCGGGCCCGCGCCTTTGCCAAAAAACTTAAGGAAGCCCCGCTGGCAATCATCGACAAGCGCCGCCAGGCCCACAACGACGTGGAAGTGATGAATTTGATCGGGGATGTGCGGGACAAGACCGCCATCCTTGTCGACGACATGATCGATACCGCAGGCACCATCTCGGAAGGAGCGAAATTGCTGCGTAAGTTGGGAGCCAAAGCTGTTTACGCCTGTGCCATCCATCCGGTTTTTTCTGAGCCCGCCATCAAACGACTGCAGGGGGGGCTGTTCGAAGAGGTAATCGTCACCAACACCATCCCCATTCCCCCAGAGCAACGTTTTCCTGAGTTAACCGTTCTCTCGGTGGCAAATGTGCTGGGAGAGGCAATCTGGCGTATCCACGAAGACAGCTCCGTCAGCAGCATGTTTCACTAGGGTTCATCATTGGGTTTCATTATTGGGTTTCATTAGAATTAGATGAAAAGCCGAACCCCTCCTGGGGGATCCCATATCCGGTTTCATCGGGATCCCTACAATTGAGTAGCCTTTTGAGTAGCCCTTGCGATGGGTTGGTTTAGACCAGCCTCCTAGTCGGTTTTTCCATGTCTCCTCCCTTGTCTTGCCCACTGGGATCTCTTGTTAACGGCTTGGCCATTATCCAAGCTGACGCGGCTAAAGTCTTGCCCCCCCCTGCTGAATCTCTGTCTCCCCTGCAACCGCTGCTGCAACTGTTGGGCCGGCTACTGCATTTGCCGTTGGTTTGTCTGGAACTGGCCCAAACAGAAGCCGACCCGGGACAGGTTCCCCTCTCCCCTGAGGTGTTCATCTACCGGGATCCGCAGGCACTTCCCGATCCCTTATGGGAGGTTCTCAAACCGGAGGACAAAGGGATCCCCGCTGCTGCCCAATTGCCCTATCATCAACACTTGCCCCTCGAGGATGAACAGGGATCCCTGCTTGCCAGCCTGAATCTATTCGATTGCCGCCCGCGTCAACTGAGCTCCACCGAAAAGGAGCAGCTGGCTGCCATCACCCTCAGTCTCAAGACCTTGCTGATTCAAGCCCAAGCACAACGTCAAGCCCTCCATCAGCTTCACACAGAGCTCCAAAACTACAAAAAAACTGCCGCCCGCTATCAACAAATTTTCGAAAATGCTATCGAAGGAATCTTTCAAACCACGCCAGAGGGGAAGCATCTTGCCGCCAACCCGGCATTGGCTCACATCTTCGGCTACGACTCCCCAGAAGATTTGATGCAGAATGTCTCCGATATTGGTAGCCAGATCTACACCGATCCGGAGCGCCGCGCCGAATTTGTCCGGCGTATGTTGAGCGAAGGCCAAGTGGTCGATTTTGAGCACCAGGTATGTCGCAAAGATGGCAAACTCATCTGGGTTTCTTTGAATGCCCGTACCATTTACGATGAGCAGGGGAAGCCCCTTTATTTTGAAGGGTTTGTTACCGACATCACGGCGGCCCGTCAGCTCGAAGAACAACAACGACAACTGGAGGACGCTCGCAAAGAGAGCGAGCATCGCTTTCTGCAACTGGCCGAAAATACCCAACAGTTGTTTTGGATCACAACGGTTTACAGCAAAGAGCTTCTCTACGTTAGCCCTGCCTGTGAAACCATTTGGGGCCGCTCCGCTGCCGAGTCATACGCCAATCCCCAAGCTTGGATCCGCCAGATTCATCCCGACGATCGCTGGCTTTTCCCCTCCATTCTCAAGGCGCAGTCGGAAGGGCAACAGACCGATATTACCTTTCGCATTTATCGCACCGATGGCCGCTTGGTTTGGCTGCGAGAACGCACCTTCCCCATTGCCGATAAAGAGGGCAAAATCTACCGAGTGGCAGGGATCGCTGAAGACATTACCGAGTCCAAACAACTCGAAGCCGAACGTCGCCAGATTGAGCAGGCCTGGCAGCAGAGCGCCAACCATTTTCGGCAAATTTTTGAACTGGCTCCCAATGGTATTGCCCTAGTGGACTTGCAGGGGCGCTTGCTGCAGGTGAACGATGCCTTCGCCCAGATTGTTGGCTATACCCCAGAGGAGTTGAAACAGCGGCAACAACTGGACATTCTTCACCCTGAAGATGTCACGCAACTGTTGGGGGCCAATGAGGCCCTGCTCTCGGGGGAGGTCTCGGTTAGCCAGCGGCAGATTCGTTACACCCATCGCTCCGGCCAAGTTATTCACGTACTCTTTCAAGCCACCCTCCTCACCGATGAGGAGGGACAGCCCACACAGTTTCTGAACCAAATCATCGACATCAGCGCCCGCGTAGAAGCGGAAATGGCCCTTAAAGAGAGCGAAGAACGCTTCCGACAGACCTTTGAATTGGCGCCGATCGCCAAAGCCATGACCAACTTGGAGGGCAACTATTTACAAATCAACGCCGCCTTCACCGAAACCCTGGGCTACACCCTTGCCGATCTGCAGGGCAAGACCCTCCTCGACATCACCCATCCCGACGACATCGCCGCCACCCTGGACAACACCAACCGACTGCTGGCGGGAATTGCCCATCAATGTGAACAAGAGAAGCGCTACTTCCACAAAAATGGTCAAATTGTTTACGCCATCCTGCGCATTACCCTCGTGCGCACGGCCCAAGGGGAGCCCAGCTACTTCCTCAGCCAAATTCTCGACATCACCGAGCGAAAACAGACAGAGGCTGCTCTGCGTCAAAGTGAGCTGAGTTTGCGGGGCATCTTCGAGCAAACAGCTTTGGGTATTTCCATCGCCGACCAGCACGGCCACTACGTTAAGGTTAACCCTGCCCTAGAAGAGATGCTGGGCTACAGTGCCGCCGAACTGGCCAACATGAGCTTTTGCGACTTCACCCATCCTGAGGATGTTCCCAAAAACTGGCAGCTTTTTCAGGAGATCTTGAATGGCCAACGGGATCACTACCGCTTAGAGAAACGCTACATCCACCGCAATGGAAAGGTGTTTTGGTGCCGCCTGGCTGTCTCTTCTGTACGAGATGCAGAGGGCAAGAATCTCTTTACCATCGGCATTTCCGAAGACATCACCGAAGAAAAACAGGCTGAGCTACAGATTCAGGCGGCCCTGCAAGAGAAAGAAATTTTGCTGCGGGAGATCCACCATCGCGTTAAGAACAATCTGCAAATCATCTCCAGCCTGCTGCGCCTACAAGCTGACCAGATCAAAAGCCGTAAGTATGCACGCATTTTTAAGGATGCCGGCAGCCGCATTCAAGCCATGTCCCTGATCCACGAGGGCCTTTACCAATCCAACAATCTGGCCGCGGTGGATCTGAACCAGTACCTTCACAATTTGATCTCCAACCTTTTTCACTCCTATGGGGTGAATCCGGAGAACATTCGCGCCAGCATCCGTGCAGAGAAGATCCGCCTCAATATCGATGAGGCCGTTTTGTGTGGCTTGATCATCAATGAGTTGGTCACCAACAGCCTCAAATACGCTTTTCCGAAAGGGCGCAGCGGCGAAATCCGCATCCATTTTAGTCAAACCCGTAAAAATACGCAGCTGCGGGTCTCGGACAATGGCATTGGCCTGCCCCCCAACTTTGACTTTAAGGAAACTCAATCTTTAGGTTTGCAACTGGTTAGCACTCTTACCGATCAGCTTGCGGGCAGGATAGAATTGAGAGGCAAATCTGGTACCACCTTCATCATTACTTTCCCGAGGATCGAATCTTGAAGAAAGTTCCACCCCTTGCCAAAGGCAGCATTCTGGTTGCCGAAGACGAAAAGATCATCGCCAAGGATATTGCCAACGTTCTGAAGAAATTTGGTTATACCGTGCCCGCCATCGCCTCCTCCGGGGAGGAAGCGATCCGTCGGCTGGAAGAGGCCCCTGTGGATTTGGTCTTGATGGATATTGTCTTAAAAGGGGATGTTGATGGTATCGAAGCGGCTAAGCAGATCACGGAGCGTTTTAACATTCCGGTGGTGCATCTGACGGCCTATGCCGACGACGATACTCTCTCCCGTGTTAAAGAAACTCGGCCCTTTGGCTACATCATCAAACCTTTCAAAGAGCGGGAGCTCTACACCACCATCGAGATCGCTCTGCACAACCACCGTCAGAGCATTGAGAACCGCAAGGCGGAGGAGAAAAAGGTGGAGGAGCTGCGGCAAAGTCTCCAGAAGCTGCGGCAGTTCACCGATGTGAAGGACACTCTGTTTAAAAAGTTCCTCCAGGACTTAAGTGAGCCCCTGTCTAACCTCAGCTTTGCCCTCGGCCTCCTCAAGGATGCCGGGTCGGATCCAAAGCGAGAGTATTATCTGCAGGTGCTCGAAGATGAATTTCGCCGGGAGTTGGAGTTGATTCACCAGACTTCTAACTTAGAAGAGCTCCTCAACCTGGAAAATGTGGGCCTGCTGAGCCAGTTCAGTTTGTTGCGCTCCCAAGAGCCCGGTCGCGGTCGTCTGCTTGAGGGGCCGGCCCCCTCGGCTGGGGCTACGGCAGTGGCTGCTGCGCCGACATCGCCCTCCTCCCAGGTGGTTGCAGCCCATGCTCCCGCGCCAGCCCCTGTGGGTGGCGGCGAGGCAATCACCGTGCCGCGGGTAACACTGCGTCCTCTGAACCAAACTCAGTTGGCAGAACGCCTGGGGGTGGTGGTTTCCGCCATCACTTACTGGAAATTCAAAACGGGGTTTCCCGAGTGGAGCCGCAGCCGCGATCCCGACGGCATCTCTTGGCGGTATTCCTCCGATTCCAAGCGCTTTTCGCCTGTGCCCTGACCGTCGCAGCCGGAAAAGTCGAAGAAAGCTCCAAGTGGGCGGAAGGGATCCCTTCCGCCCACGGCATTCGGTCTGGTTCAGGCCTGCAGAACCATCAACTCAGGGCTGCAATACTTCCACCCGCACGGGCACGATTCCCGAACTGACCATCCCCAGCACCTCCGCCGCCCGGATGGAGACATCGATGATGCGACCGGGGATGAAAGGGCCTCGATCGTTGATGCGCACGATCGCTTGGCGACCGTTTTTCATGTTGGTGACCCGTACCTTCGTGCCAAAGGGCAAGGTGGGGTGGGCAGCGGTCATTTCATGGCGAGTTTTGTGCAGGTCATACCAGGAGGCAATGCCCTCCTGCACGGGCCCAACGACACGGGTGGCAACGGGAACCGGTTGTTGGGGGGATCCCGATCCTGTCTCGGGCAAGCTGGCAGTGGCAGTGAGGGTGGGAGCTTGAGGCAAAGCCGGGGCCTGAATCGGGGGTGCATCCAGCAACAGGCGGCGCAAGCGGTTGGCGGCCAAAACCGCCATATCCACCTGACGCTGGTTATCCACCAACAGCACCCCATCGTCGATGCGCAGCAGTTCCTCGTCGTTGACATGAATGGCGTAGAGGAGGGGGGTTGACTCCTCCGCTGCCGGATCGGGTTCTGCCCAATCCAGGGTGATCGTTGTGTCTTTCAGGGATCCTTGGGCCATTTGGTTCAGTTGGGCCACGAGGGAGCTGGCTCGCATCAGGGGAGAGTCTAGCTCCGGTTGCTCCACAAAACTGACCACGGGCAGATCCCGCACGTAAACGGTTACCACCTGCTGCCCATCCATCTGATAGTCGTAGAGGGTGGAGATGGGCTGGCTGGGTTGCTGTTGCTGCTCACCGATCTTGAGGATGGGTTCTTCCCCGGCGATGGGGGCCTCATGACGGGCCCGCTCCAGAAGCTGCTCCAGATTGAGGGTGCCCGGTTTGGCGGGGGCAGGGGTGAGGCTTTCCCTGCGCTCAACAGTTCCCTCTTGGGCTATTCCGACGGTGCTGGGTTGGATTACCGGAATGAGGTCAGCAGTTGGAGCTGGAGGGGTGGATTCGGCTAACGAATTTGCTGTCCGACCGCTGGAGGATCCCATTCCCATTCGATTTGAGGCTTGCGCCCGCGGGGCAAATCCGCTCCACACCCCCATAGGTAAGCCCAAAGCTGTAACGCAGAGGCAACTGACCAAGCCCAGTTTCTGGGTGGGAGTCAGTCCCTGTTCTGCCCCACCTCTGGCGAGATTGAGGCACCCTTTCCGATTCCGCATGAGGCCGCGCTCCTCTTCAATCTTGTACAACGTCCAATGCGACAGTCGAAGCAGAAGTTAATGTACCATAGGTTCTCGAATAGACAAGTTCCGGCAGCGTTGCACGGAAAGTCTAAGTCTTGCCAGCAAAGGACTCTCGGCCCATTGGACTACCGTTCGGCAGGGGTTGACATAGATCTGGGTCGTGCCCTCGTCAAGGGGATCCAGGAGCGAGTTGAGCGAGCTAAAGTCCCGTCTTTGGGTTCCTCAGGAACCTTGGGGGGGATCGGTGGCTTTGCCGGTTTGTTTGAGCTGCCGGCAGGATACCAAGCGCCGGTTTTGGTGGCGGGGACGGATGGGGTCGGGACGAAGCTGCAAATTGCTCAGCAATGGGGACAGCACCGCGGCGTCGGCATTGACCTGGTGGCCATGTGCGTTAACGATGTGCTGACGGTGGGGGCCAAGCCCTTGTTTTTTCTGGATTACATTGCCACCGGCAAGCTGGAGCCAGAAGCCCTCCTGCAGGTGATCGAGGGGATCCTGGAGGGGTGTCAACAGGCCGGTTGTGAGCTGCTCGGCGGCGAAACGGCGGAGATGCCGGGGTTTTATCCGCCGGGGGAGTACGACTTGGCGGGGTTTTGTGTGGGCATTGTGGAGAAATCGGCCATTCTGGACGGATCCCAGGTGCAGCTGGGGGATCGGCTGCTCGCCCTACCCAGCAGTGGCATCCACAGCAACGGCTACAGCTTGGTTCGCCGGATTGTGGCCGAGAGAGGATGGACCTGGGATCATCAGCCCCCGGGGTGGGAGCAGCCCTTGGGAGAGGTGTTTCTCACCCCGACCCGCATCTACGTTGAGGCGGTGCAACGGCTTCAGCAAGCGGGCATTCTCCTTCATGGCATGGCCCACATTACCGGTGGCGGCCTCCCGGAAAATTTGCCCCGCTGTTTAGCGCCTACCCAGGCGGCACGCCTCGAACCCCACAGTTGGCGGATCCCGCCGGAGTTCCGCTGGTTGCAGGAACAAGGGCAAGTGGAGATCGCCGAGATGTTCCGAACCTTCAATCTGGGGGTGGGCTACGTGTTGGTGGTGCCACCGGAAGCCCAGGTGCAGGTGCAAACCCTCCTGCCGGAAGCCCAGGCCATTGGGGAAGTAGTGGCCTCAACCCCGCCAGAGGCGGGGCGGGCAAGCTCCGGGGAAAATCCTCCACGAGTCTTGGGCTTGGAGAATTGGGGATCCCTCTGAAACGGGCAAACGATCTCCTCAACGGCAGGGATCCCCACCAAAAGGGGGAGCCGGATGCGGCGCTGGACCCACAAGCCCCCCGGTTCTCTGGCTATGCTAAGTTTGCATGTGGCTTAAGCACCATTGCCTATGCCCCGAAATGGATGTGGGCAACCCGCGACAGCCTTTGAGGTTCATGCACCAGGGCCGTTTGCGAGCCATCGATGACCCTGTAGGAGCCGCTGATGACCGTTCTAGGAAGCGCGAGCGCGATTGAAGTCGAACACCTGAGCAAAACCTACGGTACCTTCACCGCCATCCGGGATATTTCTTTTCAGGTGAATGCCGGCGAGATCATGGGATTCTTGGGGCCCAACGGGGCCGGGAAAACCACCTCCATGCGCATCCTCACCGGATTCTTGCCCGCCAGCGAAGGCACAGCACGAGTGGCGGGGTTTGATGTCCACCAAGACTCCATGGCGGTGCGGCAACGCATCGGCTACCTGCCGGAAAATCCCCCCCTGTACATCGACATGACGGTGGAAGGTTATCTGCACTTCGTGGCGCAGCTGAAGCGGGTTAGCCCCGGCAACCGCATCACCCAGGTGGATCGGGTCATTCAGCGCTGTGGCCTACAGGAAAAACGCCACACTCTGATCCGCAAGCTCTCCAAGGGGTTTAAGCAACGGGTGGGGATTGCCCAGGCGCTGGTTCACGATCCGCCCGTGATCATCCTGGATGAGCCCACCATCGGACTGGATCCCAAGCAGATCATCGAGGTGCGCAACCTGATCAAAAGTTTGGCCGGGGAACACACGATCATCCTCTCCACCCACATTCTGCCGGAGGTGAGCATGACCTGCGACCGGGTGGTGATCATCAACCGCGGCCAAGTGGCGGCCATCGGTACCCCCAGCGAGCTAACGGCACAGTTTCAGGGGCAGCACCAAGTTCATTTGCATGTCGGGGCTTCCAGTGAAGCTGTCATCCGGGAAGTTCTGGAGCGGATCCCACAGGTACAAGTCTTGAGCCTAGAACCCCGTGCTCAAACAGACTCCCGACGCTGGCAACTGCAGCTGAGCAGCAGCACCCCCGCCGATGGGTGGATCCCTGAGGTGGCCAAGGCTTTGATCCAGTCGGATGTGGCTCTCTACGAAATCGGTCGTTCCCAAGCTTCTTTGGAGGAGATTTTCCTGCAACTGACAACCCAAGAGGGAGCCGGCCAAGAGGGAGCCGACTCGGCCCCAGCATCTGAAAACCCTGAGGAGGCAGCAGCATGAACGGCGTGATCGCCATTTTCCGCAAAGAGTTGCGCGGCTATTTCACCTCCCCGATTGCCTACGTGGTGGCGGCAGTCTTTTGGGGCTTGGCGGGCTTCTTTTTTACCAACATTTTGGTGCGGGTGATCGGCTTTTCCCAGCAGGTGGATCTGTTCGCCCAGTTTGGCCAGGACAACGCCTTCGATGCGGCCACCATTGTCTCGCAGCAGTTTTTGAACCTGCTGGGCACCCTTTTTCTGTTTTTGCTGCCCATCCTGACCATGGGATCCTACGCCGAAGAGCGACGACGGGGCACGATGGAGCTGCTGGCCACCTCCCCGATCACCAACTTGGCAGTGGCGGTGGGCAAATGGCTGGCGGTGTGGGTGTTTTTTATCACGCTGCTGATCCCACCCTTGGTGTATCACCTGCTCACCCTGAGCAGTTCCAATCCCGCTGTGGACTATCGGCTGCCCCTGGTTGGCTATGTTGGGTTGGCACTGATGGCGGGCAGTGTCATGGCCTTGGGACTATTCGTCTCTTCCCTCACCGACAGCACCTTAATTGCGGCGGTGGCCACCTTTGGCCTGGTGCTCTTGCTCTGGGTGGTGGATGCGGCGGCCGGCCAGGAGAGCAACTGGATCGCGGCCACCCTGCGGCATTTGTCTTTGTTGCAGCAGTACGGCAACTGGGTACAGGGGATCGTCAGCAGCAGCAGCCTGATTTTGTTCCTCAGCATCACGGTGTTGGGGCTGTTTGCCACGGTGCAATCGGTGGAGAGCCTGCGCTGGCAGCAGAGCTAGCGAGATCGCCAGGCATGCCGATCGCTGGCCGGAGAAAGTCAAGATCACACGGTTTCAGGTTGAGCACTCAAGGTTGGGGCATGACCGAAGATAGCGGTGTAGGAGGTGCAAGATGAAAGACTGGCAAGCAGTATCCGAGTGGACAGGCATCGTCGGCATTGGGGTGATCGCCATTGGTTTGGTGCTGGGATCCGCCCTAACCGGATGGACGGCGGTTCCCTTTGCCCTGTTGGCCACCGGAGCGGCCCTGCTGGTGTTTTGGGGCATCACCCACCGACAACAGGTGGGATCCTTCCTGGGCTTGCGTTCCACCCAAACCAACGCCAACATCCTGGTGGCTGTGGCCGCCATGGCGGTGATTTTGGTGCTGCTGAATGCGGTGGCGGTGCGCTACGATGGCCGCCTTGATTTGACGGAGGGAGGGCTGTTCACCCTATCGCCCCAAACCCAGCAATTGGTCCGAGACTTACCGCGGCCGGTGAAGGTATGGGTGGTGACCACCGCGCCGGATCCCAACCTGCGAGAACAGCTGGAACGCTACCAACGCCTCAATCCCAGCCGCTTCCAGTTTGAATTTGTGGATCCCAACCGCAACCCGCTGGTGGCGCAGCGTCTACAGGTGACCCAGAGCAACACCCTGGTGGTGGAATCGGGAGACAGCCGCCAGCAACTGCCGCAACCGCCCGCCCCCGACCTGGAAAGCAACCTCACCCCGATCCTTTCTAGAGTGGTGAACCGAGGAGAAGCGGTGGCCTACTTTGTGCAAGGCCATGGGGAGGTCTCTCTGGAGGCCGGCGCCGGCAACCTCAGTTTTGCCCAGGCGGTGGGAGCCCTGGGGCAGGAAGGCTATCGCACCGAACCCCTGAACCTGGTGCAAGCAGAGATTCCGGAGGATGCGGATGTGCTGGTGTTGGCGGGGCCGCAGCGGCCTTTGTTTCCGGGAGAAGTGGAGAAACTCCAGGACTACTTGGCTGAGGGCGGCAGGGTTTTGTTGCTGATCGGTCCTCGGGTGGATGCCGGGTTGGATCCCTTGCTGGAGGAGTGGGGGGTGGTCTTGGCGGATGACATCATCCTAGAAGTCAGCAGCGTTAGCCAGATTTTGGGGACGGGCCCCGCCGTTGCTTTGGTCACCACCTACGGCGATCACCCGATCACCGCCCCCTTGGCAGCCCAACGGCTGATGACCCTTTTCCCCCTGGCCCGCTCGGTGGAAACGGAAGCACGAGAAGGGATCCAGGCAACGCCTCTGCTGCGCACCAGCCCGCAAAGTTGGGGGGAGACCAGCACAGATTTGGAAAACACCCCGGTACAATTTGATCCCGATCGCGACAAGCCCGGCCCGCTCACTCTGGGAGTGGCCCTAACCCGCAGCATGGAGAACGGCGAGGCTGGGTCTGAGGCAGACTCTGAACCCGAGGAGGCTCGCTTTGTGGTGATCGGCAACGTCAATTTTGCCGTCAATGGCAACTTACAACAGCAGGGCAACCGCGACTTATTCCTAAACACCCTCAACTGGCTGACAGAACAAACGGACCAGATCTCAATTCGGCCCAAATCCATCACCAATCGCCGCCTCACCCTGACGGGGCGGGATCTCAACTGGCTGGTACTGGGATCCACAGTGCTCCTACCCTTGCTGGCCCTGGGATCCGGTGCGCTGATCTGGTGGCAAAGACGCTGAGGCACGGGGTTGCTGACCGGCTGTTGTTGACCTGGGAGGAGAAGGGATCCGCCCTCGACTGGATACCTGTGGATGTGAATCAAGAGGAGTAGGGAGGACGATGTTTAAGCGTACTACACTGATCCTGTTGGGTTTGGCCGTGGCCTGCATCCTCGGCTATTTCCTCTTGGACAATGCCCAACAACTGCGCCAACAAGCCGAAGCCGAGCGGGCAAAACTTTTCCATTTCCAAACCGATGCCATTGCCCGCATCGAAATTCGCCAAAATCGCCCCGATGAGCCAGAAGAGCTAATTTTAGAGCGGGTTGCGGACACAGATCCCCCCGAGTGGAACATTCTCAGCCCCATTCAGTCGACGGCCCTGGACTTTCCCATCTCCAGCCTGTTGGTGACCTTCTCCCGCCTCACCCCGGAAATCACGATCGAGGGATCCCTGGATAACCCTGAGGGCTTGGCTGCCTTTGGTCTGGACACCCCCAAACATCAGATCACCCTCATCCCCCAAGAAGGGGATCCCTATCGGCTTTCAATTGGCAACGACAACTTTGACGGCTCCGGTTTTTATGCCCAAGCCGACGGTGGGGAGGTGGTGTTGATCGCCAGTGCCCAAAAGGGATCCCTGTTGCCTTCACTGCTGGCCCTGCGGGATAAAACTCTGCTCAGCTTCGATTCGGCTGATGTGGAATCCTTCCAGGTGCGGCTGGCGGAGGCGGATCCCGAGCAATTTCAGATTGAGCGGCAGGGCGGTGGCTGGCGGATTGTCCAGCCAGAGGTGCTACCTGCGGATGATGTCAATGTGAACCGTCTCCTCAATACCTTGGCCCGTCTGCAAGCGGTGGAGTTCCCCGCCGAGACCCAAGCGGAGTTGGCCCCCTATGGCTTGGATAAGCCCTCTGCTCAGTTCACGATTCACCTGGCTCCCACTGCCGGTACAGACTCCGATCCAGAACCGATCACCGTTGCGCTCGGCTCGGAAAGCAATGGACAAGTGTATGTGATCACCTCGCAAAATCCGGCAGTGGCCACCCTGCTCACCAGCACGGCGGATATTCTGCGCTCCGATCTCGAAGATCTGCGGGATCACCGCATTGCCCGCCTCAATGCCAACCAAATTGAAGAGATCATCCTCGAATCGGAAGGGGAGCAGATGGTTTTGCAACCGTTGCCCGCTGAGGGCGGATCCCCCGGCATTCGTTGGGAAAAATCTGATCAACCGGGTCAGGCAGTGGAACTGAGTATGATCTTTTCCACCCTTAACTCCACCCGAGCCAGCGAATTTCGACCGGCGGGTGATCCGGATGCTCAAAAAGCCTTAGAGGACCCTGCCCTGCGGCTGACCTTTCGGCCAAAACCGGATTCTGGACAGGATCCCCTCACCTTGAGCTTGGCCCCTTCGGGGTTACGGGCTTATGTGCAGAGCAGCCATCAACCGGATATCGCCGTGATCGATCTGAGCACCTTCAACACCCTGGAAACAGAAGTGAATTCATTGCTTGAGGATTGACGCGAGCCGTTGGCCTATTCTTAGCCGGCCGTCGCCATCTCGGCCGCGGGGGCAGCCGCTTTCTTCTTGGTTTCCCCCTGTACCGTCAACACCGAGCAGGGGGCGTGGTGCAACACGTAGTTGCTGACGCTGCCCATGAACAGCTCGCTCAAACCGGAGTGGCCACGGCGACCCACCACCACCAAGTCTGCCCCCCAAGAGCGGGCCAGATCACAGATCACCCGACCCGGATTGCCGTAGTTAAGGCTAAATTCGGCGTGGATCCCGTGGGCAGCGGCTTCATCGGTGAGCGAACGCAAGTAATCCAGCTGGTTTTGCTCGAAGATGGCACATTGCTCCCGATAGGATTGCCACAACTCGGTGCTGATGGTGGAGCTGTAGTCGACCCCCAGGATCATCGGCGGTTCTGGGGCTCCAGGCTCCTCGTGAGAGAGGACATGCAACACCATCATGGTGGCTTGCATGGCTTCCGCCAATTGGATCGCTCTTTGGAAGACCATGTTGCTCAATTCCGACCGATCCAGGGCCACCAAAATCCTGCTGTACATATCGGCTTCCTCCAGGTTGTCAACAGCCGAGCAAGGGATGGAGATGAGATCTGATGCGTTCCTTAAATTCAATTTGGGGGTTCCACTCAAAATCCCTCTCTTCCTTGCCTCCTATCTGCGTTGTAGAAGATCTGCGTGAGGAAATCGTGAACATTCCCTATCCAGCACCGGATCGGTAACCAAAGTTCAAGGAACTTGACACAAGCCCAGACTCATTCATCCGCCTGCTGAGCCACAGATTCCAACAGCGCCTGAAGTGCCCGGGCTTGTTCCTGCCAAACCCGGTGGAGGGGTGTGCCCCGCAAGACTTCTAGGGTCAAGGTGGGGATCCCGCGTTCCCAACCGGCCCATGTGCCCAAAGAGCCGGGTGTGGGGTAACCGATGTCGTCGGTGACCGGCAACCCGTTGTGAGCAGCCATCACCTCTGCCAGCTCTAGCGCGGGGCCATTGTAGTTGACACAAGGATGCTTCTCGCAAGAGTGGGCGGAGAGAATCAGTTGCGGTTGAATCCGGGCCAAACCCGCCAGCAACACCTGCGTTTCCGGCTCGGATCCTGGCGCGGATCCCGGTGGGTAACGGGTTTCTAAGGGGGTCGGGATCCAGTCTTGGGTGGGCATGTTGCGGTTGAGATCCACCCCGTTGGCATTCACCCGCTGCCCTGCTGCACAGCCATCGGGATTCAGGCGGGGGATTACCCACAGGGTTGCCTTTCCCGCCAGGGATCCCCACAGCCCCGAGGTCACATACCGCTCGATCAGGTCGTACCCTTCTACCTCATTGCCGTGTACCCCTCCGATCAGGAGCAGGGAAGGGATCCCTTGGGTCAGTTGCCAAAGGTGGATGGGCCGCCCCTGTACCGAATAGCCGAGAACTTCCTGACGGGGCAACTCGCTTTCTGCCGTACGATTCACCCTGGGCCAATCCTTGTTGTTCTCAATCCCCATGGGCGGTACGAGTGCCGGTGGGTAGCTCCACCACTTGTTCCCTCAACCCCGGGGATAACAAAAGGACTTGGATCTTTTGGGCATTGATGCTGAGTTCTTGCGGCATGGGCTGAAATCACGCAAAAGCTAAAACGGGATTTCGTCCGGTTCGGGTGGAGCAAACGTAGAAGCAGAAGCAGGTTTGGCGGGTTCGGCTGTTGAGAACTCGCTCATCCCCGTCAAAGAGAGTACCGGACCGGATCCCAGTTGGTAGATGCGCCGTGCGGTGATCTCCGCCAGCTTCTCCTTGCGTCCGTCCCGCTCCACCAGGTTCATGTGCAGTTGCCCCTCTATCGTCACCTGGTCCCCCACATGGCAAGTTTCCACCACCTTTTGCGCAAGCTCCCCAAACGAGGAAACTCGCACCTGATAGGCTGGCTCATCCGGACGCAAACTGGGAAAACTCACCAGCAGCGAGGTGACGGCCAAGTTGTCGGGAGTGTAGCGAAGCTCCGGTTCAGTCAGCACCTCACCGATTAAGACGATTGAGTTCATAACAGGGCTAACAGGGTATGGAAGGGCAGCTCAAAGCACCTACATCATGACCACAGTCTGGGATCCCGTCAAACCCAATCGGAGCGGGTTGTCATGTAGCGCAACACATTCTCATTCAGGCGCAAATCTTTCTCCCAAGTGGCTACTGCGCTGGGCTCGGCTTCGTAGTTCATGTGGATGTACAGACCTTCTTTGAAGCCCTTCATCTCAAACCCGGCAAAGCGGCGCTTCCCTTTGTTGGTGGTTTCCAAATTGGCGGCTCCATTTTCTCGCAGGATTGCCTCCTGACTGTTGAGCAGCTGCTCGAGGGGTTCATCCGACACATCAGGGCGCAGAATCAGCATCGTTTCATAAGCACGGGGCATGGAAGCGAGTTCTCCTTGAGAGTTTGTACAGAGTAGAGATGCAGTTGATCATCCTAACTTTTCTATCTGGTGACCGAAAAGGCTATCGTTTCAGAAATGCACGGGATCCACCCGATTCACGACAGCAGATCCAAGGAAGGCTCCCCACAAGAGCGGATCCGTTGTCCGATAGAATAAGAGTTGCTTCAATGGCCGCCAGATAGCTCGGCCAAGGCACTCTTAACGATATTCATATCCAAGGTTCCAAGCATGAGCGCAGATGACGTTTACAGCCGTGTTCGCAAGATCGTATCGGAGCAACTGGGGGTGGAAGACAACAAGGTGACCCTGGAAGCCAATTTCCAGAACGACCTGGGGGCCGACAGCCTCGATACGGTGGAACTGGTCATGGCCTTTGAAGAGGAATTTGACCTGGAAATCCCCGACGAGGACGCCGAAGGCATTGCCACGGTGCGGGATGCCGTCGATTACATCTCCAAGAAGGCTGCCTAACCCGCGGGATCTTCACCTCTGCAGGTATGTTGGCCCAATTCTGACCGGATGGTTGTTTTATGGATCCCGAAACTGCGCCCATGCCCACTCAGTCAACTCCCCATCGTGCGGAGCACGACCCGGAGGGTTATCGTGCGGAGCACGACCCGGAGGGTCGTCGCCGTGTTGTCATCACGGGACTGGGTGCGCTGACCCCGATCGGCAACTCCCCCACCGAGTTTTGGCAGGGGTTGCTGGCGGGGCGGTCTGGCATTGGGCCGATCACCCTTTTCGATGCCTCTCACCACGATTGCCGCATTGCAGGGGAAGTGAAGGGATTTAATCCCCTCGACTATCTGGATCGCAAGGATGTCAAGCGCAACGACCGCTTCGTGCATCTGGCGCTGGCGGCAACTCAGCAAGCCCTTGAAGATGCCCGCTTCCAGATCACCGATCTCAACGCCGAGCAGGTGGGGGTGATTTTGGGTACCGGCATCGGTGGCATTCGCGTTCTTGAGGAGCAACAGACGATCTACCTGCAAAAAGGGCCGGATCGCTGTAGCCCGTTCATGGTGCCAATGATGATCGCCAATATGGCTGCCGGTCAGTTGGCCATCCACTTCGGGGCCAAAGGCCCCAACTCTTGCACGGTCACGGCTTGCGCCTCTGGCTCCAATGCAATTGGGGATGCCTTCCGGCTGATCCAGCGGGGGGATGTGCAGGCGGTGATCACGGGCGGTACGGAAGCGGCGGTCACCCCTCTATCGATGGCGGGGTTTGCCTCCATGAAGGCTCTTTCCACCCGCAATGAGGCCCCAGAGCAAGCCTGTCGCCCCTTTGATCGGGATCGGGATGGCTTTGTCATGGGAGAGGGAGCCGGGATCCTGCTCTTGGAGGAGTTGGAACATGCTCGCGCCCGTGGGGCGAACATTTACGCCGAGATCATCGGCTACGGCCTCACCTGCGATGCCCACCACATGACCAACCCCGCCCCCGGCGGAGAGGGCGCCGCCCGAGCGATGCGTCTGGCCCTCAAGGATGCTGGGATCCCGGCGCAGGCGGTGCAGTACATCAACGCCCATGCCACCAGCACCGGAGTGGGGGATATTGCAGAGGTCCAGGCGATCAAATCGGTGTTTGGGGAGCATGCCCACGCCTTGGCCATCAGTGCCACCAAGTCCATGACCGGGCACCTACTGGGGGGATCCGGCGGCATTGCCACCATTGCTACCGCCCTGGCGGTTCACCACGGTTGGGCCCCTCCCACGATCAACCTGGAGAATCCGGATCCCGAATGTGATCTCGATTTTGTCCCCCATCAGGCGCGTCAAATGCCTTTGCAAGTGGCTTTGGTCAATGCCTTTGGCTTTGGCGGGCACAATGTCTCTCTGGTGCTGCGGCACTATCCCCATTCCTAACTTCTCAGCTTTATGTCTTCCGATGCTTCTCCTGAGTTGATCCGTCAGCAGGCCCTGGCCGCCCTCACCAGCGAACTGACCAAGCAGGGGCATCCGGCGCAATATGCCCAACACATGGCAGCAGCGGTGATCTTCCAAGCGGATTTGGATCTGTGTGCGGCACAACTGGCGCGTCTGCTCAGTTGGCTGAAGCAAAACCACCCTGAGGCCTACCCTGAAGCTGTGCAACTGGTGGATGCCACCCGCGATGAGTTTGAGCGGCGCGTTCAGAACGGCTAGAACGCTAGGATGAGGGAGCGCTCGCCCGAGAGCTCCGGCCGTTGATCAGGGTTGATCATGAAAGACAGCACAATGCCCATCCTCGATGAAGTGGCCATACTCCGGGATCCGGTTGAGCAGGATCAGCCTGCCGCCACAGCGGGATCCCTTTTGTTGGATGTGGGGGGCATGAGTTGCGCCGGGTGTGTCCGGGCTGTGGAGCAGGAACTGTTGAAACAGCCCGGGGTGGTCAAGGCCAGCGTTAACTTGATCACCGAGTCGGCCTTGGTGGAGTTCGCGGCAGGGATCAGGCCCGACCCCGATCGGTTGGCAGAAGTCTTAACAGAAGCCGGGTTCCCCAGCCGCCCCCGTCTGCCCATAGACGAGACCGAGATCGGGACCGAGATCGGGATCCCTGCCGATCCCGTGGCCTGGCAACGGCAGCAGACCCAACAGCAAATTCGCCAAGTGTTGACGGCTGCCTTGTTGCTGGTGCTCTCCGGGGCGGGACATCTCAACCTGTTTGCCCGCATCGGTTTGCCGATCCTCAACGATGTCTGGCTGCACTGGGGGTTGGCCACCCTGACGTTTATCGGCCCGGCACGAGAGATTGTCTGGGAGGGCTGGAAAGGGGCACGACGACTGGCCCCCAATATGAACACGCTGGTGGCGCTGGGATCCGGATCGGCCTATGTCGCCAGTTTGGTGGGGTTATTGGCACCCCAGGTGGGCTGGGAATGCTTTTTCGATGAGCCCGTGATGTTGCTTAGCTTTATTTTGCTGGGGCGGGCCCTGGAACAACACAGCCGTATGCGGGCCGCTAGCAGTCTGCAAGCCTTGGTGCAGTTGCGCCCAAGTTTGGCTCGGCGAGTCCGGGGATCCCTGCCGGTCGGATCGGGGCCTGAACCGGCTGAACCGGAGTTATCAGAAGGTGAGGACTGGTGCCCAATTGAGCGGGTGCAAGCCGGGGATTGGCTACAGGTTCGGGCCGGAGAGCAGATCCCGGTGGATGGCGAGGTGATCGCGGGGCAGGCAACGGTCAACGAAGCGATGTTAACCGGGGAACCGTTGCCCGTCCTGAAGCAGCCAGGGGATCCCGTTGTGGCCGGTACCCTGAACCAGTCGGGGTTATTGGTCTGTCGGGCCACTCGCACCGGCAAAGATACCACCCTTGCCCAAATCATCGCCCTGGTGGAAGAAGCCCAAGCTCGCAAAGCCCCAATCCAGGGGATTGCCGACACCGTGGCGGGCTACTTTACCTATGGCGTCGTGACGCTGGCCCTGCTCACCTTCGGCTTTTGGTACTGGGTGGGGATCCCGCTCTGGGGCAGCGATGTGCTGACGGGGCAGAGTCTGCATCTGGGTGTGCACCTGCTGGCCGGTGACCATATCCCTCACCCCACTCCCTTGCTCAACAGCCTCAAGTTGGCAATTGCCGTTTTGGTGGTGGCCTGCCCTTGTGCTTTGGGGTTGGCCACCCCGACGGCCATTTTGGTGGGTACCGGCCTGGGGGCGGAGCGGGGCCTGTTGATTCGGGGGGGAGATGTGTTGGAAAAGGCGCATCACCTGCACACGTTGGTGTTCGACAAAACGGGCACCCTCACCCAAGGGGATCCCCACCTGACCGATTGTTTGAGCTTGGAGGGATCCCTGGAGCCCGACCGACTGCTGCAACTGGCCGCCACTGTCGAAAGTGGCACCCGTCACCCTCTGGCAGCGGCCATTTTACGGGAAGCCCGGGATCAGAAGTTGCCGCTGCTTTCCGCCACCGAATTTCAAACAGAGCCGGGGTTGGGGGCTGTCGCTCAGGTCGAAGGGCAACGGGTGATGCTGGGATCCCTACAGTGGTTGGAAACCTTGGGGATCCCGATCTCCACGGAGGCCCAAGCCCAGACTGATGGGCTACTCAGGGCAGGCAAGACCGTGGTGGGAATTGTTCTAGAAAACGCTTTGGTCGGGCTGATTGCTGCCCAAGATCAACTGCGCCCCGATGCGCAGCCGACGCTGCGACAACTGCAGCAGATGGGCCTACGGGTAATGCTCCTCACGGGCGACCGAGCCGAGGTGGCCGAACAGGTGATTCGGTCTCTGAACTTGTCGGGGATCCGTGTGATTGCCGATGTGCATCCGGCGGCCAAGGCAGAGGTGATCCGAGAGTTACAAGCCCAAGGAAACAAAGTAGGCATGGTGGGAGATGGCATTAACGATGCCCCCGCCCTAGCACAGGCGGATGTGGGTATTTCGCTGCACTCGGCTACGGATGTGGCGATTGAAACTGCCGATATCATTCTGATGCGCAACCGCCTTTGGGATGTGGTAGAGGCCATTCGCCTCAGCTCCGCCACCTTCAACAAAATCCGGCAAAACCTGGTGTGGGCTTTTGGGTACAACCTGTTGGGGATCCCTGTGGCGGCGGGTGTGCTCTTGCCCAAGTTCGGCATTGTGCTCAGCCCGGCCATGGCCGGCGGATTGATGGCCTTTAGTTCCGTCAGTGTTGTTCTGAATTCGCTGCTACTCCGACGAACCTTTTCGGAAAGCGATCCCCATCAAGCTCAACAAGATCCTAAGAATCCATGACGACAGTGGATAGGGCGGGCGTTCCCTCATCGAGACAGAGATTCAGAGATTAGCAGCCGAAAATTGACACTCCCCTAGAACTTCTGCCGGCTAACTGTCAAAGCCGATGAACCGGCCTGGATCTGATGGATAATAGAGTGCCCAGCGTTGCGGGCCAACGGATTGTCTGGGATCCCTGCTGTGTTGTTATTGGATCGCTCCCCCCTCACCTTTTCCCCCGATGAAGCGCGGGAGAGATTGCTCTATTTGCTCACCCAATTGGCTTACCGCGAGGGATCCTTCACCCTCACCTCCGGGCGACAGAGCGACTACTACATCAACTGCAAGCCCGTTACCTTGCATCCACAGGGGGCTTATCTGGTGGGATCCCTGTTACACCGGTTGTTGCCCCCCGAAACCGAAGCGATCGCCGGCATGACCTTGGGGGCCGACCCGATTTTGACCGCGGTTGGTTTGGCCTCTCTACAGGGTGAACCTGCGAACCTGCCCGCCCTCATCGTGCGCAAACAGGCCAAAGGGCACGGCACCCAAGCTTGGATCGAAGGGCCAGAACTCCCCCCAGGAAGTCGCGTTTGGGTTTTGGAGGATGTGGTCACCACCGGTGGCTCCGCCCTGAAAGCCGTGGAGCGCGTCCGCGAGGTCGGCTACCGGGTGGAAGGGATCCTCACCTTGGTGGATCGTTTGGAGGGGGCAGAGGCTTGCTACCAAGAGGCCGGGATCCCCTTTCGGCGCTTGCTCACCATTGCGGAAATCCGTGCCTATTACCGGGCTCGGCACACCCCGGAGCGTTGAGTGTGCCAAAAGTCCCTGTTGGAGTAGAAGGAGCAGCCTGCGTAGGATAGCAATCACCCACAACACCGTTGAGCACCCAGGAAGTTGCAGACCCCATGACACAGGCCCTTGAACAACGCACCTATACCCGCGAAGAACATTTGGAATTTGAAATGGCCTCGGAAGAACGCCATGAATATGTCAACGGAGCCATTCGACTCATGACGGGAGGCACACCAGACCACAACGAATTGGCAATTAATCTTGCAACTCTGCTCAAATCTGCTTTACGAGGCAAGCCCTACCGGATTTTCGGAGCCGATCAACGATTATGGATTCCCAACCGCAATCTTTACACCTATCCCGATCTGATGGTTGTCGAAAAACCCTTACAGCTTCAAACTGGGCGTGCCGACACCGTGACCAATCCCTGCTTTATTGCTGAGGTGCTATCCAAATCAACCCAAGATTATGACCATGGCGAAAAGTTTTCTGCTTACCGCACTATCGCAAGCTTCCGTGAATACCTCCTCATTGAGGAGTACAGCATTCACGTAGAACACTACGTCAAAACCACTACGAATCAATGGCTGCTATCAGAATATGATGATCCAGCTATTACGTTGTCTTTGAGTACGTTTGCAGCTCAATTCAAAATCATTGCCCTCTATGAAAACATTGAGATTAGCCTTACTGGTGTCCCTGATGCCCCGCAGGCAAGTAATCTAAAGGTATCTTTTGATTGATCCAATGGGAACAGACTAGAGAAAAGGCTATATTCTTGAGCAAGCTACAGCCCTTGCGCGGGTTTTCTACGGCAGGGATTGTGCTTCCTGGGCTCTCCAGAGCTTAGAACTCAACCTCCATAGTTGTTACACGTGACTAGCGGTGCCCTATGGGCCGCCATGGGCGAACGCGCCAGCGTGCCCTAGGCGTAAAGGGCTGTAAAGAGGGTGAATATGCTGCAAAGAGGGTGAATATGCTGCCGCCTGCCTATTCTGCGCTGCCCAACCGTGCGCCTCTGAGTTTGCCCAATGGGGCGCGAGTGGCAGTTTATGTGGTGATGAATATCGAACATTTCACCTTCGGCAAACTGGGCACGGCCATTCAACCCCACCTCACTAGCCCTCCCGAGATCGCCAATTATGGCTGGCGGGACTACGGCAATCGGGTCGGGATTTGGCGGCTGTTTGAGCTGTTTGCGGAGTTGGGGATCCCGGTCACTGCCGCTTTGAACGCCGAAATGGTGGAGCTTTACCCGCCGATCATCGAGGGGATCCGCCACTACCGGTGGTCGGTGATGGCCCATGGCTGGAACAACTCCACCGGCCACAGCGGCATGGCGCCGGAGGCAGAAGAAGCGCTGATCGATCGCAGCCTCAAGCTTTTGGACCAAGTCACGGGATCCCGCCCTTGGGGTTGGCTGACACCGGGGTTTTCCGTTACCGAGAACACCTTTGCGCTGTTGCGGGCTGCCGGGATCCGCTACACCACCGACTGGGTGAACGACGACCAACCCTACTGGCTGGAAACCCCCGCCGGCCCCCTGCTGGGGATCCCCTATACCCTAGAAACCAACGACATCAGCCTTTGTCTCAGCGCCCGCCTGCCCGGAGAAGCCTTTGCCCAAGCCTTAATCGACCAATTTGACCAACTGTGGCAAGACGGGGAAACCGCACCGCGCATTATGGCCATCGGCCTGCACCCCTTTATCGTCGGGCAACCCCTGCGCATGGGATCCCTGAAAAAAGCCCTGCAACACATTCAATCCCGCCCCCACACTTGGCTCACTACTGGCGATGGCCTCTACGAGTGGTACACCCAAGTCTGCCCTGCCCCCGAGAGTGCTTGAGCCAATGGAAGGTTCACCTCACAGTGACAAACATTACAGTTAAGATCATCTCTGTGTTCCCGGACACCTATCTCCCCCGCTTTAGCCCGTTTTTTGCCAATGCTGAGCACCTCTCCTTGTAACTTGGATATTGCCGTTCCAGCCCCAGGCCGGCTGTATCGCGGACACGGTATTTTAGAATCCGTGCCCCTGACGGTGCTGGGATCCCGTGTATTGGTGATCGGGGGAGAGCAATCTTTGGCGGTGGCGCAGCCGGCCTTGCAACGGAATTTCGCCCGTGACCCACTTCTGCACATTTGCTGGACAACCTATGGAGTGGATTGCAGCGAGCCAGAGCTAGGGCGGCTACAAGCCCTGGGAACCACCGAGGCCATAACCGGCATTCTCGGGGTCGGCGGGGGCAAAGCCCTAGATACGGCCAAGTTGGTCGCCCATCGGCTGGGGATCCCGGTTGTGACGGTACCCACGTCTGCAGCCACCTGTGCCGCCTGGAGCGCGCTGTCCAATATCTATTCCGATGCAGGGGCCTTTCAGCAGGATGTGGCTCTCGACCAAGCCCCCGCTGCCCTCATTCTCGACTACGACCTGATCCGACAAGCTCCACCGCGCACATTGGTGGCCGGGATCGGCGATGCCTTGGCCAAGTGGTACGAGTCTTCCGTCAGTAGTGGCGCTTCTGAAGATGCCCTGGTGATTGCAGCCGTGCAACAGGCCCGTGTTTTGCGAGATCTGCTGCTGCAGGGATCCCTGGCGGCCCTGCGGGAACCGGGTGGAGTGGCCTGGAAACAGGTGGTGGATGCCTGCATTTGCCTAGCAGGGATCGTCGGTGGCATGGGAGGAGCCAAGTGTCGGACGGTGGCAGCCCACGCCGTTCACAATGGCCTCACCCATCTGCTGGGGCATCGCTCCACCCTGCACGGAGAAAAAGTTGCCTTCGGGATCCTGGCTCAGTTGCGCCTCGAAGAGATCCTACAGGGGAGTCAGTTGGCGCTAGCGGCCCGCACCCAGTTGATCGAGTTTTATCGGCAGGTGGGGTTACCCCTCAATTTGCGCGATCTCAACCTGGCGCATCTGGGATCCGCCGAGCTCTTACAAGCTGCACAAGTAGCCTGTCGAACCGGATCCGACATTCACCACCTGCCCTTCCCCGTCAGCCCAGAAGCCCTGCTCGTCGCCCTTACCACCACCGATTTGGCCAGTTCTAGCCCTGTCCTGCCCATGCCCAGACGGTAGAGGGGTACCTTTTGCCGCAACTCTTTCCTGAACCGCCCGTTATGCAACCTACCCCACCCGCTGTGAATTGTGGTCTCACCCACATAGTCACTCCAGACAAGAACAATACACTTTGCGTCTCCCGGAGTGGGAGAGGCGCTACGGCTAGTGCTACCCTGCGCGAAGGGGGTGAGGGATCTGCTTCAGCCTTAATTGCTAATTGCATTGCTAATTGCAATGACTATAACTCCCCCTCATGACTTGTTTAAGCATTGTTTAAAAATTTTCTGTTGTATTTCATGATTTCGCCATGTTAACTCTGTTCAAAAGATTGACTATTGAACTTGAGCGTTCGGCAATTTTCCATCACAGTACGCGCTACATCATCAGGTACTCCCTCGGGAATTTCAGCTTCAATCTCTAGAGTGATTTTGACTGTTGCGCCATTCAATGCGGTGAGATGTTGAACGACTTCGTTAGCGATCGCCGAAGTATCTCGGTTAATGCGCATCGCATCAATATCTACAGTTCCATAAAATCTCCGGAGGATAGGGGTAGGGGAGTGAGGAGTGAGGGGAGAGGAGTGAGGAGTGAGGGGAGAGGAGTGAGGAGTGAGGGAAACTGAGCGACTGCCTCCACTCTCTTTCCTCTCTTCTCCATTCTCTTTCCTCTCCTGCGCTACTTCTGGTTTAACCAGCAAGCTTTGGGGGCTAATGCTGGGGGTGATGCCGGTACCCGCCTGCAGGCCGAGATATTTTCCTTTGGCCTCATCAAACCCGTCGGCGTAGGCGAAGTTGTCGGCCCAGACTGTTGAGGCAACGCCCGCTCGAACGGCTTCGAGCAGCACTTCCTGATTTTTCAAGCGCGGCAGATAGAGGTACTGGCTGAGATATTCCCAAAGCCGTTTGAGATCGATATGGTTACTGTCGCGCCAGAGATATTTATCGAGGGCTTCGAGGCGCAGGTTGGTGGCGGCGTAATGGGTTAACAGATCTCCTTCATGCACCGCTTTACGGCTGGCTTGCAGGATGGGGGAATCTTGCCCTTGCAGTCGGGTTTCTTTCCACTCAATGCTCCCCTGCGCATCGGGTTGTTCGGGAATCAGGAGCCATTGATAGGTGTCGCGTAGGATCGCATTCACATCTTGGTGGGACTGGTTGAGTTTGGTGGTAGCCTGGTTGCTCTGGAAGGCATCGAGGTTGAGGGTTTCTTTTTGCTCGACGATCGCTTTCCAGGCCAGATATTGGGCGGTATTGCGTTCTAGGTTTTCGAGTTTGGCTTTATCCGGCGCTAGGAAGAGGAGGGTATTGCGGTAATAGCGAGGACCGCTGCCTTTGTGATTCAGGGCATTTTCGACCCATTGGCGGGCGGGGCTGTCGGTGGTGTTTCTGCTGTGGGGATGTTGGGGAGCAAGCACGACTAACCGGACGCCCAGGGTGGGATCATCGGGAATGTCGGCGGTGGAGTCGGGGGCAACATGAACGGCGCTGAATTCGCCTCGGTTTTTATCGGCTTTGAGTCGTTTGATGATTTCTTGCCAGATGGGGTCGCGAGCGCGCAAAATCTGTTCGGCGCGTTCTTGGGCGGTGCGGTTGACGTTGGGTTGGGTGGAGATCCAGTAGCGGTTGCTGTCGATGTAGAGATAGGTGGCTTGATCGGTGAGGCGGCGCAGGGCATCGCCAAAGGTGGCGACGCTTTCTCCGGGTT
>JAUQVK010000007.1:0-36580 GCA_039794845.1 Thermostichus sp. DRC_bins_24
CAACGTTGTCTGAGACGGAATTGCCGCCCCAGGTGCCACAGCCCAGGGTAAGGGAGGGATCCAACTTGAAGTTGTACAGATCCCCAATCGCCCCTTGAGAGGAGGGGGTATTGATCAGCACCCGCGACGTTTGCAGGGCGTTTTCAAAGTAGGCGATATCATCTCGATTGGCCGGATCGGTATAGAGCACCGAGGTATGGCCTTTGCCGCCAAAATTAACCAATTGTGAGGCGATCTCGACGGCAGCCGGAAAATCCTTGGCCCGATACAGGGCCAAAACAGGAGCGAGCTTTTCATAGGAGAAGGGCTCCTCCACCCCGACGGTTTCCACTTCTCCGATCAACACCTTGGCTCCTTCGGGCACCTGGATCCCGGCCAGCTTTGCAATGGTCTCCACCGATTGCCCGACAATGCCCGCATTCAGACGACCCTCCTTGAGAATGATTTGTCTGACGGCTGCGGTTTGCTCGGGATCCAGAATGTAGGCCCCGCGGTTGCGAAACTCGGCTTTGACTTGCTCGTAAATGGCCTCCACCACTACCACAGATTGTTCAGAGGCGCAGATCATGCCGTTATCGAAGGTTTTGCTGAGCAAAATCGAGCTCACCGCCATGGGAATATCGGCGCTGGCATCGATCACCGCCGGGGTATTGCCTGCCCCCACCCCCACAGAGGGATGGCCCGACGAGTAGGCGGCTTTCACCATGCCGGGGCCACCCGTGGCCAGGATCAACTTCACCTCGGGGTGCTGCATCAGGGCCTGAGAGAGCTCCACCGTCGGTTCATCAATCCAGCCGATCAACCCCACCGGGGCACCCGCCGCTTCGGCAGCCTCCTTCACAATTTTAGCGGCGGCAATACTGCACCCTTTGGCGCGCGGGTGGGGCGAAAAGATGATGGCATTGCGGGTTTTTAGGGCAATCAGAGCCTTAAAAATCGTCGTAGAAGTGGGGTTAGTTACCGGCACAATCCCCGCCAGGATCCCGACGGGTTCGGCAATTTTTTCAACCCCGAAGGCTTCGTCTTTTTCAATGACTCCACAGGTTTTTTCGTGCTTGTATTTGTTGTAGATGTATTCGGAGGCAAAGTGATTTTTGATCACTTTATCTTCCACGATGCCCATGCCGGTTTCTTGCACCGCCAACTTGGCCAACGGGATCCGTTCATTGTTCGCGGCTAGGGCTGCTTTGCGAAAAATCTGATCCACCTGCTCTTGGGTGAAGGTAGCATACTGGGCCTGAGCAACTTTCACCTGTTGGATCAAGTCTTCGAGTTCCGCGAGGTTCGTGACTGGCATGGTTGGATCCCTCCAAACTTCGTCAATAGTTGAGCTTGAGATGGCTTGGGATAGTTACAGCAAACCCATAAATCAATTGAGAGCATCAATAGCGTCTAAACGGGGGTAGGCACCTGAATCTCGGTGATCAGGGTGGGGGAATGAGTAAGCGTATTGTGAATGATGCAGGCATCCACCGCTTTTTCTAGGCCCTTTTGATGTTTTTCATCCAACGGGATCCCGGTTTTGACTTGAATGCGAATGTTGTCGAGGCGGGTGGGGTTGTTGACTTTATCTGCCGTCACCACCACATCCAAACCGCTGGGATCCAGCTGCCGAGCCTCCAGATATTTGACCGCATAAAAGCCCACACACGCCCCCAACGAAGCCAGGAACCATTCCGGCGGGGTCATGCCGCCATCTTGGCCGTGATTATCCAAAGGTTGATCGCTCAAGATGCGATGCCCTCGGCTTTCTGCTTGAAACCTAACACCGTCTTGGTAGGTAATACGAACATCCATGAGGGATCCCTCTCCTTAATCGGTCAAAACTCTGTTAGTGTTTCCTCAAGAAAATCAAGCTAGAACCGGATTAGACCGCCATCAGTCCTTGATCCCGAAAAAGTTGTAAAACATGGTTCACCTGTTCGGGTGTAGGCGGATCCACATCGGTTAGGGTGTAGGGCAGCCCCAATTGCTGCCATTTGTATTCCCCCATCTTGTGAAAGGGCAGAACCTCTACCCGTTCTACATTCGATAAACTGGCTATAAATCGGGCCAAGCCTTTCACATTTTCTTCGGGATCCGTCAGTCCCGGCACCAGAACAAATCGGATCCAGGTGGGCTTGCGGATCTCAGCCAAATACCGAGCAAACTGCAAGGTTGGCTCTAAAGCAACACTGGTCACTTTGCGATAGAGCGCCGGATCATAGGATTTGATATCCAACAACACCAAATCCGTGTGTGCTAGCACAGGTTTTGCCGCTTCAAGCTGCACATAACCCGATGTATCCAAAGCGGTGTGTAGCCCCAATTCATGACAGCGACGAAGAATCTCTGCCACAAAGTCGGGTTGCATCAAGGGCTCGCCGCCGGTAACGGTAACCCCACCGCCGCGCAGATAGTTTCGTATTTTGCCAATTTCAGCGATCAACTCCTCAACTTCCACCACCTGTCCCTCATGGGGATCCCGGCAATCTGGGTTATGGCAATACAAACAGCGCAAAGGACAGCCCTGCGTGAAGATAACAAAGCGGATCCCCGGCCCATCCACAGTGCCACAGGTTTCGATGGAATGAATGTGTCCAGAAATAGAAGTAAGGCTCTTCATAGCTTCATCCTGGATCGCTTTTTGAAAACAGCAGCCGATCTTGAGATTTTCTTTCGGATTCTCACTCCTTGTGTAAGGATGGCTACGGTTTTCGTTTTCTTTTAGAGTGTTTGGTTCCAAGGCAGATCCAGGTTGCTCAAATTGAGGTGCTTCGCATTTTATGTTCCCTTGGATCAAATTCCTTGGGAAAATGTGTATAGGCATCAAAATCTGCTTGATCCCATAAGGCTCCGTTCAAGATAGCCTCCTGAAAATTGCTGCCAAAGAGCATACAGCCTCGCAGATCGGCTCCTGCTAAATTGGCTCCACTGAAATCGGCAAAACTGAGATCACAACCCCGCAAATTAGCCTCTGCAAGATTTGCCCCGCTGAAATCGGCGTAACTGAGATCCGATCCGGCCAAATGGATCCGGCGTAGATCGTGATATTGCAGGTTAATTTCCGAAAAATCCCGCCGTCCTGAAGCATATTGCTGGGCTACACTTCCCACATCATCAGTTGTCATCGGCATAAGACCTCCTTCGTTCATGGGAGGGATCCCCTCTATCACAGGGATGTCAGGGATCCCGACTGACTCAGCTGGATCCTCAGCAACGTTGGTGGAACGTGCGGTTGATCACATCCAGCTGTTGTTCGCGGGTGAGCTTGATGAAGTTGACCGCGTAGCCCGACACCCGAATCGTCAGTTGCGGGTAGAGTTCCGGGTGATCCATGGCATCCAGCAGGGTCTCGCGGCTGAAGACGTTCACGTTGAGGTGAAAGCCCCCATCCCGCACATAGCCATCCAGCAGCCCCACCAGGTTGGTCACCCGGTCTGCTTCGGTGCGGCCCAAGGCCCCCGGCACGATCGAGAAGGTGTTGGAGATGCCATCCTGAGCATCGGCATAGGGCAGCTTCGCCACCGACGCCAACGAGGCCACCGCCCCCTTGGTATCCCGCCCGTGCATGGGGTTGGCCCCCGGCGCAAAGGGATCCCCGGCCCGCCGCCCATCGGGGGTATTGCCGGTCTTTTTGCCGTAGACCACGTTGGAGGTGATGGTCAAAATCGACTGGGTGGGCACAGCATTGCGGTAGGTTTTGTGCTTGCGCAGCTCGGCCATGAAGGTCTGCACCAGTTGCACTGCAATCTGATCCACCCGGTCATCGTTGTTGCCGTATTTGGGGAAATCCCCATCGACGATGTAGTCCACCGCCAAGCCACGCTCATCCCGGATCACCCGCACCCGGGCGTGTTTGATGGCCGACAAGGAATCCGCCACCACCGACAACCCCGCCATGCCGAAGGCCATCGTGCGCAAAATATCCCGGTCGTGTAGGGCCATTTCGATGCGCTCGTAGCAGTATTTGTCGTGCATGTAGTGGATGATGTTCATGGTGTTGACGTAGGTTTTGGCCAACCACGCCATCATCTGCACCATGCGGGGCCAGACCTCGTCGTAATCCAGCACATCGGCGGTGACGGGGGCATAGGCCGGGGCCACCTGATCCCCGGATTTTTCGTCTTTGCCGCCGTTGATGGCGTAGAGCAAACACTTGGCCAGGTTCACCCGTGCCCCGAAAAACTGCATTTGCTTGCCGATGCGCATGGCGGATACACAGCAGGCAATGCCGTAATCATCCCCCCAGTAGGGCCGCATCAGGTCGTCATTTTCGTACTGGATCGAGCTGGTCTGAATAGACACCTTCGCGCAGTAACGTTTGAAGGCCTCCGGCAACCGTTCTGACCACAGCACCGTCAGGTTGGGTTCCGGGGCCGGCCCCAGGTTGGTGAGGGTGTGCAGAATGCGGAAGCTGGTCTTGGTCACCAACGGCCGACCATCGAGGCCCATGCCGCCGATGCACTCGGTCACCCAGGTGGGATCCCCGCTAAACAGCTCGTTGTAGTCGGGGGTGCGCAAAAACCGTACCATGCGCAGCTTCATGACAAAGTGGTCGATCAGCTCCTGCGCCTCGGCTTCGGTGAGGATCCCGGCCTGCAGATCCCGCTCGATGTAGATATCCAAAAAGGTGGAGACCCGCCCTAGGGACATGGCCGCCCCGTTTTGCTCCTTCACCGCCGCCAGATAGCCAAAGTAGAGCCATTGGATGGCCTCGCGGGCATTGGCCGCCGGACGGGCCAGATCAAACCCATAGCGGGATCCCAGTTCTTTGAGTTCCTGGAGGGCCTTGATCTGTTCGGAGAGTTCCTCCCGCAGGCGGATGGTGTCTTCTTCCATCACATCCCAATCCAGGCTTGCTTTTTGGGCCTGCTTGTCCTCGATCAGCCGATCCACCCCGTACAGGGCCACCCGCCGGTAATCGCCGATGATCCGCCCGCGTCCATAGGCATCCGGCAGGCCGGTGATGATTCCCGAACGACGGCACCGGCGCATCTCCTCGGTGTAGGCATCAAAGACCCCGTCGTTGTGGGTTTTGCGGTAGGTGGTGAAAATCTCTTTGGTTTGCGGATCCAACTGGTAGCCATAGGCATTGAGGGAGGCTTCCACCACCCGGATGCCACCGAAGGGCATGATGGCCCGCTTCAGGGGTTTGTCGGTTTGCAAGCCCACAATTTGCTCCAGATCCGCATCAATGTAGCCGGGGGCATGGCTGGTGATGGTGGAGGGCACAGCAGTATCGGCATCCAAAACCCCCCGTTCCCGCTCAAGGGCCATCAAATCTTTGACCTTGGCCCAGAGCTGCTGGGTGCGCTCTGTGGCCGCCGCCAGAAAGCTCTCATCCCCACTGTAGGGGGTGTAATTGCGCTGAATAAAATCCCGTACATCAATAGAGCGCCGCCAGGATCCCGACAAAAAATACCTCGGGGCATCTTGACTTGCAAATTCATGTTCCGTAGATTGCGGTGCAGAACGCTGCACACTCTCGACAACCATAACAATCCTCCTGGCTGTTAGGCCAAACAGCTGAGCAACAAAGACAAGGCGGTGAATGGACTGTTGCCAAAAATCCCGAGAAATCGCTGATAGAATGAAGGGAATTTAGCAACTCTTTTGTTTCTTTTCTTCCCCTCTGATAAACCTCATCTAATCTTAATTTTAGTTCCTCACTCTCCAGGGGTGTTTTTTATCGAATAGTTTTAATCTTGTCTTGGCCTTCTCCAGGGCAAATTTAGCTTTTGCTGCTCTGAAGATGTCAAGAATTATCGCCGGTAGAAAAGTTATGTGAAAAACTGTAGAGATTTGAAATAAATTTTAAGAAGCTGCTGAGATGCGAGCATTGGCTGAGAAAAGGGCTTGAGCGGGATCCCTGTGGGTTTCGGTAGGTTCTGCCGAGGTTTTTCGTAATCTTCGAATCGCAAGCCTATCCTGAGGGAGAGCGGCCATGTCGCCCTTTGCTGTCAGGAAGGTAGGTGTGTCAGCGATGAACCAGCCCACCCGAATTGTCCAGGGGATCCATCATCTGCACTTTTATCTCTGGGATCTGCCCCATTGGCAGGAGTACTTTTGTCACATTTGGGGCTTTCAAGTAGAGAACCAAACCGATAACACCCTCCATCTGCACCAGGGATCCCTGCGGTTGCGTCTTTCTCAGCCTGCCCATGTGGGGGACGCGGTGGATCGTTACTTGCAGCAGCATTCTCCTGGCATTGTGGATGTGGCCTTGGCGGTGGGAAGGCAGGATCTGTCGGACTTGGCAGGGCGTTTGCAAGAGCGAGGCGCTGAGGTGAAGTGGATCCCGGCAGAAACAGAAAACACCCCACCAAGTTTGTGTCTGTGCCCACCCTATGGGTTAAGGCATTCATTGATCCCGGGGCCGGTTCCAGCCCATTCGCATCCCTCGCGTTTGTTTTCCCATCTCGATCATGTGGTGTTAAACGTCGGGCAGGGATCCCTGCAGGCGGCAGCAGATTGGTATGGGCAGGTGCTGGGTTGGGCACGCCTTTACCGCTACAGCATTGGTACCGATCACTCCGGCTTAGAAAGTTGGGTGGTTGGGGATCCCAAGATGGGGATCCATTTGGCCATCAACGAGCCCACCTCCGCCACTTCTCAAATTCAGGAGTTTTTGGACGCACATCACGGCCCCGGCATCCAACATGTGGCTTTGCATAGCCCCGATATCGTCGCCACTCTGCGGCAGTTGCGTCGGGCAGGGGTGAACTTTTTACAGGTGCCGCCAGGCTATTACGCCACCCTTGAAAGGGCGTTAGCCTCTGGAACTTATTCGCGCTTAGGTATCCAGCAGACGATCCCCTGGCAAGATTTGGTGGAACAGGAGATCCTCCTGGATGCCACCCTATCTGCTTCTGATGACCAACAGGCTCCTCTTTTGCTGCAAACCTTTACGCAGCCCCTGTTCGGCCAGCCGACTTTTTTCTTCGAGATCATTCAACGGCTGGGGGGAGCCACCGGCTTTGGCGAAGGCAATTTTCAAGCCCTGTTTGAAGCCCTAGAACGCCAACAACGACAACGGCAACAGGCCCTCTGGGGTTAGACCAACTGCGCAGCAATGGCTCCCAACAAACGGGTTGGATCGATGGGCTTGGTCAGGTAGGCATCGGAGCCCAGCTGTAGCCCCTGTTCGATATCCTCTCGACAGGTCTTGGAGGAGAGAAAGACAAAGGGAATGTGGGCAGTGGCCCGATCCCGCTTCAGGGCATCCAGCACTCCATACCCATTCAGTTTGGGCATCACCACATCGCACAACACCAAATCCGGAAGCAGGGATCGCACCAAGCTCAATCCCTCTTCTCCATCGGTGGCGGCAATGGTGTCGTATCCGGCCCGTCGCAGCAGCTTTTGCAGATAGGTGCGGATCGGCGGCTCATCTTCAATCACCACAATTCGTTTAGCCATGAGCAGGAGGTGAGCTACCCCTTGAGAGAGAACAAACTTGAGAGAGCGCAGAAGAGAACTTGAGGTCGACCGTTCCACATCGCTGACGTTGTGAAACCAGGGGATCCAAGCCAATGGTGGAAGTATAGGCAAATCTCTGGACAGAAAACCTCCGCCAAATCGCTCACTTCCGGGAGTCCACGAGTTGTTAAAGTGCGGGATTGACCTTTTTTGCCGGTAAATTTACGGATTAGCCGAGTTATTTAACCTATTCCGATTTGAGTTGTCGTTCCATCAGTCTGGCTAGGGCTGCCGAAGGGGTGGTTTGTCCCTGCAACAACAACTGCACCTCCTGGGTAATGGGCACAGGGATCCCATGCTGGTCGGCAATCTTCAGCAAGACGGGGGTGGTGTGGATCCCTTCGGCCGTGCCCTCAATATCGGCCAATACCTGCGACAAAGGCTTTCCCTGCCCCAACCCGTAACCGACGCGGTAGTTGCGGCTAAGGGGGCTATGGCAGGTGGCCAGCAAATCTCCCAACCCGGAAAGTCCGTTAAAGGTTTCGGGCCGTGCCCCCAACAGGGATCCCACCCGGATCATCTCTGCCAACCCCCGAGTCACCAGGGCCGAGCGAGCATTGGTGCCCAGTTGCAGCCCATCACACACCCCCACAGCAATGGCGATGACATTTTTGAGGGTGCCCCCCAATTCCACCCCAACCGGATCGGTACTGGTATAGAGGCGAAATCGCTCCGAAGAAAAAGCCTGTTGCACCCGTGTCGCCGCCCAGGGATCCCGGCTGGCAACCACCGCGGCTGCAGGCAAACCCTGGCGAATTTCCAGCGAAAGATTGGGCCCAGAGAGCACCACCACCGCTTGGTCAGGGAATGTAGCCCCCCAAATTTGCGCCGGGGTTAGCAGCTCCAGCGGATCCAAACCCTTGGTGGCCGACACCAAAATTGCCTCCGCAGGGATCCCAATTTGTCGCACTGCCTCCGCCAACGGGCGTACCCCCGCCATCGACACCGCCGAAACCATCACCTGTACCTCCCGCAAAGCCCCGGCCAAATCGGGAGACGTGCGCCGATCCCAAACCCTTACCCGGTGCCCCTGTGCCCGAGCCAGCTCGGCCAATGTACTCCCCCAGGCCCCGGCCCCTAGAATGGCAATGTTCTGAACCCCTATCGGGTTTTGCGCCCCAGTGTTATCCTTCACCCAATACCTCCACCCCTAGTTCCAGCCAACAAGATGACCCCATAGACCGGGAGGGGAACAACAGCAAAGGTTAGTATGAGTGGATACCAAATCACCTGTACGGGCTCAGAGCAGACGACATGGCGGAAGCAGGGATCCCGCACCTCCCTTCTGACGTGGCAGCCAAAATGGGGAGCTGGCAGCACGGCTATGCCGTCACCAATGGCATTCAACTGCACTATGTCACCCAAGGGGAAGGGGAGTTGGTAATCCTGCTGCACGGATTCCCCGAGTTTTGGTACTCTTGGCGGCATCAAATCCCGGTTTTGGCGCAGCGGTTTCGCGTCGTGGTGCCCGATATGCGTGGCTACAACGACTCCGACAAACCCGACCACGGCTACGACCTGGATACCCTCACCCAGGATATCCGCGGCCTGCTCACCTACTTTGGGGCGAAAACCGCCTCCGTAGTCGCCCACGATTGGGGGGGGGCCATTGCCTGGCACTGGGCACAGTTTTTCCCGGAACAAATTCGCAAATTGGCGGTTCTTAACTCTCCTCACCCAGCCTGTTTTCGGCGGGAGTTTCTCAGCAATCTGGATCAGGTGCGTCGCAGTTGGTACATGTTCTTTTTCCAATTGCCCTGGTTGCCAGAGTGGCTGCTGCAAAGGGATCTGGCGGTTTGGGTGCGGAGAATCTTTCAAGAGACTTCCGTGCGCAAAAGCGCCTTTACCCGTCACGACCTGCGGCTCTATCAAGAGGCTCTGGCCAAACCCAAGGTGCTCACCTCCGCCCTCAACTATTACCGACAGCTCTTTAATTTGCCGACGCTGCAAAACTTGTTCTTGGAGCCGATGCGGCAGATCCTGGCCCCGACTCTGCTGATTTGGGGAGAAGAAGACTTTGCCCTTAGCCGTGAGCTCACCGAAGGCATGGACTCCTTTTTCCCCAACGGCATTCGCAAAGAATACATCCCGGAATGTGGGCACTGGGCCCAGCAGGAGGCCCCCCAAACCGTGAATCGACTGTTGATGGAGTTTCTTTGAAAAGCCCTGTGAGATAGGCGTGGGGACTCTTTCCGTCTAAAATGATCCACTGAATCCTGCATCGAGAGAACCCGCATGGCCCTGGAATATCCATCCCACCTGCGCTACGTGGATAGCCATGAGTACGTCCGCGTCGAGGATGATATTGCTGTCATTGGCATCACCGCTTACGCCGTCGATCAGTTGGGAGATATTGTCTTCGTGGGCCTGCCAGAAGAGGGAGCCGAGCTGGAAAAAGGTGAGAGTTTTGGCTCGGTGGAGTCGGTCAAAGCCGTCGAAGATCTCTATGCGCCCCTTTCCGGCGAGGTGGTGGCGGTGAACACGGCGGTGGTGGATAGCCCGGAAAGCATTGCCGATGATCCCTATGGAGATGGTTGGTTGCTTAAGGTGCGCATCGCCAACCCCGAAGATCTGGACGAGATGATCAGCGCCGAGGTCTATGCCAGCTTGGTGGAGGGATCCTAGAACCTACAGCAGACTTACAGCATCACCACCCGGTTACGGCCTGCGGCTTTGGCCTGGTAGAGGGCACTATCGGCGGCGGCCAGCAACTTTTGGGGGCCGATCTCTCCCTCCAGGCTCAGGAGGGAAGCAATGCCGATGCTGCAGGTGAAGGTCAAGGGCTCGGATCCCAAATCCACCACCAACGACTCGATCGCCTGACGGAAACGTTCTGCCAACCGCAGCATTTGCGATTCTTCGATGCCACGCACCAGCAGGGCAAACTCATCCCCACTCAAACGGGCCAGCAGATCTTCTTTGCGGATCTGGCCTTGTAATCGCTGGGCCGCCTGCATGAGGGCCTGATCCCCGGCCAAGTGTCCCCAACGGTCGTTGATCCCCTTGAACCCATCCAAGTCGAAATAGAAGACATACAGGGGGGTGTGATGACGCCGGGCGAATTGAATCTCCAGCTCCAGTTGCCTCATGAAAAAGCGCCGGTTGTAAAGGCCGGTGAGGGGGTCATAAATGGCGGCGCTGGCCATTTGAAGGAAGAAGGCCTCTTCCACCGGGTCGTAATAGGCAAATTTAAGGGTGCTACCCCCAATCTGAATTCGATCTCCTTCAAGGAGGGGAATGCGGCTGATGCGCTCACCGTTGACATAGGTGCCGTTTAAGCTTTTCAGATCTGTGAGGATGTAGCGCCCTCCCTCCACATCCAGCCGACAATGCTGCCGGGAAATGCCATGATCCGCCAGTTGAACATCCGCCGTAGCACCGCGCCCCAAAACCATGCCATCCGTGAGGGGAACGGTCATGCCGGAATTGGCACCGCTGAGAACCGTCAAAAAAGCCTCAGAGGGCTTGGCCTGGGCTCCCCGCGCATAGACCTCTCCCGGAATTTGGGTGGTTGGCTCCTCTTGATGGTTGGGGGTGGGATCAAGGGGCATGACCGACAGAGGCATGGATCGCAGTGATGGGTAACCGGCAAGGGCAAACAGAACTTTATCTAAGTTCGATTTAGGTAATTATAAGTAATTATGCCCCAATTTAAGATACTGCATTCACCGGCCTATTCCGTAAAATCGCTGAAAACCCTACCGACGTTTTGCGGATGATCCATCCATCTCTTGGCAGAGCCGGAGAAGGTTTTGAGGCTTAACCCGTGGTTATCCGGATCCGAACCCTAACTCAACCCAAGTCGGTCGCGGAAGTAGGGAATGGTCAGCTGCAGGCCGGTGTGCAGAGGGATCCGCGGTTCCCAGTCCAGGAGGGTGCGGGCCTTTTGAATATCCGGCTGCCGTTGTTTCGGGTCGTCTTCGGGCAGGGGATGGTGGGCAATTTTTGAAGTACTACCTGTCAAGGCCAAGACCTGTTGGGCCAGCTCCAGCACGGTGAACTCGTGCGGGTTGCCCAAATTGATCGGGCCAGGGTGGGATCCGTTCATCAGCCGCATCAGGCCATCCACCAAATCTGAGATGTAGCAAAAGCTGCGGGTTTGGGAGCCATCCCCATAGACCGTCAGGGGCTCCCCCCGCAAGGCTTGCACAATGAAGTTGCTCACCACCCGGCCATCATCCTCCCGCATGGCGGGGCCATAGGTGTTGAAGATGCGGGCGACCCGAATGTCCAGCTGATGTTGCCGGTGCCAATCGAAGGCCAAGGTTTCTGCCAACCGCTTGGATTCGTCGTAGCAAGCCCTTGGGCCGATCGGGTTGACATGGCCCCAATAATCTTCCGGTTGCGGATGCACCAAGGGATCCCCGTAGACTTCGGAGGTGGAGGCCAAGAGCAGCCTTGCCTGGATCTTATGGGCCAGTTGCAAGAGGTTGTAGGTACCCCAGACGCCGGTGCGAATGGTACGAATTGGATCCGCTTGGTAATGGGGAGGAGAAGCGGGACAAGCCAGGTGGTAAATCTGCTGGATCCCGGATTGCTCGAGCACTTGCGGCAAGGGATCGACAACATCCTGTTGAATAAGCTGGAAAGCAGGGTTCTGCAAATGGGCCTGAATGTTGAGCTGACGACCGGTGTAGCCATTGTCTAGGCAGATCACCCGGTGCCCTTCCTTCAGCAGCCGGGTCACCAGATGGGAGCCGATAAACCCCATGCCGCCGGTGACCAAAATGTTCAAGGTGCTCACCAACCTACTCCCAAAACGGTCATGCCTGCCTGCCGCAACGCCTGCCGATCCAAACAATTACGCCCGTCGATCAACAGAGGCCGCCGCATCAAGCCCGCCAAACGGCCATAATCCAAAGTCTGGAACTCTTGCCATTCGGTAACCAACACCAAAGCATCACAATCCTGAGCCAGCCGCAGCACATCGGTTTCCACCACCACATGGGCCAAGCCCTCGCGGATCCCGGAGCCCGAAACCACCGGGTCGTAGGCTTTCACTTTGGCTCCCAGCTTGTGCAGGTGCTCGATCAAGCTCAGAGACGGGGCATCGCGCATATCGTCGGTATTGGGTTTGAAGGTGAGGCCGAGCAGGCCGATGGTTTTCCCCTTCAGGACTTTCAGGGACTGTTGTAGCTTTTCCACCAAGCGTTGCCGTTGCTCTTGGTTCACCTCGACTGTGGCGCGCAAAAGGCGGGCTTCATAGCCATAATCGGCTGCCGTTTGAATCAGGGCCGCCACATCCTTAGGAAAGCAACTGCCCCCCCAACCCAACCCCGCATTCAGAAAAGCGCGCCCAATCCGCTGGTCCAGACCGATCCCATCTGCAACCTGGGTAACATCCGCCCCGGTGCGCTCACAAATGTTGGCGATCTCGTTGATGAAGCTAATCTTGGTGGCCAAAAAAGCGTTGGCAGCATATTTGATCATCTCGGCAGAGGCTAGATCGGTCACCACCCAAGGCACAGGGGATCCCTTCAACTCCCCCTGCCGGCTCAGGATTGGCTCGTAGAGCTCCCGCATGATCTGGATGGCTCGCTCACTGTCGGATCCCACCACGATGCGATCGGGGTTGAAGGTATCGTGAATGGCACTGCCCTCCCGCAAAAATTCTGGATTGCTGACCACATCAAACTGCGGCATCCAACGGGATTCACTCAGGGTAGCGACACTCCCTTGCCCCATAACCGTTTCTGGGTTTCCCTCTTGCCAGAGTTCCTCGGCTTCACCCTCTTCAGATCTGCTGTTAAAGCGTTGCTTGGCGGCCTCGGCGGCTCCATCCAGGATGATCATGCGCACCCAGTCGCCGGAGCCAATGGGTACAGTGGATTTGTTGACAATGACCCGATAATGTTCGTCCAGCTGTTGGCCAATCTCTCGGGCAACGGCTTCTACGTAGCGCAAATCGGGATCCCCACTGGGTAAGGCAGGGGTGCCGACGGCAATAAACACCACCTGGCTGGGTTGGATCCCGGTTCGGAGATCGGTGGTGAACTGCAACCGGCCACCGGCAGAGCCCTCCCGGACCAATTCCTCTAGGCCAGGTTCGTAAATGGGCAATCGACCCCGCTGGAGCCCTTCGATTTTGGCCGGGTTGTTGTCCACACAAATGACCTGGTGGCCAAGGTGGGCCAGGCAAGCCCCTGTTACCAACCCGACATAGCCGGTACCGATAACCGCAACATGCATAGCATGCATAGATTCAATCATCCTTTACTCAATCGTATTCTTTCGAACATGGCTTCTGCGGGTGCTGCTCCCAAGATACTCTGTCGAGGGCAATCCCCAGCGTCTGCGGCGGGGAATCTCCGTTTTCTCTCGAGGCCAATGGCAGAATAAAGGGTGGCCTTCTCTTTGGGTTTGTGAGTCTGTCGGCTTCCAGTGCGGTCTCAGGGCATCGTCAGCGCCAGGTGCAAAAGGTGCTGTACATCACGCTAGGACTGAATATTTTGGTATTTCTGGTCAAGTTGATTTTGGGGCTAACGACGGGATCCCTGAGCTTAATTGCCGATGCGCTGCATACCTCTACCGACAGTGCCAGCAACATTTTGGGCCTGTTGGCCATGCGCTTTTCTTCACCAGAGCCGGATGCCGATCATCCCTATGGGCACCGAAAGTTTGAGTCCATTGGAGCTTTGGGAATCGCTGCTTTTTTGGGCATGGCCAGTTTTGAAATTTTGCGCTCGGCAATTGGCCGTTTTTTTGAACCGGATCCCCGCCTGGAAATCGATGAACTGACGCTGATGTTGATGGTGGGAGTGTTGTTCATCAATATCTTCGTCACCGTCTATGAGCACCAACGGGGCAAAGCACTGTCTAGCCGCTTGTTATTGGCAGATGCCCGCCATACCCTTAGCGATGTTTGGGTAACCTTGACGGTGTTGTTGGGGTTGGTCGGCGTCCGCTGGGGGATCCTCTGGTTGGATCAAGCCTTGGCCTTTCCGGTGGGCTTGCTGGTGTTTTGGAGCGGCTGGCAAGTCTTGCGAGAAAATGTTCCTTACCTAACCGACAGTGTGGCCATTCCTCCCAAGGCTTTGCGGGAGCTGGTCATGAGCCTGCCGGGGGTTCTGGATTGCCATGAGATCACCTCCCGCGGGATCCCTGGACAGATGATTTTTATCGAGATGCATATGGTGGTGGAACCCCAGGATATCGAGTCGGCCCACCGCATCACCGAAGAGGTTGAGCAACTGTTGCGGGAGCGTTATGGGGCTGTGCGGGCCACCATTCACCTTGAGCCCTACGCCTACATTGAGGGATCCGATTCTTGAGGGCATGTTCAGCCGGATCGCGGAGCTTATTGTCAGTTTGCTCCTGTACATCAGCTGTTACATCAGCTGTGTGAGTTGCGGACATCAGATTCCGGCCAAACCGCCAACGTTTTCCCTCATGGCCGGGTTGGAATTGCTTCACCACCCCATTCCAACAGAGGATCCCCTCGCTCAACGGTATTTCGACCAAGGGCTAACCTGGCTCTATGCCTTTAACCCAGAAGCAGCAACACGCTCCTTTGAAGCAGCCCTAGAACGGGATCCCACCTGTGGCCTTTGCCTTTGGGGGATAGCCTACGCACTTGGCCCCAACCTAGCGCATCCCAGGCCCCGTAGCTCTCAATCCTCTCAGGCTCAAATTCTAGACCTGCTGGCCAAAGGACAGGCTCTGACGACCGACCGACCCACCCGCGCCTATCTCTGGGCACTCGGGCAACGCTACTCCCCCTTAGAAACGTTGAAGACTTCATCTGAGCAGGATCAGGCCCTGCAGTATGCCGGGGCGATGCGCAGCCTGAAGACCCTTTTCCCAGAAGATCGGGATGCGGCTACCCTCTACGCTGAAGCCCTGATGCTGCTGTCCCCGGGGCAGTATTGGACAACGACTGGCCAGCCGGGACCCTACACCGAAGAGATCCTCACCACCCTAGAAGGGGTGCTCACCCGGGATCCCAACCATCCGGGCGCCAACCATCTCTACATCCATGCCCTAGAGGGATCCCCGACCCCAGAGCGAGCCTTGGCCAGTGCCGAACGGTTGGAAAGGCTTGTGCCCGCTGCCGGGCATCTCTTGCACATGCCCGCCCATCTTTACGTGCGTTTGGGGCGTTTTGCCGATGCTTACCGGGTGGGGTTAAAAGCCATTCGGGCGGATCGGGATGTGTTGGTGGGGGCAGAGATCTGGCGTAGCAATTATGCTCGGACTTTTTATCCCCACCATCTCGGCTGTTTGCTGGCAGCTGCTCAAGGGCTTCAAGCCGCAGCGCCCCTCTCTTCAGCCAAACTCAACTCAGCTTGCGGCGAGGTTGCAGGCGCAAATTGGCATGGTTATCCGGCGGGCAGCGAAAAGACCGACTCAATCCCTGTAGAAATCGACCAGCCGGCTGCGGAAAGTGCGGAAAGTGCAGTTCTGGATCCCCGGCAGCCAACCCCGCCCAGAGATAGCGCAATTGCGGGGCCAAGGCTTCCGCTTGGTCCAGAGGCAAATGGAATGGCCCAGAGGTGAGAAACTTCACCATCACCGGTTCGCTCCGCTGCCCCATCCACTCCCGCGAGAACTCCTGAAGGTGCGGCCAATCGGGCAGGGATCCGACTTGATAGCTTTCGATTTCCACTTGGATCCCTTGCTCATCAGGATTCAACCCATCTTCCTCAGGATGAGTCCTGATCTGCACCAAACGATAGGGATGGGGAAAACTCACCAACGACCCCGTGGTGATGTCGTACACGCCGCCACGCCGGGCAATGTGTTGCATGTGCAAATGCCCCGTAAACACCAACTGCACCCCGTAGGTCTGCAACAGCCGCCGCAACCGAGGGGCATTGTCAAGCATGTAGCGACGCCCCCAGGCATGTAAAGATTGCCCCCGCAAATGCTCCACCACGTTGTGATGCACCATCAGCAGCACGAGCGCTTCTGGAGCCGCGGCCAGTTCTTTTTCCAGCCAGGTCAGTTGCTCCACTTGTAGACCCCCCACCAAATGGCCCTGGGCATCGAAGTGGTTGGAATTCAACCCAATGAGACGTACCCCCGGCATCAACACTCGGCTGTAATCTAAGGCTTGCCCGTCTTCATAACCAAAGGCTTGGTAATACCGGGGAAAATCCGCCAAACCAATAGAACGCCCATCAGCTTGGAGTTGGGGCACATCGTGATTGCCGGGCACCACAAAAACCGGAAAGGGTAGCCGGGCCAACCGCTCTGCCAACCAAGCATGGTTCTCGGGTTCCCCGTGCTGCGTCAGATCCCCAGGCAAAAGCAGAAAATCCAAATCCAACCGGGAGAAATGCTGCAATACCTGCTCCAGGGCCGGAATGCTCACCTCCACCAGATGAAAACGGCTAGAGGGATCCCCAATGGTGGCGGGGAGGGCAATGTGGGGGTCGCTCACCACCCCAAAGCGAATCTGTACAGGGGGCATTGGGTCTCTCGTTGTCTCTAGCCATGATAGCCTTGCGAGTCTTTCACGTCCTCTTCACAACGACTCCTTTAGGATGTGACCAACCCCAAGGGCCGAGCGCGTACTCTTCACTCGTTGGCTTGGGGCTGCAGATGTCTGTTGATACTCTGCCTTGCACGTGTTGTTCCTCAAAGGAGGTGCTCATGAATCGAGCAATGTCCTTACTGGCTTTTCTCACCCTCACCCCCGCATTGCTGGTGGCCTGTCAGCCGGCTCCCGATCCGTCTGCGGTGATGGACGAAGGGAATGGACCGCTCACCAGTCCTGCCGATCCCGACCTGGGATCCCCTATCGCTCCACTGGAGCAGCCACAGGCGCAGCAGCCGCTGGAGCCTGCCCCTGAATCCTGGATTGGGCAGGAAGGGCTAGAGAGCGAGCCCTCTTTCCAGGAAAGGCCGGAAAATGTCATCTTGCAGGTGGTGGAAGTCGAAGCGAACGAGAACCAGATTGAATTGGAGCTGCTCGTCACCAATGAGAGCCCAGAACCTGTTGCCCTCAACGCCACCGAATCGGGGTTGATCCTGGTGGATGACCTGGGCAACACCTATGCCCTTGCCGCACCTGAGGACAACCCAGAGTTGCAGATCGAGCCCAGCCGCGACTGGCAGCAACGGCTGGTGTTTGAAGGGGATCTGCCGGAAGAGGCCCAATTTCTCACCTTGATCACCAACTTCGGCCCTGAACCCGATCTGCCGGAGCAGCCGAAGCTAACCTTGCCCGGGATCCCTGCCCGCAGTTAGAGATCTGGCCGGGTCAAACCCCAATGTCATCCATAGTCTCCGGGATCCCCTGTGGGGATCCCTCTTTTCTTCGAGACATTAGGGTTTTCTCTTCGAGACATTAGGGTTTTCGCCGTGCTCCCGTGGCTGAGGATACAGTGGAAGAGTTCCCTCTAGTCCGGATCTCTTCTTCTCCATGACCACGACCATCGAAGTGCCCAAGCGGGGCCTGCCTGTCACCATCATCACGGGCTTTTTGGGCAGTGGCAAAACCACGCTCCTCAACCACATTCTCAACAACCAACAGGGGATGCGCACCGCGGTGCTGGTGAACGAATTCGGCGAGATCAGCATCGATTCGGAATTGATCGTCTCCAGTGAAGAAGACTTGGTGGAACTGAATAACGGCTGCATCTGCTGTACGGTGCGCGGGGATATTGCCGAGAGCGTGCTGCGATTAATGGAGCGTTCCGACAAAATTGACTACTTGGTGGTAGAAACAACGGGGCTGGCGGATCCCTTGCCGGTGGCCCTCACCTTTTTGGGGCCAGAGTTGCGAGACCTAACGCGACTGGACTCAATTGTTACCCTTGTGGATGCCACCAACTTTGCCCCCGATCTGTTCAACAGCGATGTCGCCTACAGCCAAATTGCCTATGGGGATGTGATCCTCCTCAACAAGACCGATTTGGTCCCAGAACCCGAATTACAGCGTCTAGAAAAACGAATCCGCGAAATTAAAGAAGATGCCCGCATTTTGCGCTCCATCAACAGTGCGGTGCGGTTAGAGCTGATCTTGGATACCGATCTATTTCAGGCCAGCTCCTTGCCCCAGGGAGCTGCCCATGCGCATCACGACCATGATCACCATGACCATGAGCACTGTGATCACTCCGATCACGACCACAGCCACGACCACGCTCATCACAACCATATCGAGGCCGATGGTTTTAATTCCCTTGCCTTCGAGAGCGACAAGCCTTTTTCGTTAGATGCCTTCCAAACCTTCCTGAACGAGTTGCCCGATGCGGTCTTTCGGGCTAAGGGAGTGCTGTGGTTCGACGAAAGCCCTGAACGTCATATTTTTCACCTCAGCGGTCGGCGCTACACCCTCAGCAGTGATGAATGGCCTCGCCAGCCCAAAAACCAGTTGGTCCTGATCGGTCAGCATCTCAATACGGCCCAGTTAAGGGAAAAGCTCGAAGCTTGTATCGCTCGTCCGGTTACGCAGGGCAAGGGCTTTGGGCGCTAGAGGGGGGTTCAACAATTGGTCGGGGATCCGTTCCAACAGCTTGGATAATGGGGCTGTGAGGTGATGGCATTTCATCCATGTCCGACATCTTCGTGATGATCCGCAATCAGGCCAACAATGCCCTGACCTCCATCGACGGGATCCCTTTCGTCAGTTTTTTGGAACGCCAAGGGCAACTGATTGCCGAAGAAACCATCGAGTTAATCTACGCGGATGCTGGGTTTGATGACCTGCCGATTGGGGAATACACTGTGGGGGTATGGCATGAACGGGTGGAGCCGCCAAGAGCCACCTGCCCAGTGGAAATTAGGGCTGCCGACGAAGTTGTTCTGGTAACGTTTGTATACTTAGAGCCCGAGCGGGTTCTGCTGAACACTCAGATCGCTGTGGAAAAGAGGTTGTAACCATGACCGTCAAAGTGATCCCATCACGCTCGATCAAAGCCTTCCGCTATCGAGTGTTTTGCTTGGGACAGGATCTCTGGAACGCACGGGATCCCATTAGCCGTGCCAACCTCGCGCTGCAACTGGCGGATGCGGCCACTACCCTAGCCCGAATGGAAGTGCAGGCGGCTCACTCCCTCAATGTCGCTGAAACCTATTCCATGCCGGATGTGGGTCATTTGTAAACCAAGGACTAGAGCTTAACCGGAGCTTAGGTTTACAGCCCTACTCCCATTCGATGGTGCCGGGGGGCTTGGAGGTGATGTCATAAACGACGCGGTTAACACCCGGCACCTCGTTAACGATGCGGTTGGAAATGGTGGCCAAAAGGTCGTAGGGTACCCGGGCCCAGTCTGCCGTCATGCCATCTTCACTGGTAACCAACCGCAACACCACCGGGTAAGCATAGGTGCGCTTATCCCCCATCACCCCCACAGAGCGCACATCGGGCAACAGCACGGCGAAGGCTTGCCACAGCTTGGGATAATAGCCCGAACGGTTGATCTCCTGCCGCACGATCATATCGGCATCTCGCAAGATCTCCAGCCGCTCCTTGGTGACTTCCCCAATAATACGAATGGCCAATCCTGGCCCGGGGAACGGATGCCTGCGCACGATCTCTTCCGGTAGACCCAAAGACTGACCCAGTTGCCGCACCTCATCCTTGAAAAGTTTGCGCAGGGGCTCCACCAGCTTAAAACGCAGATTCTTGGGCAACCCGCCGACATTGTGATGGCTTTTGATCTTGACGGCGATGCGTTCCCCTGTGACAGGATCCACATTGGTGTTGGCAGACTCAATCACATCCGGGTAGAGAGTTCCTTGGGCCAAATACTCAAAGGGGCCTAAACGCTGCGACTCTTCTTCAAACACACGAATAAATTCGGCCCCAATTCGTTTGCGCTTTTCCTCCGGGTCGGTAACGCCCTCGAGTTGCTTGAGGAAGCGTTCCTGACCATCGACATAGTTAACGGGGATGTGAAATTGCTCTTGGAAAAGCCGCAACAGCCGCTGGGGTTCTTCCTTGCGCATAAACCCCTGGTCGATGAACATGCAGGTGAGCTGCTCGCCAATGGCGCGGTGCAGTAAAAAGGCCAAGGTGGAGCTATCCACCCCCCCCGAGAGGGCCAACAACACTTTCTTATCACCCACACGAGCCCGCACTTCTCGAATGGCTTCTTCGATAAAGGCTTCCGTTGTCCAGGTGGGTTCGCAGCCACAGATGTGGTAGACGAAGTTGCGAATCAGAAAGGCTCCGGCCTCAGAATGCACCACTTCGGGGTGAAACTGTACCCCGTAGAGATGACGAATTGGATCGGCGATGGCAGCACAGGGGGTGTTGTCGGTGTAAGCTAGCACATGAAACCCGGCGGGCAGCTCGGTCACAGAGTCCCCGTGGCTCATCCACATAATGCTGCTTTCCGGCAGATTGGTGAGCAAATCGGTGGGATCCAAAATATGGAGGGCGGCGCGGCCATATTCCCCTTTCTCGGCAGCCTCGACCTTGCCCCCCAGCTGCTGCACCATCAGTTGCATGCCATAGCACACCCCTAGAACAGGGATCCCCAGATGCCAAATCTCGGGGTCACAAACAGGGGCACCGGCATCGTAAACCGAGTTGGGGCCACCGGAAAGGACAATCCCTTGCGGTTGCAGTTGCCGCAGTTGTTCGGCGGTGGTGCGATAGGAGAGAACCTCCGAATAGACGTGGGTCTCGCGAATGCGGCGGGCGATTAACTCAGAATACTGGGATCCAAAATCAAGAATAATGATCATCTGACGCTGCACCGGCACCGGAGTAGCAGGCGGACTGGGATCCAAGGTGTGCGCTGGGGTGATCACAGGGCCTCTCAGGATGCAGAATCGAATTCATCAGAAGCTGGGCTTCGGATAAGAAACTTAACTTCTTTTGATTCCTTCATCCTAGCAGGAATACGGCCTTTTCCGGCGTTCCGGCCCTTGCGTGGGTCTTCTGGGAGAGGGCTTGTGCTGCCCGGGCCTGGGGCGGGTTTTAACCTCTACAGTTACAGTTGTTAGGTGTAGGTGGGACCGGCGTGTCCTTGGCGTAGAGGGCTGTAAAGTCGGAAAAGGCTGTAGGCTACCCGCTGCCTGAGTCCTTGCCTTTGGGTCTTCTTTTGACCGGGGCCAATCCTGCGTTCAATCCCTGCCGCTTCAGAGATACCCTACTTTATGATCGATATGATTACGACCAAGACGGATATCAGCAGGGATCCCCAAGGCCACCCTCTCTATGTCCATTGCTGCTGAGTCATTTCAAACTTACGTTCGCCGTCGCCGCCGAAAGCTTGCCCGCCGCCTCAAACGACAGCAGGGGTGGGGTTTGGTTTTGGCTTTGTTGGTTTTGTACCTGCTAAGTTGTGAGGGACTCCCCCCGCGGCAGTGGGTGGAGCAACCTCTATGGCTGGTTTTGATCCCTCTGTTGGGGGGAGGGCTCTACAGTCTGGGCACGGGGTTAATTTGGATGTTCCGCCAGCGCCGGTTTGCTCAGGGATTCTGCAGTTCCACCCAGCTTTTGGCTCAAATGATCAGCCTGCCCCACTTGGCTTTGGCCGCTCTGATCTGGTTGGGGTTGGCGGTTTGGGGGGAGCACCTCCTGCCTTTGTTGGCGAGACAAAAGCCCCAATTGTTGGCCGGCCTGTTTATCAGTTGGCTCTTGGCGCAGGGGTGGAGTTTCCTGCGACCCGGTTGGAGGGTAGAGGCTGGCCAACTCTGGACGGACTACTTACAGGAGTTGCGAAGTTCTGTGCTGCAGCCCTGCTACCAACGTCTGGAAGCCTGTCGTCACTCGCTGCGCTTTTATCATGCCATTTGGCAAGATCTGCAACTGGAGGAAATAGAGGCGCGGCACTTGATGCAGCTGCTGTCGGAGTCGCTGCCCCTGCCAACTGTGCCTCTACAGGTTTACGCTCAGCAGGTGCACCACTGTTGTCGGCAGCTGGCAGCCCTGCTGGCCCGCATGCAAGAGCGGGTAGAGCACCTAGAGCAGGCGTTGCTCCATGTGGAGCTGGAGTTGGCCTCTCATCAGTCGTTGCAGGCTCAACCACAGCCGGTTAATTTGCTGGCGGAAGAGTGGGAGGGGTGGCAGGAGCTGGATCTCCAGGAGTTGGTTTGGTTGAACCAGGAGCTGCTGGGCACCGATCGCTCTTTACAGGGTTTGACCCAAGAGCTGAAGGGCTGGGCTGATCAGGCCATTCCCGTTGGATTGAAACCGGGGTCACCATGGCAGGGATCCCTGGGATGAGGGAGAATGATTGCCCCGGGTCCTCCGAGTTGGGGGCTCTGTGGGAAAGCTGGTTGATGAACTTGGGTTGGCAGCCGACCCCTCAACAACAGCAACAACTGCAGCAGCTCTATCCGTTGGTGATGGCCGGGAACCAAACCCAAAACCTAACCCGCATCACCGACCTGATTGATTTTTGGGAGAAACATCTGTGGGATTCTTTGCGGGGGTTAACCTTGTTGGGTGACTGGGATACCCTGCAAGCTCAACCTTGGCGGGGAATCGACATTGGCACCGGGGCGGGTTTTCCAGGGATCCCGGCACAAATCGCCTTACCCCAAAGTACGTTTACGCTGCTGGACAGTACCCAACGCAAGATCGCCTTTGTGCAGGAAACCCTGCAGAAACTCTCCCTCACCCGTGCGCGGGCGGTGGCTCAGCGGGCAGAAGTCTGGGGACAAACCCGAGAGGAACGGGGCAGCTACGATATCGCGTTGGCCAGAGCCTTGGCCTCAGCGGAGATTTGCGCTGAGTATTGTCTGCCCTTATTAAAAGTGGGGGGGCGGGCCATTCTCTATCGCGGTCATTGGACCGAGGCAGAAGCCCAAACCCTGAAACTGGCCCTCGAACCCTTGGGCGGAAAATTGTCCCATGTGGAAGCCTTCACCACCCCCCGCAGCCACGGGGTTCGTCACTGCTTGCTGCTGGAAAAGGTGGTCCCGACCCCCTCTCTGTATCCCCGTTCTCCAGGTGTACCCAAACGTCAGCCGTTGGGACGGGGGAAACCGCCCATCCAAAGGCTGGGATCCCCGACTGCTTCTTGTTAGAAAAGCCTGTAAGAAAAGCCTGTGCAAAGCCTTAAAAAAGAGCTTGAATGGGTGGGTTTGCAAACGCCATTGGGACGACTAAGATGTGGGTGGCATCAAGTTCGGGTTTAACGGGTGTCTTAACCAGGTGAGCTTCCGAACTGAACGCTAAAGGGTAAGGTTCGGAGATTTGCTACGTTATGACCATTTTTGTGGGTAATCTGTCCTTCAAAGCCAGTGAAGAGGATCTGCGACTTGTGTTCGCTGAGTATGGTGCTGTCAAGCAGATTAAGTTGCCCGTCGATCGCGAAACCGGTCGCAAGCGGGGCTTCGCATTTGTGGAACTGGAAGACGAAGCCGATGAGCAAAAAGCCATCGACGAGTTGGATGGGGCCACTTGGATGGGGCGGGATCTGCGGGTCAACAAGGCCTTGCCTCGTCAAGCCGGCGCGGGTGGCAATCGGGATGGGCGTTCCCCCCGCATCTGACCCGACCCGGTTTGGGCTCATTCTCACCGCCTCGGAAAGGCTCGACAAGACTTAGACCAGGGATTGAGGGTCGGGATCCCTGGTCTTCAGCGTGAGCGCAAAAGCACCCGGCTCAGAAAGACCAAGCCAAACCAGAACGAAGCCGTCAACACGATGGCGGGGCCGGAGGCAACGTTTAAGTAGTAACTGGCATACATCCCGATCAAGCTGGCACTTACCCCGAATAGGGATCCCAGCAGCATTACCTGTTGCAGTTGCGGCACAAGCAGATAGGCCGTTGCCGCCGGGGTGATCAACATGGCCAGCACCAACAGTACCCCCACCGCCTTCATGCTGGCCACCAAAGCGAGAGCGGTGAGCATCATCAATCCCCAGCCCAACTTGGCCGTGGGCAAGCCTGCTGCCTCGGCCCCCAGGGGATCAAAACTGTAGAAGGTGAGCTCCTTAAAAAAGAGGGCTACCAGCCCCAACACCAGTAAGGTGATGCCCACCACCGTCAGCACATCGGTAGCGCTCACCCCAAGGATGTTGCCGAAAAGAAAATGGTTGAGATCAATGCGGGCCCGCCGTTGGATCAGCGTGATCAACAGGATCCCCAGGGCAAAAAACGCCGAGAATACGATCCCCATCGCGGCATCGGCCTTGATCGGGCTGGCGGATCGAATCCACTGGATCAGCACGGCACTGATGACCCCGGCCACAAAGGCCCCGACAAACAGGTTGAGGCCGAACAGGTAGGCTAAGGCCAACCCCGGCAGCAGCGAGTGGCTGATGGCATCCCCCAACAGGGCCAGACTTTGTACCAGTAGGTAGCTGCCCACCACCGCACAGAGGATCCCGACGGCCACCGCCACCAGCAGAGAGCGCTGCATGAAGGCAAAACTCAGGGGATCCGACAGGCTGCGCCAGAGAAATTCCATAGAAGCTTCAGGAACGGTGGGGAATAGGTTAGGCGGCCAAATCCAGAAGGATCGAAGAACCGTAGGCTCGCTGCAACACCTGTGGCTGCAACACCTGCTGCGGGGATCCTTGGGCGATCAACCCTTGGTTGAGGAGCAAAACCTCATCAAAATAAGTCAGGGCCTGACCCAGATCATGATGCACCAGCATCACGATGTGTCCAGCATCCGCCAATTCCCGCAGTACTTGAAACAAAATCTCGCCGCTGGGCTGATCGATCCCCGCAAAGGGCTCATCCAAGGCGTAAATCTCCGCCTCCTGTGCCAAGGCCCGCGCCAAAAACACCCGCTGCTGCTGCCCCCCCGACAACTGGCCAATCGGTCGATCCCGATAGGCCGACATCCCCACCCGCTCCAGAGCTTGAGCCGCCCGTTGCCGACCCTGCCGACCAATACGACGTAACCATCCGGTGGGCTTGACTCGCCCCATCAACACCACATCCCAAACGGTGGCGGGAAATGTCCAGTCGATTACAGACCGTTGCGGCAAATAGGCCACCTGCTCGGATCCCAGCTCCCGCCCCCGGTAGCACACCTCTCCCCGCTCCAGAGGCACCAACCCCAGCAACCCCTTCAGGAACGTGCTCTTGCCGGCCCCGTTGGGCCCGAGAATGCCGGTAATGCGTCCGGGTTGAATCTCGGTGGTGATGTCCTGCAGCACCCGTGAGCTGCCATAGCGCACCGAAAGAGCCCGCACAACCAGGGATCCGGTTGGGCCAGCCCGATGCAGACAGAGGGAAGAAGGCTGTTCTTTCATTTTGATTTCATTTTTCACTGTGCCCAGTGTAACCTAAAGAAGCACCTCAATAATGAAACAACAATGAAAAGCCCTATTTTTGTCTTGTGGCGTTTTGTGGTTGGTTTTGGCCTGGCCATTGGCAGTGGGTTGACCCTCTTGGGTTCCGCTTCGGCTCGTCCCCGGGTTGTTGCCACCACCACCCTGATCGCCGATTGGGTGGAGCAGGTGGGGCAAGATCGCATCCAGCTCACCAGCCTGCTGCAGCCGGGGGTGGATCCCCACATCTACGAGCCGGTGCCCGCCGATGGCGTGGCCCTAGAACAAGCCGACTTGGTCTTCTACAACGGCTACAACCTAGAGCCTGGGCTAATTCGGTTGATGAATGCCACTGCCCAACAGGCGCGCCGGATCCCTTTGGCGGAGGAGATTGATCCCATCCTCAGCGATGAAGACGGGATCCCTACCCCTGACCCGCACGTGTGGGGCAATGTGGAACACGTGATCGTCATGGTGGAGCGGATCCGCCAAGAGCTGACGGAACTGGCCCCAACGGAAGCAGCCTTTTTTCAGGCCAATGCAGCCGCCTACCAGGCAGAACTGAAGGCCCTGCACACCTGGATCTCCGAGCAAATCCAAACCATTCCGCCGCCCAACCGTGTTTTGGTCACCACCCACGATGCCTTCGCCTACTACACCCAAACCTACGGCCTCCGCATGGGGGGATCCCTGATCGGCCTTAGCACCGAAGAGCAGCCCAGCGCCCAAACGGTGGCCCAACTGGTGCGGGAGATCCGCGCTTTGCAGGTACCGGCCATTTTTGCCGAAACCACCATCAACCCCGCCCTGATTCAAACGGTTGCCGCCGAAGCAGGCGTACAGGTGGCGGAACAGGAGCTCTACTCCGACTCTTTGGGCGAAGCAGGTAGTGGGGCAGAAACCTACCTGGAGATGATGCGCCTCAACACCCGAACCATTGTGCAGGCCCTGGGAGGATCCCCGAACTGAGCATTCAACCGGATCCCAGGTAGGGGGGTCGAGTTTTGTATGATGGGTACTCAGCCTTTACTCCCCTTTTTTTAATCCATGTCCGCTGCTATCCATCGCCCGGCCCGCTCCCTCTACTGCGGCGAAGTCCGCCCTATCCACGTCGGTCAAACAGTGACCCTCTACGGTTGGATCGACCGCCGCCGGGATCATGGGGGAGTAATTTTTCTGGATTTACGGGATCGGTCGGGCCTGGTGCAACTGGTGGCGGATCCGCAAAAAACCCCGGAGTCTTACCCTCTGGCTGGAGAAGTGCGCAATGAATACGTGGTGCAGGTGAGGGGGATTGTGCAAAAGCGGCCTGCCGACTCCTTTAACCCGCGCTTAGCCACTGGAGAGATTGAGATCTACGCCGAGCACCTGGAAATTCTCAGTCGGGTGAGCAAACAAATTCCCTTTGCGGTATCTGGAGAAGAAGCAGAGGACGTCCGAGAAGAAATTCGCCTGCGCTATCGCTACCTGGATTTGCGTCGGGAACGGATGTCCCGCAATCTGCAACTGCGCCATCAGGTGATTAAGGCCATTCGTCGCTTTTTGGAGGATGAAGCGGGTTTTGTGGAGGTGGAAACGCCCATTCTGACCCGTTCTACCCCAGAAGGGGCTCGAGACTACCTGGTGCCCAGCCGCGTTAACCCCGGTGAATGGTTTGCTTTGCCCCAGTCTCCGCAACTGTTTAAGCAACTGCTAATGGTGGCGGGGATGGATCGCTACTACCAAATTGCCCGCTGCTTTCGAGATGAGGATCTGCGGGCCGATCGGCAGCCGGAGTTCACCCAGTTGGATATGGAAATGAGCTTTTTGGATCAAGAAGGGATCCTCGACCTCAATGAACAGCTGATCTGCCATATCTTCAAAACCGTAAAAGGCATTGATTTGCCTCGTCCCTTTCCACGTCTGACCTATGCAGAAGCGATGGCCCGCTACGGCTCCGATAAGCCCGACACCCGATTTGGTATGGAACTGGTAGATGTTTCCGATTTGTTTCAGGGATCCCGGTTTAAGGTCTTTTCTAAGGTCCTGGTGGAAGGGGGATCGATCAAAATTTTGCCCGTGCCCGGTGGGGATGAAAAGATCTCCAATACCCGCATCAAGCCGGGTGGCGATCTGTTTAAGTTGGTTACCCAGTATGGGGCCGGGGGTTTGGCTTTCATCCGGGTACGGCCCGATAGCCTGGATACCATAGGTGCTCTAAAAGACAGCTTGAGCCCAGAACAAGAGCAGAAATTATTGGCTTTAACCGGCGCCCAACCTGGAGATTTATTGTTGTTCGGGGCGGGGCCCACACCCATTGTGAACGAATCTTTGAACCGGCTACGACTGCACTTGGGCCACGAATTGGGGCTAATCCCAGAGGGGGCTCTGAACTTGCTGTGGGTTACGGATTTCCCCATGTTTGAGTTCAATGCTGAAGAAAATCGCCTTGAAGCCCTACACCACCCCTTTACGGCCCCCAATCCAGCAGACCTCGCCGATCTAAAAACTGCCCGTGCCCAAGCCTACGACTTGGTTTGGAACGGCGTTGAAGTGGGGGGGGGATCCCTACGCATTTACCAGCGGGAAATTCAGGAACAAGTGTTTCAAGCGATTGGTCTCACACCCGAACAAGCTCACGACAAATTTGGCTTTTTGTTAGAGGCTTTTGAGTATGGCACCCCACCCCATGGTGGTATTGCTTATGGGATTGACCGTCTGGTCATGCTTCTGGCAGGAGAAGATTCTATTCGAGATGTAATTGCCTTCCCGAAAACACAACAGGCAAAGTGTTTGCTCACGGGTGCCCCTTCAGGGGTTGAGAATAAACAGCTGAAAGAACTTTATGTCGCTTCCACCTATCAGCCAGACTGAGAGGAGTTTTCTCAAATGAGTTTTCTGATTCAAAGGCTGAAGGACTTGGGCTTACTAAAAGACACTGACTTTAGCATCTGTAGTGTTGGTGCGGGAATCTACGAAGAAGACGATTTTGAAAGCAGCTGGTATACTTTGGGCAGTCAATTGACGATATTTGGCTTTGAGCCCAATCCCTATGAGTTTCAGCGACTTGTGGAAAACTATAATGAGCAGAAGCCAGCATACAACGTTGTATATTTCAATAAAGCTGTATCTCAACGATCTGAACCAGTTATTTTGAATGTTGCTTCCTCTCCTCCATGCTCCTCAATTTATCAGCCAAACGATGATTATTGTGAACGCATCTGTTTGTATGCCACTAACTCGGGGAAAGAATACTCTTTCGACAAAATGAGCAAGGCGACTCAAGTTATCTCTAAAGTTCAATTCCAATCAACCACACTGGATGAAGAGCTGCCTGAAGCGACGATACTCGACTTTCTGAAAATAGATGTACAGGGTGCTGACTTAGATGTGTTGATCGGAGGCGAGAAAAAAGTTCTCCCGAATCTATTGGCTTTACAAATCGAGATTGAGCTTAATCCACTTTACATAGATCAGCCTTTGTTTGGAGATATTGACAGCTACTTGAGAAAGCAGGGCTTATCCATCTTGGATTTCCGGACGGCAAGGAGATTAAGATCTATCGCTCCTGTATTTGACTCGAGAAATCAAGGTTGGGCTGGACAACTGCTTTGGGGTGATGCCATTTATTTCCGCGATCTGGTCGCATATCCTGAGGAACATCCTCTCAAAACACCTAAGAATCTTCTAAAACTTGCTTGTGTACTTTCATGCCTATGGGGCAATGCGTTTATTGATATTGCTCTAGAAAGCTTAATCTATCTCGCAACTCATTACGGAGACCTGACCAATAGATACTTTGAAATTGCAGAGATTGCAAAAGAGATATTTTGCCATCCAGATTATGGATTAGGCTTGACTCTGGCAGAGGCAGAAAATACAGAAGCCATACAAATGATCCGATCAGCTAAAGAACTAGCTGAACAATTGAGCTAAGCTGTGCGTCTGTATGTTTCTTATAAATTACTTAGTTCTGCAATAAACTTGCTTGAGCCAGAGGCAAACAGACATGGAAGGTGCTGCCACTCTCGAGTTGGCTCTCAGCCCAGATTTGGCCACCATGCTGCTGAACAATCTCCTTGCAAATGGCCAGGCCCAATCCAGAACCGCCTTTTTGTCGGGAATCGGAAGCATCCACCTGTTGGAAGCGCTCAAAAATTTGTTCTAATTTTTCCTCAGGGATCCCTCGCCCTTGATCCCGCACTTGGATGTGAGCTTGCTGCCCCTCCTGACTTGCCCTTAGCCAAACCTCTCCTGAGCCAGGTGAGAACTTAATGGCATTGCCGAGCAAGTTGGTAAAGACTTGGATCAAGAGATCGGGATCGCCACTCACTTGCAAATTGGGTTGAATTTGAGAATGAATTCGGATATTGGCCCGTTCGGCCATCATTTGAATCGTATCAATAGCCCGCGATAGGATGTCTTCGACAGTGCAAATTTGTGTATTGAAGCTAACCTTACCCGAGGCAAGCCGTTCGAGATCGAGAATATCGTTAATCAGTTTGATCAGGCGGGTAGTACTTTGTTCGGCAATTTGAATCAACCGTTCACCCGCAGGGGACAGGGATCCCATCTTTCCAGTGGCCAGGGCGGTCAGGGATCCATGAATAGCAGTTAGGGGAGTTCGCAGTTCGTGACTTACCATAGAGACAAACTCCCGTTTCATGCGGTCCAGTTCCCGTTTTTCACGGATATCTCGAGCAATCCAGGAGAAACCAATCCATTCTCCTTGGGAGTTACAGATTGGAGAAACGGAAAGAAACACCTCCAGCCGCTCTCCCTGCTTATTACGATGTAGAGTTTCGCGGGCATCTTCAGACTGCACTGGATCCAAAGAAAGGGTTTCATCTACCACCAGGTTGGTTATGTTTTGCCCGATTGCCTCAGCGGCAGAATATCCATACAGGTTCTCAGCAGCGCGATTCCAGCTGGTTACACAACCTTGTAGATCGGTACTTATAATCGCATCCACCGAAAATTCTACAATGGCCGCTAGGTGGGCCAATTGTTCTTCCGCCAGTTTACGCTCGGTAATGTTTTCACTAAAAGACACCACAAATGTGGGATCCCCTTCTTCAGTGCGCACCGTGAATACATGGAACTGCACCCAAATTAAGGATCCATCCTTCCGTCGAAACTGCCGCTCGTAGGTGTAGGTATCCCGTTCTCCTGAAATTAAAGATTGCCAGAGGGCTCGTGACTTCTGTAAATCTGCTTCTAAAGTGTGGTCTTCTACTCGGAGTTGTTGAATTTCTTCTAGGGTATAGCCACTTTCTTGGCAGGCTAGTGGATTGGCAAACAAATAGCTTGATTTGTCTGCAAAACTCATTATCACAATGCCGAGGGGCGAATTCTCGAAAATAGCTCGAAACCGTTGTTCACTCTCTCGCAAAGAGGTCTCAACTTGCTTGCGTTTGCTGATATCTTCGGTAAAAGAGACGATCAATTTTGGGGATCCCTGCTCGTCTCGAAGGGCAAAGTTACGGATTTGGACATTGATCAGGGATCCATCCCGATGGCGATAGATTTTCTCGTAATCTATCAGTTGACTGGATCCCTCGATGAGCTTCTGCCAATTTTGCCGTGTAATTTCTAGGTATTCTGGCAGATTATAGTCTTCCCAACGCAGGTGTTTGAGATCTTCTTCAGCAATTCCCAAAAGATCCAGAGCAGCACTATTCACCTGTAAAAATCGTGGAGGCAACTCTGGCGACATCAGCGCCATGCTAAAGGGAGCATATTCAAAGATACTGCGGAATTTCTCTTCGCTCTCCCGCAATGCCTCGGTGCGTTCTTGTACTTCTTGCTCAATGCGTTCGTTGGTTTGCTGTAATTTCTTAAGGGATCCCGTCACTGCCAAGCTCATTTGGTTAAAGGTATTCCCCAATTGGTTCAGTTCCCGAATCCATCCGGCAGGGATCCGGTCACTCAATTGCCCTTCTGCCAAAAGTTGTGATTTTGTGGTCAAAGATTGAATGGGCTGGCTAATCCAGCGGTAGATGATAATCCCTATCGTGATTGAGATTCCCAAAGCAAATAAGCTCGTGATCAAAATTGGCCGCGCAGCAGCCTGAATTGCTTGAGTAAAGTCTGCTTCAGGGATCGCTACCACCAACAGCCAGTCCAAGCCTTGAGCATGGGTCAGCGGAGTCACCTGTACAAAAAAACGCTCCCCTCTTTCTGTTTTCACTAGCTCTCTTTCTAGAGAAGAAATACCCGAAAACCCGTTCCACCGCTCATTGATGGCCAGAGTTGCAGCCCGAATCAGCGGATCCGAACTGCTTGCTGCCGGCAGCCGTTCCTGTCCGCCGGGGGTACGAATAAAAGGCACTTCTTCTGTAGAAGTTGCCACCAATTCACCACTGCGCTCCACGATAAAGCTCTGGCCAGAGTTTCGGATTCGTAGCCCTTTCAGAAACTCTGATATTTGCACCAGGGTTAAATCAATCCCCAAAACCCCCTGCCAAACGCCCACCTCATCCCGAACCGGCACGGTTGCGGTAATTCCCAACACGGGTTCCGCCGCGTACACGTAAATGGGCGACCAAGTGGCGGTTTCTACCTTCATGGCTGCTTGGTACCAGGGGCGTTGTCGCGGGTCAAAATCATCGGTACGGATCAGCTGAGTCGGGATCCCGTTGGTATCCACTTGCCAAATTTGCCGACGGTTATCCGTTGACGGATCGCGACGGTGCAAGAGGGATGTTGGAGGGGCCTGAACCAACAAAAAATCCCCCGTCCGAGAACCAAAGTACAGTGTATTCAAGAACGGATCCAGTTGTATTTGTTGCCAGAAAAAAGCTCGTAAACTCTGAAAATCTTGAGGATCCAAAAGGCGCTGGTCGAATACCGCTTCATTCACCCGCAACAACAAAAAGGGTTTCTCGGCAAACGCTTTGACGTGCTCCCCAACACTATTGGTGATTTCCTGAGCCAGTTCCGACACCAGATCTTCGGCATTCTGTTGCGCTTGGCGAATGCTAAACCAGGCCGTGTAGCCAACTGCCACCGTTAGTTGCACCACAAAGGGCAAAATCAAAACCCAGCGAATGGGAAAGTGCAGCCTGGGTTCGGGCGGTTCAGCCACCAATACAATCCTCACTCAGAGACTGGATAAAGATGGATGGGGATATCTTATACACCAAAAGGGAAACGGAAGGGGTAATGACGGCGCAGTCGATTGCCAATGCGGGCCACCAACTCCACCCGCGTCACGGGCTTGCTGATGAAGTCGTCTACTCCCTCGTCGAAGGCTTGTGCAATCAGCTCCGGATCTCGATAAGAGGTGAGCATCAGAACCGGCAGGTGTTGATAACGAGAGTAGCTGCGCAATTCTCGACACAAATCAAGGCCAGATCGGTGGGGCATATCCCAATCCAAAATCACCAACTGGGGTGAACAAGCGTCTAGGTATTGCCAAAACAACTGTGTATCCGACACCAGATCCACCTGAAAGTCGCTGAGAAGCTGCGCCAAAATCTGCAAGTAGGTGGGATCATCATCCACCACCAATAAGCGCCCTGGCGTTGTCTCTTGCGGGCCATCGGGCCGGTCGGGGCTACGGATCGGCATCCCAGACTGAGCGGTATCCAGTTCTTTTTTCAGGGCTTGCCAGAGGCTTCGGCCTTCTTGGGGGTCAGGGTGAGGGCTATCGATCCACTGCTCGAGGCGACGGGCCAATTCGGTACCCTCTGTGAGGCCAAAGGTTCCCAGGGATCCCGCCAACATGTGGGCGGCTTTGCGGGTTTGGGTTTGTAGCTCTGGGGTGAGGGTGGCCTGTTCTAGGGCCGTGAGTCCAGCTTCAATTTGGCTGAGGCGGGCCAACATTTTCGGGCGAAAGTTTGGCCAGGCTGTGGTGAGGAGTTCTTGGGGCTGGGTGGGATCTGGGTGGGGGTCGGGAGGTCGTGTTGGGGAGGGGCCATATTCCATGTTGAGACGGAACCCCATGCCATACACCGCTTGAATGAACTCGGCAGGTGCACCCGCCTTGCGTAACCCTTGCCGGAGACCCTTAATGTGGGCCTTGACGGTTTCTTCTTGAGGGGTATCTTCCAGTGACCACAGGTGCTCGATGATGTCGCTGCGGGTAAACAGGCGCAAAGGGGAACGCAAAAACAGCTCCAACAGACGATACTCTTTGGGGCGCAAAGAAACGGGGGTGCCATCGTAGTAAACCGTGGCCTGTACAGGATCCAACGTGAGCTTGCCCCACTGCAACAGAATCTGCTGAGGTTGGGCGCGCCGCCGCAACAATACCCGCAAACGGGCCAGCAACTCCATCCCACTGCAGGGCTTGACCAAATAGTCATCGGCTCCCGCATCCAGCCCCCGCACCTTGTCTTGATCCTCTGCCAAGGCTGTCAGCATCAAAATGGGGGTGGAGATCCCTTGGGTGCGAATTTTTTGACACAGTTGGATCCCGTCCAGTCCAGGCAGATCCACATCAATGATCATCAGGTCTGGCTGGGTGGCCAGGGCCATGTCGTATCCCAGGTGGCCATCTTCGGCCAGCTCCAGAGTGTAGCGTTCCCGCCGTAGGACAGAGGCTATCCATCCCGCCAACACAGGATCATCTTCGATCAAGAGGATTTTCATCGCAGTCGGTAGGTTCTTCGGCACCCAAGCCTTAGATTTTCTGTGGATTTGCGGAGCAGGAACGCGGCTCAACGGGATCCCTTGGTCCAGACGTTGCCTCCACCTGTGGGAGGATGGAGAACAGCACACCCCTGTTTCTGTTTCTTATGCTAGACCTGACCGGAAAAAAAGCCTTGGTAACTGGCATCGCCAACGAGCGCTCCATTGCCTGGGGCATCGCCCAACAACTGCACAAAGCAGGGGCTAGCTTGGGGGTTACCTACCTGCCGGATGAGCGGGATCGCTTCAAAACCAAAGTCCAACAATTAACGGATCCCTTGCAGCCGGATTTTCTCCTCCCCTGCGATGTGCAAAGCGATCAGCAAATTGTAGATTTGTTTACAGCAGTGGCCCAGAAATGGGATCAAATCGATATTTTGGTGCATTGCTTGGCTTTTGTGAAAAAAGAAGAACTGACGGGCGACTTTAGCGCCATTTCCCGGGATGGCTTTGCTCTGGCCATGGATGTGAGTACCTACTCCCTCATCGCCCTCTGCCGTGCCGCCAAGCCCTTACTGAAATCCGGCAGCAGCGTTCTTACCCTCACCTACCTGGGAGGAGTACGGGTAGTGCCCAACTACAACATGGCGGCGGTCACCAAAGCGGGCCTGGAAACCTGTGTGCGCTACTTGGCCGCGGAGCTTGGCCCTGCAGGGATCCGGGTGAACGGCATCTCGGCTGGCCCGATTCGCACCCTGGCCTCTTCGGCCATTTCCGATTTTCATGCCATGCTACGAGCGGTGGAGGAGAAAGCCCCCCTGCGGCGTAACATCAATCAGGTGGAAGTGGGCAACACCGCCGTTTTTCTGGGGAGTGATCTGGCCAGTGGCATTACCGGACAGATTCTTTATGTGGACAGTGGCTACAGCATCCTTGGGTTTTAGGATCTTGGGGATCCCTTCTGGGTCAGCTTCGGCATGAATCGTTTCTCTCCTTTGCAGCGGTTGCTGCTTACCTGGATTTTGATTGTGATCAGCGGTTGGCTGGCCATGCGGGTGGGCCAGCTGTTCGGGCATTTGCTCACCAATATCTTGACAGCAGCGGTGCTGGCCTTTCTGCTCAACTATCCGGTGCAGGTGTTGCGACGCTATCGGGTCAATCGAGCTTTGGCGGTAACCTTGGTCTTTGCCCTGTCGGTGATCATTCTGGTGCTGGTGGGAATTGCGGTGGTGCCCATTTTGGCTAAGCAAGTGGTTCAGCTGGGGGCGCGGATCCCCGATTGGGTGGATACCCTACAAAATTGGCTCAATCAAATCAGCCTTTGGGCTGCCGAGCGCAACATCAATCTTCCGTTCGGCCAGACGGATCTGGTGAATACCCTCCTGAATCGCCTGCAGGCCAGCGCCGAGAAAATTGCCGGGCAGTCGTTGGATATTCTCCTGGGTACCTTTAACCAGGTGATTGATCTGGTGTTGGTGCTGGTGTTGGCCCTTTATATGCTGCTGTACGGAGGGCAGTTCTGGTACGGGCTGCTCAGCCTGCTGCCCAAGCCTTGGGGACCCCGCATCGGCGAAGCCCTCACCCTAAGTTTTCAAAACTTCTTGATTAGCCAGCTGGTGCTGGGGTTCATCATGGCCTTGATGTTGGTGCCTGTTTTCGGCATCTTGCGGGTGCCTTTCGGGCTGTTGTTTGGACTGTTGATCGGCTTGCTGGAGGTGATCCCCTTGGTGGGGGGAGTCATCGGCATTGGGGCGGCAGCGATTTTGCTGGCTTTTCAGGATATTTGGCTGAGCCTGAAGGTGGTATTGGTTTCCTTGGTCGTGCAGCAGGTGAAGGATCGGGTGATTGCCCCGCGGTTGATGGGGGAACTGATCGGCTTGAACCCGGTGTGGATCTTGATCGCCCTTTTGGTGGGGGCGCAACTGGGGGGCATTTTGGGGGTGATCGTCGCCATTCCCCTCACCAGCGTGGTGAAAAGCATTTACGAGATCGCCCGTTCGGCAGAGTTGATGGCGGAGAGTGGGTTAAATTCCGGCCCACAAGGGGTTACTGAGTCCGAAAGTAGAGTCGTTGAACCCCGTCGGGATCCCAGCTTGACCAAGCCCGAGACCAAACAGATTTAAGCCTCCACCGTTATGATGGCCATTGTCTCGAGGAGGGTAGATGCCAAAGTGGGTTTCTTGAAGGGGTCTCCGCCAGCCGTGCGAGCGTTTCAGCCTTATCCCAACTTGTTGGCTCATCGTTATGGTCATCTGGAACCGAGGCACAGCGGTCGGAATTTCACCAAACCGCACTAGCGGTAGCTGCAAAGCTTTCTCGAAGCTGAATAATCAGGCCTGAGTGCCCTGCAAAAACACGCGATGCACCAAACCGCTGACAACCGAGAGCACAATCGCGCCGACAAAGGCCCAGCCGAAGTTATCGAAAACGAA
>JAUQVK010000008.1:0-4248 GCA_039794845.1 Thermostichus sp. DRC_bins_24
TTATCTTCATGTAAACAATCCAGCCATTCATTCGAATTAATATTTGAAGCTATTGGCCACCATCTTTTCACAGTGATTCTACATCAAATACCCCAGTGTAATCGAGATTTCATTCTTGATAGGGCTGATCCGACAGGGCTAACTCAAACTCTCATTGGTTATCCTGAGCAAGAACGCTATTTCCTATTTAGTTGCCTGCCCACCGATTTACAGATAACCTTAGTAGCTCACTTGCAAAGGGTAGCAAAAAGCATTCTTATTATCAGCCTAGATCCGCAATACCGACACCTGTGGGATTGTGTGGATTGGACAACCGAAGAGGGCTGGGATCTGGTGGATTGGGGGCCTTAGGTGGGATCCCTGCCTGAAGAGCTCTGTTGCACGCCTGTCGGATGTTCAACCGCTCTTACATCGCTCCTATTTGGAGCAACTTTACATGTGACCAGGCGCAGTCGCACCGGCGTGCCCTGGGCGTAAAGGGTTGTAATCCCTTATCCTGCAAACTTCCCCCGTACCTTTCCCCCGTTAGCTTTAGGCCCGCAGCGCTTCGATGGGATCCAGTTGGGCGGCTTTCCGAGCCGGGAAAATGCCGAAGATTAGCCCAATCGCCGTTGAGAGGGTGAACGAAACCCCCACCGCCACCGGATCAATCGTGGTGGCCAAGGGGGTTAACACCTGCACCACCACCAAAATGCCGCTGCTGAAGAGGATGCCGATTACCCCGCCGGTCACGGCAATGAAAATCGCCTCTGTGGCGAACTGCTGCAAAATCTGGCGACTGTCGGCTCCAATGGCTTTGCGTACCCCGATCTCATGGGTGCGTTCGGCAACCGAGATCAACATCACATTCATGATCCCCACCCCTCCCACCAATAGAGAGAGGGCTGCCGTTCCCGTCAGCAACACCCGCAGCAGGCCCAGGATCGTGGCTGCCCCATCCAGCAACACCTTTTGGTTACGGATGACAAAGTCATCTTCGCCCACCAGTTGGTGCCGTTGCCGCAACAAGTTGCGAATCTGGAACTCGGCAGCGGGCAGATCCTCCACCGAGCGGGCGGAGACAAAAATCGCCGTCAACTCAGTGCCATAGGGGGAGCTACGGCCAACAAACCGGTTGGCCACCACATCCACCGGCAGAAACACCCCGGCATCGCTATTGCCGAACACCGTTGGTTTGGAGCGCAGGGTGCCGATCACCTCAAAGGGCAAATTGTTCAGCAGCACGGTTTCCCCGAGGGCGCTGGCGGGATCCAGGCCAAACAGTTGGCCGGCGGCCTCACTGCCCAGAACCACCACGGGGCGTTGTTCCTCGATATCTGCTGGCGAGAGAAAACGGCCGTGCTCCACCTCCAAGTTCAGCACCGTCAAGTAGTCGGGCCAAGTGCCTGTGGCCTCGTAGCGGCGATCCACTCCCCCCCGCACCGCCCGCACGCTGGTTTGCAAACTGGGCACTGCCGTAGCGACTGCCGGAACCTCCTGGGTAATGGCCTGCAGATCATCCAAGGTGATAGGACGGGTATTGCTGGCATCGGCTAGGCCCAAGCTAGAAGAGAAAACGATCAACAAATTGGTGCCCAAGGAGCGAAACTGATCCACCGCCATCTCTTGGGCCGCATTGCCGAACCCAGCGATCGCCACCACCGCTGCATTGCCGATCAGGATCCCGAGCATGGTCAGGCCGGTGCGCAACCGATGCCGCTGCACCATTTGCCAGGCCATTTTGGCAGAGGTAACCAGGCTCATAACTTATGGCTCCGCTTTGATCAAAGATTCTAGAGTCGTCCCCGGCGGCAGGGAGGTAAAGACGCGATCCCCTACCTCTAGCCCGGAGAGGATCTGGGTGAGACCACTTTGGGTAATACCCGTTTCCACCTGACGATAGACGGGCCGTTGGCTTTGCGGATCCAGCAGGATCACCCCTTCTTGACCTTGCTCGTAAATAAGGGCCACGGAGGGAATGGTCAAAGCCTGTGGTTGCGGATCCCCGATGAAATCCACCGAAACATTCATGCCGGTGCGCAAAAAGTCCACCCCTGGCTCTGGCTCGACGAGCACTCGGAAGACCGTCACTTCCCGCACCACCACCGTTGCCGGGGCAATGCGCTTCACCCGGCCCTGCACCACCTGGTCGGGATAGGCCAAGGAGCGAATCTCCACCGGCTGCCCCACCTGTACTTGGGCAATTTGAGCTTCCGGCACTTCTGCTCGCACTTCGATCCCTTGCGCCAGCGCCAAAATGGAGCTGGAGGAGGCAGCTGTAGCATCAGAAGCAGCCGTGGTGGGGGCCACAAACGATCCGATTTCAGCAAAGCGTTGTACGACGATGCCCGCAAAGGGAGCCCGCACCTCTGTGTCGGCAACCCGGGATTGCCGTTGGGCCAAGTCTGCCTGAGCTTGAGCGATCTGGGCCTGGGTTTGCTGAATCGCTTCCGGGCGGCTACCCAGTTGCAACCGCTCCAGTTCCTGTTGGCCAGAACGCAACTCCGCTTGCGCCTGTTCCAGGCGGGCCAATCGCTGATCCAACTCGCTACGGGCCACCACCCCCTCTTGAACCAAGGCTTGAATGCGGTTGAACTCGGTTTGGGCCAACTCCACCTGGGATTGAGCGGCATCCACCCTCGCTTGGGCAGAGGCAATCACCTGAGGGCGTTCCCCCGCCTGTAGCTCCGCCAGACGGGCTTGCAGTTCTTGAATGCGGGCTTGGGCTTGGAGAAGGCCGCTGGTCAGATCACCGTAGTCCATACGGGCCAACAGCTGCCCCTCAACAACTTCATCCCCCTGATCCACAAACAGCTCCAACAGGCGACCCGACTCCCGTGGGCTGACATTCACCTGCCGGATCGGCTGTACTTGGCCGCTGACCCGCAGACGTTGGGTAAGATCCGTCACCTGTACCGGCACGGTTAGGGTTTGCAAGCGCTGGGCCGTCCGCTGCTGAAACTGGCGCTGAACCAGAATGCCACCACCCCCCAATCCGGCCAACAGCAAACCCAGGACAATCCAGCCAATGGGTAACCCTTTTCTACGGGATCCATCACGGGATCCCACCTGGGCAGGGGAGAGAACCTGCTCCAAAGGTTTGGGAGGGGATTGGGATCCCGTCTTTGGCTTATCTGTATGCAGGATCACAAAGTGTCTCCCCTTCGTAACAAAGGTTTTATCTTTCTCTAGCCTATTGAAAAGATTCGGCGGTCGTAAACACGGTTTCCCGCATCTCGGTCGGGGATCCCTCGTGGTGCTGTCTGTTCGGGATCCCGACGGTAACCTCTGTACAAGGGGGAGAATGGATTGCTACCATGATTAACTGCCAGTAGCGCGGGAAGGCCATGAACGCTCAAGAGATCATCCGCTCCATTGAAGCGGCACAAATGAAATCGGATCTGCCGGAGATTCGCATTGGCGATCAGGTGCGAGTTGGAGTTCGCATTCAGGAGGGAGGCAAGGAGCGGGTACAAGCTTTTGAGGGTACAGTCATTGCCGCTCGCAATTCCGGATCCAATCGCACCATCACTGTGCGTAAAACCTTTCAGGGGGTGGGAGTGGAGCGGGTTTTCCTGATTCATTCTCCCCGCATTGAGTCGATCAAGGTGCTGCGTCGGGGCAAGGTTCGCCGAGCCAAGCTGTTCTACCTGCGGGATCGGGTGGGCAAAGCCACTCGCATCAAAGCCAAGGTAGACCCCGTAGACTACAGCAGGGAGTAGCCCATTGGATGGCTTGGGTGTACCTGCTAGACTGGGTTTAACCGAGCCGAAGGGCTGACCTTCAGTCGTTGCGTCCTTAGTTCAGCTGGTAGAACGTCGGTCTCCAAAACCGGATGTCGTGGGTTCAAATCCTACAGGACGCGCTGAGTAAACCATGAATCTTTGAGTTGAGTTAGCAACACTTGCCCTCACCCTCTTTGCACAGCGTGGCTCTGGCCGTAGCTCCTCTCCTAGAAAGGCAGTGGGTTGAATCCAGACGGATGTTGGTCGGTGAGAAGGTCCGTCTGACCAATCGCATGAGTGCTGCGTAGTGCCATCACTCGTCGGATTGCCCAAATTGCCGCCTCTGGCATTCCCCTAACGGAAGACCCAGGCATTGTCGAACCGATGGGCTCGTGAAACCTTGATCGGTCAGTTAGAGCCGTTACAGCCCTTTACGCCTAGGGCACGCTGGCGCGTTCGCCCATGGCGGCCCATAGGGCACCGCTAGTCACGTATAACAACTGTGGGAGTTAGGATCCGCTCTCTAGAAGGCTGAGGAAGCACA
>JAUQVK010000009.1:0-36701 GCA_039794845.1 Thermostichus sp. DRC_bins_24
TCAACAGAATTAAACCGGTGCAAAGCACCATTACCGACAGAGATGGGGGGAAAGAGCGATCCTTCATGAAGACTAGAGCTATGACTCTCCACTCACCTTGAAACTGTAGCAATTTGTAACAAGTTAAGAACCATCTTGGTCAATTTCTGCTGAGGAAACCTTGACCAGCAAAGTGAATGGAATGAACAAGCACGTTGACTGAAGTTTTTCAAATGGGAGTCCATGGACAGAACTGCTCCACCGTTATGTTTTGGGCAAACGGTACTGGCCGACAATACGCTGAGCAAAAGGAGGAACGTGTTGTTCCAGTTTCTCGGGGTGTTGGCGGCGCACGTAGAGGTAGTTGCGGGTGAAGTGGGAATCGATGGAGAAGCGGGCATATTCCAGACCTTGGGGGCCAATCCGCTCGATCACCACCCCCATGACCTGTGCCAACCACATCGGCAGGGTCATCGCCTGGTCATAGGCCGGGATCCCTTGCTGCACTGCCGCGTGACGGGATCCCTTGGACATCACTGCTTGGGTCTCTAGCTCTTCCCAGACCAAATTCAGCAGCTCTCGCCCCCGGCGATTGCGTACCAGCAGCCATTGCCAACCCAAGGGGGATCCCATGTACCCCACCACCAAATCCGCCAGGGCATTCACATAGTCGAAACAACTGAGGCAAGAGGGGGCAAAAACATCCTTCAACTGTTGGGTATTGAGGCCAAAGAAGGGCACCTTCTCCACCGAGCCATCTTCGTGCTTAAAATGAACGCGAAAGTCCTGCATAAACTCGTAGTGCACCACTGTTTGCGGGGAGCGGCTGGTGGTTTCCAGAAATTTCTGCAATCCGGCCCGGCTGACATTGTCTACACAGGGGGTGCCCAAAACGTACAGCTTCTCCAAAGCTAGTTTTTTTTCTACCGCCCGCAAGGCCTGGATCTGACACCCTACCCCGATCACCAAGAGCCGCTTCAGCCCGCTCTGCTCCACCTGCTCTAGCACCGACAAATTGGGAGACAGCGTCGGCTTATTCACCCGTGCCGCCAAGACTTCTTCTGGACTGCGGGCCAAAATCGGCTGCGGTTTAAAGCGATCCTCCGCATCGGCTTGTACACAGACCACCCCTTCCACCAAGCCTGTGGTGAGGGCCTTCATACCAATGCTGCTGACAATGCCCGTCCATTGGGCCCCCTCGATGGGATCCCGTCTGCGGGCGGTGAACATCTCCTCGTAAACGCCGAAGTAGTCGGTGTCCGAGACGGCAGTGGCCGGGGATCCGGAGCGCAGCGATTCCCGAGAGCGCCCGTGGGTTTGCTCCTCCAACTCCGTAAAGTGTTGATGCAAGAACGCACAGGCTTCTTTCACTTGGGCCACATAGTGGGTATCGCAAAGGCCGCACTGGCTGCACAGCTCCTTGGCGGGGTAGTGACCGGAACGAATCGGTTGGGCTGGACGGGTTGAACGGGATCCCATGGCAGTTGGAAAAACGGCGAACAGGGCAAAACAGAACTGGTCAGCCGGAGCCTGACTGACCTTTCTTCAGTGTGCTGCCAAAAGGGGTTGCTGCGGGTAAAGAAGCGTGAGCTCCCTAGATTGGAAGATTAGAAATGATCGCCGTAGCGTTCTTCTGCCCAGGGTTCACCCCGCATGTGGTAGCCGTTGCGTTCCCAAAAGCCCGGTTGATCTTGGGTGAGAAACTCCAGGTCGCTGATCCACTTGGCACTTTTCCAGGCATACAGGTGCGGGATCAAAATCCGTACGGGGCCACCATGCTCCACCGGGATCCGCTCTCCTTCGAGGGTGTGCACTATGTAGTTTTCAGGACGGAGGAACTCCTCTAACGTGAGATTGGTGGTGTAGCCACCGTAGCAGTGTTGCATCACGGCTTTTGCCTCAGGGCGAATCGACACCCCCTGCAACAAATCGGGGATCCGCACCCCCGTCCAGGTTACATCCAGCTTCGACCAGCGGGTAACACAGTGAAAATCTGCCGTGAAGGTGTGCTGGGGCAAAGCCAACAGCTCCTCCCAAGTGAGAATCACTTCCTTCTCAACCGCCCCAAAAATCCGCAGCTGCCATTCTTCCGGCTGAATCACCGGGGTATTGCCATAGGTGAGAACCGGGAAGCCCCGCGCCAAATGTTGTCCGGGCGGCAACCGACCTGCCAAGGGATCCTCCCCGGCCAATTTTTGAAAAAACTTGCCCACCATACCCGTCTTGCCCGTGCATCACTACCAGCCTATCTCTAAAGGCTATCCAGAGGCTGAGGGCATCCTTAGAGCAGGCAGAGCTCAAGGCACCCGGTTTTTGCCCAAGCCACTTTCCATCGCCCAGCGGGCCAATTCTGTGCGGTTGTGAAGGCCGGTTTTGCCGAGCATGTTGCTGACGTGGCTTTCAATGGTGCGCTGGCTTACCCCAAGGGAATCGGCGATCTCGCGGTTGGACATGCCCTTGGCCACGTACTGGATCACCTTGGTTTCTGTGGGTGTCAGGTCGATTTCCCGATCCAGTTTTATGATCGGCTGAATGCCCACATTCTGCATCTGCAACAGGCGATCGGTATGCTTGAGGGAAGACTCCACCTGGGCCACCAGCTCCTCCGGCTCGAAGGGCTTGACCATGTAAACATCAGCCCCGGTAGTGAGTCCGCGCACCCGATCCGCCGTTTGCCCGCGTGCCGATAAAAAGATCACGGGTACCCAATCGGTGGCGCTGTTGGCTCGGATGGTCTCGACGAAGGTGTAGCCATCCATCTCCGGCATCATCACGTCGCAGATGATCAGATCAGGGGTAAAGTTGCGCATCGCCTCTAACCCTTCTCGACCATTGCTCGCCGGGATCACCTCATAGCCACGAAACTCCAGGTAATCCTTGACCAGCAAGATCAAGTTGGGATCATCATCGATGAGCAACAATCGCTTTTGGTTATCCACAGTTCGCCTTTCGCTTCAGAGCTAAAGAGGAAGGAATTAAGGGGGCTGCCAGGGTTGCCCGTCGGCACACAACTTCGGCACACAACTATGATACTCAGGGATCCGATAGTTTACTGATCCCTCTTGCTGAAAGGTAACCCAAACTTGCCAATATACGGAGATGCGCTTCCATAACAAGATCGGCAAAAGTGAGTCTACCCAACTGGAAAGCCCTTGATACAGTCTTTGCGCGGGTTTTCCACAACAAAACTTGGGCTTCCTGTTCCCGCTAAGTGGGGTGCGGAACACCATGCAGCTAGAAAGGGAAGTCTAAGCTTCCTGCAGGTGTAGGTAACTGGCGGAAGGGCTGTAACCACAGCGCTAATAAGTTTTTGCACGGTTAGCATCAGGGATCCCACTTAACTTTTTACCTTACCTGATTCGCAGCAAATTGTAACAACTCACGCCCTCACACCTCTGTAGCCTCGCACATAGGCAGATGTACAGGGCTGATGGAGAATGGAAAAAAAGCCTGAGCCGGGGGAAGCAGGGTGGAAAAAGGCACGCTGGTGGAGTTTCGTCACAACAGTGACCGTGTGTTGGCGGTGGTTCAGGGCACAGAAGGCAAAAAGAACCTGCTATTGGGGGTCTCCTCAGGTCAGGTTCACAGTGTTCATCCACGTCAGATCACCTTTGCCCTGAACGGCGGCTCTAGTTTTACGGCTTCCGACATTCCGGGGTTTTGGCAGGCGGTGCAGGCGAAGCTAGATCCCGAAAGTCTGGCAATCGCCTGGGAATTGGTGCAGGAAGAACGACACCCCCTCAGCTTGTCGGATATTGCCCAATTGCTGTTTTCGGATGACTCCCCCATTTCCACCTATGCCACCTACCGCCTGCTCAGCGAGGATCGCACCTACTTCAAACCCAAAGGGGAGGGCTACGAACCCCGTACTCCAGCGCAGGTGAAGGAAATCCTGCACCAGATCGCCGTAACCCAACAACGGCAACAGGAACAAGCTGAGTTTGAGGCCCACCTGCGAGAGGCTTTGGCCCATCCCGGACAAGACTATGCCTGGACTGCTGCCGAACGAGCCCGTTTGGAATTGCTGGAGCGCTTGGCTTTGCAGGGGGCGGCAGCAGCGATCCGCAGCCACGACGATCTCTCCAACAACCTCAGTGCCTCCGATCGAGAACGGGCCGTGCAACTCCTGGAACAGATGGGCTTCCCCGCCACACCGCAGGGGGCTTTTGATGCCCTGATCGCCCTGGGGTTGTGGAGCCGTCATGAAAATCTGGCATTGCGCCTCACTGGGATCCCGACCCAGTTCCCGAAAGAAGTGGAACGCTACGCGGCGGAGGTTCTGAAGGAGGCTTTGCCCGACCCGCTACCCCGCCGCGACCTCACCGCCTTGCACACTTACACCATCGACGATGCCAGCACCCGTGATATTGACGATGCCCTCAGTGTCGAGTCTTGGTCGGATGAGCAGGTCAAGCTCTGGATCCATATCGCCGATCCCAGCCGTTGGGTGCATTGGGGGGATCCCCTGGATTTGGAAGCCCGCAAGCGCGGTACCAGCGTGTATTTGCCTGAGCAAGTTATCCCGATGTTTCCGCCGCAGCTGTCCACCGGCCCGATGAGTTTGGTGCAAGGGGAAGTGCGGCCCGCCCTTAGCTTTGGCATTCTGCTGGGCTGCGACGGCCAGATCCGCGACTCCGAAATTTGCCTCAGCCAGGTGAAAGTCACCTACCGCCTTACCTACGAAGATGCTGACGAGATGTTGGAGCTGGGGGCAGAGGCCCAATTGACGGCGATTGCCCGGGCAGCTCAGTGGCGCTACGGGTGGCGCATGGCTCAGGGGGCGATTCAGATCGGCCTGCCGGAACAGGATATCAAGGTGATCGATGACATCCCCCACCTACGAGTGATTGAGGATACCCCCTCGCGGCAGATGGTAGCGGAAATGATGGTGCTGACGGGAGAGGTGGCGGCCCGTTTCACCAGCCAAAACGGGATCCCTGTGCCCTATCGCCTGCAACCGGCCCCCGACTTGCCCCCGCCGGAAGTTTTGGATGTGTACCCCCAGGGGCCGGTGCGGTCCTTTGCCATCATGCGTTGCCTGTCGCGGGCAGAAGTGGCCACCCAGCCGGGCCGTCACACCGGGTTGGGCCTCGATGCCTATTGTCAGGTCACCTCTCCAATTCGTCGCTATGCGGATTTGGTGGCCCACTATCAGATCAAAGCCTTTTTGCAGGGGGATCCCTTGCCCTTAACAGAGCCGGATGTGCAGCAGTTGTTGTTGGCGCTGGAGCCGGGCACCGGCGAAGCGATTCAGGTGGAGCGCAAATCGAAGCGCTACTGGAGCATTGAATATCTGCGCCTGCGTCCGGGGCAAACTTGGCGGGCTTTGGTCTTGGGCTACCTACGTGAACACGAGAACCTGATATTGGCCATGCTGGATGAGATTGCCTTTCGCGTGCCGGTACGCCTGGAGCGCCAGGTTCCTCTGGGAGCCTGGATTGAATTGGAGGTGTTACAGGCGGATCCCCGCGCTGATGTCATTGAGCTGCGGGAGGTGGAAGGATAGCTGTGGTTCAGATAGTCACTCCAAACAAGAACGGTACACTTCCTGACTCCTCTCTCCCGCTCTGGGAGAGGAACCAAGGACAGTGCCACGCTGTGCGAAGGGGGTGAGGGAACTGTTTCAGTCTCAATTGCAATGACCATATGCCTCTTTTGTCAGTATGGGGAGGCTGGGCTTGAGGAAGAAGCTGAACTCCTTACCCGGCCATGACTCTAGCTCGTCAGGCACCACCCACCCTTCAAGTCATTTCATTGATGACTACTGTGAAGCCTACCGCCCCCACTTTCCTGAAGTACGAAGCTTCGAGTTTTTTAAGCTTATCCTTTTGGGTTTACTTTCCCCGATGAAGCGGAAGAGCTTGCCTACCGTTGCTCGCCATGTTGGGGTAGAAAGCCATCAATCCCTGGTTGGTTTCTGATACGGGATGAGAAGTTGGATTGAGTATGGACCCAAGCAGAGTCAAGATGAGCTGGGCTGGGCTGACTACCGCCTAACCCATTATCAGGATATCGAGAAGTGGTGGGAGCCGGTGTATCATGCCCTGCTGCTTGTCGGCTTTATCGGTGATGGAAACCGGAAGAATAAGAGAAGAAGAAGACAAGATCTAGAGAAGAAGAATCTAGGTAGCGAGGAGTTCAGGAACAATCCGAGGTGGGAAGCGGGAAAGAGTTGGAAGAGCCAGAAGTTAACTTCATCCCGATGGCCTTGGGTGTCTACCTCAATTCTGTTCTCCTCTGCCTAGAGTGACGAAAGAGGCGTACTGAGAAAAATACTCATCATGCCCCCCTCAGCACAGGCTGAAATGGTTAAAGATCTCTTCCTCGATTCTATAAAAAGTGATGTAGGGATCCCGTTCACTCCACGAGATCTCGCCCTTTGGTTTGGGCCAGCCGTTCGGCATCGGGCACTTCCCCTTCGGTATAGTAGCCGGCAGCTTTTTTGGCCTCGATCTCCACCCGAGCATCCGCCGGGATCAGCTCTTCTGGGATGGGAACTCGCTGCACCACTTCAATACCGGAGCTGGTGATGGCTCGATACTTCAGATCGCTCATGGAAATCAGGCGGTCGATGCGGGTAATGCCCAGCCAGTGCAGCACATCTGGCATCAACTCCTGAAAGCGCATATCCTGCACCCCCGCCACACATTCGGTACGGGTGAAATAGGCATCGGCGCGATCCCCTCCCTCCTGGCGTTTGCGGGCGTTGTACACCAAGAACTTGGTCACCTCGCCGAGGGCGCGGCCCTCCTTGCGTAAATAGACGATCACCCCCGCCCCTCCTGCCTGAGCGGTTTTGACGCACTCTTCAATGCCATGCACTAGGTAGGGGCGACAGGTACAAATGTCCGATCCAAACACATCGGAACCGTTGCATTCGTCGTGAACCCGCACGGTGAGGGGACGCTCGGGATCGGTAATGGCACTGACCCGTCCGATGATATAGACCGTTTGCCCCCCAATCGGCGGCAAAAACACCGACAAATCGGAGCGCGTCACCAATTCCGGAAACATTCCCCCCGTTTGCTCGAACAGGGTGCGCCGCAAATTGCTTTCGCTGATCTGTAGCCGTTTGGCAATACCCGGTAAATACCAGACGGGTTCAATCGCGGCTTTGGTCACCACCAGGTCTCCATTGCCCTTGAGAATCTGCCCGTCCACCTGCAACCGCCCCTTGACCACCGCCTCTTGCAGCTCTGGCATGTTGATATGGGCTTGGGTAATGGCAATGGTGGGGCGAATGTCGTAGCCCTGAGCGTAGAGGGGAGCAAAGGCTTCGCCCACGATGGCGCCGAAGGGATCCAACGACACAATCCGATCCGGATCCCCCCAACTGGCGTAAGGGCCAATGGATACTACGGGGGCCGTATTGGTCAAATCGGCGCGGTGATCCGGCTGTAAGGAGCCACTGGCCACTGCCAAGGCCCGGTAGAGGGCATAGGCTCCCGAATGGGTGCCGATGACGTTGCGGTGGGCAGGATTGGTGAGGCTACCGATAACAGGGCCGCGCTCCAGCGGATCCAGGGATCCCCAGCGGATCGGCTGCGGTTGGGAGCCATAGGGGGAGGGATGGGAAGTGAGGACAATGTGACGGGGGCGGGAGGAAGGATCGGCCATGGCCCTCAAACTCTTGGGGAAAACAGCATTTTAGGCGATCCTCACCCCTTTGGAGATGGCCTGATCGGGGTACTCAGGCAACAAGTTTGGCCAAACCCAGGGGGCGGATCCCCTCCGGTGAAATCTCAAAACGGTAGGGCAACATTTCCACCCCCGCCTGCAGGGCCTGCCGAAACAACTGAGCGTAGCGGGGATCCCGTTCTTCACCGGGGGCAAATTCGGTGCAGTCGCCACGATTGATCAGATAAAGCAGCAGGGCCCGATGCCCCTGTTGGCGCACCGCGATCAGCTCCTGTAGGTGTCTTTGGCCGCGGGTGGTCACGGTGTCTGGAAAGAGCGCACGGGATCCCAGCGCCCAAGTGGTGTTTTTGACCTCCAAATAAGCCGACCCCGATTCCCCTGCCAGCAGGAAGTCGATTTTGCTCTTTTGACTACCGTAGGCCACCTCCCGTTGCCAGCGAGAAAACTCCGCCAACTGCGGGAACCACCCCTGTTGCAAGCCCCACTCCACCAGACGATTGGGCAAGCTGGTGTTGATCCCAACCCAAACCCCATCGACGTGGATCATCTCCCAGGTATAAGCCAATTTTCGCTTGGGATCGTTGTGGTGAGAGAGGTACACAGGTGCACCCACCTGACACACCCCACTCATTGGCCCTGTATTGGGGCAATGGGCGGTGACCTGTTCGCCATTCTCCAGCTCCACATCGGCAAAAAACCGCTTGTAGCGGCTCCGCAACACCCCTTTGTGCAACGGAGTGGGAAACCGATAGGGCACCTGCGGATCCGTGGATGGAGCTGTCGACTGCATCACCCCAAGACCTCCTCGAGTAGGTATTTTTTCTGTAGGATTCTGGAAATCTTCTCCCGAACCCCCCTTCCTGCGCTAGGGTGAATGACGTGTCTCAGGATCTGGGGCATTCTCATTACTGGCGCTCAAATCCATTTAACACCCCTTTTTTTCTGCCCTTTTGTCAAAATCTGGAGAAAAAAACCCGAATGCTGCGTCTTGATCCTGATCCCGGCTTTCAGTCTGCGGATCCCTTGCAGGACAACCGTGGGCGTGTGGCCATATTCATCGACGGATCCAACCTCTTCTATGCGGCCCTCCAACTTGGCATTGAGATCGACTACACCCGCTTGCTCAAAACTTTGAGTGGTCGCTCTCCCCTATTGCGTTCCTTCTTCTACACCGGCGTTGACCGCAACAATGAAAAACAGCAGGGCTTTTTGCTCTGGATGCGTCGCAATGGCTACCGCGTGGTCACCAAAGATCTAACTCAGCTTCCCGATGGCTCCAAGAAGGCCAACCTGGATGTGGAAATTGCCGTGGATATGCTGTCGCTGGTGCGCTGGTACGAAACGGCTGTCCTGGTGAGTGGGGATGGGGATTTGGCCTATGCAGTTAATGCCGTTAGCTATCAGGGGGTGCGGGTTGAGGTGGTCAGCCTCCGCTCCATGACCAGTGATCAACTGATCAATCTGGCGGATCGTTACATCGACCTGGAATCGGTGAAGGATCAAATTAAGAAAACCAACCGCCCTTCTTATCTCTATCGGCCTGGGTTCGCCACCGACGAAGAGGACGAAGGATAGTGATTGCTCTCGGTTCGGTTGTAAGTTCAATGCCCCTCTCGCCAGGTGCCATGAAACCCCAGCGGGATCCGCTCTGGCAGTTCCAATCGCCCATAGGGCTCCCGGTCCAACTGAGCTGCATCCCAAATCCACACCTCTGAGCGATTCTGATTTCCGTTGAAAACGACGCTCAACAGCCAACCGCGACGGGGATCCTCGGCATCTTGGGCATAGACGGGTTCGCTGGGGTAACGGCCCTCTCCCAAATCCGCCTCCACCAGGGATCCGGTTTGGAGATCAACCCGGGCAAGGCTGCCGAACAGTTCACGGGCGGGATCAGCCTGCTGACGGTGCAACAGCAGGTAAAGGTAGCGATGGGGTTGGCCCACAACTGCCGGCTCAACCGTGGGGAACTCACAGCCCCGCTCCAGCAGGGGTTCTGATTCCACCACCCTGCCCGATTGCGAATCCACGCGAATTTGCCAAAGGGAGGCCGTCGCCGCCGTCTGGGTTTGCCCGGTTGCCACTTCTGCCAGGTGGCGGTTGGTGGTAAAGTCCGGGTAGCGAACCTGGGTGAAGATCAGCGACCCGTTCTGATCTTCGTAGCCATTGCCGAAATGCCACTGAAAAGCAGGAGCGGCCTCGTTGCGGCAGACGAGTTGTAGCGTCTCACGGTCGAAGAGCCACACTTGGCTGGGCCGGCCGGGATCCCAGCGGAGGCTGTCGCTGTAGCTTTTCAGGGTGGCCAAAACCGGCCAGGGGTTCAGACGCACGGGTGGCACCCAAAACAGAAGATAGCGCCCCGCCAAAACAAAATCGTGAATCAAGGGCAGCTCCGGCAACCGATGCCGGGTATGGGCTTGGATCTGGCCTTGGGCATCGCTGCGGTAGAGGTGGAGGATCCCCTGGCGGCCCAGCTCCACCCCGAAGTTGTAGATCCAGCCCGTGCGGGGATCCCGTTTGGGATGGGCGGAGTAGGAGGGCAGAGAGCGGCTACCCAGAAAATCCAAACCCTGGGTTGCCAAGGTTTCCGGATCCAGCCGGTGGGGTACTCCGGCTTCCCAAAGGGCGAGCAACCGATCCGGCAGGGCCAGTACCGAGGTATTGGCGGCATTTTTGGGGGCTTGCCCCGGCCATTTGGCCCGCATTCCGTATCCCCCAAATTGGTAATGTCCCGCCCGTTCTTCGGCTTGGTAGCCTGCCGTCTGGACATATCGGTAGAGGCCCGTGGCCCGGCTAGCACCGAAATGAACCGCCAGAACGGCTCCATCCCCATCGAACCAGTGGCCAACCCGTTCCTCACCCCGCTGCAGGCGACCTGGCCCGTTGCGGTAGAGGGATCCCTGTAGTCCAGGTGGAACGGCCCCGGAGAGTAAGGTCAGCTCGGTGGGGCCAAATTCTTGACCCGGTTCAGCGAGGGCCAAAGGCCAAAGAGGAACCCGTTGAGCAACGGCAGGCTTAAGAGCAGACATGAGGCCAATGTTGGGAGCTTTTCCAAGGTGACATCCTCCCACGGGTTACGTTGCCTTTCAATCTGCTTTCAACCTTCATGATGCGGCTTACGGCCTTTGCGCGAGCTTTCCACGACAGGACTTGCGCTCCCTGTTCCCGCTACGCGGGGTGCGGAGCACCATCCGGCTAGAAGCGGAAGTCACAGCTTCTGCAGTTGTAGGTGACAGGCGGTGCCCTGCCCGAACGCACTAGCGTGCCCTAGGCGTAAAGGGCTGTAGCAACCTTGCGAACCCGTAGCTTTCGGGCGTATCTCCCCTTTTGGACATGGACGAAACCCTATCGCCAGAGCGCGGATCTACCCGTCCAGAAGGCAAACGGAACCCGTTTCTTCCTCGTTGAGCTTCTTTAGGGCAGTATCAGGCGCCTTTCCGTAACTCGATCGCTTTGCTGAAGTCGGTCTGAGCTAACGGCCCAGGCCTCAAAAATCAGCTCAGGTACCCCAGGTGGGATCGTCATGCGGGTTAGGGCTTGCCACTGTCCTTGCTCATCACAAGAGAAATCCAGTAACCAACGGGGGCCATCCACCAAAGAGCGGGTACGGCCATGCTTCACCCAGAACTTAATCCAAAAGGGGGCTTGATTGGTGAATCCGCTGGGGGGGGGCTCGGCAAGAGCAGGCAAACGCAGCACCACATCGAAGTTGTCTCCTGCTCGGAGTTGCTCTGGCACCAACAGCTGTGGAGTGGGGCAGATCCCGGGTGGGTTAGGGGGCAGCAGCAAATCTTCAGAACTGACGACGGGTATCGCGGGTGCAGAAGGGGTGGGTGGGGACGCTGCTTCCAGTTGGGGTGGCTCAGGTTGCGGCGGTGGAGAGGGTTCGGGGGGAGACTCGGCCTGCGGGATCCGATCCAACTCCGGCTGCGGGGAAAGGGGATCTGGGGTGGGCAGCTTCAGATCCTCAGGTTCTACAACAGAAACAAAAGCAGGGAATATTGAGGACGGGGTGGTTGCTGCTTCTTGGGCATCGACAACCGGCTCAGCAGAATCCGATTCCTGAACAGGGGCGCTCTGTTGCCAGATGCGCAGCAACTTTTGCAACGTGCGTTCGGGAGATAGAAGGGTGGTGGCTTCACCCCCGCCAGAGGGGGAGCGGATGGAGCGGCTGCTACTTGCAGCTTGAGCGGCTCCTTCCCGCAAACGGCTGAGGGGGATCCCTGAGGAAGAGGGCGTATAGACCCATGCTTCTGCTTCGGTGGCAGCCGGTTCCTGATCTCGACAGCGAATGAAAAAGGGAATCGTCAGAGGTTGGGAGGGTCTCTGGGGATCCCGCCGACCGCTGGATGAGGGGGTTAGAACCAGTTCCCCCGTCAAGGGACTTGTCCAGATGCGGTTGGGGAGGGTGATGGGAATGCTGAACACCGCCGTGCGCGCCTCGGGAGGGAATTGAATGAGCCGTTGTCCCTCAAATATCGGCAGCTCATGGCCCTCTTGCCAAACCTGTACCCGCAACTCACCGCTACAGCCAATCCGCCCCGTGAGCACCAGTACCTCGTCGGGGGATCCCTCCAACTCCTTGTGCATCAAGGAGAAGAGCTCCGCTGCCCACTCTCGGGGGGGTTCTGGGGGATGTGCGCCAGGATCCGGCGCACGGAGAACCATCTCCGACCAGACCTCTTCAGAGGTGGCAGGGCTTCCCGTTTCGGCTTCCGGCAAGGGAGGTGGGGTCATTTCCAAACGCCTACCCACAGGCAACACCTGGAAACGCAGACAATTTTCCACTTCCGCTTCGCCAAACAGTTCTGCGATCAAATCGGCATCCCGGCAGTGCAGTTCCCAAAACCCGGGGGTGAGGTGACTGGTGGGCAAAATAATGCCAATCCCCTCGTCGTTGGTGCGCACCGAACGGGTTTGGATTTGCGGAGGAGCCGAATGGGGATCCGCAGGCTCAGAGCCATTGCCGGTTGGCAGTGGGTATTGGCGCACCTCCACCGTAATGGTGAAGTGGGGCTGTGGCGAACGGGCAACAATGCTATAGGTGTCTTCTTCCAGCACCGTACCCTCAGCGGGTACTGGCTTCCAGTCTTCCTGGTTGTTGCGCCGAACCCAAAAACTCAACATAACTCCGTCACCTCTCCATTTGGGACGCCAAGTATCCGGCCAAGTCGGCTTGCAAGAGGGTTTGCTGCTCACCTGTAGGCAAATGCTTGAGCTGCACCTCTCCGGCGACAGCCTCTGCATCCCCCAGAGTAACAGCCCAAAGGGCTCCGCTGCGGCTGGCCCGTTTGAACTGTTTGCCGAAGGCACTACCGCTCAGATCCAGCTCGGTGCTAAAACCCGCTCGGCGTAGGGTTTGGGCAATCTGCAGTGATTGCGCCTCGGCTTTTTCCCCACGAGAGATGACATAAACCTGGACGGTTGCAGGGGCACCAACCCCTTGTTTTTTTTGCAACAGCAACACCAAGCGCTCCATGCCCATGGCCCAACCCACTGCCGGAGTGGGGGGACCCCCCAGTTCTTCCACCAAGCCGTCGTACCGACCACCCCCACAGACGGTGCTCTGGGATCCCAAATCGGGAGAGACGATTTCAAAGGCGGTGTGGGTGTAGTAGTCGAGGCCCCGCACCAGACAGGGATCCAACCGATAGGGGATGCCTAGCATCTGCAGTTGGGCTTGCACCTGCTCAAAGAAAGCTCGTGACTCAGGGCTGAGGTAATCCAGCAGTTTGGGGGCCTGGTCGGCGATGGCGCGGGTACGGGGATCCTTGCTGTCGAGAATGCGGAGGGGGTTGCGGGTGAGGCGATCTTGCGAGTCGGGATCCAGCTGATCCCGCAGGGGGGTGAGATAGTCCACCAGGGCTTGGCGATAGGCAAGACGATCCTGCGGATCCCCAATCGAGTTGAGCAACAAGGTCAGGTTCTGGGCTCCCACCGCCTGCAACAGATCCCAGGCCAGAGCAATCACTTCCGCATCGGCGCGGGGATCCCGGCTGCCGATCAGCTCTAGGCCCAACTGATGAAACTGGCGTTGCCGCCCCGCTTGCGGACGCTCATAGCGAAACATCGGCCCCAGATACCAAAGGCGCTGTACATCCGCTGTCATCTGCAGTTTGTGTTGAATGTAAGCCCGCACCACACCGGCGGTATTTTCGGGGCGCAAGCTCACCTCCTGCTCACCCCGGGTGCTGAAGGAGTACATCTCTTTGCCCACCACATCGGTGGCGCTGCCGATACCACGGGCAAACAGCTCCGTCAGCTCAAAGATAGGAGTGCGAATTTCCCGGTAACCGGCCCGCCCCAAGATATCACGGGCCTTAGCTTCCACCTGCTGCCAAAGGCTCACCTCCTCCGGCAGAATATCCCGTGTCCCCCGCACCGCCTGGATAGTCTCCATCCTTCGTCTCCCTCTCTTGGACGGGCTTGTCCGCGTCGCTGCTCACCCATTCTCAACCATAGCGCCAGCAGGCTCTATGCAGACTGCTGACGAATAAGCCCCTCTAAGGCTGAACTTCCGGGCAAAGTGTGCTGGGATCCGACCCACAGGGGTAGGCAGCGGCGATCTGGCTGGTGGCAACAACCGCGGCGGTGGTGGCTCGCAAAATGGTAGCCCCCAGGGAGACGGGCACTCCCCCGTAGACCTGGGCCTGCTGGAGTTCGGCTGCTGTCCACCCTCCTTCGGGGCCAATGGCAATGGCCACCGGAAAGACGGGATCCCGAGCGTGAACCCTCTTGCGGGGCAAGGCGTGCATCAACAGGGGAGCCCTGCCGCGAGCAACGGCTATCCCCCACCAATCGGCTTTTAGATCGGCCAGCCAACCGGCCCAGGGAGTCGGTGGGTCAATCTGCGGCCAGCGCAAACGCTCACATTGTTCTGCGGCCTCTTGCACCATTTTTTGCCACCGTTCCTGCCGACCGGATCCGGGATCCAACACCGTTCGCTCCGTGAGCAAAGGGGTAATTCGGGCCACCCCCAGTTCCGTAACCTGGCGAAACACCTCATCAAACCCTTGCCCCTTGACCACCGCCAGCCCCAAATGCAGGTGAATGGGCAATTCCCGTGGCAGAGTTTCCACTTCACCCGCAATACGGGATCCCTGCAGTTGCCAATGGGCCAACCACAGAGCTCCTGAGCCGTCGAAAACCAAAAACGGATCCCCAGGTTTAAGGCGGCGCACCCGTTGCAGGTAGTGCTGTTGGGGACCGGTTAACTTGAGGTTGCCCAGGGGATCCCGTTGTTCTGGGGCGATCACCAGCCGGGGCAGAGGGCTTAGGTCATGCGTGCGTTCAGACAACACCATTCCCCCCGTCGCCAGAGGGCCGCCACCAGCCATTCGTTGGCCTCCAACATCTCTGCCACAAACTTGGCCTGATCGATGAGAATACCGCTCAGGATCAGCCATCCTCCGTCTTTCACCACCAGGCGAAACTCCGGGATCATATCCAGAATCACATCCGCCAGGATGTTGCACACCAGCCCATCCACCATCTGGGGAATATGCTCCAGGCTGCCCTGGGCAACCACGATCCGGTCGGTGAGGCCGTTGGCATCACGGTTGAGGAGGGTAGCCTGTACCGCCACCGGATCTGTATCCACCGCAAACACCTGCTGCGCCCCCAACAGGGCCGCTGCCAACGACAAAATGCCAGAGCCACAGCCCACGTCCGCCAAAGTCGCCGCCGGGGGATCCTCGTGCGCCTCTCCCCAGGTTGCCAGGCGCATCTCCAAAGACTCCAGGCACAACTGGGTGGTGGGGTGAACACCGGTGCCAAAGGCCATGCCGGGATCCATGCGCAACAGGTGACGACCGGGATGCGGCGGGGGATCCAACCAAGCCGGACAAATGAGCAACTTATCCCCAATGGTTTGCGGCTGCCAATGCCGCTTCCAGGTGCTGCTCCAGTCCTCAGACTCTAGGCGCTCCCAACGTAGCTGTGGGATGCGGTGACCGGCGATCAGGGCATCTTGCTGTAGGCGCAGGGAGAGGGCGGCCAAATCCAGGAGGGTGGTGTGGGGCCAAGGCAAATAAGCATGAATGCTGAGTTGCTCTTCGCCACAGGCCTGGCTGGTCATGCCCTGACAGCCAAAACTCTCCAGCCGCCAAAAGATCAGATCTTCTTGAGAGGGAGAGGCCATCAGGTTGAGATCCCACCAGGCTCCACTGGGATCCGGCGCATGCACAGGCGAGGATAAGGCTGGATCGGCAACAGTCGTGCTCACAGGGTTCCCTTTAACAGGCCAAGAGAAAAACAGGGAGGATAGAGATGCGGCTCAGCAAGGCCAATTGATTTCTCAGCAGGGATCCCACACCATCGGGTCAGAAGCAAGAGGATAGGGGATCCCCCCGATTAGGGGATGATTGACATCTCCCTTTCTGATACTCAGCTTAGCGCCATGGGATAAAGTAAATGAATAAGGATTGGACACAATGTTGACATTATTTTCTGGGCTCCGGTGATTTTAATTCCGGATGACTGGGGTTCGGCTGTACCTTTTGCTGGGCAGATTGGGTGTCTTGGGTGTCGGTGGAGCAGTCAACACAGTTAAGATGCCCTGAAGCTCAAGGTCGTCCCCTGGGGGACTGCTGAAGAGCGGGAGGTTTGTAAAGATGGTTGCGAATGTGGATCCCCAGCCGATCAAAGTCAGCACTCGCTCAGCCTTGATGCGGCGCTTCAATCAAAGTTTTCCCCCTTTTTACAGCCAGTTCGTCAGCAGCGAGGTGCAGGGGCAGAATCTCCGCTTGGCCTATGCCCTCTACCAAACCCGCAAGGCCGTGGTGCACATGCAAGATGAACGGCGCAAGACGGTGGTTTGTCTGGCCTATCGCAACCAACCCTCTTTGCTCAGCGACCTGTTTGGGGTGCTCACTGCGTTTAACCTCTCGGTACATGGGATCAACCTGTATGGGCAAATCTACTCACCTTACTTGGTTTTTATCCGCGTTACCGTTTCCCGCGATGGCAACAGCCTGTCTTCTCAGACCAAGCTCAATTTGGAGCGGGCCATCCATGAGTGCTTGGCGGGCGTCTTTCGCGTCCATGAAACCCTGGCCCTGGAGTTTGATCTCAAAGCTGGGCTGAAGGACACCCAGGTTTCTTTTTATTCCGACCAGGTGTTTCACCTACCCACCCTCTTGGTGGATACCGATAACCAACCGGGCATGTTTTACCGCGTCATGACCGCCCTCTGGCAGGAAGATCTGACGGTGATCAACCTGAACCTGATGCTGCGCCGCGACCAAACCCGCTTTATTTTCTATTTGCTGGGGCCAGATTCTACGACTTCGATGCCCGAGTTTTTGGGGCAAAAGTTAGCTGCCAGCATCCAGCAGCGCCTACAAGGGGATCTCGCTTGATCCCGTCGCTTACCAAAGTGAATTTCCACCCTCAACGCTTTGTGCGCCGGATCCTGACGCACTCTACAGATCTGGGGGATCTGGGGGCAAATCGAAAAGGACGGTGTTCATGTAGCGCTCTGCCCATTCTGGGCCGAAGGCTTTTTCTAAGACGCGGCGGGTGCGGTCATTCTGCTGTTGTTGGCTACAGTAGCGGTGCTGCCCTTGATAATGGACCAAAATTTGGCTGGGATCCCTCTGGGGAGCCATGTGTTGGGCAAGGCGACAGTGAATTTCCAGGTAACGGCTGGCCAAAGCCAAAAACCGATCCGCCTCTTCCTCATCGCTGGGGCGGATAAACAGACAGTAGGGGGAAAAAATCGTTCCCCACCCCGGCAGCTCGCGCCGTTGCTGAAACGGGGCCCAATGGGATCCCAAGGCTTCCAACTCCCGGATATAAAGATCCGGCAAACTCGGTGTCACCGGCGACAGATCGACAATGGCAGCACTCACCTGTCCCCGACCGGCGACAAGGTCACAGCCAAACATCGGCAGAGCATACTGCGGCTGCGGAAACATGACGCAATGGAGAATATCCAGGCTTTGGCCGGCACGGGCCAGCTCCAGGTGCAGCTTGCGAAAGGGATCCCCTTGGTAACAGCGGTTCTCGATTTGGAGCTTTTCCCCCTCCAGGCGGCCTTCCACATAGCCAAGATCTTCCGGCAGGGGGTAGGGCTTGAGCGTGAAGCTGGATCCCCAAATGTTTAGGATCGCTTCCGACAGGCGCTGGATCAGAGGATGCAGTTGAGCGTGCAAAGTAGGAGGGGTGAGCATGGGATCCAAGCAATAAGTCAGACAGGAGGCCAGAAACAAACCGGTAGAGAAATCCTTGCAGGCCAGGGTCTGACCCACCTTATTCCACTATCCCACCCTTTCGTCGGCCAGCAGGCAATTCTGAGCTTCTTTACTCCCGCACGGCCCCCGCCGTCAGCCCCCGCACATAGTAACGCTGCAACACCAAAGCCAGGATCAACACCGGCGCCACCGCGATCACCCCCAAAGCGCTCATCCGCCCCCAGGCCACCTCGTAGGTGCTAAAGGCTTCTAAGATCCCCAGGGTCAACAGGCGCGTGCGCACCCCCGACAAGACCAATGGGCTGAAAAAATCGTTCCAGGAGAAGATGAAGCCCAACAGGCTGACGGTGATCACCCCCGGTAAGGAGAGGGGCAACGCCACCCGCCAAAAGGCCCCCCAGCGGCTACACCCATCCACCCAAGCGGCCTCCTCCAGCACCGTGGGCATGCCCACAAAAAAGCCGCGCATAAACCAGGCCACGAAGGTGATTTTGAAAACGCTTTGCAACAGAATCAGCCCGATGTAGCTATCGAGCAACCGCAGATCCCGCATCATCAAATAAAAGGGCAACAGCAAAGCAACGGGCGGGAACAGACGGATCCCCAACAACGCCAGAGCCAACCCATCTGCCCAACCCCCTGGCTGCCGGGCCAAACCGTAGCCAGCAGGGATCCCCAACAGCAACGCCAACAGGGTGGATCCCACCGAAACAATCAGAGTATTGACCAAGTAGCGCCCCACCGCTACCTCTCGCCACAGAGCGCGGTAGTTTTCCCAACTGGGCCGAAAGGCTTGAAACAGGTTAATGGTCTGGGATCCCTGGCCTGTTTTCAGAGAAATCAGCAGCATCCACCCCAGCGGCAGCAAGAACACCAGCAGCACCAGAGCGGCCAGCAGATACAGCAGCACAGGTCTGAGCCAACGGTTCCGCCTTGGGTCGGGTTGCGCCATTTTGGCGATGGGCTTGGACTCCAGGGGTGTTGTGGTTTTGGGATCCCCTGCCTCGGTTAGGTTCATGGTGCGCGATCCCCCCAACCCACCACCCAACCGTAGAGCGCCAAAAACAACACCAAAATCCCCATCAACAGCACCGACAAAGCCGCCCCATAGCCCACATCAAAAAACGTCAGACCCACCTTGAAAATGTGGTAGCTGATCACCTCGGTAGCCCGCCCCGGCCCCCCGCCCGTAATCACCAACACCGAGTCAAAGATCTTAAACAGCTCCATGGCTCGCAACAGCAAGGCAATCACCAACACCGGCCTCAGCAGCGGCAGGGAAATGTAGCGAAAGCCCTGCCAGCCGTTTGCCCCATCCAATTGGGCGGCCTGGAGCAGCTCGGGAGGTTGGCTCTGTAGACCCGCAAAAAAGGTAATCGCCAGCAGAGGTGTCCATTGCCAGATATCCACCCAAATCAAGGCCCAAAGGGCTGTGTGGGCTTCTCCGATTAAGCCGCGCCCCAACGGGATCCCTAGCCCCCCCAGCAGTTGCGATACCAGGCCAAAATCCGGGTTGTAGAGGGCTCGCCACACCAACGCCACCACCACCGGTGCCAATGCCATTGGGGTTAGCAACAAAGCCCGCACCCAGCCCATGCCCGGCAACCGTTGATCCAGCAACCAGGCAATGCCCAACCCCAAAATCAGCTCAATTCCCGACGCAACACCCACAAACAGCAGCGTGTTCATAAGGGATCCCTGCACCTGCGGGTCTTGCAAAGCCTGAACATAGTTCTGTAGGCCGACAAAGACTTGGGTGCCGTTGGGATCCGTAAGGCGGTAACGGAACAGCGAAAGATAGAAGGCGTAAGCGATGGGGTAGAAGGCAAAAGCCAGCAAAAACGCTAATGCAGGCAGAGTCCAAAACAGGAGCCCCCAGCGCTTCAGGGGAGGCACTGTCAAGCGCTCCCTCAACCTTTGCTGCCCCCGGATCGGATGGTTCATCCAGGTTCTATCCTGTCATTCCCGTCAGGATACTGTGGGTCTATCCCCCTTCAGGACTGCTCCAACAATGACCGTAAAGTGCTGAGATATTCGTTGATGTTGCGCCGGTTGCCGCCAAAGTCGTACTCCCCGACACGGCCCACAGAGGTGATCTCCAGGCGAGTTTGTTGGGGATCCCCTTCCACCAGCGATAAAGTTACCGTCAGATCATCCACAAATTTGAAAAAGTTGGTGCGAGAAATCCCTTTCACCTGTAGGGCTTGAGCATCTACGGATCCCAGTTCCCCCCGTTTCCACACCTGAAAGGCCTGTTCAGCCGCCTTCAGTACCCGCTCCGGGCTGGCGGAGAGCACCACTTCCTGCTGAGCGCGATTGAGGGGGGATCCGCCCAAGGTGGCCGCCTGCACAGCAGGGATCCCGCCCACAAGGGCAAAGAGCAGCAGCGCCAACAACACCAAAGATTTCCAAAAAGACATGAGAGCAGGGGGTGAAGTTTACACCTTTTATTATCTCCTCATATTCCCTCATCCTGGGGTCAGGAAGCTTCTTCATGGCCCTTGGCAGCCACGTCAACGGCAGTTGATCGGTTGTGCCCCAGCTGCACCTGGGCTTGAATGAACCCAGCAACAGCCAAGAGGCTTTAGAAGGTCTAAAAGTTCTGCCCTCTCTTTCAGCGCCTTCACTAGCATACAGGCAGGGTATCCGAAGCTATTGAGTGAGAATTTTGTCTGATGAGTGAAGCCATCCGCTACGACCTGCTGCTGGTGGGGGGGAGCTCCTCCAATTTGGTTCTGGCCCATCGCCTTCTGGATTTGGCCAAGCTATCCGGCCTCAAGCTCTCCATCGCCATTTTGGAGAAAGCGCCCCAATTTGGCGGGCACATCGTCAGCGGCGCCATCTGCAACCCCCAGGTGATCGCCAAACTCTTCCCCGATTTCGAAAGCCAAGGGTTCCCCACCGAGGGGCGGGTGGTAGCCAACCATCTAAGTGTGCTGGGATCCGAACAACGCTGGGATTTACCCGAGGCCGTGATTCCTCAGGGTTTTCGCAAACAGGGGCAGGTGATTCTCACCCTCAGCCATGGGATCCGCTGGCTGGCCGAGCAGCTACGGGAAAAAGCCAAAGGGATCCCGAACATCACCCTCGATTTGTTTCCTGGCTTTGCGGCCCACGAGATTCTTTACGATGGGGAACGGGTGATTGGGGTGCGGGCCAGCGATTCTGGCCAAGTGTATGAAGACTGCATCTTCGCAGATCTCACCTGCTTCGGCGACAAAGGCTTCATTTCCAAAGACCTGATCGAGAAATTTCAACTGCGCCCCAACCCGCAGCTGTGGTCGGTCGGAGTCAAAGAAGTCTGGCAGATTCCCGAATCTTTGCAGGGGCAAGTGTGGCATACCCTGGGCTACCCGATTTTGGATGGCAGCTTTAGCGGGGGCTTTGTCTATGGCCTTAAAGAGAACCGCTTGGCCCTCGGTTTGATCATCGGCCTCGACAGCAAAAACCCCAATCTCAACCCACAGCAACGCCTGCAGGAGTTCAAAAGCCATCCGTGGATTCAATCCCTGATTGCGGGGGGCAAACTCCTTAAGTATGGAGCTGCGGTGATTCCCGAAGGAGGCTACTACAGCCTGCCCACCCGATTTGGGGTGGAAGGAGCCCTGTTGTTGGGGGATGCCCTCGGCGTGTTGGATGTGGGTAGCTTAGCGGGGGTGGATAAGGCCATGGAAACCGGCTACGTGGCGGCGGGCCTGATTCACGATGGCTTTTTGAAAGGGGATCTGCACATTCAAGCGGACTACCAAAAAGAAGTGATGCAAAGCTCGGTTGGCCAAGATCTGTACCGCAGCCGCTATTTCCGCGAGGCTTTCCTGGAAAACTCCCGCCTGTTGGAGGAGTATTTGCCCAAGGTGTGCAGCAGTGTTGACGCCGGTCACCCTTGGCTGGGATCCCTGCAGTTTGGGCTGCAAGACCCCATCCGCCGGGGGCGAGAAACCCTACGCGCCTACACCCTCCTTACCGGACGAGTCAGCCCCAGCGCCCCTGCACCTCAGGGATATATCGCGCCCCATGCCGCCATTCAGGCGGATTTTGTTGCCCCGGCTGCCTTTGCCAGCAGGCAGCCGGAATCTGGGGTAGGGTATTTCTCCCGCCCGGATGCGGTGTTTTTTGCGGAGCCCCGCTACCACGAAGGCAACCACCACATCCTCGAGTTCAGTGCCGAAACCTGTCGCCAGTGCATCGCCACCTACGACAAGCTCAATCGCCCTACCCCCTGCATTTCCGACTGCACGGCAGAGGTTCATCATATCCAAGAGCATCAGGGGATCCGTTCCCACGCCATGTCTTTGGAAAACTGCATTCAGTGCCGCACCTGCGAAATTGTCTGTCCCCAACTCAATTTACGAGTTAACCCCAGCTACGAGGGATCCGGGCCAGATTTCTTCGGGCTGTGACGGTCAAATCCCTAAGTGTTCAGATGGGTGTTCGGATCTCAAGCCTGTCAGCTTACCTCGCAGGAGCCCCGCGCTCTACCTGTAAGGTGTTGCGTCTGGCGGTATCCAGAATCTGGTTGCAAGCATCGGCAAACCCGTCTAGAGTACGGTCAATTTCTGGCCGCAACTCTGGAGGGACTACCAACTTGCAACGTACGGATATGGCCTGGCTCATGGAGCTGTTGTAGCTCGTCCAGACTTTGAGCAGCAAACTGAAAATCTGATGACACCCTTTGATTGTCCCTGGTCTCCATGCCCCATCCCCTGATTTTGGCCAGCAGTAGTCCCGGCAAATTGCGGGAGTTCCGTGCCTTTTTTCAGCCCTGGGCTGCGGTGTGGGAGTTGCGCCTCAAGCCGGCGGAGCTGGAGGTGGAGGAAACTGGGGCCACCTTTGCCGAAAATGCCCTTCTGAAGGCGATCACTGTGGCCACTGCCCTAAAGGAATGGACCATTGCCGATGACTCTGGTCTGGCGGTAGCAGCTTTGCACGGCGCTCCCGGGATCCACTCAGCTCGTTATGCGCCTACGGATGCGGCCCGGATCGAGCGGTTGCTCAGGGAACTGGACGGGATCCCGGATCGAGCGGCAACCTTTCACTGTGCGGTAGCGCTAGTGGATCCCCAGGGGCAGGTGCGCGCTCTGGCGGAGGGGGTGTGCCAGGGAGAGATCTTAACCCAGCCGCAGGGGCAGGGGGGCTTTGGGTACGATCCGCTGTTTTGGGTGCCCGAACTAGGGCTGACCTTTGCCGAAATGAGCTCCGCCCAAAAGGAGGCCATCGGCCATCGAGGCCGGGCTCTACGGGCCTTGAAAGAGCAGTTGCTTATTTTGGGAACCAGTCTGGGCTAGCTTGGAGGCAGGGGCTTTGCGGAACCATCGGCAAAAGCCGCTACAATACAGCGGAAAAAGTCCTTAAAGATCTGCCCTCAAAACCTCAGAATTGACCAGTAGATGCCAGTCTTGCGTTGGGAGCTGAAAGGATGACCTTTTCCGGGGATCAAGATCCCACTCAGGCTTCAGATCGTTCTGGGGCCGAGGGAGCAGCGCGCTCCTCTGCTTCTGCTCCGGGTGAAGTTCCCGGCATCCAAGAAGGCCGTCGTTCTCCACCCCCCTTGCCCGAAGAAGGGTCAGTCCGCTCCAACAGGTCTGAGGGGGCTGGCCGGGCCGATAATCTGCCCGATCCAGATCGCACCGGCGAAACGGAGTCCTATTCTCCTCGCTCTACCCGCTCCAGCCGAGATCTGCGTGAGTCGGGAGCTAGCCCAGCACGAGAAGCCTCTGTGGGGGGATCTTCTTCTCGCTCGAGCCCTGGCCGCTCCGCGCAGACCTTGGTTCCCCGCCGCCCTACCTCCGGCAGCCGGAGTTACGAGGGATCCTCTCGGTTTGCCTACACCAGTTCCTATCGCGGAGCATCCGGCTACCGCCGGGACTACAGCCGCTCCGGTGGCTATACCTCTGGCTATGTCGGGGGTGGGGGATCCGGTATGGGCGGAGGATCCGGCAGTTCTCGGGGAGGATTGACCCCCTCCAGCCTGACGGTGGTGGCCTTGGTGGCTTTGTTGGCTTTCTTTGGGGGGTTCGCCATCCGCAATATCTTTGCAGAGAGTGGCGGCTTTGATGATGAGCGCCCGATTCGTGCCGCCAATGTGCCAGAAGCCTTCCGGGACTTTTGCTTTGCCTACAACGGCACGGCCTCTTTTACGGTGGTGGAACTGACCACTGTTTCTGCTCTAACCATGGCCTCGGTGCCCATTTACAGAATGGATACCTGCACCATTCCTGTCAGCCAAACCGCCAACGCCCTGCAAGCCCTCGGCATTCGAGGTCGGGCAGGCACCCTAGGGCCGCAACTGGGGGGATCCAATCTCACCTTGATTCAGATCCCGCTGGCCAGCGGCTTGGCGCGTGCCGTCTTCAATCAGTTCCCCACTTTGGCCAATCAAGGCAACGAAGCACAAGTGCTCTCGCAACTGGAAACGACGATCAACAATGCCCTCCGCTCCAATGTGGAGGGACTGGCCCTGCAGAGCTTGGAGCCAACCAATATCCCAGATGTGTATGTGATGATACCGGGGCACTCCTTTAATTTGCAGCCCCAACTTAACCTGCGCTAACCCCACCCCATCCAGAATGGCCGGTGTGTTCATCACCCTAGAAGGGGGGGAGGGGGCGGGCAAAACCACCCAGCAGGCCCTTTTGGCGGAGCGGCTGCAGAAAGCAGGGTACACCTGTCTGTGTACCCGCGAGCCGGGGGGTACGGCTTTGGGTCAGGGGTTACGGGCTTTGTTGTTACACGGGGAGCCGGTTTCTCCGCTGGCGGAGTTGCTCTTGTACGCGGCGGATCGGGCCGAGCATGTGCAAACCCGCATTCGTCCCGCCTTGGCCGCAGGGCAGGTGGTGATTTGCGATCGCTTCACGGATTCCACCTTGGCCTACCAGGGCTACGGGCGAGGCCTCGATTTGGACGCAATTCGGCAGTTGAACCGGCTGGCTACAGATGGCTTGAGGCCGGATCTCACCCTTTGGCTGGATCTCCCCCCCGAGTTGGGCCTGGCGCGGGCCCGTTCCCGACAAACTCAGCAGGCCCAGACCCTCGACCGCATGGAGCAGGCGCAATGGGCGTTTCACCAACGGCTGTACCAGGGCTTTCAAACCTTGGCAACCGCAGAACCGGAGCGGATCCGGCGTATAAATGCCCGGGGATCCCCACAGGCGGTGGCGGAACGGATCTGGCAGGTGGTGAGTGCCTACTTGCCCCAAACCTAAATAGCTAGGGATCCCGGAGTCCAGCTTTATCGCGCCTTAACTTCGAGGTTAAAACCAGGTTAAAGTGGGAGAACTCTTGGACAACCCTGAGCCTTCAACCCATGAGCCGAGAGTGAACTGAGCTGTGGTGGAGTCCCCCCCTATGAGCGCTGTCGCCTCCGAACAGAGGATTTTGCTTTCTCCTCCGCCCCCACCCACCCTGGGCACCGAAGCCCATCAACTGCTGAGCCTGCAGTGGCAACGGCTGCAGAAACACGTCGGGCGGGTACTGTCCCACCACCCAGAGGCGGCAGAATCCCTCCACCAAATTCGGGTAGCTTTGCGTCGTATCGGCACCTGGGTGCAAGTCTTTCAAGGCTCTGTCAAGCTGCCGGCTCCCCTTAAAGCCAAGCGGCTGCAAAAGCTCGCCAGCACTTTGGGCCAGCAGCGGGATCTGGATGTGTTGATCGAGATCCTGCAAGAACCCTGCTGGAACGGGATCCCGGAAGCGCAACAGGTAGAGTTGAAGCAGCTCATCGAAGATTTAGCCCGTCGTCAAGCCAAAGCCCAGGAGCGTTCTCGCCGGGTGTTGAAGGAGCCCGCCTTTTCGGAGTTTCAAGCCGCCTGCGAACAGTGGTTGAGCGGCCCCCGCTACACCTCCCAAGCGCAGCTCCCCCTAAAGGAAAGCCTGCCCCATCTACTCACCCCGCTGCTGGCCGAGTGGCTGTTACAACCCGGCTGGCACATTCCCGCTTTTCCCAACAGGGAATCCCAGGCCAAACAACTGCATCGGCTGCGCAAGGCCACCAAACGGCTGCGCTATCAGGTGGAGTTTTTCTCAGCCTTTTATGGAGAAGCGCTACAGGATTGGCTAGAAGCCCTGAAGCACCTACAACACCAACTGGGCCGCTTCAACGATCTGCAGGTTTTGCGGGCGCAACTGCCCCCCGATTCCGGCCTGCAAAGCCATTTACAAGACCAACAAAGACTGGCCCTCCACGACTGGCCCCAACAACAGCACCGTTATCTCAGTCCAGATGAGCAGCGGCAGCTGTATCAAAGGCTTCTCACCCCCACTCTGACAGAATCAACCAACCCTGAAGTCTCGATGTAGCAAGCTAGACAGCAGGGATCCAAGCATTTGTGCTGAAGTCCATAAAGACTGGAGAATACCCCTAAAGCCCGGAACCTTGTGGGCGGGTTGTTGGCAACCAAACATGGGGATGAATCGGGATCCCTGGCACTTACAAGCGCTGAATTTGGGAAACGTCATGAAAAAGTGGATTGCCTCCGTCACGACGCTGCTCTGCTGCTTGCTGACCTTGACCACCTTTTGGCCTCGGGCAACCTCTGCCCAAGGGCAAACCCTCAACCTCTACATTTGGTCGGAATACATCGACCCCGACATTATTACCGCCTTTGAGGAAGAGACCAACAGCCGTGTGGTGGTGAGCCTGTACGAATCGAACGAAGACATGGTGGCCAAACTGCGGGGGGGCGGTGTCAGCCAGTACGACATTGTGGTGCCCACAGACTACATCGTGCCCAACATGCTGGAACTGGGTCTTTTGCAACCCCTCAACAAAGACCTCATCCCCAACTTCAGCAACCTGGGCGAAAAATTTGTCGGTTTGCCCTTTGATCCTGAGAATACCTATACTGCCGCCTACCAATGGGGCACCACCGGCATCGGCTACCGTCGGGATCGCCTGCCGGAGGATTTTGAGCACTCTTGGGGCTTGATCTTCGACCCAAACCAGCAGTACGGCCCTTTCGTGATGATCGATGACATGCGCTCCATGATCGGGGCCGCTGCGATCTATCTGGGCTTCGATATGAACACCACCGTTCGCTCAGAACTACAACAGGTACAACAGTTGTTGATCGACACCAAACGCCGTAGCGCCGGATTGATTGGGGGTGTAGGCGGCAAAAACCAGCTGGTTTCCGGTACCGCCAATGTGGCCATCGTCTACAGCGGAGATGCTCTGCAGGCCGCGGAGGAGAACCCTGAAATTGGCTACTTTATCCCGAAGGAGGGGGCCAACATTTGGCTGGATACCCTGGCCATTCCGGCCCAAGCTCCAAACCCTGAACTGGCCAACCGCTTCATTAACTTCATTCTGGATGCCGAGGTTGGCGCCCAGCTGAGCAACTACAACCGCTTTGCCACCCCCAATGCAGCGGCTCTGCCCGGGATTGATCCAGAAGATCTGGAAAACCCCGCCATCTATCCGGACGAAGAGCTTCTGGCCAAGCTCACCTATTCCAGCGTGTTGTCCGGGGAAGAAATGCGCCTGATCGACGCCCTCTGGACAACTGTGAAAAGCAGCTAGCAGCCTTTTCCGGCCCCCCTTGCCTCCTAGAACGGCGCCCTTTCTGCCTTTCTAAAGTTGTTCACGTACGTCCTGTCCTAGGGGCCGCCATGGGCGAACGTACCGGCGTGGGGCGTAAAGGACTGTAATTTTGCTGCTCAAAAGCGAAGCGAAATCTGCGGCCTCTCTCGAGCGCAAGCGCGGTGGATCCCTCGGCACACCCCGCCCACCTCTCTACAATAAGAAACACCGCGCAACTCAAAGCAAACACTGAGTGGTAGGGAGCTAACGCTTTTGTTATCCTGTCGCATGAGCTCCCTCTTTGGGAGGGAAAAGCCGGCAAATTCTGCCCGACATCGGAGACTGGCGCGGCTAAGTGAGCATTTGTAGCAGCATGGCGTGGCTCCGTCGGCAAGCTTGGAGAGAGGATGGGATCTGATGTTTACTTGGCTCTGGACGAAACAGTTTTCTCGCATGAACCAGAGGCTACAGAGCTTGGAGGTAGCCCGCCAGGAAAACCTTTTGTCTCCCGATCTGAGTGCCCAAACCCTGCAGGTAGCCCCCGACTTTTGGGAACGACAGCATCAGGCCTTTGTTTATGTAGATAAGCAAATTCAGAAGGTGAGCCGCAGCAGCAAGATTTGGGGGGGCATGGCGCTGCTGGCGATTTTGGCGGATGTGGCTTTGGTGGTGGCGGGCCTGGCGGCGTTTCAGTCCTGGCAGCAGATGCGGGCCGACCAGCACTTAACCCGCATTTCCCAGCAGGCTATGGCTGCCGACCCTGTCCAGCAAGCCTTTAACGATTTGGTGGCCCAGCTGCCCCAGATGAGTGTGACGGAGCAGTCTCGTGCCCTGGAGGCCTTGAACGCCCTCTCGGCGATCTCGATGGCCCGCAGTGGCAGTGGCCATTACTATGGCGGTTCCTCGAGCTTCTCTGTGTACGGTACCGTTCCTACGGCTGCTGCAACCCCCCTGGAGGCCCAGTTGCAAACCATCTATCAGCTGGGGCAAATGCGTTCGGTCGAGGCGGTGCCGGCTTTGCTCACCAAGCTCTCGGATAGCGAGCCGGTGGTGCGGGAGGCGGCAGCTCGTGCCTTGGGCCAAATTGGGGATCCACGCGCTCTGGATCCCTTGCACAATCTGTTGGTCCATGAGCCGAACGAATTGGTTCAGGATGCAGCAATTGGTTCGATTGCGCAAATGCTGCGCTAATTGAGAAGCGGTGAAGAATGGCTCATGCGTTGTATAGGTCGTGGTGGGGTTGAGGCATTGGGGATGAACATCAGCATCATGGGCAGACTGGGCAAGCTGCTGGGGATATTCTGTTGGGTCTGGGGATCCACGCTGCCGGTTTGGGCACAGGATCCCTTTCGCAGTGGGGCCAATGCCCGCCCGATCAGCCCGGAGGTGGCAGCTGCCTTTGAGGAGTTCTTCTGCGCGGGCCGCTACAGCCAAAGCCGGGAGAAACTGGAGGCCGCCAAAGCAGCCTCACCGGAAGAGCCGATGGTCTATGCCCTGCTGGCGGCACTGGCCTACCAGGAGGGGGATATGCAGGAGTTTGCCCAGATGGCCACCCGAACCCGACAGGTGGCCACAGAGCTGAAAAAGACGGATCCCCTGCGGGGCCATCTTTACGAGGGTGTAGGCTACGGGCTGGAGGCGGCCAATACAGTGGTGCGTGATGGGGTGGTGATCGGCTTGCCCAAGGCTTTGCCAACCCTGAATCAACTGTTTGCCTCCATTCGAGCGGCACAGGCGCTGGATGGTAGCGATCCGGAGCTGAACCTTTTGAATGGCTATATGGATCTGCTGCTGACTTACCGAGAAAAGGCCCTAAACCAATTTCGATTGGCGGCCCCCGACTACATGTCCTACCGTGGACAAGCTTTGGCCTATCGGGATATGCAGCGCTACGAAGAGGCCCTTGCGGCGGTGGATCAAGCCATTGCCACCTCCTGCGACAATCCCGAGCTGTACTACCTGAAGGCGCAGATTTTGGTCTCCAAAGGGGCAGATCGAGAAGCTGTTCCCCTCTTTGATCAAGCCCTGCAAGCCTCGGCGCAATTGCCCGAATCGCTGGTGGATCAAATTCAGATGGAACGGGATCGCGCCGCCCAACGGGGAGGGTTAACCGGACAGTTGCCCGCTGGGGCTACCCCATGAGTTTACGCATCAGCGGTAAACGAGAGTTGCAAACCCCCGCCGGCCTAGGCACCCGACCGACCCCTTCGCGGGTACGGCAGGCGCTGTTTAACATTTTGCAAGGGCGAATCGAGGGTTGCCGTTGGCTGGATCTGTGCTGTGGTGCCGGCACGGTGGGGGCAGAAGCCCTGTGTCGGGGGGCCGCCTTCGTCGCCGGCATCGAGATCGCCGCCCCCGCCTGTCGGATCATTCGGGCCAACTGGGCCAAAGTGGCGCGGCCAGAACAAGCTTTTCAGGTGATTCAGGGGGATGCCCGCAAGTTGCTGAGCCGCGGGCTAGGCTTGGATCCCTTTGATTATGTCTATTTTGCCCCCCCTTATGAGGCGGGGCTGTACACCCCACTTCTGCCCCGAATCCCCCCTCTTCTCAACCCCGAGCAGGGGATCCTGATTGTGGAGCATCGCACCGGCCACGAGCTACCGGAACAGGTGGGATCCCTGCTGCGGTTCGACCAGCGCACCTACGGACAAACCACCCTGGCCTTTTATCGAGAACTGGGGGAGGGGCTCTAGCTGGGGTAAGGGGTGCTGACGAAGCCGATTTCCAGCAGCTGCTGATAGGCTTGGGTACCCAATTCGCGGGTGGGGCTCTGGCTGCTGATTACCTGAATAAGGCGACTTACCGCTTCTTCCGGGCGACCCGAGGCGCGATAGACAATGGCCAAATCGTAAGCCGCTTGATCCCGTTCTTGGGCAGCCACGCGGGCCAGCTCCCGTTGCTCTTCTGAAATGCGGTTTTGGATCCCGGCAAAGGCGCGAGAGAGTTCTTGATGGTAGTTGGAGCGCTGGTTGTAAGCCTCAAACACTTGTTGCAAAAGTTCGGCGGCCCGATCGAAGTTTTGCGCTTGCAGGGCGGCGTTGGCTTCAGCGGCCAGTTGTTCGGCACGCAACACGCTGAGGGTGCTGCTGGGTTGTTCTAAAGCCCGAAACTGTTGCGGATTGGGAATGAGCTGTTGCCCAGGGGGGGCAGGCAGTTGCTGGGCAGTGGCCCAAAAGCCCGACCCCACTCCCAGGGCAAGGCCCAAAAACAGGCCCAGAAACAGACGTGTCCAAGAACGGCGCAGAAAGTCAAACCCATGTCCAATCATTTGCAGGTAATCCTCAAAACCTTTTTTGACCCGTTCCAATCTACCTTACTCTCCTCCCCGCAGGCTGGGATCCAAACGGGAAAGGGATCCCGTTGCTTATCCCTTCGGGGAGACAGGGCGGGGCTTGGCGGGAATGGTGCTGCTGGGATGGGGCTCTGGAGGGGTTTTGCTACGGGATTGGGCGGCTTCGGATTCCACCGGTGGGGATGCTTCCGGCAACAGGGGTAGGTTGAGGATGAGCTCGTACATATGGATGTATTCCAGCGCCGACCGCTGCCAACTGAAGTTGGTGGCCATGCCCCGCTTTTGTAGAGCTTGCCAGGTGTCTTTGTGCTGGAAGGCCTCCCAAGCCCGTGCCAGGCAGGTGTAAAAATCCAAAGCCTCATAGCGGTCAAAACAATAACCCGTGCCAATTCCCTTGCTGGGGACATGATGGCTGACGGTATCCACCAACCCCCCTGTGCGCCGCACAATCGGCACACAGCCGTAGCGCATGGCGATCATCTGGCTAATGCCACAGGGCTCAAACCGGCTCGGCATTAAGAACGCATCGGCCCCCCCGTAGATCAACTGGGCCAGTTTCGGTTGGTAGCCCTGCTGATAGGACATCTTGCCGGGATGTCGCTCGGCCATTTCTCGCATCCGCCCTTCGTAGTAGGCTTCGCCGCTGCCCAGCACCACACATTGAGCATCGCTGTAGGCCAGGAAGCGATCCAGAGCCTGAATTAACAGATCGATCCCTTTTTGCTCCACCAAACGGGCCACCATGCCCAGCACGAACACCTCTGAGTTGGCTGTCAAACCGGTTCGAGCCTGAAGTGCGGCTTTGTTCACGGCCCGTCCCCTCAGATCGCTGCTGCTGAAAGGAGCCTCTAGGGCTGTATCGGTACTGGGATCCACCTTTTTCAGGTCAATACCATTCAAAATGCCCCGCAGACGGTCTCCCTTCCAGGCCAGCAGATCCTGTAGACCTTCACCGTGCAGAGGGGTGCGAATCTCCATCGCATAGGTGGGAGAAACGGTATTCACCTGATCGGCGTAGAGGATCCCGGCAGCCATGGCATTGTGAGCGGAGAAATACCAGGGCAACCAAGTCATGCGTTCCAGCTGCCAGCGCCAAGGCCCCTGATAGGCCAAGTTGTGAATGGTGAACACCGTGCCGATATCAGAAGCCTGGTGCATCCAAGCCGGGATCATGGCCGTGTGCCAATCGTGGCAGTGGATGATGTTGGGCTTCCAAGGATAGTAGGTCCAGGCAAACTCGGCGACGGCATTGGCAAAAAAGGTGAAACGCCAGAACTCATCCTCGCCGTAATAGATGCGATGGGGAGCAAAAGAATAGTGGCTGACCAAGTACAGAGGCACATCCGTTCCCGGCAGCACGCTCTCATAAATCTCCGCCACCTGGCCCATGACCTCTTTGGCCCAAATCGGCTCTGGAGAGCGCCAGTACTGATCGGGCTTTTCGCCAAACTGCTCCCACAAGAAGCCGTAGAGCGGCATGATGATGCGCACATCCTGCCCAAAACCTCGCAACACCGAGGGCAGGGATCCCACCACATCCGCCATGCCCCCTACCTTGGCCAGTGGTGCTGCCTCCGCCGACGCGAACAAAATCCTGGCTCGAACCACAGTGACCTCCGTGTTGTTCCGGATCCCAGCCCAGTTGCCTGCAGCCAAAACCCTTCCCATCCTAAAACAGAAGGGATCCCTGCACCGGATGGGTTGCTCTCAAGCATAATCCTGAGATTGTGTTGCAGATTCTTGATATTTCGTAAGATAGAAGGACGGTATCGCTCAGTCTTGTCATGGGCGCTGCTGTATTGCACTTTATCCGTTGTTATTCCGGAGACATTCATTCTATGACCATAGCGGTAGGACGCGTGCGTCAGGAGCGAGGATGGTTCGACATCGTCGATGACTGGCTCAAACGCGACAGATTTGTCTTCATCGGCTGGTCCGGCCTGTTGCTGTTCCCCTGTGCCTTCTTGGCCTTGGGGGGCTGGCTGACCGGCACCACGTTTGTAACCTCCTGGTACACCCACGGGTTGGCCAGCTCCTACTTGGAAGGGGCGAACTTTCTGACGGTGGCGGTGTCCACCCCCGCCGACAGCATGGGCCACAGCCTGTTGCTGCTGTGGGGCCCGGAAGCCCAAGGGAACTTCACCCGCTGGTGCCAAATCGGGGGGCTGTGGACGTTTGTGGCATTGCACGGGGCCTTTGGTCTGATCGGCTTCATGCTGCGGCAGTTTGAGATTGCCCGGCTGGTGGGGGTGCGTCCCTACAATGCCATCGCCTTCAGTGCACCGATTGCGGTGTTTGTGAGCGTGTTTTTGATGTACCCCTTGGGGCAGAGCAGCTGGTTTTTCGCCCCCAGCTTTGGAGTGGCGGGGATTTTCCGCTTTCTGCTGTTTTTGCAAGGGTTCCACAACTGGACCTTGAACCCGTTCCACATGATGGGTGTGGCGGGTGTGCTGGGGGGAGCGCTGCTGTGCGCCATTCACGGGGCGACGGTGGAGAACACCTTGTTCCAGGATGGGGAAGCGGCGAACACCTTCCGGGCGTTTGAGCCGACGCAGTCGGAAGAGACCTATTCGATGGTGACGGCGAACCGGTTTTGGAGCCAGATTTTTGGGATTGCGTTTAGCAACAAGCGCTGGCTGCACTTTTTCATGTTGTTTGTGCCGGTGACGGGGCTGTGGATGGCCAGCATCGGGATTGTGGGGTTGGCGTTGAACCTGCGGGCCTATGACTTTATCAGTCAGGAGACGCGGGCGGCGGAAGACCCTGAGTTTGAGACCTTCTACACCAAGAACATTCTCTTGAACGAGGGGATTCGGGCTTGGATGGCGCCTCAAGACCAGCCCCATGAGCGGTTTGTCTTCCCCGAAGAGGTGCTCCCCCGCGGCAATGCCCTCTAATGCCCTCTAGAGTCAACCCCTCGGACTTTCGCCGGGGATCCCCTCCCGGCGCGAGTTAGAGGATCAATGGGATCCTGAGACCTGCGGGTTAAGGGATCCCTATATTTTTTGGGGTCAATTCGCCAAGCTAACCGCCGCCTGTACCTGCCCTCGTGCCCTGAGGGTGGATCCCTCCACCGCATCCAAAGCATCCAGAAAGGCCACCGCGAAACTGCCCGGACGAGTGGCCTGTTCTGCCGCCAGCTCTGATGCCACCGCAACATGGGTATGGGCGGCCACCAAAGCCGTGAAGGGATCCGCTGTCACCGCCCCATAGGCAGCGGCCAAAGCCCCCAGCGCACATCCTGCCGCCGTGACTCGCGTTAGTAGCGCATTGCCCCCACCGATGCGGATTAGGGTCGGGGTTTCCGCCACCCGGCCCACCACATGATCCACCGCCCCAGAGGCAGACACTGCTCTGGCATGGTCGAGCAATTTCAGGGCAGAATCCACAGCAGCACTGGGTTCCGCGGTGCTATCCACTCCCCGTGCGCCTTCCCCTAACCCGGCTAAGCCGATGATCTCGGAGGCATTGCCGCGAATCATGGCCGGATGATGCTGCAACAGCTCGAGGGCAATTCCCCCCCGCCAGGGCAGGCCACCGGCCCCGATGGGATCCAAAACCCAGGGTTTACCCGCTTCATGAGCGGCGGCGGCGGCCAAGCGCATCGCCTCCACCTGGGCTTGGGTGGGGGTACCCAAGTTGATCAACACCGCACTCGCCACACGCGCAAACAGGCCGGCCTCCTCCGGGTTGTCCACCATGGCTGGAGAAGCCCCCACCGCCAGCAAGGCATTGGCCATGAAATTGGTGGAAACCCTGTTGGTGAGGCATTGCACCAAAGGGCATTGCGCTCGCAAGGCCGCCTGAGCGGCGATCACCTCTTCTAGGGTGGGAGCATGAGGGGCGGAGGTTGCCGGGGCCATGGGTTGGTGAAGGGTAAAGCTGTGCATTTGGTTTAAGAGGCAGGGATCCCTTCTCGCAGTCGGGCGCGAATCGCCTGCCAAACCTGTTCCACCAACAAGGCGGGCGGGGTTTCCGTCTGGATCGGGACCCGCACATCCGCTTGGGCGTAAAAAGGCTGCCGCTGCTGCATCAAAGTTTGTAGGGCCACCTGAGGGTGGTGGGTTTGCAACAGGGGACGTTGGCCGGGATCCTTGCACAGCCGTTCCCAGATCAGGGCCGGAGCTACATCCAGCCAGAGGGTGAGACCGTGGTGCAGGTAGCTCCAATTTTGCGGGCGCAGCACAATCCCCCCGCCGGTGGCGATCACCAGTCGGGTGTAGCTGCTCAACTGGGCCAGCACCTGGGTTTCCAGATCCCGGAAGGCGGCTTCACCTTGGTCGGCAAAAATCTGGGGGATCGGGCAACCGGCCACCTGCTCCACCAGCACATCCGTATCGAAAAATTGGCACCGCAACTGAGCCGCCAGCTCCGCCCCCAAGGTGGATTTGCCACTGGCCATCATGCCGATTAAGTAAATATTCACGCCCCGCAGGCGCTCGGCTTCTTCGGGATGAATCATGAATTGCCGGAAGACCTAACCATAGCCATGCTCGGCCAGAAACTCCAAAGAAATGGCACTGTCGGGTGAACCCAGACCCAACAATTTTTCCACATACTTGCCCAGCATATCCACCTCCACATTCACCGGATCCCCGACTTGCAGCAGGGCCAGATTGGTGTCGCGGTAGGTCTGGGGAATCACCGCTACCCGAAACCAGCAGCCCCCCTGGCGCACCTCAGCAATGGTTAGGCTGACCCCGTTCACCGCCACACTGCCCTTGGGCACGATGTAACGGCCAATATCGCTCGGAACCTTAAAGCTCAGCTCCCAGGCTGTTCCTGTAGCAGCTTGATCCCACAGGTGGCCAACCCCGTCGATGTGGCCGCTGACGAAATGGCCCCCCAGCTTATCCCCCACCCGCAGGGAAAGTTCCAGATTGACGGTACGCTGGCCGGATCCCTGACCCCAGGTGGAACGGCGCACCGTCTCGGGAGAGACATCCGCCAAAAAGCCATCGGGCAGAAGCTCCACCACCGTCAGGCAGAGGCCATCCACAGCAACGCTATCTCCGTAGGCCAGTTGGGGCTGTAGGGCCGGACAGGTCACTTGTACCCGCCCCGGGCCAATGAGCCGGGCCGTTCCCATGCTTTGCACCAAGCCCGTAAACATTCAGACAGCCTCCTAACCTCAAGTTTTGCTAGCGGCTTTTTTGGCTTCTTGTTTTTCTCTTTGTTTTTCTCGCTCTTTGGCTCGTTTTGCAGCGGCCTTGGCAGCTTTTTCGGCAGCCATTTGTGCTTGTCGAGCTTTTTCTTTCTCCTCCTCGATTTTCTCAAGGTAGTAGTGATAATCGCCTAAGTAGGAAATTAACTCCCCATCCCGAATTTCCACAATTTTGTTGGCCACCTGCGAGATGAAGTAACGGTCGTGAGAGACGATGATCACGGTGCCATCGTAGTGCTGCAGAGCCTCCTCCAACATCTCTTTGGCGGGGATATCCAGGTGATTGGTGGGCTCATCCAAAATCAACAAATTGGCCGGTTGTAGCAACATTTTCGCCAGCGCCAAGCGGGCTTTTTCTCCTCCGCTCAGGGCCGCCACTTTCTTAAAGACCGTATCCCCACTGAACAGGAACCGACCCAGTAAGGTTCGCACTTCTTCATTTTTCCAATCGGGTACCTCATCGTGGATCGTATCCATGACGGTTTTGCTTAGATCCAGGGCCTCCGCTTGATTCTGCTCAAAATAGGAGGGAATGACGTTATGCGCCCCCAGCTTGACGGATCCCTCCGTGGGGCACTCCAACCCCATGATTAGGCGTAAAAGGGTGGATTTACCGGCTCCGTTCGGCCCCAAAAAGGCCACGCGATCCCCGCGCTCGATCAGCAGCTCCGCCCCCAAGAAGAGAATTTTATCCCCATAGCTGTGGGTTAAGTCTTTGATCTCTACCACTTCACGACCACTGCGGGGAGCCGGTGGAAAGCGAAACTTGAGGGTACGCACATCACCCACAGGAGCTTCAACGCGCTCGATTTTCTCCAGTTGCTTCTCACGACTTTTGGCCTGGGTGCTGCGGGTGGCGCTGGCCCGGAATCGATCCACAAAGGCTTGCTGTTTTTCGATTTCTTTTTGCTGGCGTTCGTA
>JAUQVK010000010.1:0-9172 GCA_039794845.1 Thermostichus sp. DRC_bins_24
ATCCGGCAGCCCCAATCCAACGAGACCGCAAAGTTTGTGGGCCAAGACCTAGCCCCTTTCTTTCACGCATCAAGGACACTCCTCACAGTCAAAAGGCACAACTCCCATCCAAACCGATGGGAATGACCCTCAACTGTAAGGGGCCCGTCTCTCTAAGACTGTATCCAATGTGCATAAACGTGTTGAGGTATACACGTCCGTGCGAAACAAGTTGCAAGATGTTTGCTTTGTCTTCTATTCAGTTAAAATCTACCATTCTTAAACAAAATTCTAACCAAATTTTACCTCCTCTTATTCCTCCCTTAATCCTGAGCCCTTATCGTGCAGCCAGAACGGTCAGCCAACCTGCTTTGAGAGGAACTGGATTATGAACATGCATCAGGTCACCACAGCAAGGGGCTCTACTCAAGCCATCCCCAAACCCAAGCGTTTTCTGCTGCCTGCACTGTTAACGTTGGGCCTGTCGCTGCTGGGAGATGCCCAACCCGTCGTCGGCCAAGCCACCACTGAGTTGACCTTTTACTATCCCGTGCTGGTGCCCGGGCCCATTACAGAGCTTTTTGACCAGTTGGTGAGCGACTTTACCGCCGAAAACCCCGATATCCAAATCACCTCTGTCTACTCCGGCAGCTACGACGACACCACCAACCGCATTCAAACCCTGCTGCGGGGCGGCGGGGAATTGCCCGATCTGGCCATTATTGGCAATCAGCACACGGCCATGTACGTGGATTTGGATGCCATTGTGCCTTTGGATGAGCGCATCCAAGCGGAGGGGCCAGATTTTGAGGCCGATCTGGTGCCTGCCTTCATGTTGAACACCCGTTTTCGCGGCCAAACCTGGAGCATTCCCTTCCAGCGCAGCACTCCGGTGATGTACTACAACAAAGATATGTTCCGGGAGGCAGGACTGGATCCCGACTCACCGCCCACCACTTGGGCAGAGGTAATCGAGTATGCCCAAAAACTCACCCAACGGGATAGCAGCGGCAACATCACCACCTGGGGGATCCAGATCCCTTCCGATATCGATGCCTGGGTGATTCAGGCAATGGCAGTGGGCAATGGCCAGCCGTGGGTGAACGAAACGGATGCCAACCGTGTCTTTTTCGACCATCCCGCCACCATTGGGGTGCTGCAACACCTGCGGGCCTTGGCAGAAGACTACCAGGTGATGCCTTCTGGTCTGATCCCTTGGGCCCAAACCCCTGCCGAGTTCACCAGTGGCAAAGCCGCCATGATCTATCACACCATCGGCAGCCAAACCAGCATTCTCAACCAAACGGAAGGGGAGTTTGAAGTGGGGGTAGCGTTCATCCCGGGCGGCCAAGACTACGGCGTGATCACGGGGGGTGGCAATTTTGCCATTTTCAAGCAGAGCAGCCCCGAGAAGCAGGATGCCTCTTGGCGGTTTATTCGCTTTTTGTTAGAGCCCGAGCAAATGGCCACTTGGTCGGCAGGCACCGGCTATTTGCCCGTCACCCGGTCGGCTTATGAACATCCCATTTTTCAAGAGTACCTAAAGCGGGCACCCGGAGCGGCGGTGGCTTTTGATCAGTTAAACGTGGCGGCCAAACAAATGGCTGTGCACGACTTGCTGCGGGTGACGGATGTGGTGAAAGCCGGGATCCAGGCCAGCATTACGGGAGAAACCTCTCCCGAAGAAGCCATGCAGCGGGCCCAAGCCGAGGCCGACGCCATTCTCAGTCGCTACCAGGACTAGCCCATGGGCCATCACCCACATCAGGGATCCCCTGGTTCACAGCACCGGCTGGGATCCCTTCTGGTCTTGCCCACTTTGGCGGTGGTGTTTCTCTTCACCCTTCTGCCTTTGGGCTTGGCTCTGCACAGCAGCCTCACCATCGACAAATGGACGGATCCCGTTGGCGAGAATGGCACCTTTGTGGGCTGGGAAAACTACCGCCTGTTGTTCAGGGATCCCGTCTTCCAAAAAGTGCTGCAAAATACTGGGCTCTTTATCGGGGTAACCGTGCCGGTTAGTCTGGTTTTGGCCTTCGGACTGGCTCTGCTGCTGAATCAGCAAATGGCCGGGCTGGGGCTGTTGCGGCTGGGCTTTTTCTACCCGACCGTGCTGCCGATGGTGGGAGCAGGCACCATCTGGTTGTTCATTTACAATCGCAACTTTGGCTTGGCCAACGATCTGATGGGCTGGCTGGGGTTCCCACGGCAAAATTGGTTGGGCACACCCCAATGGGCCTTGTGGGCGGTGATGCTCATGAGCATTTGGAAATCCACCAGCTATTACCTGATCTTTTTCTTGGCAGGTTTGCAAAGCTTGCCCACCGAAGTAATGGAAGCAGGCCAATTGGATGGGGCCAATCGCTGGCAGCGGTTTTACTATTTGACTCTACCCTTGATGCGAAACACGATCTTTTTTGTTGCGGTTATTGCTCTTGCTGCCACGTTTCAAACCTACGATCAAATTGCCGTTCTCACCAAAGATGGCGGTCCCAATCATGCGACCAATGTGCTGTTATTTAACATTCGCATCGCCTTTAGCAATGGAGACTACGATTTGGCCAATGCCCAGAGTATTCTTCTGGTTTTGATGGTGTTACTTTTGACCCTACTGGCCTATGGGCTAGCAGAAACACGCCAAACCAACCTGGACTGAAAACAGGAGGATTCGAGACTTGATACGCGGGATCCAAACGGTGCTGGCAAGGGTGGCAACCTGGGGGCTGATGGGCATTTGGCTCTTGCCACTGGTGTGGGTGGTGGCCATTTCTTTGCGCCCGGCAGCGGTACCCCTGGGGCGGGGATCCAGCTTGTTTGCGGGTAGTCTGACGGGGCAAAATTACCTAGAGGCTTGGCGGATCCTTGCCCCAAGCTATACCAATACGGTGATCATTGTTTTTGGCACCTTGGCCGTGCAGTTGGTCACCATTACGCTGGCAGGTTATGCTTTTGCACGTCTGCGCTTTGGGGGGCGGGAGGGTTGGTTTCTGCTGAGCTTGGTTCAGATCATGATCCCGATTACGGCATTGATTATTCCCAACTTTTTCATTATTCGTTCCCTGGGTCTTTACGATACGGTTTGGGCGGTGATGGTGCCCTATTTTGGCTCGGCTTTCGGTACTTTTTTAATGCGGCAAACCTTTCGCAGCATACCCATTGAGCTGGAGGAGTCTGCCCGCATGGATGGGGCGAATTTTTTGCAAGTGTTGCTCTACATTTATGTGCCGATGGGGATCCCGGGCTTGGTGGCTTTTGCCTTGGCTTCGATGGTCTATCACTGGAATGATTTTTTGTTCCCGCTGCTGGTGACCGCCGATAAAGCCAGCCCCCTCAGTGTTCGCCTCACCATCTTGGCGGCTACCGAAGGAGGGATCCAATGGCCGCAGTTGGCAGCGGCAACCGTTTGGATCATTTTGCCCTTGCTGTTGCTCTTCATGGTATTACAGCGACAATTCATACAGAGCTTTGCCCATTCTGGACTCAAATAAAAGATCGCTGTTGGTTCTGGTTTACAAGAGGACTTTAATCTATCGATGCTAGCCAAATTATCTGCCGCCGAACGCCAGCAACACATCCTGGACCAAATCCAAAAAAAGGGATCCATTAGCGTTGCCGATACAGCGGTCACTCTAAAAGTTTCGGAAATGACGGTGCGGCGAGACCTGATGGAACTGGAAAAGCGCGGACTCCTCCAACGGCGACACGGCGGGGCAACGCTGCTCACGGCTCAACTTCTGGATGACCTCTACTCCTGGGAAACCCGAGTTCGTTACAATGTCGAGGCCAAAGTGGCCATTGTCCGGGCAGCTTTGAGTTTAATTTCTGAAGGAGACAAGTTGGTCTTGCACAGTGGCACCACTGTTGCCCTTTTGGCACGAATGCTGCGCGGTTATGGCAGCCTGACCATCGCCACCAACAGCATTTTAACCATGGAAGAATTGCTCGGTTCCCCACAAGTAGAAGTGATCTTAACGGGAGGGATCCTCAACCCCGACCTCAAACAATTGGCGGGGCCTTTGGCCTTACAATCTCTCAACTCGATTCGAGCGGATAAGGTGTTTTTAAGTTGCAGCAGCATTTCCACCCAAGGTGGCCTCTTTTTCACCAGTGCGATGGATGAGGTGGCCCTTGAACAAGCCTCTATTCGCAACTGCCGCGAAGCTTATTTGCTGGTGGATCACAGCAAGTTCCAACGCTCGGATTTTTGGGTGATCGGGCAACTGACCCAGCTCAAGGCTGTGATTACTGACGCCGGGATCCCTCCAGAACGAGTCAAAGAGATGGAAGCTGCCGGGATCCCTTGTATTGTGGCTTAGCAATAGCGGATCCCGGCCGCCACCCAGCGATCAATCGCTTGCCCCATGCGCTCACAATCGGCAATTAAGCTAATGCGCACGTAGCCCTCGCCCCCTTCTCCAAAGGCATTGCCCGGGGTCACCACCACCCCGGTGGATTCCAAAACCCGTAGCGCAAATTCTGTCGATCCTTCTGCTGCCCCACTGACGGTGCGGGGGGTAGGGATCCAAAGGTACATCGTCGCCTGAGTGGGGGGAATCTGCCAGCCCAATTCCGCCAACCGGCCAATCAAATAATCACGGCGGGTACGGTAGCGCTCTTGCACCTGCTGCAGGTAGCTGTCGGGAAGGCGTAGGGCGGTCTCGGCAGCTTTTTGAATGGCGGCAAAGATCCCATAATCCAGGTTGGTTTTTAGGGTGCGCAGGCTTTGGATGATCCGGCGATTGCCCACCACAAATCCCACCCGCCATCCGGCCATGTTGTAGGTTTTGGAAAGGGTGTGAAACTCCACCGCCAACTCTTTGGCCCCCGGAATTTGTAGCAGGCTGGTGGGCTGATACCCGTCAAACGCCAGTTCTGCATAGCAAAGGTCGTGTACCAAAATCAGATCGTAGCGCCGAGCAAACGCCACCACCTCCTCAAAAAAAGAGCGTGGGGCAACAGCAGCCGTCGGGTTGTTCGGGTAATTGAAATAAAGTACCCGCGCCTGCTGGGCCACCTCCGGCGGGATCTCCTCCAAATCGATCAGCCAGTTCTTCTCCGCCCGTAGGATCATGGGGTAGATTTGTCCGCCGGCGATCATCGGCCCCCGAAAATGTGCCGGATAGGCGGGGCTCGGTACCAACACCAAATCCCCCGGATCCACATAGGCCAAGGCCAGATGGGTCAACCCCTCTTTGGATCCCAGTAGGGGCAAGGCTTCTCCATTCGGATCCAACTCCACCCCATAGCGGCGATGGTACCAATCCGTAATCGCTTGCCGGAAACTGGCGGTACCTTCAAAAGGTGGATAGCCGTGGTGGGCGGGATCCGCAATCGCTGCTTGGGCGGCTTCCACCACCGGCTGCGGGGTGGGGCCATCGGGGTTGCCCATGCCCAAATCAATCAGATCCAAGCCTTGCTGGCGGGCGCGGGCCTTCAGCTCATCCAAACGGGCAAAGACATAAGCGGGCAGTTTGTTCAGCCGTTGAGCAGGGATGAGGGCACGGTTCATACGAACGAAGAGTAAGGAGCCGGTATCTTCGGCACGTTGGCGCGGATGGGGTTAGCTATCCAAGGTACCGCCAGAGTTGGATCCAAAGCAATGACCTGTGTCCAGCATCTTTGATGGCAAACAGTTAGAATAAATATCCCGAATTTTTTCAATGGGTTGAACCGTGCCGTTACCGCTTGTGGCCATTGTGGGTCGCCCGAATGTGGGCAAATCCACCCTTGTCAATCGCATGGCGGGGGCACGTGCAGCCATTGTGCACGATGAGCCTGGAGTGACGCGGGATCGCCTGTACCAGGAGGTGGAGTGGAATGGGCGCCGGTTGCGGGTGGTGGATACCGGTGGCCTGGTTTTCGGAGATGACAGCGAGTTTCTCCCCCACATTCGTCAGCAAGCGATGGCGGCGATGGCGGAGGCCCAGGCGGTGATCTTCGTGGTGGATGGCATGGAAGGCTTGCTCCCTGCCGATGCCGAAGTGGCGGATTGGCTGCGCAAACAGCCTCTGCCGGTGGTGGTGGCGGTGAACAAGTGCGAGTCGGGGCAAATGGGTCTGGCACAGGCGGCGGCCTTTTGGGAACTGGGGCTAGGGGATCCGATCCCCTGTTCCGGCATTCATGGCAACGGGGTGGCGGAGGTGTTGGAGGCGGTGTTACCCCACTTGCCCGAGTCGGTGGCGGAAACAGAAGCGGAAACAGAGCCGATTGCCGTCTCGGTGTTGGGCCGGCCCAATGTCGGCAAATCCAGCCTGCTCAACCGTTTGGTCGGCTCCGAACGTGCCATTGTCAGCCCCGTTTCCGGAACCACCCGCGATGCCATCGATACCGTGATCGAGTGGGAGGGGCAGCCCTATCGCCTCATCGATACCGCCGGGATCCGCAAAAAAAACCGCGTGGACTATGGCGTCGAGTTTTTCAGCATCAACCGTGCCTTTAAGGCGATTCAACGCTCAGATGTGGTGTTGCTGGTGATCGACGCCTTGGATGGGGTCACCGAACAGGATCAAAAGCTGGCCAGCCGCATTGAAGAAGAGGGCCGTGCCTGTGTAATCGTGGTGAACAAGTGGGACGCCGTGGAAGACAAAGATACCTACACCCTCAACGAGTTCACCCGTGATATCCGTGCCAAGCTCTATTTCCTGGAGTGGGCACCCATGCTCTTTGTCAGCGCCCTCACCGGCCAACGCACCCACAAAATCTTTGAGCAGGTGAATATCGTTGTGGCGGCCCATCGCAAACGCATCTCCACCGCCGTGGTCAATGAAGTCTTGCAAGATGCCCTCTCTTGGCAATCGCCCCCCACCAATCGCCAGGGCAAGCAGGGAAAAATCTACTACGGCACCCAGGTTTCCGATCGTCCCCCCACATTTGTGTTGTTTGTCAATGACCCGGAACTGTTTAAGGATAACTACCGCCGCTTTATGGAGAAGCACTTCCGCCAAAACCTTGACTTTACCGGCACCCCGATTCGCTTTCGCTGGCGGGGTAAGTCGGAGCGCTCGGTGGGGCGAGCTGTACGGAAATTGGAGGGATCCCCGGCCTCTCGCTAGACCCAGATAAAACCCAGACTCGTTTGCTTTGAGTTTATTTCCATTCCAACCCTATGGCCGTTGATCCCCATGTCAAAACCCTTGTCGATAACCGCCGTGCCCGCTTTGAGTACGACATTCTGGAGACCTACGAAGCCGGGATCCAACTGACTGGAACGGAGGTGAAGTCGGTTCGGGCCGGGAAGGCCAACCTACAGGATGCCTTTGCCCTGTTTCGGGATGGGGAAGCTTGGCTGCACAATTTGCACATTTCCCCCCACGGCACCGCCAGCAAAGTGTTCAATCACGATCCCACCCGTCGTCGCAAGCTGCTGCTACACCGCAAAGAGATCAACCGCATGATGGGCTTGGTGGAGCAAAAGGGGCTGACGGTGATCCCTTTGAAGTTGGTGCTCAATCGGGGCTGGATCAAAGCCCATCTCGGGGTGGCCCGGGGTAAAAAGCTCCACGACAAGCGCCAGGCGATCAAAGACCGGCAAACCCAGCGGGATATCCAACGGGAGTTGAAGGAACGCTAACCCACCAGTCTCAGGATCTCGATGCTCCAACCCACTCCCATTCATCTCGGGGGAGGAGATCCCGTAAAAATACGTAGGCTTCCTGTAACTTTTTGTGGATTCGGCTCCAAGAAATTGTTGAACCTCTATATATTTTCGGTTTCCCCAGTTTTTACCCTGTGGAAAGCTAGGATGAAGCGCTAAATTTTCGGCTCTCTCCCCCAGAATAGGTACCCCTAGCGTGAGCGAATGGCTGCGTGAGTGGTTCTCCCCAACAGGATTCATGCCCCATGGACAGTGTTATCTGTGGGAGCAGGATTTGCTCTGGTTACACGCCATTGCCGATAGCCTGATCAGCCTGGCCTACTTCTCGATTCCGCTGTTGTTGATCTACTTCATCCGGCAACGGCAAGATGTTCCGTTTAGGCGGATTTTTGCTCTGTTCAGCCTGTTCATCATTTCCTGTGGGCTGACCCACCTGATGGGGGTGTGGACGCTCTGGCACCCGGCCTACTGGGTCTCTGGTTGGCTCAAGGTTGTCACGGCACTGGTTTCTCTGTATACCGCTGTTCAACTCATCCCGACAGTGCCCAAAGCCCTGAGCTTGCCCAGCCCCACCGCCCTGGCCGAGATCAACCAAGCTTTGGCCCGCGAGATCCAAGAACGACAGGAAGCCGAAAGGCAAATCCGCCAGTTAAACGACCGCTTGCAAAGTCAGGTGGATGAGCTGGAGCGGCTTAACCTTCTCAAAGATGCTTTTTTAAGCACCGTTTCCCATGAGTTGCGCACCCCTCTCACCAGCATTCGCCTGTCGGTGGAGTTGCTGCAGATGTCTTTGTGCCAGTTTTCGCTCACGGAAAAGCAACAGCAGTATCTGGCTTTGCTGCAGCAGGAGTGTCAACGGGAGATCGAGCTGGTAGAAGATTTACTGATGCTGCAAGAGCTGGAAACCAATACCTATATCCGGAGCCCAGAAGCGTTGAACCTTGCTCAGCGCTTAACCACCTGGGTACAAATGTTGCAGGAACGGGCCGATTCTGCCCGGCAGGATCTAAGCTTAGAGATTCTCTCTCCTTTTCCGCCGCTGCAATTGGATGTTATCAGCTTGGAGCGCATTCTGCGGGAGCTGATTGTCAATGCCTGCAAACATGGGGATCAACCCGGAAGCATTCAAGTGCAAGCCAGCTTGGATCCCAGCCCTGTAACCGAAAACGGCTTCTATCATCTACTGCTTCAGGTGCGCAACACCGGCCATATTCCCCCCACAGAACTGCCCTATCTGTTCAATTCTTTTTATCGGGTGCCCCAAGCGGATCCCTGGAAACAGGGGGGTACAGGGTTGGGGCTGGCCTTGGTGAAAAAGCTGGTGGAGTCGATGCAGGGCAAAATTACTGCCAAAAGTGAGGATGGCTGGGTTAGTTTTTCCCTGGAACTCCCGGTAGCGCCTAGCCTTGAGACAGCAGTGGATATCTCCATGAACCGCCGTTAAGAGCCGTTTAACTAATGAGGAGTAAGCCTGCGGCACGCTGCGCTACGGGGAGCGGTGACCCTCCGGGTCGTCCGGAGGACAATGACCCTCCGGGTCGTGCGGAGGACAATGACCCTCTGGGTCGTGCGGAGGACAATAGTTCAGGAATCATCCCA
>JAUQVK010000011.1:0-43771 GCA_039794845.1 Thermostichus sp. DRC_bins_24
TTAACCTCTCTGTCGTTAGGCGGATCCTTCGATCCTCATAATCAGCTAAGCTCTCCACCCCAGACTCCTCCGATACTGATCAGCCTCGTAGCCCACTATACTGGTCTTTCCATTTTCCAGATTCCAGTTTTCCAATTCCATAGGGGGAGGCCTGGACTGGAAAAAATCAGTCAATTCTTATACATACCAACAGAGGATCCCTATCCGTACTGTCCTGGGAGGGAGAGGAATCCTCTCTTAGAGTCAAAATCTTAAGAGAACCTAAAGACCTACTATAGATATCCGTATTCCTCTCCCAGGTTAAGCTAACTTCTATACCAATTTTTTCCATTCCAGCTTTCCCCCCCTAGGATCTGGAAAACTGGAATCTGGAAAAGCTGGTTAAGCTTTATACGTGCTGTACTTAGACCCCCAGGGGAAGAGAGATCCCACCCAGCCCTTAACCACAGATGGGCCTGCGGTTAAGCAAGGTTTCGAGGATCCTGGAAGAGATCGTGAGCTTCTGCATCCAGGAGAGCTTGGGATCCTCGATCATCTGTTCCAAGGCATCCAGAGCTTTCGTGGAAGCCTCTACGACCTTCTCCAGGATCCTGGAGTTCGCCTCATGCTGGAGCAGGTTCAGATAACCCAAGAACTTGGAATCTGACTTCCAATGCGCCACGGTACAAGGATGGATCCCTAGCTCCTGGGCCACTTGTTCATTGCTGGAGCCTAGGAGCATCAGCCCCGCTGCCCGCATCTGAGCTGGGGATAGAGAAGTCCCTTGTTTTCGTCTGGATGCCATAGATTTCCCCCCATTGCCCATTCCTGCCCAGGCTAACAAAACCCAAAAATTGTCGGAGCACCCAGCCACCCCCCAATAGGGGATCCCTATACCCTTTCCGTTTTTTTTGGACAGTTTGAATTAAGACTTTATTTCCCTCGATAATCCTAGTTATTTCTTTCGAGAATAGTTCTAGTTGAAATGTTCTGCCTTACGAGGTTGTTTAATATCAAACAATTCCTGAAAAAGGAATTGTTTGCACTTGAGACTATTTCGCCTTGGATCAAATTAGCTTCGACTATTTGCGCTAATCCATTTAGCGTTAGTTACTTCAGCGTCAACTCATTTAATGCTGCTAGCATTTCAATTTTCTTCTTTTTTCCTCTTCCAGGAGTGGTTTTGCAGGAGTGGTTTTGGTAGAAGCTGGGTAGAATGGGTGCTGTAAACGCCTGAGACCCCTTCGGCGTAAGGCTAGTTGGCGCACTCAAAATGCGGCGGGAAACCGTGTCGGTTCGAATCCGACCTTGCCCATCAAGCCTTTACCCGTAAGGGTTCTGCCACATTTTGCCTCTAAGGCCCTCGCCCAAAGGGCGTTTTGGTAGAAACCGGGTAGAAAACTGGTAGAAGACTTTCTACCAGCCCCTAGCCGCCATCCAGCAAGGGGGCAGGCTTCTAACCCTTAGAAGCCATGAGATTCACCGTCAACCCAGACAAGGGATCCTATCGGATCGACTTTTCCCTGGAAGGGAGAAGGAAGCGTTTCTACCGGGATCCGCCGCAGTGCTCCGCCTATGCCTGCGGTTAGGGTAGGGGGTGGTGTAGCGGCGGGCCACCGCAGGGGGCAACGGCGGCGGCACAGTCGGCACTGTTAAGCTGAGCACGCACCATGACAACCCGACAACCCATGCAAGATATCCACAGCCGGACGAGGATGTCAAAGTGAGTCTGACGTTGCCGAAACTGTTGGCTGCCACCTCCTTTGGACATCTGTTAGGGGCGGGGGGGATCCTCGGTCTCAGCTGCCTGGGCGGCCTCTAAATTCATCTCATCCAGTGCCCTCTCCCAAAGCGAGGGAGGGGGCTAAACCCGTTCTCGGGCCTGAAAGGGGATCAGCAGCGCCCGCGGGGCCTTGGCATGGCGAGCCACCAGCACTAAGGCCACAATACTCAGCCCATAGGGCAGCATCAAAAAAAATTGATAGGGAATCTGCCGGCCCCAGATTTGCTGCAATCGCACCTGCAACGCATCCAAACCCCCAAACAACAGTGCCCCCCCCAAAGCCCGCCAGGGATCCCAGCCGGCAAAGATCACCAAAGCAATGCAGATCCAGCCGCGCCCATTGACGATATTGAAGAAAAAGGCATCAAAAGCCGACAGGGTCAGGAAAGCCCCGGCCATCGCCATCAGGGCACTGCCCACCATCACCGCCCCCGTGCGCACCCCATAGACCGGGATCCCTTGGGCATAGGCAGCGGCGGGATTTTCCCCCACCATGCGCAGGGCCAAGCCCAGGGGGGTGCGATAGAGGACATAGGCCATGGTTGGCACCAGCAACAAACTCAAGTAGGTGAGGGGCGGCTGGGTAAACAGGGTCTCTCCCAGCCAGGGGAGTTGGGAAAGCCCGGGGACAGGCCAAGGACTGAAGGGGGTAATCTTGGGGGGTGAGGTGACCTGGGGTAGGGCCATGCGATAGACGAAATAGGCCAAGTTCGTGCTGAGGAGGGTGATGCCGATGCCGGTGACATGCTGGGAAACCCCTAGCCGCACCGTCAGCAGGCTGTGGAGTAGCCCCAAACCTGCCCCCAGCAGCGCCGCACAAGCCACCCCCGTCCAGAGATCCGCCCCTTGGTAAACCACCAGCCAGCCCGCCATCGCCCCCAGGGTCATGATCCCTTCGATGCCTAGATTCAACACCCCCGCCCGCTCACAGAGCAGCTCCCCCAAAGTTCCCAACAGCAGCGGCGTACCAATACGCAGGGTTGCCACCCAAAAGCTCGCCGCCGTCACCACCCCCCACACCTCAAACATCAGCTACTCCCACCGCAGTCGGTAGCGAATCAAACACAAACAGACCAATAGCCACAGCAGCGCCGCTGCCACCATTACATCTGCCAAATAACTGGACACCCCCAAAACCCGTCCCATGCTATCCGCCCCCACATAGATCCCGGCCACGAAAATGGCCGCCGCCACCACCCCCAGGGGATGCAACTGCCCCAGCATGGCCACCACAATGCCCGTGTAACCAAACCCTGGCGACAAATCCAATGTCAAATACCCCTTCAACCCCGTCAACTCACACACTCCCGCCAGCCCCGCCAGCCCACCCCCCACCAAAGAGGTATAGAGAATCACCTGGGGCACCGGGATCCCGAAAAACCGAGCGGCCATGGGATTGGCGCCCACCGCCCGCATCTCAAACCCCCAGATGGTCAACCGCTGCCAGCCCCAGACCGCCAGGGCGGCCACCACAGCAAGGATCAAACCTGCGTGCAGGCGACTGCGGGGGATCAACTTGGGCAACACCGCCGCCTCCAGCACCGGCGCCGCCTGGGGCCAACCCAACGCCAAGGGATCCCGCAGGGGACCTTCTAGCAGGTAGCTCACCAGCAGCAGCACGACAAAATTGAGCAGCAGGGTTGTCACCACCTCATCCACCTGCAACTGCGTCTTCAGCCAGGCGGGGATCCACAGCAGCAAGCCCCCGGCCATCCAGCCTGCCAGCAGCAGCAGCGGCAACAGCAGCGGCTCCGGCACCGGCACCCCCCCCGTGCCCAGCAGGGTCGCCGCCAAAGCCCCCGCATAAAACTGCCCCTCCGCCCCGATATTCCACAGCTTGGCCTGGAAACACACCGCCACCCCCAGCCCCGTCAACATCAGCGGGATGGCCCGAGTCAGAGTTTCCGTCAGGGCAAACCCCGAGCCCACCGCCCCCTGGATCAACGCCCCATAGGCCGTCACCACCGGGGATCCCGTCCAGAGGATCAAAACGCTGCAGGACAGCAGAGCCAGAGTCACTGCCAGCAGGGGGGCCAGCAGGGTCAGCCAGACCGGGATGTGCGGGCGCAGCTCAAGACGCATAGCCTTGTCCCGCCATCTGCAAACCCAAAGCCGTTCGGGTGGCCTGCTCCCGGGCTATCGGCTCCGAGAGCCGCCCCCGGTAAAGCACCCCAATCCGATCCGCCAAACTCAATAACTCGTCCAGATCCTCCGAAATTAACAGGATCCCTGCCCCCCCTTGGCGGGCTGCCAGCAACTGCCCATGCACATAGGCCACCGCCCCCACATCCAAGCCCTGGGTCGGCTGATGGGCCACAATCAACTGGGGATCCCGGAACAGTTCCCGCGCCAGGATCACCTTTTGCTGATTGCCTCCGGAAAGGACTTGAGCCGGTGCCCTCACCGACCCTTGGTGGCCGCGCACCTCAAACCTGGCCAGAGCGGCCGCCGCCTGTTGCTCAATCACCTGGCGCCGCAGCAGCCCCCAGCGACAAAACGGCTGTTCCCGGTAGCGTCCCCCCAGCCAATTCTCCCAGAGACTCAGGGAGCCGATCAGCCCGGTGCCTTGGCGGTCTTCGGGAATGCGGGCCACCCCCTTTTGGATCAGCAGTTGGGGCGTCCAGAACCGCAGCACCTGCCCGGCCAGTCGCATCCCCCCCTGCTCTGGCCGCCGCCCACCACAGAGCACATCCACCAAAGCCGTCTGCCCATTGCCCGCCACCCCCGCAATCCCAACAATTTCCCCCCGATGCACCCGCAGCGAAACCTCCCTCAACCCCCCACCAGACACCCCCTGCAACTCCAACACCACCTCCCCCCGCCCTTGGGGATCCCGGACCAGAGCCGGGATTTGGTGTCCCACCATGGCAGCGGCCAATGCCGTGGTCGTGGTGGTGGCCGTCGGGGTCGAGAGCACCACCCGCCCTTGGCGCAGCACCACCACCCGGTCACTGACCGCCATCACCTCCTGCAACTTGTGGGAAATCAGCAGAATCGACAGCCCCCGTTCCACCATCCGCCGCAGGGTAGCAAACAACTGCTCCACCTCCGGAGGCGTCAGCACCGCCGTCGGCTCATCCAAAATCAAAATCCTTGCCCCCCGGTAGAGCACCTTGAGAATCTCCACCCGTTGCCGTTCCCCCACCGACAAAGATCCCACCAGCGCATCGGCAGGGATGTCCAGCCCCAGTTCCGTCGCCAGGTGCATTAACTTAGAGCGGGCTTGGGCACGGGCCGACCAGAGCTGCCACAGAGGTTCTGTGCCCAGGATGACATTGTCCAGCACCGACAGATTCTCTGCCAGCAACACATGCTGATGTACCATCCCCAGCCCAGCCGCCAGCGCTGCCGCCGGGGATCCCAAGGTCAGAGGTTGTCCGAACACCCGCACCTGTCCCTGGTCTGGCAGGTAGTGTCCGAAGAGGATATTCATCAGCGTGGTTTTGCCGGCCCCGTTTTCCCCCAAAATGGCCACAATCTCCCCCACCTTTACCGTGAGATCGATGCGATCATTGGCCAGCAGCTCCCCGAAGCGTTTGCTGATCCCTTGCACCTGCAGCGCCAGCTCAGACCCCAGCTCAGACCGTGGACTTGGGTTCATTGTCATCAATGGCAACCACAAACGATCCGGCCAAAATCTCCTCCTGACGTTGCATCACCTTGGCCTTCAGTTCCGCCGGCACCCGGTCAGCAAAGGTACCCCAATCGGACAAACTGGAGCCACCGTACTTCATCATGCTGTAGACCCCGTAATCTTCTGCCTTAAAAGTGCCCGCCTTGACCGCTTCGATCGCCCGGTCAATGGTTGGTTCCATGTGCCAGAGGGCGCTCACCACCACCGTATCCGGGTAGTCCGGCTGCGTATCAATCACATTGCCGATCGCCAGGATCCCCCGTTCCTTAGCGGCATCCGAGACCCCAAACCGCTCCGCATAGAGAATATCGGCCCCGGCATCAATTTGGGCAAACGCCGCTTCCTTCGCCTTAGGGGGGTCAAACCAACTGCCGATAAAGGTCACCAAAAACTTCACCTCCGGCTGCAGTTCCTTCGCCCCGGCCATAAAGGCATTCATCAAGCGATTCACCTCCGGAATCGGGTAGCCCCCCACCATGCCGATCAACTTCGACTGGGTTAGCCCACCCGCCACCATCCCCGTCAAATAAGACGGCTCATGGATATAGTTATCGAAGACGGCAAAATTGGGCAGGGCCGGATCCGGCTTCAGGCTGGATCCCATCAAAAAGCTCACCTTGGGATAGTCCTTAGCCACCGCCCGGGCTTCCCGTTCCACCCCAAACACTTCCCCCACGATCAGTTGGGTGCCGGCCTCCGCATACTGGCGCATCACCCGCGGGTAGTCCGTATTGGAGACGGATTCCGACCACTGATACTCAATATCCCCCCGTTGGGTGGCCGCCATCAGGGCCTTGTGGATGCGGCTGACCCACTGCTGTTCGATCGGCACCGTATAGATCCCAGCCACCTTCAGCTGCGAGCCCTGGGCCCAACCGCGACTGGCCACCATACCGGCCATGAACGCCCCAGACTGGATCAAAAAATCTCGCCGTCGCCATCCCTGCATAGCCTATCCTCTGAACCAGGTTTTCATCCTAGGCATCCCCCCTCAAGAAAAAGCGTATCCTAGGTTACCAAGATTTCCCTAAAGATTCCTGACTCCAGACTCACAGCCAGCAGACACTGAATGTAGGAATCTAGGTTTGGTGGAATCTGCTGGCTTAGTCTTCCCTTAAGGGTGGGACTGTAGCAGTGCAACTCAATGTCAGCTTCGGAAGCCTCAAGAACATCAACTTGGGGGTGTCAGCTAGGACGTGTTGACAATTTATCAGCTTATCTGAGCCAAATCTGGATGGCTCCCGAGTAAGCAAAACCCAGATAACTCCTCAGGGCACATCGAAAAATTCAAGCCTTATTGAGAACAGTAAGGATAGAATGAGGACTCTAGCCTTATCCGACTTGCAACAAGGTAATTAATCGAAGTGCCCTTCTGTTGATATATCGAGTTTTCCTCTAGGAACAGATGGCAGAATTGGAATTATATTGGAGAAGGATCCCTCTTTCGGTGTATTCAGGATTGTCAATAACGATCCAGCTCAGCAGCCCTGCCGGGACACCCAAAGCAAACGAGAACCGACCGCCAAGCTATTACCAACCCGTTGAGATGGCAGGTCTGCCGCAGCGGCTTATCCGGCGTTAGTTCAACATTGTTATGATGCAATCTACTATTTCACCTTCTCGAACAAGAGCTATTCCTTTCCTACCTGCCAAATGTGCCCACGTCTCGTCTGGGCTACAAAACTCCCACAATTCATCACCCGGCCTCATTTGTTTTTTGAATCTTGACCATTCCTCATTCATAAAACCGAATGGAATTGGGTTGGGACCAAGACGCTCATCTTGGACCATATGTAAAGTTTCTAACTCGGCGACCGTGACTCGTTTGCGTAACCACTCCGGATACATTAATTAGCCCCCTTCCCGTACCTTTGTCTGCTCGCCGGACATGGAGATATCCAACTTTGCCCGCACATAGTCTCCGGCCCGCACGGGAGCATACCGCGGCGGATTGTCCGCATCCTGGCAAGTGGGCAAACATTCGATCCAGGCATCATCGCGGGGGGCCGTAAAGTAAACCAAGGATAGGCGGCGGCTAGCGCCGAAGGCTTCTCGAGGTGGGTTCACCACACGGTGCAACGTGGAGCGCCAACGGTCATTGGTCCAACGGGCCAGCAAATCGCCAATGTTGATCACAAAAGAACGGGGAATGGCCTGCACATCGATCCACTCCCCCTGACTGGAGTACACCTGCAAGCCCCCGGGTGCTCCATCCTGCCGCAAAAGGGTAAAACCGCCGTAGTCGGAGTGGGCCCCATACCGCAATTGGCCAGGGATCGGCTCTTTCTCTTGCTCGGGATAATGTACGGCCCGCAGTACACCCCCCTTCCCTTCCATGAAGGGTAGAAAATAGGTTTCCGGCAGATCCAAAGCCAAGGCACCGATGCGCATCAAGGTCTCGGTCAACTGGCGCAACCCAGCATCGTAGGCGAGTAAGGCGGCTCGTAAACCCTGGGGCTCAGTGGGCCAAAGGTTGCCGGAATCGGGATCCTCCCCCCCTTGGGGAGCGTTGGGATCCTCCCGAAACAGGTTGTTAAACACCAGCGCTTCACAGAGATCGTGCGCCGCACGACCCGGAGGATCACCATGGGGAACCTCTGCCCCGCGAGTGGCTGCCACGCTTTCGATGCCAATGGGCAGGTAACCCCGGTTTTTCACCCGATCCGGAATGGTCACCGCCATCTTTTGCGCCAGGGGTAGATCGTAGAAGGCCAGAACCTTGTCGTAAGCGGCTTGAATAATCTCCTCCGGGATCCCGTGACCGGTGATAATCACAAATCCCACCTGTTCTAAAGCCTTCCCAAAGGCCTTGGCCACCCCCAAGGGATCTGTACCTTCCCGAAAAGGGGTGATGTCCAGGCAAGGGATCCCCGTTTGTTGAGAGGAGAAGGACCATGGGGGAGAAATTGGAAACATGGTTGAGGCAGAAGTGAGTACTTTGGACAGCCCCAGCCGTGACGGATCCGATGCCCGCGGCGGGCTACGCCAACATCTTAGGCGACTGATCTGGATGATGGAGCAGGAGGTTGGAGATGAGCTAATGCAGCGGTGCCTCGAGTGGATGAGCAGCCGGTGAGAGCAATGATGGCGTTGGCAGCCTTAAACCCTAGAGATACCGCGTCATTTGTACCCGAAAACGACCCTTTTTTGTCTCGGCCACCTCTTCAATTTGCAGCCGACCCCGACCCCGAATGGCAATGAGATCCTGGGGACCAACGGTATAGCTGGCTTGGGTGATCGGCTTCCAATTCACCCGCACCTCCCCCCGTTGGATTTCTTCTACCATTTTGCTGCGGGACATACTAAAGCCTGCTGAAGCCACCGCATCCAACCGTAAAGAGGCTTCTACACTGGTGATGGATTTGGCCCGGGGCGGTTGAATTTTCAGCTGGTTGAACGGGATCCGGCTCACTTTGACAGGTACGGTGCGCACCTGAGTGAGGTTGAGGCTGAGGTAGCCCACCATTTCGGGCACGACGATGGCTTGGGCACCCGTATCTCCCAACACGATCACATCTCCCACTTTCTCGCGGGTAATGCCGGATCCCAAAAGGGCCCCCAAAAAATCGCGGTGGGTAGCGGGGTCGAACAAGAAGTTCCCTTGAATCTGAATGGCGGCCACCGGGATCCCTTCTGGATCTGGCTCTGTATCTGCAGCAGGAATATCGAGGCTCACCTCAGAGCGGGCCAAGGCTAGGCGTTGTCGCTCTGCCTGTGGATAGCCTCCCCATGGTAACAGCTGTAGCTCGGTCAATTTTTGCAGCCGAGCCTGCACCTCTGTGATCTCCGGTGGAGACAGAAAGTCGCTCCAGGCCACCTGCCAGGTTTTGAGGGCTTGTTCTCCCAGATCCAAAACTCGTGCCAGGGTATCCCGGTGTTCTGCTCCTTGCAATAGTTCAGCTCTGGGTAGCATTTTGTTGTTCTTGGGCCAGTGGGGTTCAATCTTTCTCGTTTACCCATGCTAAGCTAGATACCCGGAATAATGGCGGGCGTAGCCAAGCGGTTAAGGCAGAGGATTGTGGTTCCTCCATTCGTGGGTTCGATTCCCATCGTCCGCCCTCAAGCAGAATCAGGAAAACCCAGTCAGGGCAAGGGCTCTAAAGGCCAATCCAACTATGGAAACCCTGACACATGAAGACTAAAGACACCATATCTGGACAAGATTCGCGTGAAGGCAGTCGGGAAGCAAGTCGGGAAGCAACTTGCTTCCCCCGGGGAAAGAGTTCCCTTGATCCTCTGCTTCAGGCCCGAATTAACCAGGCCAACGGAAGGCTAAAGGCCGGCAATGTTGGCCTGTCAATCGAGAGGCTAGGGGACAGGTTCTTCCTGAGAGGAATCTTTCTCCCAAGCCTTATCAATCTCCACCATCAGTCTTCATTTAAGGGATCAGGGATCCCGACTTTTCCTCTGGCTTAGGATGGGGTGGGATCTGCTGAGTGCCGCGTCGGTGCAGATCTCAAGTGGAATTGTAGGCGAGGTTGCAGCACCATGACACTGACTTGGCAAACTGATGGACGCACTTGGTTCCTTCTACCTGCCTACCCTCGCGCCGTTGTTCACTTTTTGGGGGGAGCTTTTGTGGGGGCTGCGCCACAACTTTTTTACAGCCGCCTGCTCGAAGAACTGGCTCGTATGGGCATGGCGATTGTTGCCACTCCCTACACCACCGAGATCGATCACGCTCAACTGGCCTTTAGCGCGATGCAATCCTTGCAAAGTAGCCTGCGAAGCAAGGGTCTGGCTGGGTTGCCCTTGTTTGGCTTGGGCCATAGCCTGGGGTGCAAGTTGCAAATTCTCTCTTGTTTGACAGATCCCTCCATAGGAGCACAGCGGCGAGGAAACATCCTCCTGGCTTACAGCAACGCTGGTCTGGATCAAGCTCTGCCATTGCTGCGGTTGCTGTTTCAAACTTGGCCTCAACAACAGGTGACCGATCTGTGGCGCATGTGGATGGGATCCTCTTCGCCGCCCGTGAATCTGTGGGTGGAATTCGAGCCTTCTCCGGCGGAAACCAATCGCCTCATTGAAGAGCAGTATGCGGTCAAAAACAACCTGCTGATGGAATTCCGACAGGACGATATCGACGATATTCCTTTGCTCCACCAACAGCTGCTTCGTAAGTACCCCAACCACACGGAGTGGCAATATCTAGAGGGGGATCACCTCACACCGCTGGGCTTTAGCTACCCTTTCCAAGTTGGATCCGAGTTCGGCCCCCTCGATGCTCTCGGGCAGTTGCTCTACCAAAACCTGCTCGCCCCCAACCAACGAATGATCCGCATCGTTCAAACTTGGCTTGCAGCTCAGCTAGCCTAGTCAAACCCGCTGAGTTCGGAGAGCAAGTCCTGGGCGTAGGAAGGGGGAGCCTGTGCCTGCAGATGAAACAGCATCTGGAGAGTATCGCTCATGAGAAAGTAGCAGGTCAACACGCCGCCTGCGGCTACCGCCACCAAGGTTCCCGCCAGCATGCGCGAGAACTCTTGGCTCTGAAAAGCCTGCTCCATCAGGCGCAGCGCCCAAAAACCCAGTAGAATGACAATGGCAAGGATAAGCAACATATTATCAATATATCTTAAACTACATTAACAAGTCTGTTGTCGAATCGCCATCACCGGAAGCGGATTCGAATCTAGGGAATCATCAGGATTTTTTATCCAAAGAGTTGTCGGAACCCCCTTATTGCTGACGCTTAACGGCTTATGCCTAACGACTCAGTGTATCGACGGGCGCAGCGCGCTTGGGTTTGCAGCCCTTTCCAGTTGGCCCTATTACGGGCGATGAGCGCACAAGGGATCCCTTTGGGGAAAATCTGCGGTTTGAGGGGCTTTCAAGCGGGGTACACGCAGCGGCCTTTACCGGAGACGCGGGCGGATCGGGAATTGATGTGGTTGATCCAGGTGGGGCTGTTGCGCCGAGAAGTGGATGGGCAGGGTATTACCGATAGCTATCGGCTGGCACCCCTGGGTCGGCAATTGTTACAAAGCCTAGAACAGAATGAAACCCACGCAGGGATCCCTGCAAGCTGGGCAGATCATCTGCAAAATGCTTTGACCCGTTGGCGGTTGATCTCTTAGAAAATCCCCTAGAGTAGGTTTAACGCTGCTCTGAAGGTGTGGCATGCCACGGCCAAGACCTACTCGTGTACCTGGATCCCTAGCATCCCAACGCCCACTGCAAACGTCTCTGCAGCAGCGTAGCCAGGCAATTAACCGCCGCCGCAAGCCGATCCACCAAAAAACCCATCTGCTTTACCGGCGCAACTTGCCCCTTTACCTGCGCAACCTGCTGTCGCAATACCGCACCAGCTTCATCTACAACCTCAAGGCCAAGCCCGTGAGCCGACTGCGTTAGGGATACCAAGCCACTGCCTCGATCTCCACCAAGGCGTTGAGGGGCAGGCGGGCCACCTGTACACAGGAGCGAGCCGGAGCAGGATCCGTAGCAAAAAACTCCTGATAAACCTTGTTCATGGCGGCAAAGTCGTTCATATCCGCCAGAAAAACCGTTGTCTTTACCACGTTTGCGAGGCTGGTACCCCCGGCAGCCAGCACCGCCTGCAAATTAAGCAAGACCTGCCGGGTTTGGGAAACGATATCTTCCCCCACCAACTTTCCGGTCCTGGGATCCAGGCCCACCTGTCCGGCGGTAAAAATAAACGGCCCAAGAGCGGCAACTCCCTGGCTGTAGGGTCCAACAGGAGGGGGGGCAGCATCGGTTCGCACCGCGCAGCGGCCTGGACCAGGTTGACCCTGGTGGTGACCGAGGACGGGATGCGTTGTTTCCTCCATACCGGTTCCCCCAACTCTGCAGCCAAGCTACCACAAGTGGATCCCGGGAAGAATGAGCTAAGAATGCAAAGATGAGCAAGTTGGGTTGAAGGACAGAGCCATGCCGTTGATTAAGCTGCAAACGCCCCTAAAAGCAGAGCCTGCGACTGTAGAGGAACTGCTCAAGAGGCTTTCGGCCTCTGTGTCCCAACAGTTGGGCAAGCCAGAGGCTTATGTGATGACAGCGTTTGAGGCCGGGATCCCGATGACCTTCGCCGGGACAACGGATCCCTGTTGCTATGTAGAAATCAAAAGCGTTGGACAGTTTTCTGCCAACCAAACCCAAACCATGAGTGAGTTTTTGTGTGGCACAATTGAGGCTGCCTTAGGGATCCCGAAAAAGAGAATCTACATCGAGTTTGCCGAGGCCAAGGGCTATTTGTGGGGATGGAATGGCACAACCTTTGGATAAAGGATTTCGATGCAATGCAAACAACTGTTCAACATCAACAGCATACCCTTTCCATTCGTACAACCGGAAAATCTCTACATTGCTTTACGGGGGAAGTTCAACAGTTGGTGCGTGCCTCGGGCATTCAAATGGGGCTGTGTCATCTGTTTGTTTGTCACACCTCCGCCAGTCTGCTGATTCAAGAAAATGCCGATCCGGACGTGTTGCGGGATTTGGAGAAGTTTTTCTCAGAGTTGGTGCCCGAAGAATTGAGCCGCTATCAGCACATTGCCGAAGGCCCCGATGACATGCCGGCTCACATTCGCTCTGCTCTCACCCATACGTCGGAAACGATCCCAATTCGTTCTGGCCATTTGGCTTTAGGAACTTGGCAGGGCATTTATCTCTGGGAGCATCGCCGGCGGGGGCAGCTGCGACAGGTGGTGGTGCATCTGACAGGCTGTTAGAGCTAATTTGTGAAGATTGCTGAACCCCTTACGGTGGCAAAGCTTTTGGGAAATCGCCCCTTTGGCAAGGGATTCCGCGAAGTCGTTCTCCTGAACGTTTTCTTCTCAAATGAGCTCCGGGGGAGGTTGTGGAAGAAGCAGTATCTCCAAACAGCAGGATAGGAGAGATTGGTTGTGGCCGGACTAGCATGGGATTGAAGCTTAACTCAGCAGATGATGGGATCTCTGGGCATGGAGAAATCGAGGATTGATCGAGCGTGGCGTGCGGAGGCCATGGGAGAAGGCTTGGCGGAAGGACATCAAGAAGGGATCCGACGGGGAGGAGCGACTCCGGTTTTGCCTCGGGTGCAGCCGCAGCTGGGCAACATGAACTTGATGTCTGAGAGACCCATTCAGGCTTTACCGGCGCAGCAGCTGGAAGCGGGGGGAAGTTCTCTCGGAGTTCAGCAGCTTGGCTGAGCTGACCACCTGGCTAGCCCACGCGGAGGAGCCTTAGCCGAGATTCGTGATTTTTAATTAAGGAGTCAAGATAGTGCAAGTTGAGGTATTGGCAGAACAAGCTCAAGCCTGTGCCAAGCGGCTCGGGATCCATCAGTTTGATCTGTACGGGGCACAAGTGGACGAAACCAGCGTGCAGGTGGATCAAGGGGATCCCCGCCAGGTGAAAGCCTCCAATCGCTCCAGCGTTACGGTGCGGGCTTGGAATGATCAAGGGCAGGTGGGGGTAACATCCACCACGGATGTGGATGAAGCAGGGTTGGAGCTGGCCCTGCAGACGGCCTTTGAGGCAAGCCATTTCGGTGTGCGGGAACATGCGCCCCAATTTAGCCCCGAGGCCACCCTGCCCATTGCACACCCCTCCAACGATAAAGCGCCACTGGCCTTGGCCAGCGATCTCTTGGAGCAACTGGTGGCCGCCGAAAAAGAACTGCTGGGATCCCATCCTGCCATTCAAGGGGTGCCCTACAACGGCTTGGCTCAGCGGCAAATTGATCGCTTCTACCTCAACAGTGACCAGGCCTTGCGGCAGGAGGGCCATACCCTTACCTCAATCTTCCTCTACAGCAAAGCCGAACAGGAGGGCCGCAAACCTCGTAGTGGCGGGGCCATGCGGGTTAGCCGCAGCTTAGAGGAGTTGGATATTCAAGGCTGTGTGAAGGAAGCTGCCGAAAAGTTGATCAGCCATCTGGATTACGACCGGATCCCTTCCGGGAAATATACCGTGGTCTTTTCCGGAGAGGCGTTTTTGAGTTTATTGGGGGCCTTCTCCAATTTGTTCAATGCCCAGAGCATTTTGGATAACCAGAGCCTATCAACTCCAGACTCTTTGGGCACTGCAGTGGCCTCGCCATTGCTATCGGTGTGTGACGATGCGCTGCACCCGAGCAAGGTAGGGGCGATCAGTTTCGATGGGGAAGGAACTCCCACCCGCCGCGTACCCTTGATTACCAATGGCATCCTCACCCACTTCCTCCACAGTGCCGGTACGGCCAAACGCCTGGGGGCCACCCCCACCGGACATGCCAACATCGGCTCCAAAGTCACGGTGGGAGCTCATTACTACCATGTGTTTGCCGGATCGCCGCCGGAGAGCACCTATGACCTGGCTACTGCCGAAAACGTGGTGTGGATCGATGAGCTGCAAGCCCTGCACGCTGGGGTCAAACCCTTACAGGGATCCTTCTCGCTTCCTTTTCAAGGCTGGTGGGTACGCAATGGGGAGCGCATCAGCATTGAAGCCGCCACCGTAGCAGGGGATTTTTTACAGGTGTTGAAGTCAATCTTCTATGTAGAGCCCGAGCCCCAACTGACTCCGGGCGGATTGTGTCCCCGCATCTGGGTTGCGGATCTCTCCATTACCGGGCAATGAAACTCACCCGCATCGATCTCAACAGCTGGCTGATCCAGACCGAAGGGCAAACCCTGCTGCTGGATCCGTGGTTGGTGGATCCCTTGGTGTTTCTGGGCCTGCCCTGGTTCATCCGCATCGAGCACCGCCATCCACCCCCATTCACCCCCAGCACTCTGCCCAAGCTCGACGGGATCCTGATCAGCCAGGCCCAGCCGGATCATTGCCATCCGCCGACGTTGCAGCGACTGAACAAACAGATCCCCGTTTTGGCTTCTCCGGCTGCGGCTGGTGTGGTGCGGGGTTTGGGCTTTGCTTCGGTACAGGCTTTGGATCCCTGGCAGTCGGTGCAGTGGGGCGACTTGCGCATCACGGCGGTTCCCGGCGCACCCCTGGGGCCCATCCGCGAACTGGGTTACCTGCTTGAAGAGAGGGGATCCCAAACCCGGCTTTACTACGAACCCCACCTTTCCGAGCCGGATATCCGCCAACGGCTGCAGCAGGAATTCCATCCCATTCATACGCTGCTCATTCCGGTGGTGGGGCAGATCTTCCCGCTGCTGGGGGAGGTGATCATGGGGCCGGAGCGAGCCTTGCAGGTGGTGAAAGCCTTGCAGCCTAAGCAAGTGATCCCAACGGCAATGGGAGAGGTAGACTACCGTGGCTGGTTTGCCTCGCAAATTCGCACCCTGGGGAGCCTGGAGGAGTTTCGGGAAAAGCTGGGATCCCTGAATTCCGAGACTTCCCAATCAATCCGGTTGTGTTGTCCTGCGCCGGGAGAAACGGTGTCTTTACCCACATCTTTATCCACAGAGGTGGAGGCATGAGCACGTCTTCTCAAACCCAGTCTGACCTCGATCTGCTGGCGATTTTGCGAGCGGATTATGCCCGCTTTCCGGAAAATCAAACCTACGCCATTTATGATCCGCAGGTGTATTTCAAGGATCCCGTAAACGAGTTTCGCGGGTTGGGTCGTTATCAACAGATGATCGGCTGGATGGGGCGGTGGTTTCAAGACATTCGCCTCGACTTGCACGAGATTCAGCAAACCGGCGATCAAATCCGTACCGAATGGACGTTGAGTTGGTCGCTGCCTTTGCCCTGGCATCCCCGCCTACGGATCCCCGGCCGGACGGAGATGCAGGTGAATAAAGCGGGTTTAATCGGATCCCATATTGATTACTGGCGCTGCAGCCGCTGGGAGGTGTTGCTGCAGGTCTTTCGCGCCGGGGATCCCCAATGATTCGGTCAGGGGCCTAGTTCGTCTGCTAGAATCACAAAGCTGACTTTTTGGCCCCGGTCGAAAGTCGCACCTTGGAGAGATGGCCGAGTGGTCGAAGGCGCAGCACTGGAAATGCTGTGTGGGGCAACTCACCGTGGGTTCGAATCCCACTCTCTCCGTCTTAATTGCAACCTAACCCCTTTCGCGCAGCGTGGCACCGGCCGTAGCCCCTCTCCCAGAGGGGGAAAGGGGAGCCGGAAAGTATATCGCTCTTGTTTGGAGTGACCATAACCCTCAAGACAAGGGCTGATCGAGCAGATTGATGGCGGGGTTGCGGTCAAAGAAGTTGAAGGGAACCAGGGCAAAACCATGCCAGGCGGTAGGCATCACCGGCCAGTCTTCGGCCCTGGGGATATGGTGAAAGCCCAAGGTATACCACAAAACAACATCCTGGTTGGGAAGTGGCCGTTTTTGGGCTGTCCACTGGGGTAATCCGGCGCCGGGATGGCTTTGGTTGGGGTAGGGGCCGGCTGCGTATTTTTCCTGGGGATGATAGGGGGTTACCCACAGGTGATAGCGGGTAAAGCCTGCCCGTTGCTGGGCCAGATCCGCCTCTGCCAGCAGCGACATCTGGTTATCGAGCGGCATCAGTTGATAGCCGCTAGGGTTACCGACTGCGTTGGGATGCTCCGGGTTCACCACTCGCCATAGGCTGGGATGGGCATAGTCAAGGCGATATTTGGCCTCTGCTTCGGTTTTGGGGATCTCAGGCTTAAGGGTCCAGAGGCTGCGCCGTAGGCTATCCCTGACCCGCTGGGGTACCAAGTTGTCCTTGATAAAGGTGTTTGGGATCCCATCGACATCGAGATCCAAGCGGAAGCTGAAGAAGTGGTCGTGGTTGATCCCCACCAGATGGGGAGCCAGCAGGGTGCCGTAGGCCGTCTCCGCTTCAGCGGTGGGGCTTTGCATATCAACGGCAGCCACCTCCTTAACCGAGTCAATGCCGGTGGCCCCCACCCAGCCTTGGAGGGTTCCCGTCTGGCCCAGCACCCAGTCCAAGATGTAGTCGTAGTTGCCCACGGTGCCGATCATTCGGATCACCAACCGTAGATCCGGGCGGCCCTCGTAGGTGCCGTTGGTGAACTCACTGTGGCGCCAAACCGGATGGGCAGGGTTCTGCTCAAACACACAGATCACCCGCTCGGCGGTGTAAGGCCGACCGTGATCGTCTGCCAAGGTGGCATCCAAAAACAGGGCGTGGCTGGGGCAGTCGATCCCCGGCTGCAGAGGGGTAGCCAACATGCCAAACCCATACTCGCCAGAATCAAAGTAGGTGCGAAATGCCCACGTGTAGACCGGATCCATATAGGGCACAAACATCTCCGAGAGGGTGGCCTGGTACAGCACCGGGCGCTCCACCCCCTGATCCCGGTAGCTGGCCACAGACAGGACGGTGCCCACCCTTTTATCCAGCCGCAGATGAAAGCTCCAATCCCGCCAGCGAAAAAGATGGCCATGCTGCTCCAGGTTGGATCCCTGGGGCTGACTGATCAAAACCGGTTTGGCCGGGGGCTGCAGCTCACCCACCGAGGTTTCATCATAATCATGGGGATCCTCCAGCAGGGGTAAAGGATCGCGCTCCACCAGCCGGATCACCTGCTGCGCCCCCAGATCCACCACCGCCAGCAGGCCTTCGATCGGCCGGGCAAAGGCATTGGTTTGGGTCCGGCGTTGATCAAAACAAACCACCCGTAGCAGGCGCTTGCCTTCCTCCTCCGGCAGGGCAAAGTAACCCGCACTCAAGGGTACACAAAACACCTGGCTCAGATCGCTGATCCCGCGCCGTTGGGCTGCCGCTTGCCAGCCGGGATCCCCGACTGTGATCGCTTGGGCTGCAGCCCATTCCTCCAGCAAAATATTGGGCTGAACCCCTGTCTTGAGGGTCCAAGATTTGACCCGGCCTGCTGTCAGATCGACCTCCCCTTCAAACACCTGATCATGGTGCATGGCCACCACAAAGGCTGACCGCGGCACCCTCTGACCGGGCTGCCATTGCCAGACCAACTCCTTGTCAGGATCCTGAAGGGTGATCAGGGGATAAAGGGTCTGCTCATCCACATGGCCAGCCTGCCGCAGAAGTGCAACCGTTTGCTCATATTCAGCTGCGGTCAGCCCATCCAAAGGATGCACGCTATCCTCTGCGGCCTGGGCAGGGGCGATCCCTGTAGTCCAGAGCAGGCCACAGAGTAATAAGCACAGTGACAAACTGGTCAGCACAACTGACCGCAAACGACCCACTTTCAACATGGCTATAAACTTTTTCGACTTTTTCGAGCAGGTTGCCTTAAGTTAGCTAAGTTGGGGGTCAGCTTGCGGTATCGGCCATAACAAGCTTTTGGGTGATGAAAATACCCCTGGGATCCCGTCATGAGCCCTGTAGGGTAAGCCCATCAAGATTCCAGAGGCTGCTCGATGCGGATGGGATCCTTGAGCGGGCAGGGTTGCAGGCTGGGGCACTCTAGATAACCTAGATAACCTCTTGGGACTCTTCTTTGGGACTCTTCGATTCAAGTCTGTGGCGAGAAAGGGTAGCCAGACCGACCGATAACCCCCTTGGCAGGATCCTCCGCCTGGCTAGGATTGGGTAAAGCGTCTGTCCGAAACCTGTCAACTCAGCCGGAGGTTCGCCCCTAATGTCTCGCGTACCCTACCGCCCGCCTATTCTGCTCAACCTGTTGAGTGGGATCCTTTTGGTCAGCAGCGGGACCCTGGTCGGAATGGTGCTCCCCCAGCAGGCCCAGCCCCAGCCTCAGCCAGACGCCAACCCCGCCCCCGGCGAACCTCCTCCGCCCACGCCTCAGATCCTGGCCACCCTGGCCCCACCCCAGCCCCAGGCCAATCCGCCAGCAGTAAATCCAGCAAACCAAGAGAGCTCTGCGAATCTAGAAGCGGAGATCCGGGAGATTCGCCAGCAGGTGATTCAGTTGTTGATGCGCATTGAGGAATTGGAGTCCCGCCTGCAACGGCTGCGTTCCCAAACGGCAGTGCCAGAACGGGTGACAGAATCTTCCACCGCTGCCGAAATCGCCCCAGGAGAAACTGGCGACCCTTTACCTCAGCCCACGCCTACCCCCACTCCCACCGCAACGCCAACGCCGACTTCTTTTCAGGTGGGAACCCAAACCATTAGCCTGCCGGGGGATTTGCTGTTTGATTTTGACAAGGCAGAGATTCGACCGGAGGCGGCCTCACTTTTGGCTCAGGTGGCGGAATCTTTGCGAAAGATGCCGGAGGCTCGCGTTCAGGTGAACGGCCATACCGACAACATTGGCTCCCTAAATTACAACTTGGCCCTTTCGTTGCGCCGGGCCAATGCGGTGAAAGACTACTTGATCAAGTTGTTGCCAGAAGACCATCCCATCAGCTGGACAACCTCTGGCTTCGGCCCTACCTCCCCGGTGGCGGATAACGACACAGAAGCCGGACGACAACTGAACCGTCGTGTGGATTTGATCATCGCCCCCTAACCTTCTGCAGATGAGCAGATGACAAGCCAGGCCGGCAGCTTAGAATGCTGATATAGAGTGTTCGGCGCGCGGTTGATGCAGACGAGTTTCCCCCTGAGCTTTAGGGTTTGGCTTTGAACGCAGCAGGGATCCCTCCCGGTGATGGCCAAGCTTTTCCGCTGAGGGTCGGTACCACCCTAGATGCTCTCGGCCAGGTTTTGACGTGGTTTGAAAAGTTTCGCAATTCCGGCATTCCGGAGCCCATTTGGATGGAATGCCAGTTGGCCCTTGCGGAAGGGTTTACCAACGCCGTTCGCCACGCCCACCATGCCCTGCCAGAAAGTACCCCCATCGATATTGAGCTGCTGCTGGCACCCCAGGGGTTGGAGCTGCGCATCTGGGATCACGGGCAGGAGTTTGATCTGGAGGAGTTTGCGCAACAATTGCCAGCAGAACTGGATACAGAGTCTGAAGGAGGCCGTGGCATTTTACTCATGAAGGCTCTGACCAGTCGGCTGAGTTACACTCGCCAGGCAGATGGCCGCAATTGCCTGTTGATTAGCAAGCGCTTTAACGATCCCGCTCGCATCCCACAGCGCCCCGGTTAGGCAAACATGCCACCGCTTAACTTGCGAATGGCAGAGCCGGCCACATCGCTGTAGCGCAGTTCCCCCGCCAAGATTTGTCCCATACGCCGGGTGGCTCCCGGTCGTTTGACCCCCACTTTGTAGCCCAAGCCCGGAAAACGGTAGAACAGGGCCGCAATCCGCTTGGCCCAGCGCATTTCCGATCCCCATTCCTGCTGCACTTGGGCAGAGTAATTCGCCAACGCCTCTGCATTGCCAGCCAGGGCTTGATCGATGGCGTGGGCAGCCAACATGCCGGTCAGAAGAGAAGGACGGATCCCTTCGGCAGTAAAGGGATCGATGACACAGGCGGCATCCCCAGCCAAGAGGGCATTTTGCGTGTGGAGGGGTTGATCTTCATCCCAGAGGCAGATGGGGTGGCCGAACGGCTTCACCGATTTCAAATCCACACCAAAGGTTTGGGCGTACCGGGTGGCGATCTCCCGTAGGTTTTGTTTTTCTCCGCCGCGAAAGGTGCCTGCCCCAATCGAGTAGCCATCCGCCTTGGGGAAGTTCCAAATGTAGCCGTTGCTCACGGCACCAAAGTCAAAATGGGCAGCGGCGGTTTGCGGTTGCGAGACAGGCACTTCTGCTTCCAAGGCAGCGGCCAAGCGTCGTTGCCGTTCCTGAAAGCCCAGCCATTTGGCCATGGAGCCCTTTGCCCCATCGGCCCCAACCACGTACTTTCCCCAGACGGGGCCAGAGGCTGTCATCACCTGCCAGCGGTCGCTTTGCCATTCGATGCCCGAAACAGCACAGTCTGTCTGGAGAGAGGCCCCCTGTCCCTGTGCCTGCTGAATGAGGTAATGGTCGAAAATATCCCGTCGCACCATCCACACCGGATCTTTCAGATCCAAGTCCGCCACCACCGGATCCCCGCTGCGCCAGGTATAGCGAATTTGCCGGATCCTCAGGGAAATGGCGGGGCCAAAGTCGAAGTCGAACCAGGCCGCCACCATAGGAGAAACCCCACCCCCACAGGGTTTGTAACGGGGCAAGGGATCCTTTTCCAGCACCAGCACCGAGCGCCCCCGCTTGGCCAGATGATAGGCGGCGGATCCTCCCGCAGGGCCAGCACCGACGATCACACAATCGTAAAGTTGTGACATAGCTTTTGATCCCCAACCCCGCAGATCCTGAGGCTCTGTTTGTCGGCTCCTAGCCTACCCCATTCATCTTTCTTCGGTGAGGGATCCATCTCTGTTCGGCCCTATTGCCCAGAGAAGATCCAAGGTGGCCAGGATAGCCCTTGCCTTCGTCGAGGATTCCCTGCTAGGGCGAATCTCCTTTAAGAATGATTAAGTCCATAGATTTACGGATCCGTAAATCTCCGCCTGATACTGACAACTGTGGAGATCCGGGCGGAGTGAAGGCTGTGAGTTCAAGGAAAAAAGTATTCTTCGATACGATCCATTTTTGATCAAATCGGTTTGATGATACGAGTTTGAGCCAACAGTGACAAGCACCACTGTCGCGGGTAGTGGATCCTGACTTAATCTTTGTGAGTTGGAGCTGGCAGATTGCGCCCGAATAACGGGGTGGTGAGCGGCCTCAGGCTAACCCTTCTTGAATTGACCTCAAGATTCTGAACTGTTTACTTCGGAGATGACCAATGGCTCAATCCTTCAATCGTCGTCAACTGTTAAAAATGGGTGCTCTGGCGGGGGCTGGGGCTGCCTTGGGACCACATCTTTGGGTGAAGCGTTCTTTGCCCGCTTACGCCCAAGGGGAAACCATTAGGGTGGGTATCTTGCACTCCCTCAGCGGTACCATGGCTATTTCGGAAACCAGTGTGGTGGATGCCGAGCAACTGGCCATCAAAGAGATCAACGCCGCCGGTGGGGTATTGGGCAAACAGGTTGAGGCGATTGTGGAGGATGGAGCCTCCGATTGGCCCACCTTTGCCGAGAAAGCCACCAAGTTAATCGATGCCGACCAGGTGGCTACGGTGTTCGGTTGCTGGACCTCGGCTAGCCGTAAAGCGGTATTGCCGGTGTTTGAATCCAAGCAGCATCAGCTTTGGTATCCGGTACAGTACGAAGGGCAGGAGTGCTCCAAAAACATCTTCTACACCGGGGCGGCCCCCAACCAGCAGATCGAGCCGTCGGTAGAATGGCTGCTGAACAACAAAGGCAAAGAGTTTTTCCTGGTGGGCTCCGACTATGTGTTCCCCCGCACCGCCAACACCATCATCAAGGCGCAACTGGAAGCCCTGGGGGGCACCGTGGTGGGGGAAGACTACCTGCCTTTGGGCAACACGGAAGTGACCCCGATCATCAGCAAGATTCGGGCGGCCCTGCCCAATGGAGGCGTGATCTACAACAGCTTGAACGGCGACAGCAACGTGGCTTTCTTCACCCAGTTGCAGGGGGCGGGCTTGGGGCCGGATCGCTATCCCTCCATGTCCGTCAGCATTGCTGAAGAAGAGGTGCAGGCGATTGGCCCTGATTTTCTGGAGGGGCACTTTGCTGCTTGGAACTACTTCATGACCGTGGATACCCCCGCCAACAAGAAGTTCGTGGAGGCCTTCCGGGCCGAATACGGCCAAAATCGCGTCACCAACGACCCGATGGAAGCCGCCTACATCATGGTGTACCTCTGGAAGCAGGCGGCGGAAAAGGCCGGAACCGTGGAAATTGACGAGGTTCGCAAAGCCGCTTACGGCCAAACCTTCGACGCACCCCAGGGCTTAGTAACCATGAATACTAACCACCACCTGACCAAGTATGTGCGAATTGGGGAGGTACGCTCCGACGGTTTGTTCGAGGTGATCTCGGCTACAGATGCGGTGGAGCCGCAGCCTTGGAACCAGTTTGTAGCGGAAACCAAGGGCTACGCCTGCGACTGGTCGGATCCGGCCAAGGGGGGGCGCTTCCGGGTGTAATGTTCACGGGAGGCGTGGAGGGGATCCCTGGCTGCAATGGGCGGTTGGGGATCCCGCTTTACTGTTAGTTCATGGAGAGTATTCAGTCTTCCTCGTATGAGGCCTCCTAGGTTATTTCGGATAAGGATCCCCTGCTTATGACTTTGCTCTTCGACAGTTTGTTTAACGGCATCAGTATCGGCACCGTTTTGTTGATCGCAGCTTTGGGCCTGGCGATTGTTTTTGGCCTCATGGGGGTGATCAACATGGCCCACGGCGAGCTGATGATGTTGGGGGCCTACACCACCTTCGTGGTACAAAATGTTTTCCGGCAATTGGGGGATCCCTGGCGGGATTTTTACATTTTTCCGGCTTTGATTGCCGCTTTTGGGGTAACGGCGCTGGTGGGGTTGATCCTAGAGCGGGGGGTGATTCGCTTTCTGTATGGCCGCCCGCTGGAGACCCTACTGGCCACTTGGGGGGTGAGCTTGATACTGCAGCAGTTTGTGCGCAGCGTCAATTGGGTGCTGGCTCTGCGGCTGGGGGGGTTTAGTCTGCTGTTCTTTGGGGGTTGGTGGTTGTTGGCGCGGCGGGTGGACTGGTCGCGGATCAAAGGCTGGGTGCTGGCTCTGTTGCTGGTGCTCTCCACGGCCATTGTCACGGTGGGGGGGCGGGTGCTGGCCCAGACCTACGCTCTGGCAGTTACGCAACCCTGGTTTGGGGCCCAAAACAGAGATGTGACGGCTCCCCGTTGGCTGCGGGGCGGCATTCCAGTAGGTAACCTGTTTTTGCCCAATACCCGTTTGTTCATCATTACCCTGACCGTTGTTTGCATCATCGGGCTGTACCTTTTTCTGCAACGTACCCGCTGGGGACTGCGGATCCGGGCGGTTACCCAAAATCGGGCCATGAGCGCCTGTGTCGGGATTCCTACCCGAACTGTCGATGCCCTCACCTTTGCCATCGGCTCCGGTCTGGCGGGGGTGGCTGGGGTAGCGGTGAGTTTGCTGGGATCCGTAGGGCCGAATACCGGTCAGAACTACATCGTCGATACTTTTATGGTGGTGGTGGTGGGAGGCGTAGGCAAGCTCTTGGGCAGCATTGTGGCGGCCCTGGGGATTGGCATTGCCAACTTTTTGATCGGCTCCGGCACCTTGGCCCTGATTTTTCCGGGAGTCCCGATTTTGACGGATACCCTCAACTTTTTTGCCACCACCAGCATGGCCAAGGTGATGGTGTTTGCCCTGATCGTGGCCTTTTTGCAGGTGCGCCCCCGTGGTCTTTTCCCAGAAAAGGGCCGCACGGTAGATGCCTAGGATGGGATAGAAGCAATGCGAGGGATCCCATGCCAGAAACCTTAGAATCATCCCAAACCGCTAGCCTCTACGAGCAGGATTTCTACCTCTGGATCCTGGATACGGTGGAACGTCTCAAGAATCGGGATTTCGATTACCTAGATCTGGAAAACTTAATTGACGAGGTGGAGAGCTTGGGCCGCTCTGAAAGGCGGGAGATCCTCAATCGGGCAGAAATTCTCCTGCCACATCTTTTCAAACGGTGCTACTTGCTTCAGCCGGAAAATTACCACAGTTGGGAATTCACCATCCGTGAGCAGCGGCGGCAAATGCAGCGTAACCTCAAAGATTCTCCCAGTTTGAACCGTTTGCTTCTGGAAAGCCTGCCGGAACTCTTGCAGGAGGCTCAGAAGACTGTCCAATTTGAATATCCTGACCAAAGGATTCCTGAGCAGTTGCCTGTAGATCTGACGCTACAGACTTTATTGAGCGATTGAGCGAATCTTTTTGGCCAGATCCTCCCTCCTCTACCCCTCAGACCCCATGAAAGTGCTTCACCCCACTGATTCTCAAGTGATGGCGACTCCGGCCCAGGATCGGGATCCCTCTCCCCGCCGGAAGCTCCTGCTGGAAGCAATGCTCCTGATCGGGGTGATACTCGCCCTAATCTTTCTGGCTCCGGCCATGTTGTCCGGTTTTCGTCTCAACCTGTTGGGTCGCTTCTTGGCCTTGAGTATTGTGGCCCTGGGGATCGACCTCATCTGGGGCTATACGGGCATGCTCAGCCTGGGGCACGGGGTGTTTTTTGCCTTGGGGGGATACGCCCTGGGAATGCACCTAAACTTGCAACTGCCGGAGGGCCGGATCCCGGAATTTTTTAGCTTGTATGGGGTGACAGAGTTGCCTTGGTTTTGGCGACCTTTTTATTCTTTTCCCTTTACGGCTATCGCTATTGTTTTGATCCCGGCTTCGGTGGCGGCGGCCTTGGGCTATTTGGTGGTGCGAAACCGGATTCGGGGGGTGTATTTTTCCATTTTGACGCAGGCCACAACGATCATTTTCTTTAATTTCTTCAATGGGCAGCAACGGCTGATTAACGGCACCAACGGATTGACGGATTTTAGAACTTTGTTTGGCCTCAATGTCAATTCTTCTGAGATGCGCTTTGCGGTTTATGTAACCACCATTCTGTTCGTGGCTTTGGCCTATATCCTTTGCCGTTGGCTCACCAGCGGCTTGTTTGGACGGATCCTCGTGGCGATTCGGGATGATGAACCGCGGGTACGCTTTTCCGGCTACGATCCCACGGGGTTTAAGGTGCTGGTGTTCGCTGTTTCTGCAGGGTTGGCAGGGATTGCCGGTGCTTTATTTACTCTGCAAACCGGGATTATCTCTCCCAATGCCATGTCTATTCCCTTTTCCATTGAGATGGTGATTTGGGTGGCAGTGGGGGGCCGAGCCAGCCTGGTAGGGGCGGTAATCGGGGCGGTGTTGGTGAACTTTGCCAGGAGTATTCTCAGTGAGAATTTCCCGGAAATTTGGCTATTCTTCCAAGGGGGGCTATTTCTACTGGTGGTGCTGGTGCTGCCGGATGGATTGGTGGGTTGGGTGCGTACCCAAGGGAAGCAACTGTGGGTCACTTTCCAACTGTGGCGCAGACGCTTAGTCAATACCACTCCAGCTTAAAAGGACAGTTTAAGGTAAAAGGGATCCGAAACCATGGCGCAGATGACGATGCCAACCACCCTCACCCCACCTCCTTCTCTGGAGGACTTCCTCGAGTTGCCGGTGGATGAGAATAACGAACCTGCGGATGATGTTTTAATACCACCGGATTGGATGATCGAGATTCTCTCTCCTGATCAGAAATCCGGCTTGGTGATTCGCAAGATTTTGTTCTCCCTGGAGCAAGGAGGGCAGCTGGCCTGGCTGATCGATCCGGCGGATTGCTCGGTGGTAGCCTTTTATCCGGATCGGTTGCCCAAAAGCCTACAGGGATCCGATCCCTTACCTGTTTTACAGGGGATCCCTTGGTCAATCACCGTCGATGGTTTGTTTGAGTCGCTGAAAATCAGTCGAAGATGAAGGGTTAGCCTCAATCCTGACTTTTTGGATACAAGTAACTATGTTAACTGAAGCCCCTCCTGCCACCCGACAAATCCTGCAAATTCAGGATCTGACCGTTAGCTTCGATGGCTTTAAGGCTCTGAATGGCTTGAATTTTTCTCTGGATGAAGGGGAGTTGCGGGTGGTGATCGGCCCCAATGGAGCGGGTAAAACCACCTTCTTAGATGTGCTCACCGGCAAAGTGTTTCCCACCAAAGGGCGGGTACTGTTTAAGGGAAAAGATTTAACTAGGCTCAAGGAACATCAAATTTCCATTTTAGGCATTGGCCGTAAGTTTCAAACCCCAAGAGTCTACCAAAACCTCAGCCCCCGCCAGAACTTAGAATTATCCTTCAACCCCAATAAAGGGGTTTTCTCCACCTTGTTTGGTCGGCGCTCTCTAACAGAGAAGATAGATGCTTTACTAGAAACCATTGGCCTTACCCAAAAGGATAGGATCCCGGCGGGGTTGCTCTCCCATGGGGAAAAACAGTGGTTGGAAATTGGCATGGTGATTGCTCAGAATCCAGATTTGTTATTGCTGGATGAATGTGTAGCAGGCATGACGGATAAAGAAACCGAAGCTACAGGAGAGTTGATTCAGGCCCTGGCCAAAGACCATACGATTGTTGTCATTGAGCATGATATGGTGTTTGTTCGGCAAATTGCCCGTAAAGTGACGGTGCTACATCAAGGGGCGATGCTCTGCGAGGGCAGCTTTGAGGAGGTGAAGAACGATCCACGGGTGATTGAAGTGTATCTCGGATCCCATAAATCTAAGAGGGAAGTTTAAGGTTTGCTGAAACGGGGTGAGCTTAACCATTGAGGAACCCATGAATACAGAAGCGGCTAAAGCAGCTCAGAATACTTCTCAAGACGGCTCAATACCTTTGCTAGAGGTCAGTAACCTGAGGGTTTACTACGGGCAAAGTTTAATCGTCAAGGATCTCACCTTCAGGATCTTTCCCGGTCAGGCGGTTTGTCTTCTGGGTCGCAATGGTATGGGTAAAACCACTACCCTGAAAGCCTTGATGGGACTTCTTAAAGATTGCACGGGTAGTATTACCTTGAATGGAACACCGATTGCTCATTATCCTCCCAATCTGCGGGCTTGTGCCGGAATTGGTTACGTGCCTCAAGGTCGAGAAATCTTTCCTCGCTTGACGGTGGAGGAAAATCTGCTGTTGGGGCTGGAGGCAGCCCCTAACAAAGCTAGAGTTGTACCGGATTTCGTTTACGAACTATTCCCGATTCTTCACTCCTTTCTCAAGAGATTGGGAGGAGATTTAAGCGGTGGGCAACAACAGCAACTGGCCATTGCTAGAGCCTTGGTGGCAGATCCAAAGGTTTTGCTACTGGATGAACCCACAGAAGGGATCCAACCCTCTATCATTATCGAAATTGAAGAGGCGATTACCCGTATTCAAAAAGAACGGGGAGTTTCCGTCTTGTTGGTGGAACAGTATTTTGAATTTGCCCAGAGCTTAGCCGATTATTTTTACCTGATAGAAAACGGATCCCTGATTATGGAGGGGTTCACAGCCCAAATGGATGAGGAGAAGGTTCGTTCTCACCTTTCGGTTTGAGAACGGCAAGGAGGAAGTACAGCGTCCTTCTCGGATACTCCTCAGCTCATCTCTTTACAGCCTTTCCCAGCGCGATTACAGCCAGGCCAAGTCGGTCTTGCTCGCAAGGAGTACCACCGTTTGCTCGACAAGGATGCAGCTCTACCTAGGGTGATCCAGGCTAAAGTTGGAAAAGGCTGTTGGGCACAGCGAAAAATCCAAGCCCTATTGAGAATAGCAATGATAGATAGCAATGATAGTGAGAATAGCAATGATAGAATGTGGTCTCTAGCCTTATCTAATTTGCAACAAGACAATTCATCGAAGTGCCCTATTAATGACCTCCCATCTTATGGCCGATTTCCTTGAGATCCACACTGGCAATCGGACTCTCGTAAACAAATTGCCCCCCTGTCATCACCAGTAAGCGATCGGAAAGTTTGAGCAGTTCATCTAGATCTTCGCTAATCAATAGGACGGCTACCCCCCGATTACGAGCATCCACAATTTGTGAGTGAATGTAGTCTACTGCCGCAAAATCTAGCCCGACGCAGGGGTTAGCGGCAATCAAAATTTGCGGATCCCCAGACAGTTCCCGAGCCAAGACGGCCCGCTGCACGTTACCACCCGATAGATTGCCGATGGGGGTTTGAGCGGTAGGCGTTTTCACCTTAAACTGCTCGATCAATGCTCGCGCCGAGCGCCAAATTTCTTGCCAGATTAGCATCCAGCCTTTCGCCATCGGATCCCGGTCGTAACGGCGCAGAGCCAAGTTTTCGCCCACGCTCATATTGGGGATCGAGGCATTTCTCAGGGGTTCTTCGGGCAGACAACAAATGCGGTGGCGTGCCATTTCAGCCCGAGTGGCCGTATACGGTTGTCCATTGACCTTGATCCGACCTCCTGTCGCCATTCGTTGTCCTGCCAAAACTTCCATCAGCTCCCGCTGGCCATTCCCCGAAACCCCAGCAATCCCAACGATCTCCCCTCCGTGCACGGTCAGGGTAACCCCTCGGACAGCCGGCAAGCCATTGTCTTTATCCGCATGGAGCTCTTCGATTTGCAGCAACGGGGATCCCGTCTTGCTGAGGGCCTTTTCCAGTTGCACCTGCACTCGCTGCTGGCCCAACATCATCTCGGCCATTTTCGCCGTGGAGAGATCCTTTACTTCTCCGTGACCGGCCAATTGCCCACGGCGCAACACCGTCACCTCATCGGCAAAGGCATTCACCTCCCGAAACTTGTGGGTAATCAGCAGTACACTCAGTTCTCCGGCTTCTACAGAGCGACGTACGAGGCCCAAGACTTCGTCGGCTTCTTCTGGGGTGAGCACGGAAGTAGGCTCATCCAAAATCAGGATTTTGGTGTTTAGATAAAGCTGCTTGAGAATTTCTACCTTCTGTTTTTCCCCTGCGGCCAAATCAGAAATAGAAGCCCGTAAGTTCACCTGAAAGGGTGCTGTTTCCATAAAGGCCGCCAGCTTCTCTTGCTCCTCTTTCCAGTTGATCACCAGCGGCAGATCGGGACGAGCCAACACCAGGTTTTCTGCCACAGTCATGGCGGGGACAGAGGTGAAATGTTGGTACACCATGCCAATGCCGTAGTGATAAGCATCGCGTGGACTGTTGATGGCACGGGCTCGCTTGCCGATACAAATATCACCAGAGTCGGCATGATAAAAGCCCATAATGCACTTCACCAAGGTGCTTTTTCCAGCTCCGTTTTCTCCCAGAAGGGCATGAAAGGATCCCGGCTTTAACTTCAGGGAAACATGGTCTAGAGCTACTAGGGATCCAAAGCGCTTGGTGATGTTAACCGCCTCCAGTTCTGGAGGGGCTTTTTGTGTCATGGAGATTTCGGTTTGGGCAGTGGTGGTCATGGGTAGAATGTGCTCCTGAGTTGATTGTCTAGTCGGGTGACAAGGACGGTTCTTATCGGTTCTTATGAATTAGAGGGGTTCTAAAAAATGGTCTAAATCAAGCTGGGTTTGCTTGAGGATTTTTGCTACAGCCCTTTACGCCTAGGGCACGCTGGCACGTTCGCCCATGGCGGCCCATAGGGCACCGCTAGTCACGTATCACAACTGTGGGAGTTAGGATCCGCTCTCTAGAAGGCTAGTGCTCCGCACCTCGCGGAGTGAGAACAGGAATCACAATCCCTGATCCCTGCTGTAGAAAACCCGCGCAAGGGCTGTAATGTTGAACGCTTGACGGGTCTGTGGGCAGGGAGGGTTATCTTAAGCGTGCCCTCAGGCAGAGACTTCTCGAGTCGAATAGGACTCCCTTTCTGGCGTACCCAAACTCATCCATCTTCAAACTCATCCATCTTGTTGTAGAGCAGTGAGGATCTCTTGATAGGAGAGGTGATAGGAGAGGCTGGGAACCTTGCTCATCCCAGGACTTCTTGGATGATACTCCTGTCTTTGTCAGGATTCACATCGGCTTCTGTCTCTAGGTAGAGTTCAATGGCTTCTCGAATGTTGGCTAGAGCAGCTTCAATCATATCTCCCTCACCAATGCAACCCGGCAAAACAGGAACATAGATGGTGTACCCTCCCTCTCCACTGGGTTCCGGAACAACCTTGAGCTTCATCCCTCAACTCCCTTTAGGGTCTTTAGGGTCTCGATCAACGCAGCAGAACTGGCGACTGCCCCGAAAACACCGCCTTGCATCTGTATCATTTTCAGAGCCGCGAGATAATTTCCGTAGTCTGTGGCACCTGTGCAGTCGGTCAGCAACAAACATTCATAGCCACGGTCGTTGGCCTCCCGCAGGGTGGTGTGGACACACACATCGGTGGTAATGCCCGTCAGGATCAGGTTTTGGATGCCCAGACGCCTGAGAATTAAGTCCAAATCGGTAGCGTAGAAGGATCCCTTGCCGGGTTTGTCGATGATCACTTCGCCGGGCAGCGGGGCCAGTTCCGGGATGATCTCCCAGCCCGGTTCCCCTCGGATTAGGATCCGCCCACAAGGGCCGGGATCCCCAATTCCTGCGCCAATGCGTTGACTGCGCCAGCGTTTGTTTTCCGGTAAATCCGACAGATCGGGGCGGTGCCCTTCACGGGTATGCAGGATAGGAAAGCCTTGGGCCCGCATGACCGCCAGCACCTGCCGAATCGGCTCAATCGGGGCGCGGGTGAGGGAGAGGTCGTAGCCCATTTTGTCCACATAGCCGCCCACACCGCAGAAATCCGTCTGCATGTCGATGATGATCAGGGCGGTATTCTCGGGCCGTAGGTCGCCATTGTAGGGGTAGGGGTAGGGTTCTGCCGCAACGTAGGATCCCATGGTAGGCGTGAGAATGAACAGGCCGATTGCAACTTTGGGTGATATCACTCTAGGGCTGCCCAACCCTTCTCGCAAGCGGAGTTTGGAGCTTAGGATCCCTAGCCAAACCCCAAGACCTGCCAAGATAAAACAAAGTTTGCCATTTTCATTTCTGGGCTTGTGTCTCCCCCGATTCAATTCACGGCAGAACCTTGGTTACACACCTACAGCGAAATCATCGATGTGCGTTCTCCGGCGGAGTTTGTGGAGGATCACTGGCCAGGAGCGGTGAATTTGCCGGTTTTGGAGGATGCGGAACGGGCGGAGGTGGGGATCCTCTACAAGCAGGTGGATCCGTTTACGGCCCGCAAACGAGGGGCCAGCTTGGTGGCTCAGAACATCAGCCGCCATTTGCAAACCCATTTTGCCGATAAAGACCGCGACTATCGCCCCTTGATCTACTGCTGGCGTGGGGGGCAACGCTCCGGCAGTTTGGCCCTGGTGCTGTCGCAGGTGGGCTGGCTGGTCACCGTTGTGGAGGGGGGGTACAAAACCTATCGGGCTTGGGTGCGGCGGCAACTGCAGAGCCTGCCTCAGCAGTTTACCTATCGAGTTTTGTGTGGGGCGACGGGCAGTGGCAAAACACAGTTGCTGCATCAGCTGCGCCAACAGGGGGCCCAGGTTTTGGATCTGGAGGGGTTGGCTCAACATCGGGGATCCCTTTTGGGAGCAGAGTGGCAGCGACCGCAACCCAGTCAAAAGGGGTTTGAGAGCCAGTTGTTACAGGCGTTTTTGGGCTGGGATCCCGCTCAACCGGTCTGGGTGGAAGCCGAGAGCGCCAAAGTGGGCCAGTTGCATCTTCCCCCGGCTCTTTGGCAAGCCCTGACCGCATCCGACTGTGTAGAGGTACACTTACCCTTGGCCGAGCGGGTAGCAGGGTTGATCGCCCGGTATCCCCACTGGATCGAGCATCCGCAGGAATTGAAACGGAAATTACTGCCTCTGAAACCGCGCTACGGACAGGCCCGTTTACAACGGTGGTTTGAGCTCATCGACAGCAAGAACTGGCCCCTGTTTGTACAGGAGCTGCTGGAGCAACATTACGACCCCACCTACAGACACGGCTTGCAGCGAGATTTCAGTCGCATCCGCACTCGGATTCAGCTACCCGACCTCTCAGAACTCAGCCTGAAGGAAGCCGCCGAACAGTTGCTTATCTCCTCATCCCTGGCTAAGCCAGCACGATGAACTCTAGGGCCCGCAACACCTCAAACCAATCGGAAACCGCCAGCTGAACCGTGTAGTCCCCTGCTAAGGTGGCCCCTGGATAAAAGGACTTGCGGTAGGCCCGCGGCGGATGTTTGTAGTCCACTTCCAGGAGAAAGTGCTCGGGTAAAGGGCGGGGTTGATGGGTTTCCAATTGGTGCAGGGCCTGGGCTACTCCCTCGCGGATTTGTTGAAGAATGCGCTGCGGGTGGTGGGCAATGACGGATTGGCCGATCCCTTTGTGGGTGATCACGGTTTGAATCTTGGGATCGTAGGCTTTGGCGGCGGCACACAGATCGGCATCTCCGGCCAGAAAAACGACTGGGATCCCTTCGTAGGCGGCGGTGAGGCTGACCAAATGAAACTCGGCGATCGCTTGGCCGTTCAACCGGATTTGGCTGACTTCGGTGGTGTAGGTGTGGGCGAGGGGATGGGCACCGGATCCGGCAGGGGAATGATAGCCAATCAAGATCAAGGCATCGTAACTGCGATCCAGCTCCTGTACCATGCAATAAGGGTGGCCGCTCCAGCCACGGATAAGCTCTGCCTGTTCGGGAAGCCGGTCAGGAATCAGGTTGCGCCCGGAATCATGGGCATCTTTAACGGTGATGTGTGTTGCTCCGGCAGCCAGGGATCCCTCGCAAGCGGCGATGACCTCGCGGGTCATTTGTTCCCGAAACAGCTCATAACCGGGTTGGCCGATGGTGGCCTCATCCCAGTGGTTGATGCTGGTGATCCCTTCGATATCGGCACTGATGTAGACCTTCATGATGTCAAGATGATGTCAAGCGCGGTCCAGTGGATTTGGATTTATGAATAACAAGGAGGGCTTCATCCCCTCAGCTCAGGCAACCGTGAAGACACAAGGCAGATGGATCACACGGGATCCCCTCGAGAGGAACCAAGATCCCTCCGGTGGGCCTGGAACCACTTTAGCGAGCCACGGGATCCCCCAGAAGCGCCGGGAGTGATACCTTGAGAAAAAGTGTAGGATCCCCACCGGAGCCGTTCCAATGCTGAAATGCACCACTCGTCACGTTCATATTTTTGCTGGTGAGGTCACGGCCAACAACAACTTCCTGCCCCGAGAAGACCTGTTCACCCTGGATGTCGATCCAGACAACGAGCTGGTTTGGAACGATGCTGCCCTCCAGAAGGTCTACGCCCGCTTTGAGGAGTTGGTGGCGGAGTACGAAGGCCGGGATTTGACCGAGTACAACATGCGCCGCATTGGGTCGGATCTGGAGCACTTCATTCGGTCTTTGCTCAAGCAAGGGGAGATTGCCTATAACCTGAGCGGGCGTACCCCCAACTTCAGCATGGGTTTCCCCCAGATCCCTGCCGAGGAAATCGTTGGCCAATACATCCCTAAGGGCTAGTTCCCTGAAGTTCCCGAAGATTCAGAAGAAGAAGTAGAGAGAAATAGAGAGAGAATATAGAGTTTCTGGTTCAGTCTGCACCCATCGCCGGAGTCTTTGAGTATGTCTGTGTCTGGAGAACCCACCCCCGAAACTGCCGCTCCTCAAGAGGCCTCTGTCAAAAAGCCCCCTCGGGCTAAGGCTGCCAAACCTGTGGCTGAAGATTCCGGCACTGCTGAAGCTACCCCCAAGGCTGCTGGTAAGAAAGCAGCCAAAGCAGAAAAGCCCTTTGAGCAGGAAATCACGGAGGATGTGATCCCCGCAGCCATGGCTGCTTTTCAAAAACGGGGGGTGGAGGATCTCCAACTGCGCCTTGAGGGGAAAACGTTGCTTGGCTCCTTTGCGGGTGGGAAAAAGCAGTTTAGTGTGTTGTTCGCCGAGGGATCCCTGAATGGTCGTAAGTTCTTTCGCTGTACCACCGAGGGATCCCCGGCCAGCACCATCGAGTCTTTTATGATCGATGAGCGTCGCGTGGATGTGAGCCTATTTGTGTTTTATTTGGTGCAGCGCCTCTACGCCCAGCAGTGGTATTGAGTGTGTTGCCAGGAGTCTACTCTATAACCTTCGCGGTGACTGCTCTCTGCGGCAGGCTGCGTCAACAGTTGCCCACTGCTACACCGCTCCCCGAGCTTATGGCTATCTTGCTACGCAAGGTGCGGAGCACTGCGACGGATCTGGGTAGTTAGGTTTCCTGCGGTGCCAGAATAACGGTAGCCTCCCCCCTCTCAGCCCTTCATGTTGCAAGTTCAACATCTTTCCTATCATCCGGCAGCAGCAGCCCAACCCATTTTGAAGGATCTCTCTTTTCAGTTGGGACTACATCAGTTGGGGCTGATCGTGGGCAAAAGTGGGGCAGGCAAGAGCACTCTGCTGGAGATCCTGGCCGGATTGGCGCGCCCTACCCAGGGGCGGATTGCCTGGGAGGGGGTCACCCTCTTGCCCTCCCAACTGCGGAGCATGGCGGGGTTGGTGTTTCAGTTCCCGGAGCGGCACTTCTGTGGCCTCACCCTGCTGGATGAAATGCGCTTCGGCCATCCCGAGCTACGGGAAAAAGAGATCGAACATGTTCTCAAACAGGTGGGGTTGGAAGGGATCCCATTGCAGAGTTCCCCCAACCATCTGAGTGGGGGGCAACAACGGCGCTTGGCTTTGGCGGTGCAGCTGATTCGCGGCCCGTTTTTGCTGCTGTTGGATGAGCCGACGGCAGGGCTGGACTGGTCTGTGCGGCGGCAGCTGATCGATCTGTTGGCACGACTGAAATCGATGTGGACGGTATTGGTGGTTTCCCACGACCCAGAAGAGCTGGCGGAGATTGCCGATGTGCAGTGGACGTTGCAAGCGGGATCCCTGCAGCCGGTCCCGGCGGATGCGGTGCTTCACAGATAACGGCGGGGATCCACCGGTTGGCCGTTGCGGCGTACCTCAAAGTGAACGTGAGGACCGGTGGATAGCCCGGTTGAGCCTGCGGCAGCAATGACTTGCCCTCGCTGTACCGATTGCCCAACCCCAACGGCAACCCGGCTGTTGTGGGCGTAGAGGGTGGTGATGCCGCCCCCATGGTTGATGATGACCGTGTTGCCGTAGCCGCCATACCAGCCGGCGTAGATGACGGTACCCCGATCTGCTGCCCGGACAGGGGTGCCCGTGGGTACTCCAAAGTCGATGCCCGCATGAAAGCGCCGGGTGCGATAAATGGGGTGAACCCGCCAGCCAAAGGGACTGGTGATCGGCCCCCCCACCGGAGCCACCAAGCGCCCGGTGCCCTGTACCGGATCCCCTCCTCCCCGTTGCTGGGCCTGTTGGGCAATCAGCTGCTGAATCAAGCCCGTGAGCTGTTGGGAGTCAGCCTCCAAACGCCGTTGTGCGGCTTCAAAAGAAGCCCGCTCATTGGCCAGTCTCCCCACCAGTTGCTCTTGGGTAGCGGCCTGCTGCTGCAGTTGGTTTTTCTGAGCTGCCAGCTCCTGCAAAATCAAAGAGATCTCGTTGCGCTGTACCTCCAGGGCAATGCGCTGTTGATCCACCTCCATGGCCGTCACCTGTAGCTCCTGGATCAGCTGCCGATCCGCCTCGATCAACAGTTGCAGTTGGTGGCGACGGTCGAAAAACTCGTTTAGATCGCGGCTGCTGAGGAGCAAGGCCCACCAGTGTTCGGCTCCCTGTCGCTGCATATATCGCAACCGGGCGGCGGTGCCCTGCTGTTGCCGCTTCAGGCGGTCTTCCAAATCCTGGAGATCCTTCTGGGCCTGCTCCAGTGCTTTCTGAGCTTGTTCCAGGCGATACTGGTTATCCCGCAGGCTTGACTCGGTTTGTTGGATATTTTGCTGCAGGGATCCCATGCGGCGGCGGGCTTCCTGTTCCGCTTGGCGCAGTTCTTCCAGGCGGCGTTGGTTGCCCTGAATTTGCTGCTGGATCTGCTGCTGCCGTTGTTGCAGTTGGTTGACATTCTGCGCCTGAGAAGGAGCAACCACCCATAGACCTCCCAGCAGCAGGAGGGCGAGCAGCCCTAGCAACATCCACGCCCTTAGGCTTCGTGCCACACGACTCAAACCCACCTTTCCCCACAACCACTGCGGCTTATCCTACCAAAACTGGCCTTTCCTGCCCCCTGCCCATGTTCGATTCTCCTCCTCCCCAACCGGATGATCGCTTTGCCCACCCTTGGTTGCTGCAGTTGTGGCAGCAGCCTCTGATTGGGATCATTCGCGCCCAAGAGAGCCTGGCCCAGGCGACACAACAGGCGACTGTGGCCATCCAAGCCGGGATCCGCCAGATCGAGATCACCACCCAGGTGCCCGATTACCCCCAGCTCATTGCCCGGCTCCGCCAGCACCATCCCCACTGCTGGATCGGGGCGGGCACCGTGCTGAATCGACCGATGGCGGAAGAAGCTCGGCAAGCGGGGGCCCAGTTTCTGGTGGCGCCGGTTACGAATGCGGAGCTGATCGCTTGGGCGGTGCAGGTGGGGCTGCCGATCGTGCCAGGGGCACTCACCCCCAGCGAGATTTGGGCGGCTTGGCGGGCCGGGGCAACGGCGGTGAAGGTGTTTCCGGTGGACAGTGTGGGGGGATCCCGGTACCTGCGCCATTTACAGCAGCCGCTGGGCCAGTTGCCTTTGATTCCCACCGGGGGGGTGACCTTGGCCAATGCGGCGGAGTACCTACGGGCAGGGGCTTGGGCCGTCGGCATTGCGGGAGACTTGTTCCCGGCGGATGCCTCTTTGGATACAGACAGCCATCGGCAAACGTTAGAAAATCGCCTCCGCCAAGCCTTAGCGCAGCTCATGAAACTGCGGCAATTTCTGCAGAAATCCGGTCTAACCTAACCTACCCACTAGAATAGGGGGCGTATTGGTGTGGAGTGAGGCCCGCATGGATGGATTCCTGGATCTGTACCTGCAATTCAATATCCCGAGCCCGATTGAAGAGGCCACCTGGTGTCGTTGGTTCGAGATTTGGTTGCGGGAGCTGGGGGTGACGATCCCATGTGAGTTGAGCCTTTGTCTGACCTCTGATGATCACATCCGCGAGCTAAACCGCGAGTTTCGTCACATCGATGAGCCCACGGATGTGTTGGCCTTTGCCGCCCAGGAGATGCTGGCTCCCGTTGGGATCCATGAACTCTCGGGGGTGCGGCTGTTAGGGGATATCGTGATTTCGGTTCAAACCGCCCGCCTCCAGGCAAAGGCCCAGGGGCATCGTCTTTCGGATGAGCTGGCTTGGCTGGCCAGTCATGGCTTGCTCCACCTGCTGGGGTGGGATCACCCGGATGAACTGTCCCTACAGCGCATGGTGCAGCAACAACGACAACTGCTGTCGGCGATCCAACTGGGCTTGGAGGTGACGCATGGCCAATAGCTCTGGTCGTTCTCTCCGGCGTCTGCGGTTGCTGGAGCGCTCTCGGCCGTTGGCATTCCGACGGCGGGAGGAGGCCCATTCTTCTGCAGATCCCGCTGCTCCTGAGCCCCAGGCAGCGGCGGATCCCTCAGAGGAGGCCGAGCCTTTGGTGGCGGATCCCTGGCAGCGACCCCCCTCCTGGCGAGTGGCCACCAACCTGGGCAAGAGTTTTTACTATGCCGGCAAGGGGTTGGTGTACGCTGCCCGCACCCAACGCAACTTCCGCATTCACATTGCCGTGGCGGTGGTGGCCTTTGCCCTCGGGCTTGGGTTGAAGCTAAGTGCCGTGGAAATGGCCCTGATCAGCTTGGTGACCGGCTTGGTGATGGCCCTTGAGCTGGTGAATACCGCCCTAGAGGCGGTGGTGGATCTGACCCTCGGCAGTGAGTATCATCTGCTGGCAGCGATCGCCAAAGATTGTGCAGCTGGGGCGGTATTGATCGCGGCGGTGGTGGCTCTGCTGGTGGCGGCATGGCTGTTTCTGCCCCCCTTGCTGCTGCTGCTGCAGAACGGCCTGGGGACAGCGGAGTAGCTTCCCATCCCGCGCTCTCGACTATCTCCTCTGGGAGCAATTCGCCCAGCTCACCCAGCAGGAGAAAGACCGGGGCCACTCGCTGACGAGCCAGGGATCCGCGGGCATTGCGGTTGGATCAATTGCAGTTGGATCAATTGCAGTTGGATCAAAGGCTTCCCAGAGCACTGGGCCACCCTCAAGCCTCAACCTCTGATCTGGTGCAAAGATGCGGATCTCAACGGCCGTTCATCCGCCGAAGTAGTTGATGGCTAGGGCTCCCACCAATGTGAACTGAAACGTCAAGACCACCAAGTAGAAAATGGCGCGGGGTTTGAACAACGTCAGCATCAGGCCAATCGCCTTTAAGTCCACCATTGGCCCAAACACCATAAAAGCCAACAGGGAGCCCGGCGTAAAGGTGGCTGCAAAGGAAAGGGCAAAAAAGGCATCCACCGTCGAGCAAATGGAGATGATCGCCGCCAGCGCCATCATGATTAGGATCGACACCAACGCATCCTGGCCGTAATCCAATAGAAATGAACGTGGGATCACCGTTTGGATCAATGCTGCCATTGCTGAGCCCAGAATCAGCACGGATCCCAGCTCGCGGATCTCTCTGGCCCAGGTTTGTAGGAGTAGGGCTCCTTTTTGTCTCCAAGGGAGTCGCGGGGGGGTAGCCAAGGCGGATCGGTAAACTTCCTCCGCAGTTTGTAGAGTTAGCAGGGATCCGGCGGAGACCAGTTGCGGTGGGGTGTTTCCCTGCTTGGGCCGCGATCCAATCCAGAAGGTGCCCCCTTGGAGCAGTGGAGAGCGACGGGCGGCGGGGAGCGCGGCAGTTTGGGCGATGTTGCGTTGCAGCTCCTGCCAAACTGCCGGGTGCAGCAAAGGCTGGAGATCCTTTTGCACGCCAAAGAGCAGACCAATGACCACCGCGATGCCAAAGGAAAAGAGAATCCGGTAGACCACGATCTCCGGCATGGTGCGGAAGGCAATCCAAGTGGAGAAGATCACCACCGGGTTAAACACGGGCGCCGCCAACAGAAAGGCCACCGCCACATGGGGAGGGATCCCTTTGAGCACCAGTTGACGGGCCACGGGCAAGTTGCCACATTCACACACCGGGAAAAAGAACCCCAAGGCCCCGCCGGTGACCGCGCTACCTACTTTGCCTTTGGGTAAAAAGCGGGCCAACCGGGATCCATCCACAAACACCGCCAGCAGACCCGAGAGAAAAACCCCCAAAAGCAAAAACGGCATCGCCTGTACCACGATGCTCAGGAAAAGGGTAAATCCATCCCGCCAAAGGGGGGAGTCTAAAAGCCCCAAAGCACCACCTCACACGCAATTTAAGCCTTATTGAGTGTGGATCTCGCCTCAGCCCCCTGTCAAATGAACCCTACCCGCGCTCGGCCAAAGGAATGTAGCGTTGATTCCGTTCGCCCGTATACACCTGAGTAGGTCGGAACAGCCGATTATCCGATAGCTGCTCCCGCCAATGGGCCAACCACCCCGCCGCACGGGCAATGGCAAACACCGGCGTAAACAGATCTTCCGGGATTCCCAACTTGGCGTAGACCAACCCAGAGTAGAAATCCACATTCGGGTAAATCCCCTTCGGGCCCAGTAGCTCCTCACACACCCGCTCAACTTCCAAGGCGATGTCGTAGTATTTGTCGTGGCCGTAGCGTTCGAACAGTTCTTCCGCAATTCGCTGCAAGGTAATCGCACGGGGATCCTTCACCTTGTAAACCCGGTGCCCTAGCCCCATGATCCGCTGTTTTTTGGCCAGCTTATCCTCAATGAAGGCACGCACATTTTCCACTGAGCCGATCTGCCGTAGGAGCATCATCACCTGCTGATTGGCCCCCCCATGTAACAGTCCCGAGAGGGTACCCACCGCCGTTGCCAGGCTGCTGTAGGGGTTAGCCAGGGTGGAGGCGCTCACCAGAAGAGCAAAAGTGGAAGCATTGACGGTGTGTTCGGCGTGCAAAATCAGGCAGGTATCGAAGATGCGCGCCAACCAGGGATCCGGCTTTTTGCCCGAGAGCATGTAGAGGAAATTGGCCGAGTGATCGAGGCTGTCGTCGGGCGGAATGGGGTCGTTGCCCTGGCGCATTTGGTGGAACATGGCCACCATCGTCGGCAACTTGGAAAGCAAGCGAGTCACCGTGCCGAATACATAGTTGGGATCCACATCCTGCAACGGGTAAAACAGCCCCAAACCCGCCACGCAGGTTTGCAGTGCATCCATCGGGTGGCCCGACTCTGGGAAAGATTTGATCATGTCGCGGATACGGTATTTCACCCGCCGATGGCCCCGGATCGCCTGCTCAAAACTGTGCAGATCCGACTGGGTCGGCAGCTCCCCAAAGATGAGCAGATAAGCAGTCTCCAAAAAGGTGCTGTGGGCGGTCAACTCCTGAATCGGAATGCCGCGGTACTCCAGGATCCCCGCCTGGCCATCCACAAAGCTGATATTGGAGCGTGTGGCCGGAACGCCCTCTAACCCTGGTTTGTATTCCCCATCCGCCATGCTCAGCTCCCAAAGTGATGCTGGAGTGATAGTCCCTAACGGTGCCTGAACCCAGACACCACAATCGTATTCCGCAGTACCAATCTCGCTACAGTAAAGCAGATCTGGATCCCGTCAGCCAAATGGTATCGCTTGCCCCTCCTTGCCGGTAACCGTGGACGCGGGCTTTGTGTCAGCATAGGGATCCCTCGACAAGCCCTTTTCTCTCTGTCTAAGCCAGCCAAAATCCAAAATAATGTCTTCTTCTCAGATGTTCCCTGCCCTCCCTCGCCGTACTTTGCTCAAATGGGCTGCCCTCAGCGGGGGATCCGCCCTGCTGGGTTCCTGTGCCGCCCTAGAACGCACCCCATCTGTCAGCAGCACCCCGACCTTAAACCTGTTCACGGTTTCGGATCGGTTTGGTACCGCCCTACAGCAGATCGTCCCGCAATTTGAGGCCGCCAGCGGCATTCGCATCGTCGTCACCATCAACGGCTACCCCGAGCTGTATCGGCGGGCCATTTCCGACTTTGTCGGGGGTACGGCGCAGGCGGATCTGTATGCGGTGGATATCGTCTGGACAGGAGAATGGGCGGAAAACAACTATTTGGTGGATTTAACCGAGCGCCTGGAGGAGAATCGCGCTGCTCTCGAACTCGACGATATTCTGCCCGTGATGTGGAAGCTGGGGGAATGGCAAGGGCGACAGCATGCCTTCCCATTGGCAGGCTATGCGGGCATGCTCAACTACAACCGCTCTGCCCTGGCCGGGGTGGGCTTTCCCGAGGGCCCGGAAACCTTAACAGACTTGCGAGAAGCCGCCGAAGCCCTGACCACGGGAGACGTGTACGGCATTGCCATCAACGGGGCGCGGGGAGCACCTGTTGCCCAAGATTGGATGTACTACATGCTGGCCCATGGGGGGAGCCTTTTGGATGAAAGCGGCCAACCCAGCATCGACAGCGCCACCAATATCGCTGCTCTGGAATACTTTCGCGATCTGTTTGCTTTCACTCCCCCAGGAGCAATTTCCTACGCTTGGCCGGAACGGGAGCAAGCCTTTAACGAAGGGCGGGCGATGATGCAGATGGCCTGGTCAACAGGGCTACGGGACAAACTCAACCCCAAAACCTCCCGCATTGCCGGGGAGTTGGGCATTACCGGGCTGCCCCTTGCCGCAGGGCTGGATCCCCAATATCCCTTTGGGGGCTGGGGGTTGGGCATTAACCGCAACTCCAACAACATCGAGCCAGCTTGGGAGTTCATTCGCTGGTTAGCCCGGCCGGAGATTCAAAAAGAGTTCGTTCGTCTGGGATCCGAGCCCATACGCCGCAGCATCCTCACCGATGCGGAACTGCTGGCGGAGTTTCCCTATTTTGCCGAGGTCTTACCTTCCATAGAAAAGGGGAATGGGGATTTTCGCCCGCGAGTCCCCCAATATGCCCGCCTGCAAGATGCCCTGGGCCTGGTGGTGAACCAGGTGATTACCGATCAACTGGACCCGGATGCGGCCCTACAGCAGGTGCAAAGGGAGATGCAGCCCTTTTTTCAATCGGGACCCTGAAGAAGGGCCGGATCCGATTGGGATCCAAGCCCTCCATATCCCGTCCACTAGTAGAACAAGATGCCGATGGGTCGCTGCAAAACGGGGGTAGGTGGTACAAAGGTTGCCCCAGGATCTCCGGCAGGGATCCCGGCGGTGGTGTTGTAGCGCAGGATCGCCCCAATGGTGTTGGCCCCTTCGCGGAAATCAAAGCCGACACTGTAGAGGATGCCGTTGAGGCCAAAGCTGAGGCTACCGACAAAGTTGCCACTGGGATCCGCCCCGGTAAAGTCGGTGGAAAAGGATCCGAGTTCGCTGCCGCTGCTCAGGTCGTAAAAACGGATCCCGCCGCCAAAGTCGCTGACGTAAAGAGCCCCATCCGGCCCAATGGCCAAGCCCAATAGGCTGACAAACCCAGCCCCACCCTCTAAGGGATCTGGCGTGGCAAACACACTGGCACTGCCGCTGCTGAGGTCATAGCGCAGGATCTGGCTGGGCAACCCCCGGCTGAAATCGGGCTCTCCCTCGACGGCCACACTACCCTGGGTGGTAACATAGAGCGCCCCATCGGGGCCAAACAACAAGCCATTCGGGCCATTCAACCCACCCGGCAGACCATCCCCTTGGGCATAAACATCCAGAAAGGCACCCGTAGAGCCGCTGTAGCGCAAAATTTGATCCGTCAAGAAACTGGAAACGTACAAATTGCCATCCGGCCCAAAGGCGATCCCGTAGGGACGCAACAGGCCGCCCGTTTCATCGGCATCTGTGGCCGGGTCGTTGGCGACAAAAGCATCCAAAAAGGATCCCGTCAGGCCATCAAACCGCAACACCGAAGAGGCCGCCTCTGCGCTGCCCGCCGGTTGGTTGCCGCTGGAAATATAGAGATCCGGGATCCCGTCCCCATTGGCATCGGGCCCCAGGATGATCGCATCGGGGGAGAACAGGCCCCCTGTGCCAGCCGGGATAAACTCTCCCAAAAAAGCACCCGATTCGGGGTCGAACTGGACAACGTTGTTGCCACGGGTATTGCCCACCAACAGCCGCCCCAGCGGCAAAGGGTTCATCACCGGGCTGGTGGGTGAACTGCTGCCACAGGCACTCACCACCAGCCAAGCTAGGGATCCGGCAGCCCCAATCCAACGAGACCGCAAAGTTTGTGGGCCAAAACCCGGCCCCTTTCTTTCACGCATCAAGGACACTCCTCACAGTCAAAAGGCACGCCTCCCACCCAAACCGATGG
>JAUQVK010000012.1:0-25813 GCA_039794845.1 Thermostichus sp. DRC_bins_24
CCAAGCAGCAGCGGGCACTGACGGTGGCGATCAAGCGGGCACGGATTATGGGCCTGCTCTACTTTGTCAACAAAGAGGGATAACCCGCTGGGATCCTTTAACCTGCAGCATTTTATCCATCCTGCTGTGCAGACTGCCTTTGCCGATTTATCCCCCCAGTCCTAAGCCAAATAAGGCGGCCAAAATGCCAATTCCTACTGCCACTTTAGCAGCAGCTCTTAGACTTTCATTCAGCTGATGTTGCTGCTGATGTTCCTTGAGGGCCAGCAATAAAAAGAGTTGATCTTGATCGCTGAGGGAACGAATGTAACTCTCCTGCAAAGCCTGTGGAGGGAGGGACTTAAAAAAATCAATCCGCTGTCGGCAATACTGCTGCCAATTGGATTGTTGGTGCTGGTAATGCTCGGTAGCTTTTTGCCTGCGGTTCTCGGCTTCCCTGACAATTCGATTGGCTGCCTGAGCCGCTTCTGGGCTGTAGGTGGGTGAGAAAGTCAGGATTAGCGCAATCGCCAGAAAAATTAACCCTAACCAACTCCAGCCAATTGCAAATAAAACAACGGCAATCCCAAAACAGGTGATAATGCCCCCTGTCAGTTCTGGAAAAGTTTGAAAAACCTGACTATCCAAGTCCTTTGCCAGGATGCCAATTCCCTTCAGTTGCTCATGGGTTTGATTGCGGATCTGGTTCAGCTCCTGATCATAGTCCGCCCGCATCTGCCGCTGTTTTGCCTCTAGGGCCGCTGCCGCTTGATGGAGCCGTTCTGGGTTGAATAGCTCAGGGTGTACAAATGGCTGCGACTGCGGGGGAGGAGAGGGTGGAAAAGACTGGAAACGTTGTCGCTGTTGATCGTAAGCTTGCCGTCGCTGGGGATCCCTCAGAGTTTCATAGGCTAGGTTGAGGGTTTTGAATTTTTCCTCAATGTACTGACGAGCTTTTTGGGGGGTACCAGGGGGCAACTTGTCGGGGTGATATTCTTGACAAAGGGCACGGTAGGCACTCTTGATCTGATTCAAGCTGGCCTGGGGATCTACTTCAAGAATTTTGTAGTAATCTAAAAAATCCGACATAGATTGTCTAGAATCCCTGCTTGCCGGGGCTGAGTTCCGTCTATTTTATTCCCCAACTCCAACAGGCAGAGGTTAACTTAACTACAAAGCAATGTTTCTTAGGAACTATCGAGAGAGCTCTGGTGGCATTTAATTTATAGTCCTTTAAATTGATAAATTGAGTTTGCAATACTTGCCCTCACCCCTCCTTCGCGCAGCGTGGCACTAGCCGTAACTCCTCTCATGGAGCGGGAGAGGGGCTTACGGCCTTTTCCGACTTCGTGTGGACGTAACGTCTTCCCGCCGCTGACGGCTTACGCAGTCGCAGGCTTTCCAAAAGCTCTTCAGTCGCCCTCCGGCTATCTCCTTCAACCCACAAGATAACCAGGAGCCTCCAGGCCGTATTACCGACAGCCCAATCGATGGAAGGTTCTTGGCCCCGTTAAAAGCCCCATCCCCCTGCCAACCCCAATGCCCATACCCAAACCGCTTACCCCTCCGATAGGACTTATCGACATCCGGGTGAATACGCAGACATCGGTGGCACGTTTGCCCTCAAAGCCTTGTACTCAATGAACCCCCTCAACCGGTGGAACGCCCAACTGTTCAGCATTCCCCGTTGGTAATTGCCGATGGCCAACCCAAACCGCTCACGCCCGTCAACGGTGGTGAGTGAAACTGTGCTCGCCCGGCTCCGGCAAGCCGTCCGGTCTTTTTCCCGAAACGAGAAAATCCGACTTGACCGCTTTGACCGGGCGATGCTTTTGTTTGGCCACCTTCCGAGAACCGGCGACTCCCCTGCAAACCTGTTGGGCTAAGTTGCTCGACAGGCCAAAGTGAGCGCGAATCTCGTGGTAGCAAAGGGATTGCAGCTTAAGGGCATTGACCATCTTTTTATTTCATCCCGCTGCCGGCGGCGCATTCCTCCCGATACCCCCTTGAAAGGGTAGGGTGCGGGGCTCCTGCTGCCCTGGCTGACTTCAAGGAGTGTTGGCCTGAGTATGTGGAACTGGGCAGTCATGCCCTCTAAGCTACCGTGAAACGGGTAGATTTTGCGTTTAAGCGATTCTGCAAAGGTTTAGGTGGCTACCCAAGGCAATTCGGCACTACTCAGGGTGGACATTTCCTGATGGCCAGAGTTGGAAGGCGTTGACTAACGGAAAGCATGGTCAGGAACAAGACTGAGGTTATTGGGGTATTGGGATCCCACTCACCCCCAATTGGTGACGACGACTGGGGTAGTCGGCAAGGCTCACGGACACCGACCGGGATCCGGCCAAGCTGGAAGTGGGGATACGGATAGTGCCCTGAAACACTTGCCCATTGGGGGGGAGTTCTCCGGGCAATCCCTGGGTGAGGGCATTGATGGCCCGGCCGTTGTCGTCGGTGATGTTCATGAAGCTGTAGAGGAAGCGCACCGTCTCCGCTGAGTTGTTTTGCATTGCCACATCCAAAATTACCTGAGCTCCCTCTCGACGGGCAGAAAGCACCTGCATGGAGACCTGCCCGCTGTTGGCAATTCGTTGGGGAGGCGGCGTCGGCACCACCGGGGTGGGGGTGGGAGGGGGCGGCGGGGTGGGGGTGGCCACCACCGGCGTGGGGGTAGGAGGTGGGGTGGCCGCCAACTCGGGGGACAGGCTCGGGGTGGGCGTGGGGGTCGGGGTGGCCACCGGCGTGGGAGGTGGGGTAGCCAGAGGGGTGGGGGTGGGGGCGGGCCTCAGACTGGCTTCGGCTGCTGCGATCACCTGAGCTTCATTCACCAGGGGAACCGTGCGGGGATCGCGAACTTGGCCGCGGGTGCCGGCATTGCCGGACTGAGTAACCGGAGAAGAGACTCCCGAGAGGGCCCGTTGGCCGAACAGATAACCCAGACAGGCACTCAACACCGCTGTGAAGAGAAAGGCACTCAGCCAAAACAGCACTCCAGAGAGAGTGGAGGTGAGATCCCGCGATGGTCTGGTCCGGTTCCTCAACAGAGGTCGACTCCTGTGACTGGCTGCTCTACCCATCTACCCATGATACGAAAGGTTAAGGGCCCTCGGCTGAAGCGGAGTTTTTGCGCTGTTGCTGACGGGCTCGTAGGGTAGTGGGATCCAAGTTGGGCAATCGCTCCCCGAGCCACCAACCCGGATCTTCCCAAGTGAGGGATCCCAGCCATTTCCCCGCCCGATCCGCCAACACCAATCCCAACAGAAGTGGAGCAGTGGTCAAGCTCAACGCCAGGCTGATCCAGGCAGGCTGAGCGGATTTTGGCGCAGGAAAAGTCCCCTTGGGCTCCTTCATGGTCGGGCTCTCGCTACCCTAGTGTGAATTGGTTCCATCCTAACCCTGATGTCGATTGTGCTCATCTGTGGCCCCGTTCGCTCCGGCAAAAGTCGGTTGGCAGAGAAGCTCGCTGCTGCCTCGGATCTCGCGGTCATTTATCTGGCTACCGGGCCAAAGGTCGATCCCATCGCCGATCCGGAGTGGGCAGAGCGGATCCGGCAGCATCGGCAACGGCGGCCCAGCAGTTGGCCAACCTGGGAAACGGGCCTGGATTTGAGTGCGGAACTGGAGAAGTTGCCGCAGCCCTGTTGTGCTCTGGTGGATTCGTTGGGGGGCTGGGTAGCCCAGGGGTTGGAGATCTCTTCTGAGGAATGGGATCCCTTGGTGCGCTCTTTTCTGGCCAGTTTGGAATGCTGCACAGGAGAGGTGATCTTGGTCTCGGAAGAGGTGGGCTGGGGAGTGGTGCCCGCTTACCCCATGGGGCGCTTGTTTCGGGATCGGCTGGGAGAATTGACCCAGAATCTGGCAACGGTGGCGGATCAGGTGTTTTTGGTAACGGCGGGTTTTGCCCTCGAACTGAGCTGCCTTGGGATCCCGGTGGATCGGGTGGGGTGGGATGCGGCGAAGCTGCGTTAAGCTGCAAAAAGCTGATATGTCGGCGGGATGAGGGTTTTGGCAAAGCTCTGACCCGCCTGAACCTGTGGAAAGACGGCCCTGCAGTTGTGCCCATCCCCTTCTACCTTTCCGCCAAAGCGATCCAAACCCTGGATTTGACGCCGGGCCATGACTTGATGCGGACCTTGATGGCGGATCCCGCCCGGGCTGCCCAGCAGGTGCAGTGTGTGATCGACTATCCCCGTAGCCCTGAGGATCCGCGGGAATTGTCGGAGATCCCGGAGGTGCGCCTGTGGTTTATCCGCTGGGATACGGTTTATCCCTGGCTGCCCTATTTTCTCGACTGGCGTCGCGGGGAACTGGCTCGCTACGCCGCCATGTTGGTGCCTCATCAATTCAATCCCCGCGAGGGGATCCTCTACAATCCGGAGGCGCTGGAGATTTTCGTCTACCAGAAAATCTTTGTGTTGATGCGGTGGTTTAAGCAGCAGCAACTGGGCTCGGTTTCCACACTGCGGGATATGGCCTTGGTGTTTGGCTTTGAGATTCAGCCGGAGTTTTTCGCCCTTTGGGAGGCTGAGTCTGGGGGGCCGGAGCCATGAGGGTGATGGTGGCGGGCACCTGGGTGGGGCCTGGGATCCCGGCGGCAACGGCAGTCGCCAGCGCTTGGCAGCAGGTGATGCCGCGCCCCTATAGCTTGCTCGCGGTGGATTCTACCCCTTCAGAGGCGCAGTTGAAGACCCTCTGGCAGCAGATCTCGGCTTGGGAAGGGGAGAAGATGGGGCAGGAACTGGTGCATAAGCAGCCGCTGCTGGTTTTGGCAGGCAGCCTCGCCGAGCCGATTGGGCCAGGCCAAACCTGGGCAGATCTGGCCAAAGCTTGGGGCTTTACCTTGCTGCTGACGGTGCCGCGGGGGGGAGCCCTGAGCCAAGCAACCGCTTTTGCTGCCCTCCTTCGCCAGGCCAAGGCCCACTGTTTGGGCTGGGTGTTGCTGGGATCCCCCCCCGAATCTTGTGGGCCGGAGCCCGGTTCCCCTTGGGATCCGCAAATGCTGGCGGAGCTGGACTCGACGCTGGCCGCGAACCTAGAAGCCCAGCTAGGTCTGCCGGTCTTGGGGAGAATGACCCTGGAGGGGGAGATCCTCTGGGATACAGATTTCCTAGAACAATTCGGCTATACCTAGGCAAGGCTTTGTTTTCAAGGTCTGGCTGCCATGTCCCCCTCGCTACTCTCCCCCTCCTCCACCGCCCAAGGCCTGACGGAAGCCGAACTGCGCCAACAGCTAGCGGCCTGTTATCGGCTGATTGCCCGCTTTGGGATGGACGATCTGGTCTACACCCACATTTCCGTGCGGGTGCCGGGGCCAGAGGATCACTTTCTGATCAACCCGTTTGGCCTGCTGTTTGAGGAGATCACCGCTTCTAGCCTGGTCAAGATCGATGCCGATGGGCAAATCGTGGAGCCCGGTCCCTGGCCGGTCAACCCCGCTGGCTTTGTTATTCACAGCGCCATCCACAGTGCTCGTCCCGATATCTGTTGCGTGCTGCACACCCACACCACCGCCGGGATGGCGGTTGCCGCTTTGTCAGAGGGGTTGCTGCCGATCAGCCAATTTGCCCTGCAGTTTTACGGCCATCTCGCCTACCACGACTACGAAGGGATCGCCCTTGATTTGGCCGAACGGGAACGGTTAACTGCCGATTTGGGATCCCACCACAGCCTGATCCTGCGCAATCACGGCTTGCTCACCGTCGGGCGCACCATTCCGGAAGCCTTCGTGCGCATGTACTACCTGGAGCAATCCTGTCGCATCCAGATCGCCGCCCAATCTACTGGTTCCCCGCTGCTCATTCCTCCGGCCCAAGTTTGTGAACGTACCGCCCGGCAGTTCGAGCGGGGGGGCGGCCCTATCGGGGAACGGGAATGGCAAGCCCTGATCCGCAAGTTGGATCGAGAGGATCCCTCTTACCGAGACTGAGCCAAGACTGAGGGGGATTCTTTGCCACGCTCCGCAGGGCCGGGAGCCTGGCTGGCGCCCTCAGAAGCGGTACACCGGCAAGGTGAAGTGGAAGCTGCTGCCTTCGCCGGGGGCCGACTCCACCCAGATCTGCCCGTAGTGGGCCCGTAAAATCCGTCGACACAGGGATAGGCCAATGCCATAGCCCTCTTGCTGCTGATCCCGCAACAGGCGTACCGAATCCGAGAAGATGTTCTCTTGGTCGGCTGCAGGGATCCCCGGACCTGTATCGCTGACGGTCACCTGAACCTTTTGGCTGGTGCGGTGTAAAGCGTTGAGGCGAATGGATCCCTGGGCAGGGGTATATTTGATGGCGTTGTCCAACAGATTGAACAGCACCTGGCGAATCTTATCGGGATCCACCTGCACCGAAGGCAGATCCGCCGGAATATCCGATTGAAACTGCAGCTGCTTGGCCTGGATACGTGGCCACAGCTCCTCAACGACCGACTGACATAGACCGGGCAACTGGGTTTCTACAGCTTGAATCCTCAACTCCGAAGCGGTGCCACGGGCGGACTCCAGGATGTCAGTGATCATGCTATCCATCTTGCGCAGTTGCTGGCGGGCATGCTCGAACAGCTGCCGTTCCAGCTCTTTGTCCAGGGATCCCGCGGGATCCCGCCCCTGTTGTAAGGTTTCTACGGCCAAAGCGGTGGCGGTCAGCGGGCTGCGCAAATCGTGAACCAACATTGCCAGGATGCGGTCTTTAAAATGCAGCTGCTCCCGCAGTTGGGCCCGCTCCTGTCGCAGCGAAAACACCTCCTCCGACATCTGCAGCAGCGCTTCGGTGGTCGGGGGAGGGCTGGGATCCTGCCCGGCATTCTCTTGGCTGGAGACCAAAGCCACTTGCCCTTGCCAACGGGGCCACCACACTTCCAGTTGTGTCGCCAAGTCTGCACCCGCCAAAACCTGGGCGGGCAAAGGCTCGGCCTTCACCAGAGCCGGAGTCACCACCAACTTGTAATGCTCCGCCAGATAGGGGTGTTCCTCCAGCGGCACCACTTCCAACTGAGCAGGGTACTGGCCGGGCAACCCCTGGATGTGCCGACGCAGTTGCTCCGCAAGTTCAGCAATACTGGCTTGGCTCTTGGCGAACAACAACAGGCGAATGCCGGAACGAGTGGAGGTGCGATTTAACGAAGTTTGCATAGGCCAAAAGCAGAAGAGCCAGAGGTCGGCATCTCGATCAGCAGGGAGAGGTGTAGGTTGCGGGAACTATTCCCATTCGTTCTCTTCATCCTTGCTAACACCTAACCTTAGGGAAAACTTAAAAAGCGTCACTGAATGTAATATGGAATACCTTTGGAGTACTCTTCCTTGGCTCCGCTCTGGCTGCTCGCCCGGCTGGCCGGCGAAAATCGGTTAGCGAAAGACAAAGGCCAGCCCCACCAAGATGCCGATCAAACCCAGCGAGGTGAGGGTGAAATGAAGCAGGGAGGTTCTGCCTTTGCGCACCATGTTGCGCATGGCCAGACGGGTATAGCTCAGCTGCGGGGCGGCAGGGGAAGCCTGGGGCTCCGCATCAGAAGAAGCAGGCTGCAACATCAGGAGGTCTGTCGGTGAGGCGTTCACGATAGCTTTAGGTTAGCTTAATTTCGCCTGCCGGATAAAGGTGCTCCACGCTCTAGCCCATAGCCACCCCCCCTCCCCCCGGTGATGGGTGGGCGGTAGCCTGTGGGTTGGCCCTTTCTGGGGAATGGCCGGTGGATGTGACCTTGGGTCAAAAGGCCATCTGGAGCTGCTTCGGAAGGCGCAAGGGCAAGGGATCCCTCAGATGGGGCAAATTGACGCAAAGTGGGGCAGTGTCGGCAGCCTGCTGGCGGCCTGGGGGTTATCCGATCAGGCTCAGGAGCCTGTTGGAGCCCTGGCACAAGGGTGGAGGGGCCCACATCCAGGCCAGTTGTACCGTCAATCAGAAGGGAGCCGCCAGGCGTTATTCGTCCCTATTCGATGGCCAGGTGCAGCCACGGCACGGGATCCACTGACCGATTGTGAACGAACAACCCCCAGTGCAGGTGCGGCCCCGTCGCGGTTCCAGAAGCGCCAATGCCTCCCACCGGCTGACCGGCCTCGACCCAGTCCCCCTCCTGCACGTCGATGCGGCTCAGGTGCAGCAACAAGCTGGTTACCCCCTGGCCGTGATCGATGCCAACCGTATTGCCGTGGATGCGAAAGCCCTCGGCCTCATAGCCCACCAAGCCAACTCGACCGGCTGCCGGAGCCACCACTACTGCCCCCACAGGGCCGGCATAGTCGATACCGCGGTGGTAGTAGTCTTCGGCAAACTCGCCATTGTAGTAGCGGCGCACCCCGAACACGGTGGTAACCGGGCCTTGGGCCGGACGCTGGAAATACCCCTGCCAATGTTTCTCCGGGCTGACGTGCTGACGAAACGCTTCTACCTTGGCCCATTCCACTTCCGTCGCCCAAACGCTAGCCCCCGGTGGCAGGCGAATGCTTTGAACCGGAAAATCTCGCGGTTGTAACATTAAGGGCAGAATTGGGGTTTCGGCAAATCCTTGAACCTGAATTTGTCGGGGTCCGGGAGCATCCAAAGGGGTTGTGGGGATCAGTGCCCGCCAACGGTTGGCAGCCACAGGGAAGGCGGGATACTGGGCTTGGATGCTAGAGAGCTCCGCCCCGCTGTCGTGAGCGGGATGGATCAAACTGACGAACGGTTGATCCAAAAGCAGGGTTTCCGGTGGGGCCGTAATTTGCACAGAAACGGTGTATCCCAAGGGGGGATCCATAGGGCTAATCTGCACCTGAGGGGTACCGGCCTCGGCGGAGAGGGCACCCGTACACACTGCCCAGCTCAGGCCCAAAAGCCATCCTCCCGTTCTCCGGCCAAACCCCATGTCTACCACCACCGATCCTCACCCCATCCGTATTCCTCCTATGCTCCATTTTGCGCAGGCCAGCGCCTTCTGTCTAAGCGATTTGGCTGGGATCCCTCCGCAAAATCGAAAATGAAGTTCGGCAGATCCCCAAAGTCTGGCTTTTCTTTGTCAAGAATGGATAAAGGAAGGCCTGTTCTTCTCCCCGAAAAGCGGAAACTTTACACAAAATTCATAGACTGAAAACTTCTCCAGATAGGGAAAATTCTGTATTCCCACCGAAGAGGACAAATCAACCTTCTTTATATGATCTAAGGCAGGAATAGACATTGCAACTGAAGAGGGCGTTGTCTTTCTCACCTAACCGGCAATGTTCTGTTGGCAGCAGATACCGCGATTTGATTTAGCTTTATCTCTTCACTGGAAAGTGGATTCTGAAACTATGGATAGCATCAGCGAACTGGAATTTAAAGTGCAGATCTTGGCCCGTTGCCTTGGATCTGCTTTGGGATTGGGCCGCCCCACCCGTATTGAGATTCACTATTCTGCTTCCCACGGTTCTGAGAACCCAAGCCCTGGGGATCAAAACATCGATAAGCAATTGAGTTCTGCGATTGAGTCGATGTCAGACTCCCAGGATCGCGCCATAGCTTGGGCAGCCTAGAGAGTTTGGCTCTCCTGACTTTATGGTGACAGCATAAGAGTTTCTCGATATCAACGTCTTACAGCGTAAGGAGCTTAGGCTTCTTAACGAGCTGCCTCCACCACATTTCCGAGAGAGCGGAGATTTTTAACGATGCTTTCTGTGTTTTTTCTTCTTTTGGTTCGGTTGAATTGAAGAGCCAAATCCTGTTTTGGGTGCATATTTTCGTTGCAGGACAATCCATTCTTGGTGATACTGCCGCGTGCGTTCTTTCTGGCCTCTAATCTGGGCCTGTTTCTCGGCAGGGAGTTGTTCAAGCCTGAGCAAGCCCAGATCCAGTTGCAGATCGTCCCAATCCCCGCAGATGGTTTCATCAACACGCCGGGCAGCAAAAACATTCTCAATCTGCTTTAAGATGGCTGCGTCCGCAGGTAAAGCCAGTTTCGTCGGCAGATTTGTCTGGGTGGTCAAAAAGGCAGTGATGAGCCAGGCATTGATCTCAGGATCCTGTTCAGCGTAGGGCTCTAGCCAACTCTGCAATCGCTCCATGAACTCAGATGCAGCGGATTCGCTCGCGGGCGGTAGGGGCACCCCCAGACGTATTTGTGAAAACCTTCTGCACCCTGTAGCAATCTCAGCTAGGGCATCCAGCGCTGCGGTGAGGCCGTAGGTCTCTGAGGCGGTTGTGTTCCGACGCTGTTGCAGCCATTCTGAAGCAAAGCTCTGGAGAGCAGGCTGCGCTTTGGGGCCGATCAACCCAAGCACCAGCGGCAGTTCTTCCGAAATCCAATCCTCGTCTAGGGATCCCGTACCTTGATCCGCTTCTCGGAGCAATTCGAGCAATACCGGCACAGCCGCCTCTGCCTTCAGTTGTCCTAAGGCCCGCCAAGCATGAATCGAAGCCCAAAAGGTTACCGGCTCCTCCTCCAGCTCTTCTTCCCGTGTCCAAGAACGACTTTGCAACACCTGAATCAGGTCGGGGATATGAGCCTCGGTTAGCCCCAGCTTGAGATAGTTGGGCCAGCCTGGGGGTTGATTGTGAATACTATCTCCGGCATCGCCGTAGGTAATGAGTTGCTGCACAGGGGCCGGATAGTCCAGTTCTAGCCTTTTGCCCATCGGGATCCCTCCTACATCCAGGTGATTGATCCTAACCTCCAGGGGTATAGACTCGGAACGTGATTTGGGGTGTGTGGGTAGCAGGATCTGGAGGGCTATGGAACGAGCAATGCAACTGTGGCGCGGTTTCTTGCTGCGGGATTTTGCCATCGAGGCTTGGTGGCAGGGAAGTGTTTTGGGCCGCCTGTCGGGATCCCTGCAGAGCTGGGGCAAAAGCAGTGGGTTGGTACGGGCATCCGATTGGATCGCCCTGGGGTTGGTGATGCTCTACTGGGGCTTTTCAGCGCAAACCTCAACCGGGATCCTGGGACTGATTTTGCTGGCGATGGCGGCCATTTTGGGCTTGGGCTGGCTGACGGGATCCCCCGATTGGGTGGCGGCCCATCTGCCCTTGGGCCTGTTCTGGGCCATTGCCACGCTGGCGACGATTTTTTCTCCCGTACCCTACGCAGCGCGGGATGGCTGGCTGAAGCTGACCCTCTACTTGGCGGGTTACCTGTTGCTGCACCGACTGCTGCGCAAGCCGCGTTTTCGAGATTGGATAGTGGGATCCCTGCTTTTGGTCAGCCTGGTAATGGGGATCTATGGCCTGCGGCAATACTTTTACGGAGCGGCAGAACTGGCCACTTGGGTGGATCCGGAATCGGGTCTGGCGGGCGTGACGCGAGTGTACAGCTATTTGCGTAATCCGAATCTGTACGGAGGTTACCTGATCCCTTTGATCCCCTTGGGGCTGGCGGCGGTTTGGATTTGGCCGGGCTGGGGGGCAAAGCTACTGGCCGGGTTTATCACGGCGGTGAATCTGATGTGTTTGTTGCTCACCTACAGTCGCGGCGCCTGGATCGGGGGGGTGGTGATGCTGGCCATGATGGCGGGGCTGCTGGTGCAATGGCATTCCATCCACCTGCCGGTGCGGTGGCGACGTTGGACCCTGCCCGCCCTATTCACCGGGGGTGGGGCGGCTCTTCTGTTGGGGATCCTAACGGTACGACCCTTGCGGCTACGGGTCCAGAGCCTCTTTCTGGGGCGGGTGGATACCAGCAACAACTTCCGCATGAATGTCTGGGCGGCGGTGCTGGACATGATCCGCGATTTTCCAGTTTTGGGGATCGGCCCCGGTAACGCCGCCTTTAACCGGGTTTATCCCCTCTACCAGCGGGGCAACTTCAGCGCCCTCGGCTCCTATTCCGTCCCCCTAGAACTGACCTTAGAAACCGGCTTCATCGGATCCCTGACCTTTGCTTGGTTCCTGTTGGTGCTCTGGGATCACGGTTGGCGACAATGGCGTTTGGCCCTCGGATCCCGAACTCCACAAGGGCTGTGGGTGGCGGCGGCCCTGGCGGCCTGCACCGGCATGATGGCCCACGGGCTGGTGGATACCATCTGGTACCGTCCTCAGGTACAAATGCTGTGGTGGCTTGCGGTGGCCCTGATTACGGCTAGCCTGGGCTCTCTTGAGCCCCAAAATGCCCGAACTGATGGGGCGGAAAGCTTGTGAGGCGCTGCCCGGGAATACTTCCCGTTTGGGTGGTCTAACCTCGGCCCCTTGGCCTTGACGAGAGGGAATTTGGAGTGGTAAACATCTTCAATAAAAGATAAAAGTGTATCTGCTTTTACAATTTGAAGGTGTCAGCAGTGTTAAAAATTAGCGGAATTGTCCGGGGTGCAGGAGGCGAATGAAAAAGATCGAGGCCGTGATCCGGCCTTTCAAGCTGGATGAGGTCAAAATTGCCTTGGTCAATGCTGGAATTGTCGGCATGACCGTGAGTGAGGTCAGGGGCTTTGGTCGGCAGAAGGGACAAACCGAGCGTTATCGGGGATCCGAGTACACGGTAGAGTTCCTTCAGAAGCTGAAGGTGGAGATCGTGGTCGAAGATGACCTGGTGGATACGGTTGTGGAGAAGCTGATCGCAGCAGCTCGCACCGGTGAAATCGGGGACGGCAAGATTTTCATCAGCCCCATCGAGAAGACCATCCGCATCCGAACTGGCGAACTCAATCAAGACGCCCTCTAGAGATGGGGTGTTCTCGGAAGCTTAGGTTACCTGGCCTGAGCCCCAAATTGAGTTTGCTGTGTGTCAATGGGCCTATGATTGCCCTGTCTTCCCTGTAATGCGTTGTGAGAAGTACTGTCACTTTAGGTGAGTCGAAAAGCATGACTACGACAAAGATCCAGAAGCTCTTTAACCGAGTACCGGAGTGGCTTTGGCGACCAGCCAAGTGGAGCCTGACGGCCCTGCTGATCGGTTCTTTGGTGTTTTTGTTCACGCAAGGGTCCGCCTCTGCCCAAGAGGAAGTTGAGGAAGTTCAGTTCCATGCCGACATTGTTTGGACCATGGTGTCAGCAGCCTTGGTCTTCTTCATGCAGGCGGGCTTTGCCATGGTGGAGACGGGCTTCACTCGTTCCAAGAATGCCGCCAACATCATGATGAAGAACCTGATGGACTTTTGCATGGGCTGCTGTGCCTTTTGGTTCATCGGGTTTGGTCTCATGTTCGGCAACAGCGGCGGCTTTTTCGGCACCAATTGGTTTGCCTTCGGCTGGCAGACAGCCTACGACGTTGGGGGCTGGCCCTTCACCTTCTTCGTTTTCCAGATGGTGTTTGCTGCCACCGCCGCCACCATCGTGTCGGGGGCCATGGCGGAGCGTACCAAGTTTTCTGCTTACCTCATTTACTCCGTGATCATCTCCGGCCTGATTTACCCGATTTCCGGCAGTTGGGGCTGGAACGGCTTGTTTGAAGACTACAACGGCGGGACCGCTGGCTGGTTGGAAGACCTGGGCTACATCGACTACGCCGGTTCTGGGGTGGTGCATCTGGTGGGGGGGGCAGCGGCCTTGGCAGGAGCCATTGCCCTGGGCCCTCGCATTGGCAAGTATGGCCCCAACGGCGAGCCACGAGCCATTCCCGGTCACAACCTGCCCTTAGGAATGTTGGGGGTGTTCATTCTAACTTTGGGTTGGATTGGGTTTAACGCGGGTTCCACCACTGAAGCCTCCACTGATATCGGCTGGATCGCCATGAATACCCTGTTGGCGGCTTCTGCTGGCGCCATCGGGGCCATGTTCACCTCCTGGGCCCACTTTGGTAAGCCGGATATGACGTTTGCCGCCAACGGGGTGCTGGCCGGTTTGGTGGGGATCACTGCCCCTTGCGACAGTGTGCATCCTTTGGGGGCTTTGATCATTGGCTCCATTGCCGGGATCCTGGTGGTGATTTCGGTGGTGGTTTTGGACACGGTGTTGAAAATTGATGATCCGGTGGGCGCGGTTTCGGTACACGGTACCTGCGGCATTTGGGGGGTATTGGCGGCGGGGATCCCCTTCTTTGCCAATGCCAACTATGCCGAGGATGTCACCTGGGGCCAATTCGGGGTACAGATTGTGGGGGCTTTGGCCTATTTCCTCTGGCCCTTCATTACCTGCTTGATCTTGTTCTTCATCCTCAAGGCGGTCACCGGCCTGCGCACCAGTGCCGAAGAAGAGATCGCCGGTTTGGATGTGGGCGAGCATGGCAACGTCGCTTACCCTGACTTTGTCAGTGCTGCCACTGACTCCGAGCAGTCCTAGAGTCTCTGAGTTGGGTCTACCTGTTTAGCTCCATTCCATTACAAGTCACATTGAAGGGGAGGGTCGGGATTGACCCTCTTCTTTGTTGGTGTAAACGGTTACTTGACAAATGAGGAGGATTCCGCAAGATCGAGCCATGGGACTCCAGTTGATGTGATTTGGGCGATGAGGAAAAGGATAGTCTTTCCCCGAGGGAGGGGATTAGGGGAAGGGAGAAAACTCCTGCTGTGGCTTGGAGTGTTGCTGGGGTTGGGGGGGGTTGCTGCCCCACCGGTGCTGGCCCAAACCGATCTCACGGCGCTGGAACAGGCTTTGCCTCCGGAGGCTTGGACTGAACTACAAACCTTGCTGCAAACCCAGCAATACCATGCGGATATTGTTTGGACGATTGTGGCTGGGGTACTGGTGTTTTTCATGCAGGCGGGCTTTGCCATGGTAGAGGCGGGCTTCACCCGGGCCAAAAATGCCACCAACATCGTCTTGAAGAACCTGATGGACTTTTGCTGTGGAGCCTGTGCCTTTTGGTTTTTGGGGTTTGGGCTGATGTTTGGATCCCATGTGGCCGGTTTTTTGGGTACAGATTGGTTTTTCTTCAACTGGCAGCAGGGAGCTGAAGCCGGCACTCAAAACGATGCCTGGCCCTTCACCTTCTTTTGTTTTCAATTGGTGTTTGCTGCCACAGCTGCCACAATCGTTTCCGGGGCGATGGCGGAGCGCACCCGCTTTGTTGCCTATTTGGTGTATTCCGTCGTCATCTCTGCCGTGATCTACCCGATCTCCGGTGGCTGGGCTTGGAACGGTTTGTTTGCCGACTACAACGGCGGAAGCTCGGGCTGGCTGGAGAACTTAGGCTACATCGACTTTGCCGGGTCGGGGGTGGTGCACTTGGTGGGGGGAGCGGCGGCTTTTGCCGGTGCAATATGTTTGGGGCCACGGTTGGGCAAGTACAGTGCTGCCGGGGCGCCGCGGGCTATTCCGGGACACAGTTTGCCCTTGGGCATGTTGGGGGTGCTGATCCTGTGGATGGGTTGGATCGGCTTTAATGCCGGCTCGACAACCGCGGCGATTCCCGATATCGGCTGGATCGCCTTCAACACCTACTTGGCGGGGGCAGCCGGGGCGATTGGTGCCCTCTGTACTTCCTGGGCAATCTTTACCAAGCCGGATATGACTTTTGCGGCCAACGGGGCGTTGGCGGGTTTGGTGGGCATTACTGCTCCCTGTGAAACGGTTCATCCTTTGGGGGCACTCATGATCGGCTCGATTGCCGGGGTATTGGTGGTGCTGTCGGTGCTGTTCATCGAGAGCACCTTGAAGGTGGATGACCCGGTGGGGGCGGTGTCGGTACATGGGGTGTGTGGGGCTTGGGGGGTGATTGCCGCCGGGATCCCGTGGTTTGCCCATGCAGAAGCTGGGGTGAGCTGGGGGGTCTTGCCGGTGCAAGTGTTGGGGGTGATCGCCCTCGGGGGATGGTCTTTTGTCGCCTGTCTGGTTTTGTTTTTAATATTGAAGGGCACCATTGGTTTGCGGGTCTCGGCAGAAGAAGAGTTGGCCGGTTTGGATATCGGTGAGCACGGCAATATCGCTTACCCCGACTTTGCCAGCACCTCGAGTGAGTTGGAACGATGATTCCTGTGCCGATTGTGCAGTCCCGTGCCCGTCTGGGAGAGGGCCCCGTTTGGGATCCGCTGCGCCAATGCTTGTTCTGGGTGGATATTTACAACCATCGGGTGCATCAATTTATCCCGGAAACGGGGGCAGACCGCCAGTGGGAGGTGGGGGAAGTGGTGGGATCCCTGGCTTTGGCGGCGGGGGAACGGCTGTTGCTGGCTCAACGGCATCGCTTAGCCTGGCTGGATTTGCTCACCGGAGCCGTAGAACCTCTCCTGGAACTGGAGACAGATCAACCGGAGAACCGCTGCAACGACGGCAAGTGCGATCCACAGGGGCGCTTCTGGTTTGGCACCATGGGGCCAGAGGGGGCAGGAAGCCTCTACTGCTACGATGGCCATCTAAAACAAATGGAAACGGGCCTGACCATCTCCAATGGGTTGGGGTGGAGCCCTGATGGGCAAAAGTTTTATTTGACCGACTCCCCCCGCCAGCAAATTTACATCTACGACTTTGAGCCGGAAACAGGATCCCTATCGAACCGGCGGGTGTTTATCGACTTGAGGGGATCCCGCTTTTTCCCGGATGGGCTAACCCTGGATGCCGAGGGATATCTTTGGGTGGCGCTGTGGGATGGCTGGGCGGTTCAGCGCTTTGATCCCCAAGGGATCCCTGTAGAGAAAATCGAGATGCCCGTCCAAAGGCCCACGTGCCCTACGTTTGGTGGTCCACAGTTGGAGCAGCTGTTCATTACCACTGCTGCGGTCGGTCTAAGCGAAAAAGAAATTCAAACCAGCTTTCATGCCGGGGATCTGTTCAGGGTACAAATGGCAGTGCGGGGCTTACCGGCTCATCGACTGAGGGATCCGGTTTGAAAGAAATATCCCTGCTGCGATGGCAATCATGGTAGGGCTAGCATTGAGCTCTAGGATCAAGGCAGATCCAATCCAGAAAGGTACCCCCATGTTGAAACGCGTGGATCAGGCACTAGGGGGGTTCGATAGTCACCCCCTCTGGGCGGAACTGAGGCAAATGCAAACCCTACGGCAGTTATGGCCGGAAACGGTAGGGGCTGTGGTAGCTGCTCAAACCCGCCCCCTCAGCGTACGGCAGCAGGTGTTACAGGTGGCCACCTCGACCCCGGCTTGGGCACAAAACCTGGCTTTTCAACGGCATCTCATCCTCAAAAAACTCAACAGCCACCTCCATTCTCCCCTCAGCGATATTCGCTTCAGCCCCGGTGCCTGGCATGAGGGATCCAACCCAACGCCCAACCATCCCGATGCAGAGCTGATGGGCAAGTTTTATAGTGCTCTGCGCCATGATGGACGAGCCTCCAACCCGGATCCCTCCCGTGCCGAAAAGCAGCCGGCAGATCCCCAAAGGGCTTTTGAGCGCTGGGCCAGGGTCGTGAAACAACAGCAAACGCAGCAGAATATGTTCCCCTGCCCCGTCTGTCGCTGCCCTACCCCCGCTGCCGAACTAGAGCGTTGGTTTGTCTGTGGATTTTGCCACCGGCAATCGGTACGCCCGCAACGGTGAGCCGAGGATCCCCCAACTCCATCCTCTCAAACACCCTCATCAATCCCTTATCAATAACAAATGTGGGGAAAATTAATCGTTCATGGCTCGGTAGGTGGCCACCGAAGAGGGCGATACCCGATTCAGGTAACGGAAAATCCAATACTTAAACACCGTATCCAAAAAAACGGGGAAGGTAGCGATAAAGCCATAGACCAGATCTCGATTTTCTGGCACTCCCAAATGAGCGGCCAAATTGCTCAAGAGCACCTCCCAGCCGTGGGGCGAATGGTAACCTACGAATATATCTGTAAAAAGAATGATAATAAAAGCCTTAGCACTGTCACTGAGGCCGTAAATCAGGCGATCCAGAAAAGATTTGAGAACCTCAATCTCTTCCCGTCCGATGAAGATCAGCCAGCCAAACACCACCAAAGACAGCAAGTCAGCGAGGACATTTTTTATCCCCTCTAAGTTCTTGCGGCCATATTTTTGCAGCAGTTCCTCTGCCTTGGCGGAGAGCTGATCTTCCGCTTCTAAATCCAGCTCCGGCGGTTGGTGGTGTAAGGCCCGCTCAAACTCAATTTTTTCCCTAAACAGCTCAAACTCAGAGAGGGCTTTCTCCTGAAACTCGCTACTCAGGGTAGTGATGGTGGGATCCCGTTGTTGCAGGTGATCCACCAAAGGCCCAAACAAGAAATTTTTGGCAAGAATCTGGGTGAGCAACGGCAAAATGGCCAACAGCAACAAAAACCGTACCGATACTAGGGTGCGGGTGCGGGCGTTGCGGTAATCCCGTATCAGCTCTTCTTCTGCTTGGGAACTGAGCTCACGGCGGATCTGGCTGGCGGTGCGCAAAATTGACCGGGGTAGGATCCCGGTTTTGGAGGCAACGGGGGCATTGCCGTTGCCGGTTTTGGAGGCTTCGCCAGGGGCATTGGGAGCCGGCTTGGCCGGGGAGGAGGAGTTAGCTTCTGGTGAAAGAGGGGTCTCTCCGTTTTCGGCAGCGGCTGCCGAGGGTGGAGCCGGCTTGGCTTTGCGCCGATCGGCAGACCGTTTGTAGCGAGAAGTCACCTGGTCGATCAATTGCAGCTTTTCCAGAATGGAGAGCTCCTGGCCTTGGCGGCCTTTGCCATTGCTTTCGGCATCTACTGCTGCTCCATCTGAGGAAGAAGAGGCATTGGTTACTTGGCCGTTTGGGCTGAGATCCGGCAGACGGGAAAAGGTGCTGCTGGCTCGAAATTCGGCTAGGCGCAGCTCAATTTGGCTGAGTTGTCGGCGCAGTTGAATTTGAAAGTAACGGCTAACGTTTTGGCCATGCTCTCCATCACTGCCGATGGATCCCCCATGAAAGTGTTGATCCTCAATGGCTTTGATACGAAGGGCGGCCTCGTAGGCTTGCTCCAGGGAGCGCAGGGGCGTATTCGAGACCCATTGCCTCAGCCTGCTAAAGACGGACTCTCCCATTGCACATTCCTGTGGCACTGACCATGCGGGTCGGTCCACCTATCTATTTCGATTCGATTATTGTAACGATTTCTTTGAGTCTGGGTGCAGGTAGGGATCCCATTCTAGAAAGGCCTCCAATCTAGCCCGACTCCGGCCAAGACCAGTTTAAGTAGGCAGCGATCTGACAAGGCAACTGGGTGGCATTGAAGGGTTTGGAGATGAAACCGGCCACCTTCAGGTCTGCGTAGCGGCTTTGGTCAGGGGTTCTCACCTTAGCTGTGAGCAATATCACCGGAATTTGTTCAGTCTGGGGGGATCCCTGTAGCTTTCGCAGTGTTTCCAACCCATCCATGCCGGGCATCATTACATCCAGCAAAATGGCGTCTGGCTGCTCAGTGCAGGCCATGTGGATCCCTTCTGGGCCGTTGTAGGCCACCAAAACCTGCCAATTCACGAAGGCCGTGATCGTGATTTGAATCATGCGGACGATATCGGGCTCATCGTCAATCAGCAGAATTCGCCTTGAGCACATAGGCAGACCAGCGAAAGAAGGGCAGTTGGAAATACTTTAACCCAAAAGTAAAAATTTAACCCTCAGTTTATCCTCAAGTGCAGCTAGCCCTTGAAGTGGATTGAATCCGTTCCGACTGTATTATCGTCCCTAGCCGGAAGGGTGGCTTCTTTCAACCTGCTCATCCAAAAGGGCGAAGATCTGTTGTCGAAACTCTGTCGGGCTGATGCGGCTTTTCGTGAAAATGTGGCTGGTAAAAGCTTGCAAATCCTGCAGTTCGTTCTCAAACAGGTCTCGGGCGGTGTAGATGACCAAAACCGGCAGAGTCGAAATTTCAGATTGCCTTAACCATTCCAGCAAGTCCAACCCCTGACTTTGAGATAAACCCAGATCCAAGATGATCAGGTGGGGCAGTTGACGTTGGCAAGCCAAAATGGCCGACTGAGCAGACTGGGCAGTGTCGATGGCGAGGTTGGCCCGCTGGAGAAGTAGGCTCAAGACCCGCAGCAAGTCGGGATCGTCTTCGACAATTAAGAGATGGGCAGTAACCACAGGGTAGCCTACTAAAGATGAGAGAGACGAGAGATCCGTACGAATGTTTTTCATCTTACTCGCTATAAATAGGGAAATTACGGAGAAGTCGAATGTTCATCCTGACCATCACGTAAGGGTAGGGTGACGAAGAAGACGCTACCTTCTCCGAGGCGGCTCTCCGCCCAAATGTGGCCTTGATGCTGCTGCACGATTTGACGGCAAATGGCCAATCCCAATCCGGTACCGCCTTTTTTGCGAGCATCTGAAGCATCCACCTGTTGGAAACGCTCAAAAATGAGCTCCAGTTTATCTTCAGGGATCCCTGGGCCTTGATCTCGAATGGCAATGAGGAGGTTGCCTTCTTGGGGTTGGGCGGAGATGTGGATACAGCTGTGAGGGGGCGAAAATTTGATCCCGTTGCCGAGCAGATTGGTGAGTACTTGTAGCATCAAGTCGGGATCTGCCCAAAAAGTGCAGTCGGTCAGGGTCTGTTGAATTTGAACCTGCGCTTGCTCCGCCAGGGGCTGTACGACGGAGCAGGCTTGGGCAATCAACGCAACACATTGGCACGGTTGCCTGTCAAGGGGTAACTCTGGATTATCCAGGCGCTCCAAATCCAGGATGTCGTTGATCAGTCGGATCAGACGGGTGGTATTTTGTTCGGCGATGTGTAAAAGTTCCTGCCCCATCGGTTGCAAGGATCCCAAAATGCCTGTGTTCAGGGCGGTGAGGGAGCCGTGAATGGCGGTGAGGGGAGTGCGCAGTTCGTGACTGACAATCGAGACAAATTCACTCTTGAGGCGTTCTAGTTCCTGTTGGTAGCTGATATCCCGAACGATCCAGGAGGTGCCACAGGGATCCCCTTTCGTGTCATGCAAAATAGAAGCCGTGATGAATACATCGATCAATCGGCCATCTTTTCGACGATGTTGGCTAATATAAGGGTTTTCGGATGCAAGAAAATGTTCTGCAGTTCCTGGCAAAATGTTCTGCAGAGGGGATCCCAACACTTCATCAGCATGATAGCCATAGGTACGTTCTGCTCCTTCATTCCAGGTGAGAATTACCCCCCTTAGATCAACACTAATAATGGCATCCATGGAAGAATTGACTATAGCGGCCAGTTGGTTGAGTTGTAGCTCCTTTTCTTTCCGTTCAGTAACATCTGAGGAAACACCGACAATTTTACTGGGATTTCCTGAGTCATCGAGAATAAGTTCTCCCTTGAATTGGATCCATCTGAGTTTTCCATCGGGCCTGATATAGGGATACTCCGAATCAGGATATTGATCTGTCTGCAAGGCGATTTGAATCTTATCATCGCAATCTTGCTGGATATCAGGATGTATATGATCCCAAATCAATTTAATGGTTGGATAAGGTGAAATTACCTGGCCTTGCGAATCTAAAACTTGCCCTGAGGCATCGAATCCAAACCCTAAAATTTTGTACTGATCTGGCGACCACCACATTCTTCCACTGGATAAATCAGCTTCCCATACTCCCATTTTCCCAGCTTGCAGAGCTAGGCTCAGTTGAGTTTGTGTTTGCAAAAGGTTGGCTTCGACTTGACGTTGTTCGGTGATATTAATAGTTACTCCTAACGAACCAATTATCTCTTTTCCTTGAGTAATCGGAGCACCGATAAATAAAACGTGTTCTTCGCCATTTCGTGATGTTATATTCTCGTTTCGGATTGTCTCTCCAGTCATGATTCGTGCCACCGTTTCTTGCCACCTAGAGATCTCTTCTGCAGAGAGATTCATCTCATCAATGCGTTGGCCAAGATGGTTTCCGTAGCACTCTTGATCAGACTTGCTTTGAAAGATCAATCGGCCTTCACAATCTCGTGCCCAAACCTGAAAAGGAAGATTCTCCACCAATGCCCGAAACTTAGCCTCACTGGCTTGTAGGGCTTCTTCTGCTTGCACCTGTTCTGTGATGTCAATGCTAATGCCGATAACCCCCAATCCGGCGATGGGTTCTTCTACGGGGGCAGCAATGGCAAAGAAATGTTTGGTTTCTCCGTTAACGGTTTCTGAGTAACAACGGTATATCGTTTCCCCAGATTGTAACCTTGCCAAGAACTCCTTCCATTCCTGGTAGGTTTCAGCATTCAAATTCAAGTCTTCTATAGTGGTTCCCAGACAATTACCAAAAGCTGCAATGTCAACAGGATTCTGTATAACGAGCCGCCCTTCGGGATCCCTGGCCCAAACTCGGAAAGGCAAGCTATCGATGAGTGCTTTAAGCCGAGCTTCGCTAATTTGCAAGGCTTCTAAGGTAGATTGCCGCTCAGCTTCTTGTTGTTTTTCTTGGGTAATGTCTTTGTTGATGCCAAAAACTTTGATGACTTTCCCCCCTTGAGGGCCAATGGCCTGCCCGAAGGAACGCAACCAACGAACTTCCCCATTGGCTCTAACAATGCGAAATTCCTGCTGAAAAGGAAAGGAGCCTTTGGCTTGATGCCAATTGATTTTTCCTAACAGGTGACGGTCTTCAGGATGAACGCAAGAGAGGAATGTTTGACGGCTTGGCCGAGGGATCCCTTCAGGATCTAACCCCAGTTGGCGATAAATCTCTGGCGACCAGTGTTGTTCTTCAGGCTCTGTTGAGAGATCTCGTTGCCAAAGCCCCATCTCTCCGGCAGCTAAGGCAAGGTTAAGCGCCGTTTCTCGTTCCTGGAAGGTTTTTTGCAAAGCCAAACTCATTTGGGTGATGGCAGCTGCCAGTCGATCCAACTCGGGGAAATGGGTGTGCAAGGTTTCTTGGGAGAAATGCCCCTGCTGGATTTCTGTAATTCTGTGGGTGAGCAGATTCAAAGAACGATGTAACCATCGGTAAATGAGCAGCCAGCCTCCCAAGCCAATGCTCAATACCAAGCCCAAAAGCCCCAGCCAGGGAATGAGTATTTCTGATTGGGTGGCTCCTTCTGTCCATTGGACAAAGCCGTAAGTACCCAACCCAACCAATCCCACCTGAAGAGCTAGGGGAATGGCCAGAACCCAACGCAAAGGAACCCTGAGATAGGATCGAAAGTGTGCCTGCACCATCGGTATTGGCCATGGGATCCCGTTTATTTTGCCGCAGGTTTCCACAAAAAATGAAATCAATTTTGGGCCTTACCTGCGATGATCATGAATCTGCATCCCTAAAGAGGAGAGTTGAGACCTTTGTAGAATCTGTGAACAAGGGGGATTGATCTAGCCCGATGATGTGCAGCCGTTGCGGCGGATCCATATCGCTGAGGGTGGCAATATGGCTGACAAAGCGATAGGTCGGATCCTGTCGTAAGGGGTCGGGGAGAGGAGTAATGTCTGCAAGGGGGAGATCGACCAGGGCGGGCATGATCCGAATCGGCAGGGCACAGGGTTCTGCTTGAGCCGATTGAATCAAGATCATGAAGGGATCCTGCACAGGGTGAGGGGTATGCATTTGGGAAAACAGATGGGCCAGATCCACCACCAAAATGATTTGGCTGGAGCTGCCGCTGCGCAATTCCAACAGGCCCACCCCTTCGGAGTTGATCTGGATTCCGTCTGGGCAACGCAAAACCTTGCTGACCATACTCAGGGGCAGTCCCAACAGTCTTTCCTGAACATAAAAAATGATCAGGCGTAGGGTTTGAGAGGAGTCTTGACCCAGGGCACTAAAAGAGCGTTTTTTCGCTCTAGGTGAGCCAAAGACTGGCCCGTAGGGATGAGCGGAACGGGTTTGCTCGGTGGGGTTGGGAAGGGGGTAGGTGATCATGATTCAGACCGTGAGGTGGGGATTTTAGGGCTTAACGAACTGGGCGAGAACTTGCAGTAACTCCGCTTCTTGAACCGGCTTGGTCAGGTAGGCATTGGCCCCTAGGGAGAGGGCATAGTCGCGGTGTTTCTGAGCAGCACGAGAGGTGACCATCACCACCGGGATCCGTTGCAGGTCAGGATCTTGGCGACGGGCTTGCAGAAAATCAAATCCATTCATACGGGGCATTTCGATGTCGCACAGGATCAGGTCAATCTCCGGCTGTTTCTGACAAAGATTCAGGGCTTCGAAGCCATCCCCGGCTTGGAGCACCTGACACTGGGCCTTTTGCAGGGTTAGAGCCAGGCTGAGCCGCTGGGTCATGGAGTCGTCAACTACCAATACCACGTGCGGGGATCCCTTGCCGGGGGGGAGTGAAGGAGTTGGGGCTTGGGGCAGGTGCGGGCTCGGGGCAGGTGTTGGCAGAGCAGTTGTCGAGTGGGAGGGGAGGGATCCCACCCAAACTTGTGGATCCACGACCAAACACAGCTGCCCTTCTGACAACAGGCTGTAGCCGAGTACATAGGGGGGTGGGGTGGGGCGGGCACTAAGGGGTTTCACCACCAGATCTTGTTCGGCCACAATCTCGTCCACCTCTAGGGCCAAAACTGGCACCCGTTCGGCGTCAATAGCGGTGGATCCCAGCAGGATTAAGGGGGCTTTTGGGGCTGAAGTGGTGGATCCCCCACTGGAGGTGCGATCATCCAGTCCCGCGCCCAATGACCGAATCGGTAACCAACGGGCCTGATCCCCGTCTCCCCAGCGCAAGGCACGCTGTTCTCCAGCAAAGCCGCTGTAGTGTTGGATCTGCTCCGGCATCACCAGTTGCACAATCGCATCGGTGAGCAGCGCGTAAGGGATCCCGGCGCACCGACACACCAACAACCGCTCTGTCGAAAGGGTGAGGGGCAGTTGCAAGCTAAACGTGGTTCCTTGCCCAGCCTGGGAGCGAATGACGATGGATCCCTGTAGGGACTGAATTTGGTTGCGCACGACATCCAACCCCACCCCACGGCCAGACAGTTGGCTCACCTGGGGGGCTGTGGAAAATCCTGGCTCAAACAGTAGCTCCTGCAACTGCTCTTGGCTGGGTTGTGCCTCTGGGCTGAGCAGCCCCTGTTGGATCCCTTTTTGTCGGATCCGTTCCCAGTTCAGGCCCTTGCCATCATCCCTCACCTCGATCACGGTGCGATTGCCTTGACGAAAAGCGGCGATGGCGATCTGGCCGACAGCGGGTTTGCCCTGTGCCAGTCGTTCGGATTGGGGTTCAATGCCGTGGTCAAAGGCATTGCGCACCAAATGCAACAGCGGGTCGTAGAGCTTCTCCACCAGGGATTTATCCACCAACAGTTCACTGCCTCTGAGGCTGAGCTGCACGGGCTTGTTATGGGAGGCTTGCAGTTGTTCCAATACCTGTGAAAACCGTTGCAACACCGTCCCCACCGGCACCATGCGCATCAGGAGCAATTCTTCTTGGGCTTGATCCAGCAGTCGTTTGCGTCGTTTCAGCTCAAACCCGGTCTGCTGGCCTTGCAAATTGCGCAGATGGTCTTCTACGTGGGCTAGGCTGCCCGTGAGATTTTGCACCAACACATGCAGCTCGCTGTAGGCATCCAGCTCTAGGGTGTCGAAGGGCTTATGACTAGAACCGTTGGAATCTGGGTGGGCAGTTGAGCGGCGCCGTCGCTGCCGGGATGGATGCACCTGGCTCATGGCCCAGTCCTGCAATTTTTCCAGGTCATCTTGGGCCTGTTGCCAGAAGAAGAGGGCTTCTTGTAGCTCTTTTTGGGTTTGCTGTTGGGTTTGGCTCTGCTGGTTGTGGTCGATGAGCAGCTCGCCGATGGCGTGGTTTAACTGCTCTAGGTTTTGTAGGTCCACGCGGATCAATTGGGCCGGGCGGACCGGGGCCGATTCCTTGGATCCGATGGCTGGAGTCGCAGCAGGTTCTGATTTGGGTTTGGGTGCGGAGGGAGTTGCTCCCAAATGAACCTCTAGCCAATCCTCCGCTGGAGGGGTATCGGGAACCACCTCTGGGGGCCGGGAAGGGGTAGCCACTTGGGGCTTTACCTGCAGAGGATGCCGTTGCAGTTCCGCCTCCACTTCTTCCAGAACGGCTTCGATGTGGGCCAAGGGGATGGATTCAGAAAGAACCGGAGAGATCGGAGCAGGCTCATGGACTGGGAGTGCCTGGTCAGAGGTTGTGGCCTCTTCCAGCAGAAAATCGATCCCTTGGGGCACCCCCTCTGTAACGGTCGGCTCTGGTTCCCTCTCTGGGTTGGGA
>JAUQVK010000013.1:0-300 GCA_039794845.1 Thermostichus sp. DRC_bins_24
ACCCAACGTTGTCCCCACGCCTGTGGGGGTGAACCGTGGGAGACGGGATCTACGACCGTCAGAGATCAAGTTGTCCCCACGCCTGTGGGGGTGAACCTGGATCGTGCACCTTGACAACCTGCCGCTCCCCGTTGTCCCCACGCCTGTGGGGGTGAACCGCTGAACAGCTTGGCTCAAAAATCAGTAAAGCGTGTTGTCCCCACGCCTGTGGGGGTGAACCGTCTGAAGCTGCCACCACACTGAAGATGCTGACGTTGTCCCCACGCCTGTGGGGGTGAACCGATTCGACATTGTTTGGCG
>JAUQVK010000013.1:379-64074 GCA_039794845.1 Thermostichus sp. DRC_bins_24
GTCGACTGAATAGACGTTGTTTGGCGAAAATTGTTGACCGCGTTGTCCCCACGCCTGTGGGGGTGAACCGCCATGGTGGTGGACAAAAGTATTTTGTTTAATGTTGTCCCCACGCCTGTGGGGGTGAACCGCGTTGTGGGTGAACGATTTGGCAGCGATGATGTGAGTTGTCCCCACGCCTGTGGGGGTGAACCGATACATACACGGGTAAATGCACGGAGAAAAAGCGTTGTCCCCACGCCTGTGGGGGTGAACCGGCAGGCTCAGCGTATCCGCGTGCGACCCTGGCGGTTGTCCCCACGCCTGTGGGGGTGAACCGTTGCGCCAGGAACTAGCCCTAATCCAAGGAGCCGTTGTCCCCACGCCTGTGGGGGTGAACCGCGCTTTTAGGCTACGATTCTCAACAGGTTTTTTCCCTCTTCATTGGGGCTTAGGTAGTGCGAAGGCAGGAAGCCCTTACATTACTGGCAAAGCACCAAAGCACGCTGAAGGATTTTGGTGTAAAGTCCCTGATTCTATTTGGTTCAGTGGCAAGGGATGAAGCGCGAACAGACAGTGATGTCGATCTACTGGTAGAGTTCGATCGCCCGGTCGGGTTGTTCACCTTTATACGATTGAAACGGTATTTGGAGGAGATTTTAGGGAGTTCGGTTGATCTGGGTACACCCGACTCCCTCAAACCTGATCTACGGGAACCTGTTTTCCGGGAGGCGATTCGTGCCTTCTAGAGATTGGCAAAATAGAGTAAGAGATGTACAAGCCGCGATTGCAGAGATTCGAGAGTTTACAAACAACACCACGTTCGATGAGTTTCAAGATGATCGAAAGACAATCAAGGCAGTTCTATATAACCTTGCAACTATTGGTGAAGCGATTCGTGGTATTCCACCAGAGTTGGAGGCTTTACACCCTGAGATCCCCTAGGACGATGTGCGCGGGATGCGAAATGTTGTGATTCACGAATATTTTCAGGTAAATCTATCCATTGTCTGGCAAACAATGTCCCCACACCCATGGGGGTAAACCGCTAAATACGTTTTGCCTCCACAGTTTTGGGTAAAGAAAGGGGATCCGGCAATTTTGCCACCGACAGTTCCCAGCCATTGCCTAGAGTGAAAATGGTTTCTTCGGCTTCTTGGCGTTTAGCCACCACCGCCTCTTCTAGATCTTTTTTGGGGACATAGACCATCAAATGGCCATAGGCACTTTCGTGGAGGATAACTTTCATGGACTTTTCTCCAACAACTGCAATTCTTTAGCACGACAACCGATGATAAATCCTTTGGCCAGTGAATGCACGGCATAGATATAAAACCGCTGCAAAAAGGTGCCAATGTAAACCACATAGCCTTCGTCTCCAGGGTAGGCCAAAATGGTTCCTCTGGCTGCGCCAAAGTAGGTGCCATCATTACGAATGATCTCACGGATGCGAACTTTATCCCCTAGGCCAAATAGGGGTGGTTGATCCAGTTCATTTTCAGGGTCTGGGTGCACGGCTCCCTCCTTGGCAGTGGCTCAGCAACTGGCAACATTCTTGATAGGTGAGGCTACGCCCCAACTGGCGGGATTTTTGATAGATAGCAGCCAAAATTTGCTGGCTCTTGGTATCTACAATCGAGCGTTTAGCAGACATAGGGATCGATCTCCGATAAAAGGTCTTGGGCCCAACGGGCCAATTCGGCCACAGGGATCGGATGTTTGGATTGCATTACCTGCTGCCGTACCCGTTGCAAGATTTCCTCCAATTGATCGGACGGGATCCGATCGAGGGGGATCCCTTGCTCCTGCAGCAGCTGGACCAGAAGATGCCTGCCGGAATGTTTGCCCAGCACCAGGCGACGCTGGCCGCCCACCGTCTCTGGGGAGAAGGGTTCGTAGGTTTGTGGATCCTGGAGTACCCCCGCCGCATGGATCCCGGATTCATGGGCAAAGGCGTTATCCCCCACGATCGCCTTCCAGGGGGGCAGTGGGGTGCCCGTAGCCTGGATCACTTGCTGCGATAGCTCCCGCAGACGATGGGTATCAATACCGACATTTACCCCGACAATCTGCCGTAGGGCCATCACCACTTCTTCGAGAGGAGCATTGCCGGCCCGTTCCCCCAGGCCATTGACGGTGGTGTTGACGGCGGTAGCCCCGGCACGGATCCCGGCCAGAGCGTTGGCGGTGGCCATGCCCAGATCATCGTGGGTGTGCATTTCCACCGGGATCCCGATGGCCTGCACCAGGCGCTGGATCTGCTCGTAGGTGCTAAAGGGATCCAAAATGCCCACCGTATCGCAGTAACGGAAGCGCTGGGCCCCCCAGCTCTGGGCCTGCTGGGCCAGCTCAATCACCTGCTCTGGGGTAGCCCGGCTGGCATCCTCGGCCCCCACCGACACCCACAGCCCTTGCTCGTAGGCCATTTGTACACACTGTCGCAACTGCCGCAGCAGACGGGGGCGATCTCCCTGAAACTTGGCCTTGATCTGGATATCCGATACCGGCACCGAGATATGAACCCGCTTGAGACCACAGCGGATAGAAGCCAGAATATCGGCAGGGACGGCCCGGTTCCAGCCCAGCAACTGGGCCCGTAGCCCTAGCCCTGCGATGGCCTGGATCGCCTCGGTTTCGACGGCCCCCATAGCCGGGATCCCGACTTCGATCTCCGGTACTCCAACAGCATCCAGCAGGGCCGCAATCGAGATTTTCTCTGGGATCCGAAAGGCAACCCCGGCAGCCTGTTCCCCATCCCGCAGAGTGGTGTCATTGATGATGATGGAGGGGATCATAATTTTTCTCCTGAACAATCCAGAAGTGTCCTTATTGCCTTCATGCTGCTGAGTCAACACCGCCGGGGGTCAAAACTGCCGGCAATCTTTTTAGGCTGATTAAGCTAACCTTTTGAGATTGCCGAGCAGCTCGACTTGTGCCGGCAACCACCGGAGCCACTAGCGAATCAAGTCAAAGGAAATATCGGTCTTGCCGGGAATGAAGCTGCGCCGATCTGCCTCATCCAGCACCGTATTGACAATCCAGTTGAGCAGATTGATCGCCCCCTGGTAGCCGTAGGTGGGGTAACGGTGCAGATGGTGCCGGTCAAAGATCGGGTAGCCAATCCGCACCAGCGGGGTGCCCGTATCCCGCCAGAGGTATTTGCCGTAGGAGTTGCCGATCAACAGATCCACGGGCTCCGTAAACATGAGGGAGCGCAGATGCCAGAGGTCTTTGCCGCCCCAGACGGTGGCTCCCTGCCCATAGGGGCTGCTGGCCAGCAGGGTACGGGCTTCGGTTTCAAACTCCTCATTGCTGTTGGTGACCACGATATGCACCGGCTCGGCCCCCAGCTCCAACAACAGGCTTAACAGACCCATGACCAGATCGGGATCTCCATACAGGGCCACCCGCTTGCCGTGGATCCAGGCTTGGGAGTCGGTGAAGGCGTCCACCGCCCGGCCCCGCTCGATCTCCAGCTCTGGGGGAATGGGCTTGCCCGTCAGCTCCGCCAGTTGCATCAAAAAGTCGTCGGTGCCCCGAATACCGAAGGGACGCGCTGTCCGGGTGGGGTGAGCCTCCGCCAGAAACTCCAGAGTCTTGGGGGTGGTGTAGCGCTGCAGCGAGAAGGTGCCGATGGCGTTGAGGCAATCGGCTGCCTCCGCCAGAGGAGTTCCCCCCGGATACATCTGGAACTGTCCAAGGTTGGGGGAATCCAGGTAGTCGGAGTTATCCGCCAGCAGGGTCAAGGGGATCCCAAAGAGGCCGAAGATACGCTTGATCTCCCGCAGGTTGCCCATGTAGGTATCGAAGCCGGGGATGACATTCACCTTGTGGGTCACCTTGCCGTTGGGGCCGGTTTGGCCCTGGGTCAGGGTGGTGAGGATGCTCTTGAGCATGTTGTCGTAGCCGGTGATATGGGATCCAACAAAGCTGGGGGTATGGGCGTAGGGCACCTGAAAATCGGCAGGGATGGCTCCTTCGTTTTTGGCGGTGGTGATAAAGGCCCCCAGGTCATCGCCGATCACCTCCGCCATACAGGTGGTGCACAGGGCGATCATCTTGGGCTTGTAGAGGGTGTAGGCGTTTTGCAGACCCTCGATCATATTTTTGAGGCCGCCAAACACCGCCGCATCCTCCGTCATAGAGGAGGAGACCGCCGAAAAGGGTTCCTTAAAGTGACGGGTGAGATGGGTGCGGAAATAGGCCACACACCCCTGGGATCCATGCACAAAGGGCAGGGTACCCTCAAACCCAACAGCAGCCAGGATCGCCCCCAAGGGCTGGCAGGCCTTGGCCGGGTTTACCGTCAGAGCTTCCCGTTGAAAGTTCTTCTCCCGGTAGTCCCAGGATTTTGTCCATTCGGCAACCCGCGCCACCTCCTCTGGGCTGGGGGCATTTTCAAAGGTGCGTTTGTTGCGTAAGAGCGCCTGGTATTCGGGATCGTGAAACAGGCGGGCATGATCTTTGATGTCTTGTACATTCTGTGGCATGGTGATTCTCCTTGGGAGGGCAACGGGATCTCGGATTCAAGGGATCTACAAGGGAGGATGCGCTAAGACTTCCAGGGGGCCTTGACCAGATCCCAAGTGGGGCTATTCAGGGCCAGATCCATGTCGCGGGCAAACACCGCAAAACCGTCGTAGCCGTGGTAGGGGCCGGAGTAATCCCAGGAGTGCATCTGCCGGAAGGGCAGGGCCATCTTCTGGAAGACGTATTTTTCCTTGATGCCGGCAGCGATCAGGTCGGGCTTCAGCCTTTTGGCAAATTCTTCGAATTCATAGCCGGAGACATCGTCGTAGATCAGGGTGCCATCATCGACGTATTCGGTGGTGCGCTTGTAGTCGTCGCCATGACCAAACTCGTACCCCGTGCCGATCACCTCCATGCCCAGATCCCGGAAGGCGGGGATCACGTGGCGGGGGCGCAACCCACCCACCATCAACATCACCCGCTTACCCTCGAGACGCGGGCGGTACTTGGCGATCACCGCCTCGCTTTGAGGCTGGTATTTGGCGATCACCGCTTCGGCTTTGGCCTGGATGGTTTCATCAAACCGCTGGGCAATTTTGCGCAGCGATTGGGCAATATGGGTGGGGCCAAAGAAGTTGAACTCCAGCCACGGGATCCCGTAGGTTTCCTCCATGTGGCGGCAGATGTAGTTCATCGACCGATAGCAGTGGATCAAATTGAGCTTGACTTGGGTGGAGAGCAGCACCTCATTCCAGGTGCCATCACCGGAAAATTGGGTCACCACCCGCAGGCCGATTTCTTCCAGCAAAATGCGAGATGACCAAGCATCCCCACCGATGTTGTAGTCACCGATAACCGCCACATCGTAGGGGGTGGGCTCAAAATTGAGGGATCCCTCCTTGGCCTTTTTATCGGCCACCGGCAAGGCCCAATCCCGCACGGTGTCGTTGGCGATGTGGTGTCCGAGGGATTGGGAAACCCCCCGGAAGCCCTCGCAGCGCACCGGCACAACCGTTTTGCCGATCTCCTTGGCGGTTTTTTTGGCCACCGCTTCGATGTCATCTCCGATCAGGCCCACCGGACATTCCGATTCAATGGTGAACCCACTGGCCAAGGGGAAAAGTTCATTCGCTTCCAGCAACAATTTGGCCAGTTTTTTATCACCCCCAAACACCACATCTCGCTCCTGAAAATCGGAGGTAAATTGCATGGTGCCGAAGGTATCTACCCCTGTAACACCCACATAGTAATTGCGGCGACCGGACCAGGAGTAGTAGCCGCAGCCGATGGGGCCGTGGCTGAGGTGGATCATATCTTTGACCGGCCCCCACACCACCCCCTTGGCCCCGGCAAAGGCACAACCACGGGTGGTCATCACGCCGGGCACGGACTTGATATTGGATTTCACACCACAATCGGACTGGCCTTCTCGGTAAACATTCAGATGTTTGGCCCGTTTTTTCTGGGCCTTATCGGGGTAGGCTTCTAAAACCTCTGCCACGATGTTTTGGGTTTCTTCGACAGTAGTCATGGGATCCTCAGGTGAAAGGACTGGGAATGTACTGCGGCTAGTGCCACGCTGCGCGAAAAGGAGGAGAACGGGAGGGCAGCGGAGGTGGCCGCTGCCCCAGAAGATGGGGCCTAGACGGGAGCCAACTCTTTTTCGGTTTTGCCGATAACATGAGCCAGTTCCTTGTCGTCGCCCAAGATGCCAAAGTCCACCAACAGGGCCTCCAATTCATCCATGGAAATGGGGGTGGGAATGGTGAGATCGGTGTTGTTGATGATCTTTTTGGCTAAGGCCCGATATTCGTTGGCTTGGTTGCAGTCGGGGGAGTATTCGATCACCGTCATGCGGCGCAATTCCGCGTGTTGCACCACGTTGTCGCGGGGGACAAAGTGGATCATTTTGGTATTGAGCTTGTCGGCAAGGGCTTCGATCAGCTCAATTTCACGGTCCACTTTGCGGCTGTTGCAGATCAGACCCCCCAACCGCACACCGCCGGAGTGGGCATATTTCAGCACCCCACGGGCGATGTTGTTGGCGGCATACATGGCCATCATCTCCCCGGAGACGACGATGTAGATCTCCTGGGCTTTGCCCTCGCGAATGGGCATGGCAAAACCGCCGCAGACCACGTCCCCCAGCACGTCATAGCTGACGAAATCCAGGTCCTCGTAGGCGCCGTTTTCTTCCAAAAAGTTGATGGCGGTGATGATGCCCCGTCCCGCGCAGCCCACTCCGGGTTCAGGGCCACCGGATTCGACGCAGCGCACATTTTTATAGCCGTAGAGGAGCACTTCCTCCAGCTCCACATCTTCAACCGAGCCCCGTTCGGCCGCCAAGTGAAGGACGGTGGTCTGGGCCTTGCTGTGCAGCATCAGGCGGGTGGAGTCGGCTTTGGGGTCACAGCCGACGATCATGATCCGCTGGCCCAGTTCGGCCATCCCGGCGATGGTGTTTTGGGAGGTGGTGGACTTGCCGATCCCACCTTTGCCGTAGAATGCAATCTGTCTCATGGGGCCTCCTGAAGGGTTTTGCAGAGTTAAAAATCTTGAGAACTAAGTTGAACAGGGGTTGGTTTTGGGAGGGGAGGAGCGGCGGGGAGCGCTCACGGAGTTCAAAAGACGAAATGAAAAGGTACATGGCTGGGTCTCCTAGAGGGCGTGCACCTGCAGGCTGGGTAACACCTGCTCCCGCAGGCGGGTTTCGATGGTAGATTTGAGGGTTTCTTCGCTGCTGGGGCAGGATCCACAGGCCCCTTTCAGGCGTAGCCATACCTGATCCCCGTCTAGGTCGTGCAATTCCACATCCCCGCCATCGGCGATCAACAGGGGGCGGATTTGTTCCTCCAGCACGGCTTGGATGCGGGTGATCTTTTGCAGGGTGGTGAGGGAAACAGAGGGCTTAGCTTGAATCGGATCCGGCTGGGTTGGTGATTCGGTTTCCGCCCACACCGCGGCGATGAGATCTTCAATCTCCGCCAGACAGGATCCACAACCGCCACCGGCTTTGCTGTAGGCGGTGACCGCTTCGACGGTGGTGAGGTGGTTTTCGCGCACCAGGCGGCGGATTTTGGGCTCGCTGATGCCAAAGCAGGAGCAGACCAGGGCCCCGTCATCGTCGGTATGGACGGGTAAGGGAATGCCGCGATAGGCAGAGATGGCGGCCTCCAACGCTTCTTGCCCCATGACGGAGCAGTGCATTTTGGCGGGGGGCAGTCCACCCAGGTAATCGGCGATCTCGCGGTTGGTGATCCGCAGGGCTTGATCTAAGGTCAGGCCGGTGATCAACTCCGTCAGGGCCGAAGAAGAAGCGATGGCGCTGGTGCAGCCGAAGGTTTGGAAGCTGGCGGCCAGGATCCGCTCGCTGGCCTCCTCAACCTTGAGGTACAGGCGCAGGGCATCGCCGCAGGTAATGCTGCCCACTTCGCCGGTGACCACCCGGATCCCAGGCTCAGAGGCAGGATCCATCGGCCCCTGGTTTTTGGGGTGGTAGAAGAGGTCTAATACTTTTTGGCTGTAGTCCCACATGGCTGGATCCTTAGATGAAGACTGAGTAATGGCTGGGTGAGGGGCATTTGGGAAAATTGGATGTGAACGTTTGATTTGAAGATGATTTGAGAAGTGGGGCATTACCGCAGGGCCAATTCCCGCTCCTGCTGTTGCAACCAGTCCTCCGCCTCGTTGCTGAAGGGGGAGATGGCCCGCAGATGGCTGATAATACCTGGCAAAACCTCTAGAACCTGCTCAATCTCGTCCGGCTGGGTCAAGCGAGACAGGCTAAAGCGAATGGATCCGTGCAAGACGGTGTAAGGCAGGTGCATGGCCCGCAACACATGGGAGGGTTCCAGGGATCCCGAGGTACAGGCGGAGCCGGAGGAGGCACAGATGCCGTATTTGTTCAGCCAAAAGAGGATCGCCTCCCCTTCCACGAACTTGAAGCCCAGGTTGGTGGTATTGGGCAGCCGCTGGTCGGGGTGACCGTTGATCTGGGTATCGGGGATCCGGCGCAGCAGCTCCTGTTCCAGGCGATCCCGCAGGATCTGCTCGTGGGGATCCCCGAGATGGGTTTGGGCCAGCTCTGCTGCTTTGCCCAGGGCCACAATGCCGGGGACATTTTCGGTACCGGCCCGGCGGCCCCGCTCCTGATGGCCCCCCAACAGCAGGGGCCGAAAGCGAAAGCCCCGCCGGATATACAAAGCCCCGATCCCCTTGGGGGCATGAAGCTTATGGCCCGAGAGGGTGAGCAGATCCACCGGCAGATGGGAGAGATCCAGCGGGATCTTGCCCACCGCCTGCACCGCATCCACGTGCACCACCGCCCCGTAATCGCGGGCCAGGGATCCCACCGCCTCAATCGGGAAGAGCACGCCGGTTTCGTTGTTGGCGGCCATCAAGGTGACCGGGGCGGTATCGCTGGTGAGGGCGGCCTCCAGCTCCAGCAGATCCAAACAGCCCTGCCCATCCACCGAGAGATAGGTCACCCGGTAGCCCTGCTTTTCCAGATGCTTGCAGAGGTTGAGCACCGAGGCGTGTTCCACCTGGGTGGTGATGATGTGCCGTTTGTCCGGCTGGGCGGCCAGGGCGGCCCGGATGGCGGTGTTGTTGCCTTCGCTGCCACAACTGGTGAAGAGAATCTCCGTTGGATCCGCACCCAGCAGGGCGGCCACCTGTTCGCGGGCTTGGCTGAGGGCCTGGCTTACCTGGCCCCCAAAGCTGTGCATCGAAGAAGGATTGCCGTAGAGGGTTTGCAGATAAGGCAGCATCGCCTCCAACACCAGGGGATCCACGGCGGTGGTGGCGTTGTTGTCCAGGTAGATGACGGGGGGCATAACGGCTCCAGGTTTAGGTTGCAAAGCAGAGTTTCAAAGACAGTTCAAAACGGGGAAGGGGGGTGGATCCCGGGGTTCAAATGACCTGCGGGGCATGGGTATGGCACTTTTTCGGGCAGATACGGGCACAGGCTTGGCAGCCGATGCAGAGGGCGGCATTGACGATGGTCATCACCTTGCGTTCGCTTTCTTCCTCCTCTTCGTCATCGACAAACTCGCCCTCCTCGTTCAGGGCCTTGAGGGCAAACACCCCACGGCCACAGACCTTCAGGCAGCGGCTACAGCCCAGGCAGTAGGTGATATCCAGGCTTTGGATGAATTGCGGGATCCAGGGGGATCCGCCTTGGGTGAGAGCAGTGAGGGTGGCCATAACGGGGTCTCCAGATAGCGGGGGGTCTGTGAGCTAGCGCTGAGGGGCGGTCTGTTCAAGGGGTGGATTCAAGGGGTTTTGAGCGTTGATCCATCGAGGGTTCGATGGACTGATTCACCAGCCAGGTGTGGTAGAACTTCAGGGCCACGGTCTCGATCACGTCGTAGTCCTCCACCACTTCGATGCCGGCTTGCCGGATCCGTTTCATGGGGCAATCGCCGATCTTGGCCACCAACACCGCTTTGCAGTCGCTGATCACCGCCAGGATCTGATCCAGGTTGTTGGCCTCGCCGCTGCCGCCGTGGCAGTACTGCGGGATCTTGCGGTGACCGACCAGGTGGGATCCCTGGGCATTCACCTCGTAGATGAGAAATTCCTGGGCATGGCCGAAGTGGCGGTTGACTAAGCCGCCGCCCTTGCTGGCCACCGCCACCAAAATGGCCGGGCTATCGGCGGGAAGTGGGGCCGTCATCGTCTCCTGCGCAACCTGTAGCTCCGCCTGCAGCTGGGCAATGCCCGCCTGCACCTGGCGACGCTTGTCCGGGTCGTACTCAGGGGTCATGGACAAAAACCGATCTTTGGTGAACTCCTGGCTGCGGTCTTCCCCCAAAAGACCCACTGCATCCGCCCGACATTGGCGGCAATGGCGCATCATCCGCATGTTGCCGGAGCACTGATCTTGCAGAGCTTTCAGCTCCTTGGGGGTAGGGCCCCGCTGCCCGGTCAGGCCAAAGTGGGTGCCGTGTTCGGGGGCCGAGATCAGGGGCATGATGTTGTGCAAAAAGGCCCCCTTGGCCTGGATCACCCGATTCACCTCCGGCAGATGAGCATCGTTGATGCCGGGGATCATGACGGAGTTGACTTTGCAGAGGATATCTGCCTCCCGCAACAGATCCAGGCTTTCCATCTGCCGCCGGTGCAGGATCCGCGAGGCCTCTACCCCCGTGATGCGCTTGCGCCGCCAGCGGATCCAGGGGTAGATTTGGGCCCCAATGGCGGGATCCACCATGTTGATGGTCAGGGTGACATGGTCGATCCGCAGCCGCTTGATCTCCTCGATGTAGTCCGGCAGCATCAGGCCGTTGGTGGAAAGACACAGCTTGAGATCCGGGGCTTGCTCGGCGATGCGGGCGAAGGTCTCGAAGGTCTGCTTGGGATTGGCCAAGGGATCCCCCGGCCCGGCAATGCCCACCACCGTCAACTGGGGGATCTTGCCCGCGATCACCAGCACCTTATGAGCGGCTTCAGCCGGGGTGAGCAATTCGCTCACCACACCGGGGCGGCTCTCGTTGGCACAGTCAAACTTGCGGTTGCAGTAGTTGCACTGGATGTTGCAGGCGGGGGCCACCGCCACATGCAGGCGGGCGTAGTGATGATGGGCCGCTTCGCTGTAGCAGGGGTGGGTGGCGATGCGCTGCTGCAGGCTGGGGGGCAACCCCTGAGCAGACGAGCTGCTACAGCCACAGGCGGGTGACCGGGATCCCGATGTGGGGGGGGATTGGGAACGGAGCGGGGTCAAAGTCATCGGCTGAACCAGCAGTTGGGTTACTGGTGGTTATACCAACCGCTGTTCTGAGGCCCTTTTGCACTCAGCCCGATAAAACTGATTGAGTTAATTATGTCTGTACTCAAGGGTTCAAACCCTGCGGTGAAGCCCGATCCAAACTTTTTTGGGGATAGGGGGTCTGGACTTTTTGGGAAAGGGATCCCGTATTTTTGAAGAGGGGTACGGGGAAAAAGGCTCCACTCCGGATCCCCAAAACTCCCTCTATAAATAGACTTGCGGCAATTGTTAAACAAACCCAAATCCCTGAGTGGATGCACTCATCCGCCACAGACCCAGGCTGTGTTTTGCATCAACCGCTACAATTAATAAGGTATCAGCAAAAAAGTGTATTGAAAATAGCCGTTTTACGGAATAGTCATTTTTTAAGCATTGGCCTGAGTACACCCATGTCCTCAAGAACTGCGATTTCTCTGTTCAGGATGGGTAGGGGTTTTGCCAGATTTGATGTACTCAAAAAATACCTGTCCCCCACAGGATTAATACCGGATCCCTGCCGAAAAAAGTCTCAACCCCTCCCCCCGAAAAAAACTTTTTCTTGAGTCAGGGCAGGGATCTTAGGCCAGTGAGTACAACCCTAATAATCCAATCAATCCTGATCCCTTGACGCCACCGATTGGCAGCCGGCATCGCTTGCTATAAGCAGGGGAACAGATTTCCCGGTGCTCTATGTCCCCTACCCTCTGCCCTCAACCGGAAACTGCCCACCTGCTGCAGGTGCCCCGCTGCGATCGCTGGCGGATCCTCTACCGCCTACAGGAGCTGGGTTTGATCTGTGGCTGCGCCCCCACCGAGCACCTGTGGGTGATGATTCGCACCCCTGCCGAGGCTCTGCTCGTCCACAGCGTGCTGCGGCCGTTTACCCTCAATCGGTCGGGCTTGGTGAACTGGCTGGATCACTGCTGGTCGCTGCAGCCCTACGATCCCTGCCCCTGTCTCGAGCCCTGAGCTCACACCTGGGATCAAAGGCATCCCGGTCTAACAACAGACAACAGGTATCTTCTGTCCACCCCATTCTGGTAGCTCCTATGACCACCTCACCCATAGTTCAACGCACCTTCAGCGAAATTCAAGATAACCCGATCGGACTGGGTCGAGAGGTTGCGGTTCCCATCTGCGAGGGCCTTAACCTGGTTTGGGCCAGCCTACAGGGGCTGTATCTGCAGTACCTAAAGCACCATCTGGTGGTGGCCGGGGCGGAGTTCTACTCGGTTCATCAGTTTTTCAACGAAAGCCTGCAGGAGGTGCAAGCCCAGGCCCACGACATCGGGGAACGCCTCAACGGGTTGGGCGGGATCCCGGCCTCCGGCTTCGCCACCTTGGCCGAGCTGTGCTGCTTCAGCCCCGAAGGAGATGACGTGGTGGGGATCCGGGCCATGTTGGAGGCGGATCTGCGGGCGGAGCAAAGCCTGGTGGATCTGTTGCGTCGCCAGGCGGCTTTGGCCGAAAGTGTCGGGGATCGGGCCACCCGCTACCTTTACGAGCGGCTTTTGCTCAAGGCCGAGGAACGGGCCTTTCATGTGGATCATTTTCTGGCGGAGGACAGTTTAACCCTGGGCCTCCCCCGTTAGTGAGCCTGGAAAAACTGGAAAAGTTTGACCCGAAGTTTAGATCCACTCACAAGCAATTAGATCCCCTCAAACCAGGAAGATTACGCCATGATGCCCCCCCATATCCTCTCCCTCCTGAATGCTTTGCAAACCGAGCTAGGGATCCCTGAAGCTGCCATCGCCTTTGTGCTCAAACGTCAAACCCGAGAGCAAGGCCCCCTGCCCATCTTGCTCTGGCGTTACGGTCTGATCTCGCTGGAGCAACTGGTTCCGGTATTGGAGTGGTGTGCCGGCTTTGAAACCCCTATTCCTGCATCCTCACCCTGGAGATCCGACCCATGACCTACCCCACCGTCAACTCCCCTGCTGCTGCCAACACGGTTTGGCATCCCTTCAAACGGCTGCTGGACTGGCTGCGCCGATGGCTGAACAGCATTGAAATTAAGAGCCTGCGGCAGGCCCGCTGGATCTGTCGCTTGATCCCGGCCTCCTGTCCCTTTGAGCGGGATATCCGGCTGGGATCCCGTACCCTGCATATTCCTGCCCTGTGTCGGATTAACCCCCTCTACGAACCAATCATTGCCCTGCGCCTGCGGGCTGCCCACTACCTAGCCAACGCATCAACCCCTGTACCAACCCCTTCGGAGACACAGCCATGCCCATGATGACGGGTCGCAAGGTGGCGGAGTTACTCGACGAACCCGCCTGTGCGCACAACCACAAAAAAGACGGCAAGGGCAAAAACAAAGTCTGCGCCGAGCAGGCCAAACCGGGAGGGGCCCAAGGGGGCTGTGCCTTTGATGGGGCCTCGATTGCCCTGGTGCCGATCACGGATGCTGCCCATCTGGTGCACGGGCCGATTGCCTGTAGCGGCAACTCCTGGGGTAACCGGGGGAGCCTTTCGTCGGGATCCCGGCTCTATCAGGTGGGCTTTACCACCGATCTGAGCGAAAACGAGATCATCTTTGGGGGGGAGGGCAAACTGCTGCAGGCCATCCACCACCTGCACGAGCGCTACCACCCCGCCGCCATCTTTGTCTATCTCACCTGCGTCACCGCCCTGATCGGGGATGATGTGGAGGCGGTCTGTCAAAAAGCCAGCTACCAGCTCGGGATCCCGGTGATCCCGGTGAATGCGCCGGGGTTTGTGGGCAGCAAAAATCTGGGCAACCGCATCGCCGGCGAAACCTTGCTGGACTATGTGATCGGTACTGCCCAGCCGGAGTACACCACCCCCTACGACATCAACCTGATCGGCGAGTACAACATCGCCGGGGAACTGTGGAATGTGTTGCCCCTGCTGGAGGAGCTGGGGATCCGGGTGTTGGCCAAGATGACCGGCGATGCCCGCTACCACGAGATCTGCACTGCCCACCGGGCCAAGCTGAATGTGCTGATCTGCGCCAAGGCCCTGCTCAATGTGGGCCGCAAAATGCAGGAGCGCTACGGGATCCCCTACATCGAAACCTCCTTTTACGGGCTGGCGGAGATGAACCAGTGCCTGCGGGGGATTGCCCAAGCCCTGGGGGATCCCGACTTAGAGCAGCGCACCGAGGCCCTGATCCAGCGGGAAACCCAGGCCACCCAAGCGGCCTTGGCCCCCTATCGCCAGCGGCTGACGGGCAAACGGGTGGTGCTTTACACCGGCGGGGTGAAAAGCTGGTCGATCATCTCCGCCGCCCAGGATCTGGGCCTTCAGGTCACCGCCACCAGCACCCGCAAAAGCACCGAAGAAGACAAAGCCCGCATCCGCGAGCTTCTGGGCCAAGACGGCATCCTGCTGGAGAAGGAGGGGCCAAAGCAGTTGCTACAGGTGCTGGAACGCACCCGGGCGGATCTGCTGATTGCCGGCGGTCGCAACCAGTACACCGCCCTCAAGGCGCGGATCCCGTTTTTGGATATCAACCAGGAGCGGCATCATGCCTATGCCGGGTACCGGGGGCTTGTGACCCTGGCCCGCGAGCTCGATGCCGCCCTCTACAGCCCCATCTGGGAGCAGGTGCGTCGGCCCGCCCCCTGGGATGTGGACTCTTCCAGTTCGGGGGATTGGGATCCCACGGATCGCTCCCCTCACCACAAACCGGAGGTGACGTAATGGCCCAGATCATCCAAGACCGCAAACCCCTTAGCGTCAATCCCCTCAAGCTGAGTGCCCCGCTGGGGGCCGCCCTCGCCTTCTTGGGGATCAAAGGGTGCCTGCCCCTGTTTCACGGATCCCAGGGATGTACCGCCTTTGCCAAGGTGGTGCTGGTGCGCCATTTCCGCGAGGCCATCCCCATGGCCACCACCGCTATGTCTGAGGTGGATACCATCCTGGGGGGTGAAGAGAATATCGAAACCGCCATCCTTACCCTGGTGGAGAAAGCCCAGCCGGAGCTGATCGGCCTGCTCACCACCGGCCTCACCGAAACCCGGGGGGATGATATGCCCCGCATCCTCCAGGAACTGCGCCGGCGCCAGCCCCAATTGGATGGGTTGCCCATTGTCTTGGCCTCCACCCCCGACTTCAAGGGATCCCTGCAGGAGGGCTTTGCCACGGCGGTGAATAGCCTGGTGCAAACCCTACCAAAGGAAGGCCCCGTGGATCCGGCTCAGGTGACGGTGTTGTGTGGCTCCGCCCTTACCCCCGCCGATGGCCAGGAGATTAAAGAGATGGTGCAGGCCTTTGGCCTGGATCCGATCCTGCTGCCGGATTTGTCGGGATCTTTGGATGGACATCTGGGGGAAGGATTTGCGGCCACCCCCACTGGCGGCACCAGCTTGGCCCAAATCCGGCGGATGGGGCGCTCGGCCCTGACCTTGGCCATCGGAGACAGCATGCTTTCGGCGGCCCATATCCTGAACAATCGGTTTGGCACCCCCTTTCAGCTGTTTCCCCACCTCACCGGCCTCAAGGCGGTGGATGCGTTTTTGGCCCAGCTTGCCGACTACAGCAAACGGCCCGTCCCCGCCCGTTATCGCCAGCAACGACGGCAGGTGCAGGATGCCCTCTTGGATAGCCACTTCTACTTTGGCGGCAAACGGATCGCCCTGGCCCTGGAGGCGGATCTGCTCTGGGGCTGCGTGGACTGGCTGCTGGACATGGGCTGCGTGATTCAGGCGGCGATCTGTCCCACAGCCACCCCCAGCTTGGGGGATTTGCCCCTCAAGACCGTTTATGTCGGGGATCTGGGGGATCTGGAAAGCCTGGCTCAGGGGGCCGATCTGCTGGTGGGCAACTCCCATGTGGCCCGTATCGGTAAGCGGCTGGGGATCCCGGTGCATCGGCTGGGGATCCCGATTTTTGACCGCTTGGGGGCCAACCACCTCTGTCAGGTAGGCTACCGCGGCACCCTGGCCCAACTTTTCTCGGTCGGCAACCTGTTGATGGAGCAGGAAGAAGCGCACCCGTGATCTCCATCCGAGCACAGTTCACTCGCAGTTCTTGACTGATCTTGACCCAGTTGATTTAGGAGGAAACCCATGCAAGTAGCCTTTACCACCCGCGACGGGGAACACGTCAACGCCCACTTTGGTTGGGCCAATCAAATCGATCTCTACGACGTTACGCCGGAGGGCTATCGCTTTCGAGAAACCCTTACCTTTGGTGACAACCTTGCTGCCGATGGCAATGAAGATAAGTTGGTGCCCAAGCTGGCCGCCTTGACCCATGTCACCCTCATCTATGTTGCCGCCATCGGCAGCAGTGCCGCCGCCCGCCTGATCAGCCGCCGCATCACCCCCATCAAGGTGCAATCGGAGGAGGAAACCATTGAGCATCTGCTCCAGCGGTTGGTTGCCACCCTCCACAGTCCTCCCCCTTGGTTGCGCAAGGTGTTGCTGACCGAATCCGGTCAACTGGATACCCCGCAGGAGGTGCGGTCATGACCACCCTGCAGGATCCCGTGGCCCTCAAAAGCCCCGTGGTACAAGAAATCCTCCGCCAACTGCGAGCCGGGGATTCCTACGGGGTTTACCGTGGCTGGGCCGATGAGTTGTTACTCAAACCCTTCTTGGTCTCCAAAGCGCAGAAGCGGGCTATTTCCGTCGAGGGAGTCGTGGATCCGGTCACCCAAGGCCGCATCCTCATCTATTACCGCGCCATTGCCGCCCTGATTGAAAAAGAAACCGGGTTGCTGGCTCAAGTGGTGCTGGATATCAACGATGAAGGCTTCGGCTGGGTGCTGATTTTTTCCGGTCGCTTGGTGCTGGTGGTCAATACCCTACGGGATGCCCATCGCTTTGGGTTTGAATCATTAGAAAGCCTCAGCCAAAAGGCCGAATCCCTGATTGCCAAAGGGATCCAATTGGCCCGCACCTACCCGGAGGTCGGGCGACTGTAAACGCTTATTTTCCCAATTTAGGAACTCTCAAACCCATGTCCAGCCAACCCCAAACCCTCTCCGCCTCTGAACTGAAGACCCGGATCAAACGCCTGACCAGCCAGGCAGGCCAACTGAAGATGGATCTTCACGATCTGGCGGAGGGGCTGCCCACTGACTATGAATTACTGCCCGAATTGGCCACCCGCACCTACAACCTGTTTGTAGAGCTGGAAACCCTCAAACAACATCTCAAACATCTGGAGGCTAACCCATGACAACTCAGCCCAGACGGCACTGGCATGAGCTAAAGGGATTGGTGAATGCTGAGGATTTTTTTGCCTTTTTTGAGCTGCCCTATGATCCCCAGGTGATCAACGTCAATCGGCTGCATATTTTGCGAAAGTTCTCCCAGCATTTGCGTCCTTTAGATAACTTTCAGGGCAGCGAACAAGAACAGCTCAAACAAGCCCGCCAAGCCTTAGAAAAGGCCTACCAAACCTTTCTCACCTCCACCCCTCAGCAGGAAAAACTCTTTCGAGTCTTTCAAGACATTCAAGACAATGGATCCGCCTGCAGGGATCCGGTGACCGGGTGTGCAGGTTGTAGCTCAGGCCAAAGTCGACAGGCTTGCCCTCCCTGATATCCCCTCGCTTGTTCACCCTTTGGAGTTTCCATCATGGCCACCTACACCATTCATCTGATCCACAAAAAACGCCAGCTCGATCGTTTTATTAGCGTTGACGAGAACACCACCATTCTCAAAGCAGCCGAAGATCAAGACATCGACCTACCCTTCTCCCGTCAATCGGGAGGGTGCTCCTCCTACGTAGGCAAAATGCTCCCAACTTAACAGTCCCAATCTCATCAGGAGTCTTCTCATGAACACGTGCTTTCTTCACCTAGGATCCATCCTTAAAACTGCGGAGGAGCTTAGCCAAAGCAAACTCACTACCCCCAGCCTAGAGCAAATTCAACGGCGCACCCATCTCAGTGCAGAACAGATGGTCAAAGCGCTTGAGTTAGAACCCAACCCTCTTGGCTGGCATTTGGTTCCTTGCTCGGATCACCCCAAGAATGCTTTTTGGGTCAGAGGGCGACCCTACGGAGCTTTGGTCATCGAGCGATTTGCGTGATGCTTAGAGAGCCTCCTTCAACAGTTCTTGCTCAAGGATGCAAACCCTGATTCACCCTGCCTAAAAGTTCAGGGTGAACTTAACAAAACTGCTCTCTCTCCTCTGATCTTGGTATCAGGGGAGACTTTTTCTGTAAAAAATGTTTTTGCTGATACTGCTTGAAGATTAAAAGAAACAAAAAATCTGATGAATGTTCAATACCAACCAAAATGAATGCGGCGTGACTTAAAACCTAGGGTATCGTGCAGAAAACCTTGCCTTAAAGAAATTCTGAGTTGAGGCTTCGAACGGGAGACGCTCCGATTCGAGTCTTGGGTTGTACATGGATGGTAAACCTCTAGTCCGAGCTTTTGTAGTATGGCTTACCAAATCCCATCAGAGTGTACGGGTTGTTACAGCTGTCTGGCCCAGTGTCCTACCCAGGCGATTAGCGTTGAAGATGGAGAGATTTGGATCAATCCTTTGCTTTGCAATAACTGCAAGGGCTTTTTCCCAGAGCCTCAATGCGTGACGGTCTGCCCAGAATCACTGGTGCAGCCCTACGAATCTCTAAAAGGAAGAACCAAAGCTATCGAGGCCCAAGTCCGCTGTAGCCCTCCGCTCTTTCTGAACGGGAAAACCCAGGTCTTTGCCTCGTCAATTTTAATTTGGGAAACCTGTAACCTGCTGGCTCAAGCAGATTCTTTACCCCTCAAGATAGGGGAAAATGGTATCCTCTGCTACGAAAAGCCTGTTCTACAAAATCGGGGATCCCTGACCCTTTGCCGAGAGAGTGTTCCTGATAACTCTCAGCATTTCTCGGATCCGCGTGTGGCCTGTTTGCACCTCATCTTTGCGGGCTATGCGGTGGAACTTCATAACCCCTGGCAGAATCCTTTTGTCTGTTCTGATCAACAGTTAGAGTCTTATTTGGGTTGGGAAAAGCGTAAGGATCTCAGCAAGATTGAGCGGCTAACGTTACTCAAAAACTGGATTGAACAGGTTTGTCAGATTCATGCAGCAGTTGAATGGCCTGTGCAAGGGAAAGTCAATGCCTTTTCTGTCCCGTTAGGGCCGATCTGGAAGCTCTTAAAAGTGCATCACCATTTTCAAAAAGATGAACAGGGGTGTAACCATTTGGTGGGGTTAACCTGGGTGATTCAGCCGGGGGAATGGGCACGATTTTTTCTCAATCGACAGGGACATCGGCGTCAGGAGGCGTTTTATCAATACAGCCATTTGCCCCTTTCATTACTCCATGCGGTGATGAGCCACTGGCAACACCATCCTGGAGCGGTGCGAATGGTGCTGTGGTTGCTGTTTAAGGTGCGGATGGGGCGACAACAACGGGTGACCGTTCAGACCTTGATGCGGGTGGCCTATGGCGAAGCCCGACTGCAGGAAGCCCATACTCAGGCCAAAGAGCGCAAGCGCCTGGTGCGGATGTTTGAACATGATCTGGAAGTGCTCAGCCAGTGGGGACTCAACCCCATCTTCGATCCGGAATCCTATCCGATGGAGATTCGCCCCCTGTGGTCCAAGCTAGGGGCCATTCCCGATGATGCCGAAGAAGCTCTTGATTTTTGGATCGAGGATGCCCATCAGAGTGGATCCCTGACAGCCTCCAGCCCACGGGGTAAGTGGGGATTGCTGATGCAGGCCCGCATTCAACAGTTTGAGCTGCCAAAAGACTGGCATCCCCAGGCGGATCCCTCTCGGGACTTCAAGCCCGAGGCCTCCCGACGCAAGGGATCCCGACGCAAACCCCACACCTCCAAGGCAACTCCATCCAGCCCGGTTTCCACCTTTTGTGGAGCTGAGATTTCTGCTGCCCGTCGGCAACGGGGGATCAGCCAACGGGAATTGGCTCAGCAAATCGGCAAAAGTCAGAGTTGGGTTCGGGATGTGGAGAATGAGCGATTTCGCATCGGCTCCGGCGACCAAAGGCGCCTGCTGCAGGCGCTCAAATTGGAGCCACGGCACCCATAGAGTTGAATGGACGGAGAAAGCTCAATTGCCCTTCATGAAGCTCGCTCTCTTTGCCCCTACCCCACGGGGGCGCCAACTCGCCCATTGGCTGGGATCTCTGCTTGTTGCTAGGCAAGGTGCATGGCACCACGGAGAGGAACTCATTTGCTGGAGCAAGGCCGACTTGCGCGGGGATCCCCTACCTCCCCCCTGGCAAGCCTACGCGGATCCCACCCAGCCCTCGGCACCCGGATCCCTGTCGGAAGCCGTGGCCCAAACCTGGCGAAACGTACAGGGTTGCCTGTTTTTCTTGGCCACCGGCTCGGTCGTCCGGCTTATTGCCCCTCTGCTGCAGGATAAGCATCACGATCCTGCTGTGGTGGTGGTGGATGAATCGGGGCGCTGGGTAATCAGCCTATGTGGGGGACACTTGGGGGGAGCGGATGCGCTGGCCCGTCGAGTGGCTGCCGCTTTGGGGGTAGATCCGGTGCTCACCTCTGGTTCTGAAGGTTTGCAGATCCCACCCTTGGATCTATTGGGGGATCCCTACGGGTGGCGGCGGGGTAAGGGCGATTGGAATGGGGTAGCAGCCGCTCTCAATCGAGGGGAGCCGGTGGGACTCCACCAGACCTGTGGCACGGAGCTGTGGCGGCGAGCTTGGCCGAGGGATCACCCCCTGTTTACAACCCCTCTTTCAGCAGCAATGGCCCAAATCAGCATCACTGAATATACAGCTCCCTCAACCGGGATCCCAACGGTGAACTGGCATCCGCGGGTGCTTTGGGTGGGAATTGGCTGTGAGCGGGGCACCACCCGAACTTGGCTGGAGGGATCCCTGCAGCGCCTGTTGCAAGCCCAAGGATTGGCTCCAGAAGCGGTTGCCGGTTTGGCCACATTGGCCCTGAAGCAAGATGAGGCGGGCCTTCTGGAACTGGCCCAAGCTCATGATTGGCCCATTCAATTTTTCTCTGCCGAGGCCCTGTTGGGGATCCCGGTGCCCCACCCTTCCGAAGCGGTTCGCCATGCAGTGGGGACCCCTTCGGTTGCAGAAGCGGCTGCTCTGTTGGCTGCCCAAGACAGTTCGCCCACAAAAAGGCCTGATCTGCCCGCTACCTTAATCTGTCCCAAACAGGTCTTCACCTCTCCTTCGGAGGGCGCCTGTACCCTGGCGATTGCCCGCGCCCCCCAAGAATATTGCCCCCACCCCGGACACCTGTGGCTCATCGGCACCGGCCCTGGGGATCCGGCTCAACTGACTCTGGCGGCCCGCACGGCCCTGACCCAAGCCGATGCGGTCATCGGCTACCAGCTCTATCTGGACTTGATCGAGCCCCTTTTGCATCCCGGCCAAATTCGGGATCCCTCGCCGATTACTCAGGAAATCCGGCGGGCCGAACGGGCGATTGCCTGGGCACAGCAGGGGTTGAGGGTGGCGGTCATTTCTTCGGGAGATGCCGGGATCTACGGCATGGCGGGACTGGTGTTGGAGTGTTTGGCTCAAGCCGGATGGGATGGGATCCGTCCATCTCTAGAAGTGTTGCCGGGGATTTCAGCGCTTCAGGCTGCTGCCGCCCAGTTGGGATCCCCTCTCATGCACGATTTTTGCGCCATTTCCTTATCCGATCTGCTCACCCCTTGGCCGGTGATCGAAAAACGCCTTGAGGCTGCTGCTGCCGCCGACTTTGTGGTGGCTCTCTACAACCCCCGTTCTCGGCAGCGAGTGGATCCCTTGCTCAAGGCTTTACAGATCTTTTTGCGGGCGCGCTCTGCCCATACTCCGGTGGCCTTGGCCCGCAACCTGTACCGCCCCGGACAAAAGATTCATCTCACCACGCTGATGGAGCTGGATCCGGAACAGGTGGATATGTTGACCCTGGTGCTGATCGGCAACTCCCACACCTTCCGGCATGGCAATGCCTTGATAACCCCACGCGGCTATCGCCTGGGTGAACCATCCTAAAGAGTTGACCCTGCAATGGGAACAGTTTGATAGAGTAGTACGGCTGTGCGGCTGTGGCTGCCACAGGGGATCGTGGCGGAATGGTAGACGCTACGGACTTAAAATCCGTTGTTCGCAAGAACGTGAGGGTTCGAGTCCCTCCGATCCCATCACCGATGATCCCAGACCGACAATCACAATGGGATCCCCGCGATGATTGATCTGATCCGCACAGACCAGATGGTTTTGAACCCGTCCTATTTAACTTTAGCCTATTTAGCTTTACAGCCCTTACGCGGGTCTTCCAGGACAGGGCTTGTGCTTCCTGGGCCATCCAGAGGTTAGAACTCAACTTCCATAGTTGTTACACATGACTAGCGAAAGGGCTGTACTCGCCGGATATGAATCCGATTGAAATGAGGTGGTCTGTTATCAAATCATTTGTTCGATTATTTCCATGTCGGAGCAGAGATGAGATGAAAAAGCTGATAGAGATTGGACTATCTCTAGTTGAGCAGTCTGCATTTATCAATTGGATGACTAAGTGCTGTTACTGTACTAGTTAATTAGCGAAAGCGCTGTAACAACTGTAGAACTTGAGTCCACTCCCTAGAAGAATGGCCCTCCCGGCTCCGCGAAAGTGGGAGTAGGAAGCACAAGCCCTGCTGTAGAAAACCCGCGCAAGGGCTGTAGCTGCTACTCCACTACCAGGATCCGCCGCAGTGCTCCGACCTCGCGCGTAGCGAGATGTCCCATTGCAGTTAGGAGCTGGGGTAGCGGCGGGCAACCCCAGGGAGCACCGGCGGCAATGTTAAGCTGAGCACGCACCATGACGACCCCTGCAGGATATCCATCCCATGCAGGATATCCATAACAGAACTAGACTCCGGGGGCAGAAACGTAACCGTAAGGTTTGCTGGTGCCTATTCAGCCTCTGCTTGAGTTTGTCCGCCCCTAGGGTAGACGTTAAACCCAATGGCCTGTGGAGAGGGTCTGGCGGGGGTAGCTCAGAATCGGTGTAGGCCGCAGGATGTGTGCAGCAGCAGAAACTCCTTGGGGTGACCCAAGGAATCTTCATCCCTATCGGCTAGCGATTGGGGGACATGGACCGGATCAAGACGGAAGGGGTGGGATTCGAACCCACGGTGACCTTGCAGCCACAACGCTTTTCGAGAGCGCCACAATCAACCACTCTGCCACCCTTCCTGGGTGAAATTTGGCTTTACCATCTTAGCGGCAAACGGGATGGCTTGCCCGTTCCCAGTTCTAGGGCTACGCCTTCTGCCCCCCACCGGCTCCAGTTGGTGAGATCATGAAGCTATGGCACCTCTCTCCATTCACCATTTCCGTCAGGCCAAACAAGCGGGGCGACCTCTGGTTGCCCTTACAGCTGCTGACTGTGTCATCGCTCAGATTTTGGATACAGCAGGGATCGACTTGATCTTGGTGGGAGATAGCTTGGCCATGACCAGCTTGGGCTACTCCAGTACCTTGCCTCTTACCCTCGAAGAAATGTTGCACCATGCTCAGGCGGTGCGCCGCGGGGTAGAACGGGCCTTTCTGGTGGCGGATCTGCCCTTCCTGACTTACCAAGTCCAGAAAGAACAAGCTCTGGTTTCGGCTGGGCGGCTGATGAAAGAGGCGGGGATGAACGGCGTCAAGCTAGAGGGGGGCTACCCCGACATGGCGGAGACGGTGGCCTTTTTGGTACAACGCGGGATCCCGGTTTTGGGCCACATTGGCCTGACTCCCCAAGCCAAACATCAACTGGGGGGGTATCGTCAGCAGGGCAAAACGTCTTCAGAAGCCGAGCGCCTACAGCAGGAGGCCCAGAGCCTGGAACAAGCGGGGGCCTTTGCGTTGGTTTTGGAGCACATCCCCTGGGAACTCGCTGCCCGGATCACCGAACAACTGCGCATCCCGACCTTGGGAATTGGCGCCGGGCCAGCCTGTGATGGGCAAATACTCGTTACCCACGACCTGCTGGGTTTAGGGGAGCGGATCCCACCCTTTGCCAAGGCCTACACCAACCTGCGGCAGGTGATCCGAGAAGCCGTGGAGGCCTTCATGGTTGATGTGCAAAAAAGAGCCTTCCCCCCCACCTGAAGGGATCCTGCTCTTACGCCTTAAAATCCGGGCAATCGATGGCGGCCTCGGTCAGGGCTTGATGGGGGTGTACTGTGCATTTTAAGTAGGGATCCCCGCTGTAAAACCTGCAGTTGTGGCAGGGGATGCGGTGCATTTGCCGGGCTTGATGCAGAATGGCAGCAATCGCCCTGCCGATCGTCCACAGGGGCAAAAGCAGCAACAGCCAGGCGATCATCATGCTCAAGGGAGGTGGAAGAGAAGTCATATCAGCCCTCAGAGGCCAAAGGATTGAACAAGTGGACCAAGGGAAGTTCTCCTATCCCATGCCAAAACTTTAGTATTCGCAAGCCACCTTTTGGGGGGAGAAATAGTGGAAAAAATGAAGGTTTTTCGCGATGCGGATGAGCAACTGTTCTCGGTTACAGGGCAACAACTGCCGCTGCACATAAAAACACATAAAAATGAGCATGCCAGGTGGCCATCGGCTGTCCACCCACCGCCAGCGTGGTTAAAGAGCGTAAAAAACAGAGGACGGGGATCCCGCCAGCCAACAGACGCTCTATCCCCATCCTCAGCCATGTCCGAGGGCAATCCCTCAAGAGGAGGTTGACCCTACTGCATTCAAGGCTTGCTCCACCCGTTTGAAGTCAAAGCCCATCGCCCGCAGCGCGTGCCACAGGTGCCCCTGTAAGAAAAAGAAGGCCAAGAAAAAGTGAGCATTGGCCAACCAAGCACGGGCCGTATGAGCTCCCAAAGGTAGTTTGATGGTGTCAGCAAAGTAGGGTGCAATGCCCAGCTTCACCGTCAAAGGAGGGCCATAAAACTCTGGTGGATAAGCCAAGGTATTCACAGCACAGAAGTAGGCAGCCACAAACCCTGCCAAGGCAATTCCCCCCAACGAATAGGACAAAATGGCTTCCCCAGAGAAGATCAGCACCCGCTTGGCCCAGGGCAGTGGTGGGGTAACGATATGCCAAATACCGCCTGCCAACAAGAGGATCCCGACAAAGAGATGGCCCCCCACCAAGTCTTCTAGGCTGGTAATGCTGGCAAAGTGGGTTTGGTAGCCGTAGATCACCAAGGGATCCAAAGTCGGTTGGGCAACGGTGCGAACCACCTGCTGCGTTGAGTCGTAGAGCCCACCCCAGTACATGGCTTTGCCCACCAAGAGTAAAGCGCCCGCCCCGAGAAACAGCAGATGATGCCCGAGAATCATGCCCAACTGGGCCGGATCATTCCACTCGAAGTGAAACCGCCTAGCCCTTCCCTCGGCTTCTTTGAGGTTCTCCGGCCCCTTGATGGTGTGAAAAAGTGCGCCTGCCCCCAGGACGGCACTAGAAATGAGATGCAACACCCCGATCACGAAGTAGGGGTAGGTATCCAAAATCTGGCCGCCTTCGCCGACGCCAAATCCTAACGTGGCCAAATGGGGCAGCAGAATCAATCCCTGTTCTCCCATCGGCAGCTCGGGATTGAAGCGCGAGATCTCAAAGAGGGTAAATGCCCCCGCCCAAAGGGTGGTCAAGGCCGCTTGGGCCACATGGGCGGCGATAAATAGCCCCGACAAGTTGGCAAAACGAGCATTGCCCGCGTACCACTCGTAGGTAACTTGAGGGTTGCCATAGGTTTGCATGCTTCCAGCTCCTAATAGTAAAGAGTCTCATTTTTAGGCTTCTTGTTTGTGCCTCGAAATTCAGTCTCTTGGCTTGCCAGGGCAACACGAGAATTCGAGCCAACAAGGACGTTGCCTAGCAAATACAACAGTCAGACTTGCCCGGCAAGGAAGTAGTTGAGAACAAACTCAATAAACGAGCCTGAGATAAGATACCCGCATATGAGAATAAGTCGCAATAGATTGGTTGTGAAGTTTTGTTGAGACAGTAGGGGCCTGACAGCAGGGATCCCCCTCGAAACGCCTTGGCGAGCGACAGGGATCCGCCCTTCTGGAATGTTGCCCAGATTAAATTTCTCTAAAACGCAGGAAAATCTGCAAAACCGTAAGATACGATACAGACATAGGATAAATCGTTCATCTCTGCAGTCAGTTCACCCTTTGTCTGGGGCTGCGCAGAGACGGAAGTAGGGATTTCCCCGAAGGAACGCGCCTCAACCCAATCGCGCCATAGTTCTTGTGGCGCAATGCTCAACGACAACCTACTCAACCCTTCGTTGATGGAGGCGACTTATGAAACTCTCTTTTCGTGGCAACGACTTCGACTACGTCCCCGCACATGCTCAGCTGAGCGATGAAGAAGTGCAGGCTCAATATCGCGGCCAAACCCTGTTGATACATCACACCAGCAAAAAAGCGATGCCTCACCCCAATCAGCCTTTGATCTACCGGGGTGTGAATTACTAGAGCAAGCAGTTACCAACATCCTTGCTCTTCTGAGCTAGAGAGCTGGCGGCCCCCTGTGGGGTCGTTTTTTTGGGAGCCGAGAAGCAATCCCCAGGGGATTAGCCTTGCCAGTTCAAATCCTCAAGATCAATCTCTTCATCCACCAGCTCCTCACCTTTGCTACACACGGTGTTGGAAAGGGAGTGGGTCAAGGGGCGCGGCTTGGTAATAAAAGGGGACTCGGTGATGCGTTGAGGAGCCAGCCCCTTCAGGAAGAAATCTACCGTTGTTTTTTTCAGCCAGCCGTTTAAGACGATCACTGCGCCGATGCGCATGCCGTTGATGCGTTGTTCTCGGATCGCCTGCTCCACCTGCGCGGGGGTGAGCAAACCCGCGGCCTGCAAGCATTCTCCCAAGGGCATTTTGTCCTGTCGACTCAGCAAGGCCGGCCACTGTTCGACCAAAAAATCCACGGTTTCTTGCTTAATCCAACCACGGGTAACCAAAATTTCGCCGAACCGTACCCCGCAGTAAGACTGGTCTTGGAGGGCAACCTGAACTTGAGCTTCCGTAAGCAACCCTGCTTGCACCAGTACCTGGCCGATCAGCTCTGCGGAGGGTTTCTCAGAGGTCGTCGGAGGGCCAAAAGTCATAGGCCTACTCCTTGATGTTCTTAAACGTGAAAAATAAATATGGAGAACATCATAACCAAGCACTCCCAAGTTGAGTGCGGATTAGCATCAACATTCTTGAATTGGACTTGAATTGGGTGGATCCGGTGGATTCAACTGCTCCTGTCAGTCTGGCACAGCAGTTCGGGGTCGGCTTGACCCAGGGTCGGGGTGCAGCTTGACCGGGATTCGGGTGATAATGGCTTTAGCAATTTGCCCAACTGGAATCCTCTGTAATGGAAGCGTTTTTCGAGTTTCTCTGGTCAGCTTCGGCTGTCTTATTGGTGATACTGGTACTGCTCCATAGCCCCAAAGGGGATGGGCTGGCAGGTATTGGCGGGCAGGCACAACTGTTCTCGAGCTCCAAAAGTGCCGAACAAAACCTGAACCGCATCACCTGGACGGTTGCCACCCTCTTCCTCTCCATCAGTGTGGTGTTGGGGGCTGGCTGGCTCTCGGCGGCCACAGGCCGATAGAAGAGGCTCGTCCCTTCGTGGCGGTGATCTACCTGCATGGGTTCGGCTCTGGGCCGAAATCTGCCAAGGCAATGTTTTTTCGGCAGCGGCTACAACAGGCAGGGATCCCCCTGCAGGTGCCGGATCTGAACCAGGGCAATTTTGCTCAGCTCACCCTAACTCGCCAGATCCGGCAGGTGTCTGCTCAGTTGGCGCAGATGGCTCATCCCCCCGTCACCCTCATTGGCTCCAGCCTGGGGGGTCTGGTGGCGGCTTGGGTGGCCGAACAACAGACCTGTGTGCAGCGCTTGGTGCTCTTGGCTCCGGCGTTTGGCTTTTTGAGCCACTGGTTGCCGCGACTGGGGGCAGAGGCCGTAGAAATCTGGCAACAGACCGGGCAACTGTCGGTGTTTCACTACGGAGAGGGTCGGCCACTGCCTTTGGAGTACGGTTTTGTCACCGATGCTCAGCGCTACCCCGATGGAGCGTTACAGCGGCCTGTGCCCACCCTGATTTTGCACGGGATCCATGACGAAACCATTCCGATTCAGGCCAGCCGAGATTATGTGGCGCATCGGCCCTGGGCTCAGCTGATGCCTTTGGAAAGTGACCATGCTTTGGCGAATGTGTTGGAGCCGATTTGGCAAGCCAGCAGCCGCTTCTGTGGATGGTTCGACGCCCCCCGTGAGACGGTGCAGAATTAATTGAGCGGGATCCCTATCACAACCCCCATGCAATCTTTTGTCGGCCTCTTCTTCGATATGGATGGGGTGATCGTCAACTCCGAGCCGATCCATGCCCAAGCGGGAGCCATTGCCCTACAGCAGTGCAATCTTTCGATAGATCTAGACCCCATTTCCCTCCGGTTCAAGGGCCGCACCGACTGGGATATGTTCGAGTACATCGTCGAGCAGTTCAGCCCGGTGAGTGAACAGAACCGCCATGTCGAAGTTCAACGGTTGATTGACGCCAAAGCCACTGCATTTCACGAGCTTTTGGAAAAAGTTCCTCTGGTGCCGGGGGTGCTGGAGTTTTTGGCAGCCAGCCGCCAACGGTTTCCCATCCTGGCCCTAACCACCTCCGCTACCCGTCAGGATCAAGAACAGATTTTCAACCGCTTTGACCTGCACCGCTGGTTTGATGGGGTGATCACGGCCGAGGATATTCAACGGGCCAAACCCGACCCCGAACCCTATGTGAAAACCGCCACCCTGTTGGGCGTGGATCCGACCCTGTGTTTGGTGATCGAGGATTCCACCCATGGGATCCGCTCCGCCAAGGAGGCCGGATGTTTTGCGGTGGGCCTCACCACCTCCTTTGTCCCGGCAGAGTTGCACCAGGCAGGGGCCGATGCGGTGGTGGAGAGCTTTGCAGAATTGGCAGAACTGCTGGACTTGCCATTGTGAGGGGCTATTGGGCTACTGCAGGCCTTTGGGGATCCACCACCTCAAAGGCCCACAACCCCCGTTCAGCCGGGATCCGTTCCAGTTGCCCGGAAGGGAAGCGCTGCTGCAGGTCGGATCCCTGTTGATCCCAAACCCATTGGTTCATGAACAGGGTGAAGGGTGGTTCTAAAGTCTGGGTGGGCAACTCCTCTGGAGGAAACACGGTCACCGCTTGCTGCCGCCCCGCAAAAAATTGGATCCAGCTCTGCCAAAAGTAGGGTTCCCCCCAACTGAAATAGGGATAGGCAGCGCTGGCCGCCAGGTAAAACCGATAGTCGGGTTCCATTTTGCGAGCTTCCACATAGCGCCCCGTCCCGGCGACATCGTTGCCATTCTTCCAGCCCTTGTGTACAAAATCTGCAAAGATGCCCAGATTCAGTGCCCCGATGAGCAGGATCACCCCCACCCACAAAGCACCCGGCAACCAACCTCGCGCCTGGGATCCGGAGCGTTCCAGCACCCCCGTCAAGGCTCGCAAAATCACCTGGATCCCTTCCAAGGTTAGGTAGGCAACAAAGGGCAGGATCACCAACAGGCGGGTATAGTTGGGGGCTTTGGTGATCACGAAGCTGAAGAGCAGGTAGAGAAACAGGAAGCTACTGAGGCAGAGCCAGTCGTGGGGTTGGCTGCGCCCCCTAGCAATCCGATAAAGGCCGGATCCCAGCCCCAACCAGATCAGAACCCCGGTCAAGGGATCCACAAAGGCATGGCCGTAGTTGGGGTAGATGTAGCCACGGTCGTGCTGGCTGCGGTCATTAAACATACTGAGACCGTTCAAGATGTTGCGTCGCACTGCTTCTCCTGGAGTTGCAGCATTCACCCACATTTGTTGCAGGGCTTGCCCTTCGGGATAAAAGAGAAACTGTTGGCGAGAATATTCAGCGCTCTCCGAAGGGGAGGTGACCGTCGCCACCAAGATCGGCGCTGCCATGAGGAAAAAGCCCAACGCCGCCGGAAGGGTTAACTTGGCCAAGGCCCAAAGGGGATTAGCCTGCGGATCCCCACCTTTGAGATCTTCTCGGCCCAAGAGCAGGTACATACCTCCAAACAGCAGCCCCAGCAGAATCACCACCCGTCCTGGCAAATAGCCGTATAAGGAAAAGCCCGCCGCCGCTCCCCCCAAGTACAGCAGCAGAGGGTTCTTCTCCCGCACCCCCTTCAACAGCAAGGCCAGGGCCGCACACTCCACCAAGACGATCAGGTTTTCCCGCATCGCCATGCGACTGATCCCCAGCAGGGCATGGTTGGATCCCAGCAAAGCGGCCCCCGCCAGCGCCAAGGTCGGTCTGGAAAAGGCGCGAAAGAATCCGTAGGCCACCAGGATGGTGATCACCCCAAAGCTGGCATGCACCATGCGTACATGCGTTAGGGTCACTCCTCCCATTAGCCGCGTCAGCCCGCCGAAGAGGCTAAACATGAAGCGGGGAAAGTAAAAATAGTCCGGCATGAGGCCAAACACATCGGGAAAGGGCACCCCCGAGGCATTGCGAGACATGGAGGTGATCACGATCTCGTCGGTATTCACCTGGAAGGGGATGTTGGCGGAGTCGTAGAGGTAAATCGGGATAAAGACCAACGCCAACAGGCCCAGATGCAGCAGTTCCTGTCGCCAGCGCACCTGCGCGGGATCCCAAATCGGCTGCAGGGGGGGAAATTGAGCGATATACAGGCCCACCAGCAGCATCGCCAGCAGCCAAACGCCGATTTGCAAAACTTGGTAACCAAATACCCCGTACCAAACCGTCAGGGCGATACCCAGGCCCAACCCGGCCCCCAGTAGGCTTAGGCGACGGGAGGCGATGACCGTATCCAAAACTGTCATGGCAACACCGGGATCCCAGCAGGCATTTTTGCATCCTACCAAGGGTTTGCCGATGGGTTATGAACGGAATCCGCCGGGATCAATAGCCGCGCATCGCCTCCGTTTCCAGCTCAAATTCTGGCTCGGCGAAGCTGGAGGGATCGTAAAGGAAGCGGTTGACATCGTCTTCGATGCGATAAATCTCAAAGGGCTCCAGCAGTCCGGCGGTGCGCAACGCCAACAGGTAGCCATCTACCAACAGGCGCAGTTCATCGGTGCGTTGATAGCCTCGCTGCCAAGTATCCACCAAAGCGTCGGTCAAAGCCTGGTAATGCCGGATCAATTTTGGGTCTTGCAACATCGGTATTCCCTCGCCCCACCTGTTTCTATCTTAACGTTTGGTTTCGCTTTATCAGCGGCGGTTGCGGATTGGATCCCCAGTTTCAAAGCCTTCTGTAGTCACTCCAAATCAGAACGATGCAGCTTTTGACTCCCCTCTCCCGCTCTGGGAGAAGCACTAAGGCTAGTGCCATGCTGTGCGAAGGAGGAAAAGGGGCATGCAAACGACTCAGACAAGGGGCAAGTGGATCCGTGAGGGAGTATCGCCGCCGCTGTGCAGGGTAATGGTGAGGATGCGAGCTTCGATCAGCCGTTCTTCCCGCACCGGGGATCCTGTACCGGTATTGACAGGGTAGGCGGGGAAGCAGGCGGCACTGAGGCTGAGGCGCAAGGCATGCCCCTGGGGAATGCGGATACAAGTGGGCTGGTAATCGAGGAGGATGGGGGGGGTGGGCCGGGGCAGGCTAGAGTCCGGCCCGTGGAGGTTCCGAATGCGGCGGTAACCCTGGGTAAAGTTGTACACTTGCCCATCGGGTTTGACTTGCGAGATCACCGCACACAGATCAAAGCTGGGGCTATCGGCTTCGGCGTACACCTCCAGGCTAATTTCCCCGACCAGCAACAATTCCGAATCTAGGGGTGGGGTGGTGTAGGTAAGAACATCCGTGCGGCAGTCGAGGGCAGAGCGTTCTTGCGGGCCGGGAGGATAGGCCAAATGTCCTCCCAAGGCGGGCACAGGTCGCCAGGGATCGTGGACAAAAGTATCCGCCTGGGGGTGAGCTGCAGGCTCGGTATTGAGCGTTCCTTCTGCTTCCGACATCGCGGCCAAGCCGGTGCTGTACAGATAAAAGGCTTTGGGTTCTGGGGCGGGCCAAGCCTCAAAACCTTTCCATTGGTTGGATCCCATCTCGAACAGTTGCACAGCGGGCTCATCCAGAATGCCGGTATCTTTGCCCTTGAGGAAATGGTCGAACCAACGCACCTGCAAGCGATCGATGCAGTTGACCGCAGCAGGACCGAAATCCACAGCACCAACTTTGCGCCCCCAGGGAATGTGGGGCCAGGGGCCAATGATCAGGTATTGAGGGTTACGGCTGCGGGCACTCATCTCTCGGTAGAGGCGCAGGTTCCCCGTTAGGTAGCTATCGAACCAGCCCGCGATGTGCAGCATGGGCAGATCCACCGCCTCTAGGTGGGGAGAGAGCTTCTGCCAATAGGAATCCGGCTCGGGGTGCTCCAACCAGTCGAAATAATAAGACTGAGGGGCGTACTGCTGCAGAACACCGGGCTTGACGGGGATTGGATCGTAAAGCGGCAAACTGCGGGAGGCTTTGAAAAGGGCTTGGTGAGCGTTGGCATCCCCCCTCAGGCGTGCTCCTTCGGTCTCCAACTGGAAGGCCCAGCCCAAATTGCCCTGAAATCGAAACGCTCCCCCCTGATAGGCGGCATCGGCGTAGAGATCGTAGGGCATCATCGCCGGACAAAGGGTCTTCAGGGCTGCCGGACGGGTGGAGGCGGCATACAACTGCGTCATGCCCTGATAAGAAAAGCCGTACATACCCACAGAGCCGTTGCTGCCCGGCAAAGTGGCGGCCCAGTTGACGGTATCGAACCCATCCTCGGCTTCCGCCCGAAAGGGATAGAAGGATCCCTTCGAGGTCCCCCGCCCACGCACATCCTGAATGACGACGATGTATCCCTGAGCGGCGTACCAACTGGGGTGGGCGTACACCACGGTCGAGGCAATGGAACGCCCATAGGGCTGCCGCATCAACAGAACCGGGTAAGTTCCTTCCCCTTCAGGACGGTAAATATCGGCATCCAGTTGGATCCCGTCTCGAGTGAACATGGAGGCAGTTTCTCGGGGGCGAACAGGCAGCATCGGTGTAAGTTTGGGAAAGAAAGGTTAATCGGAGCCAAGAGGTACCCCGAGGGATTTTCTCAGAGCACCCAATATCTTAGGACAGGTGTGGCGTGCAGCACTGATGCAATGTGTACGCCCCTTGTTTGGGCAACGGGGAGAAGATCAAGCAATGACTCTGCGAGGTCCAGAAACCATGGCTGAGTTTTTTAGTTTTAAGAAATCCCAAGCGGAATCCCGCGGTTCTTTTGCTCGCCGGCCCCGATCCTGCCTCAAAATGGTTGGGCTTGGGGTGGGATCCCTCCTGGCGCTTTCCTTCCTGGCCCCGGCTTTTGCTCATCATGCCTTTGAGGGGGAAATCCCGCAGCGGTGGTGGCAGGGGTTGCTCTCAGGGTTGGCACACCCGGTGATTGGGTTGGATCATCTGGCTTTTATCGTGGCCATCGGGCTGATTTCCGCCGGCCAGAACTGGCGCTACGGGATCCCGTTGGGGTTTGTACTGGCGGCTTTGGTGGGAACGGCGCTCCACATGGCCGGTATTGATCTATGGCTGACGGAATTGGGTATTGCCACTTCAGTCGTGCTCTTCGGGCTACTGCTGGTGCAAGCGTGGCAGGCGCAGGGGTGGGTGCTGCTGCTGTTTGGATCCCTGGCGGGGTTGTTCCATGGTTATGCCTATGCCGAGGCGATCATCGGGGCAGGAGCGATGCCTTTGCTGTCGTATCTGATCGGGTTCACCGCGATTCAGTATGGGATTGCTCTGGGGAGTTTGCGGTTGGCAGAGACGTTGGGATCCCGTTTTCCTAGGCTGAGAGGCTGGGTGGGTTGGGGCATTACGGTGATAGGATCTGTGTTTTTGACCTTGGCAGTGATGGGTTGATCTGGTGCTCCGGTCACTTGCGCTCGGGATCCCGAATCCAGTACAAGGATAACGGTGAAGATCTGTAACAACGAGGGGAGGATCCATGGAGCGCACCTTTATCGCCATCAAACCGGACGGTGTGCAGCGCGGGCTGGTGGGCACCATCATTCAACGCCTAGAAAGCCGGGGCTACCAATTGGTGGGTATGAAACTTTTGCAGGTGAGCCAAGAGCTGGCGGAAACCCATTACGCTGAGCATAAAGAGCGGCCCTTCTTCCCCGGGTTGGTTAAGTTCATCACCTCTGGGCCAGTGGTGGCGATGGTCTGGGAGGGCAAAGGGGTGGTGGCCGCCGCCCGTAAGCTCATCGGTAAAACCAACCCCCTTGATTCAGAACCGGGCACGATTCGCGGCGACTTCGGCATCGACGTTGGGCGCAACATCATCCACGGCTCCGATGCTGTGGAAACTGCACAACGGGAGATCGCCCTCTGGTTTGACGAGTCCGAACTGGTGGGCTGGACAAGCACCGCCCAAAGCTGGCTCTACGAATGACCTCAAGCCTCTGTTCCTCGCTCACCCAGCGCAACAACTGCAAGCCACAGGGCTAAGTTCCGGTACCCCAATTGACAAGGGCAATGGTTAAAAATCGGGGCTGGCACAACGATCCACAAGTTCAAAAACAGCAGGGATCCGCCCCAAGCCACAACCCCGGTTCCGCTGGTTGAGTCTTGATTGTGCTATGGACACTCGGACAGGAACCGCGCGGTGCAAAGCATCACCATTGGTGGCAGGTGGCAGCACCGAGCCTAACCTGTTCGGATGGGATAGCTTCAATCCGAGACCTACTCACGGATCCACATTTTTCGGGCACAACCAATGTTGAGGCTCGGATTAAGAGGGTTGGTTCCCAACCAATCGCCGCTGCAAACCCAGACGATTTCGGTAAGATAGGGGCAAAGTCAGCAGCGCTTCTCTTCCTTCCTCCACCAGGCTTCTGTTTGCATATCCGGCTGCTGCTTCCATCTCCAGGGTACTCCCTTGGGAGCCGTTGGCCATTTTTCGTGGGTGAGGAGGAAAGTTGAAAGAATTGAAAGAATTGACTGAGGGGTCTGCACTGTCGTCAATCCTGCCCGGAATGACGTCCGCGCCCGAAATCGCAGGGCCGGTGCTCTACGTAACCGGAAAGCAACCCTTGAGCGGCCACATTCCCATTGGTGGGGCAAAGAATTCGGCTTTGGCCCTTATGGCAGGAGCCATTTTGGCTCCGGAAGCCTGTCGGATTCACAATGTGCCGCGTCTGCTGGATATTGAACGGATGGGGCAGATCTTGGCCACCCTAGGGGTTAAAGTTTCCCATGTCGGCAATACCCTGGATTTGGATGCCAGTGCCCTCAGAACCTCCCAAGCCCCCTATGAATTGGTCAGCCAGTTGCGGGCCAGCTTTTTCATTACAGGGCCCCTGTTGGCACGGTTAGGGGTGGCCAGAGTTCCCCTGCCCGGCGGCTGTGCAATTGGATCCCGTCCGGTAGATCTGCATGTACGTGGCCTGCAAGCCTTAGGAGCAACCGTCCAAATCGAACATGGGGTGGTTCATGCCTATGCCCGTAAGTTGGTGGGAACCCGCATTTATCTCGACTATCCCAGCGTCGGTGCCACTGAGACCCTGATGATGGCCGCTACCCTGGCGGAAGGGGAAACAGTGATCGAAAATGCGGCCCAAGAGCCGGAGGTGGCGGATTTGGCCCATTTTTGCCGGGCGATGGGAGCCCGCATTCGCGGGGTCGGTACCAATACCGTGGTGGTGGTGGGGGTGCCTCGTCTGCACGGCACAGAGTACACCGTTATTCCCGACCGCATCGAGGCCAGCACCTATCTGATCGCCGGAGCCATCACCCGTTCTCACCTCACGATTGGCCCCGTCATTCCTGATCATCTGCGGGCAGTGATTGCCAAATTGCAAGCGATGGGGTTGCGAGTGGAGGAAGAAGGCCCAAACCGACTGCGCATTGCTCCAGCCCAACTGGAATCCGGTTGGCTCTGCCAGGCGACGGACATCCAAACTCTGCCCTATCCTGGCTTCCCAACCGATGTACAAGCACCGATCATGGCGTTGGCGGCCCTGGGCGAAGGCAGTTGCACCATTGAGGAAACGGTGTTCGAGAACCGTATGCACCACATCCCCGAGCTGAATCGCATGGGGGCGGATATTCGTCTGAAAAACCGTGTGGCCTTGATTCGGGGGGTTCCCTCGTTTTCAGCTGCCCCTGTGGTGGCTACCGATTTGCGGGCGGGGGCAGCCTTGGTGTTGGCTGGGTTGGCCGCCGAGGGCTCCTCCACCATCCACGGGCTCCACTACATCGATCGCGGCTACGAGGCCATTGATGAGAAGCTGCGCAGTGTCGGGGCGAAGGTGCATCGTGGGGAAAGCCCAGCACGGATCCCGGTTACCGCTTGAGGGGACATCACCAGATTCTCGGTTGTGTTTGTGTTGATTAGCTGGTTACAACCCTTGCGTGGGTTTTCTACAGCAGGGATTGTCTTCCTTTGCTCGCTCCGCGAGGTGTGGAGCACCCTCCTTGGGGGGGATCTCAACTTCTACGGTTGTTACATGTGTTGTTACATGTGACTAGCGGTGCCCTATGGGCCGCCGTGGGCACGCCGGCGCGTTCGCCCATGGCGTGAAGGGCTGTAAGCGGATTCGGGTAGTGCGTAAGGCGGATGGCTACTATGCTCAGCAGCTTTTCCGGGTTCAGACAATAATCCAAACAATGATCCAGCAGGATCCCCTGGTTCAGCGGATACTCCGACTGCCGAGGGATCCCCTGGAGAGGAGGTGAATCCTAATCCTGAAGAGGGATCCCCAAGGGGTGGCTCGGGCCGTACACCCACTCCCTCTGCCGCCGGTGAAGGAGAAGTGGATCCCAGTCCTGAGCCAACCGCGGGATCCGAGACACCCAATCCAGGATCCCCTCCTGAAGAGGTACCGGGAAGTCCAGGCTCCGATTTGCTCCCAGTGGATGAACTGGAGCGGTTGTTCCCGAATTTGCCGCCGGATCCGGGAGAGGAAGGCAAGCGCACCTTGGAGGGGATTGATGCGGATGGAGATGGCGTGCGCGATGATGTGCAGCGCTGGATTTACCGCAGGTATCCAAATGAGGAGCGGAAGCGGAAGGGAATGTTGCGATATGCCAAGGCATTGCAAGCCAGCATTGTAAATGTGAACAGGGACAGTCGCGACGCAGATTTAACAGTTGACGCCAAGTTCTCCGGACAAGTTGTTAGCGCAGCAGAATCGTCATGTACCGACCCAATTCGGTGATTGAATAGCGAGAACAAATGGATGTTTCGTCGAAATATTCTTCGTCTCATTAGCCCTGTCGTAGAAAACCCGTCCAAGGGCTGTAGTTACACGATTCACAAAATACTGACAGATCCCCTGAAGATGATTCCGGATTGTTTTGACCACATCATTCCAAGCAGACCCAGCAACTTATCCAGAGGTACCATCGCTTGCCACGGAACTCAGTGTTTCATTATACTGCCGCCACCAAAATATCAGGAGAGATGATTTCTCATAAGTCTTTGAGACCTTTGATTTTGTGTCTGTAGATACGAAAGTTCTTAAGCATCAGACGATATGGTTTCCTTCGTCATATAGCGCCCTTAGAGTCACCTACGAGATAGTCAACCATGCAGAGAAATTCTAAGTTCGTTCTTGCAAATGGAGTGCTTGCAGATGGTACTAGAGCTGATATATCCGTGGATCCCATTAGTGGGAAAATTGAATCTGTAGGCTCTGTCGAACTTTTCCCGGAAGATGAAAAAATAGATTGTACAGGGATGGTGATTTTGCCCGCAGCGGCTGAGCCCCATGCCCATCTTGACAAAGCCTTATCCTCTCGTCTTGTGCCCGCCATGCCCGTAGATTTGGCTACAGCTGTGGCCGATTGGCACCGCATCTGGCCCACCCTCACCCACGAAGATCTGGTGCAACGGGCTAGCGAATCGGTAGAAGCCATGGTGATGCGGGGAGTGACGGCGATTCGGAGTCATGTTGATATAGGAGCGGGGGTGGGGTTACGGGGGCTTAGGGCTCTTAAGGATGTGAAGGAGCAATACCGTGATCTGGTGGATTTGCAAATTGTCGGCTTGATTGCCCATCCGCTGGTGGGGGATGAAGGAGCGGAGCATCGTGCCCTTCTGGAGCAGGGTCTTGAAGAAGGCTTGATGGATGTGGTGGGGGGCAGTCCAGACTTGGCTCCGGATCCCGTAGAGACAACCCGGATTTCGGTAGCTGCCGCTGCGCGTAGTGGGTTGCCCTTGGATCTGCATACAGATCAAACAGTAGACCCAGATTTTTTCTACTTGCCCGACCTGGTGCGTTTGGTGGGTGAGTACGGCGTCAAAAATGCTGTAGCCAGCCATTGCATCAGTTTGGCCATCCAACCCGAAGCAGTACAGGAAAAAGTGGCGGCTGAAATGGCAGCAGCGGGAATAGCAGTCACCACCATGCCGTTGACCAGCCTGTTTTACTTTGGCTGGGATCAACCTGTTGCCCCTCCACGGGGAGTAACGGCCATCGCCAAGCTGGAAGCAGCCGGGGTGACCGTGGCGGCAGGAGCGGATAATGTCAGGGATCTGTTCTTTCCTTACGGACGGTTTGATCCGGTCGAGACGGCAACGGTACTGGGGATGGTGGCTCATTTCACCCCCGAGCATGTTTGGAATATGTGTTCTCATGCAGCCCGCAAGGTGATGGGTTTACCGGAGGTGACCTTGGCTCCTGGATCCCCGGCTGAGCTGTTGGCCATTCAGGGCAGAAATTTAACCGATGCCTTGGCGGAGGGTAGCGAGCAGCGGGTGGTGATTCACCGAGGGCGGGTGGTGGCCAATACCTCTGTCCAAAAACAGTTGATTCGGCACTGACCCTTGAGCAGGTCTTTGATCCCGAAAAAAAGCTGAATAAGTCTGTGTTGCTGAGGGATCCCCTTTAGGCTGAAGGGGATCACTGTGGGGGAGTGTATCCTTGGAAAGTTTTGTCCTGATTAAGCAAGTTCCCGATCAAAACGCCAAGGCGGGCATCAACAGCGACGGTACGATTGACCGGGCCAAGGCCAAGCGAATGTTGAACCCCTTCGATCGCTATGCCCTAGAAGCCGCTTTGCAAACCAAGCGGCAGCATGGGGCTAGGGTGACGGCGATAACCATGGGGCCTCCTCCTGCCATAGAGATTCTCTACGAAGCCATTGCCCATGGGGTGGATCGCGGCATTTTGATGACGGATCGCCGCCTGGCGGCTTCGGATACCCTGGCCACGGCCTATACCCTGGCACAAACGGTGCGCTATGCCGGAACCCCAGACTTGATCTTCTGCGGGTTACAGACCACCGATGGCGATACGGCCCAAGTGGGGCCCCAGCTGGCAGAACGACTCGGGATCCCTCAGGTTACCTATTGTGAAGCGTTCGAGATTCGGGATGGGATCCTCGTGGCACGGCGGGCGATTGAGGGGGGATCCCAGACGGTGACAGTACCCCTACCTGTCTTGATTACGGTGGCCAATTCGGCGCAACGCCTGGCTTATCAAACCCTGCGGGGTGCCCAACGGGTACAACAGCTGATGCGGGATGAGGTGGCCCGGGCAGAGGTGATTCAGATCATCAACTTGGAGGATGTGGGGGCGGATCCGGAGCGCTGCGGGCTGAAGGGATCCCCCACCATTGTGGCTGCTACAGAAAAAGTGGGGGAAATCGGCGGCAATTGCCAGGTGTTCCAGGGGCAGGCGGTTTCAACCTTGGTCAAGCAGCTCACCGAGGCGGCTTCCATCTCCAGTTATATTGCGACTCGATAGAGCAATAGTCGATAGAGCAATAGTTGGATTGATCTCCTAATTACCCAGTTTTTCTAAGCGTGATTTTACAGTCATTTTTTCAGTTATTGCGCATCAATTAAACCTCGAAATGACATATCCAAGGTTCATGGGAGTTGTGGTTTTATGATCCAGAAGCAGGTGCTGGTTTTTGCCGAACAAGTTAATGGAGAACTGCAACCGATTGCTCTAGAGTTGTTGGGGGCGGGGCGGCGGCTGGCGGATAAGTTGGGAGCCACCCTGAGTGCGCTGGTGTTGGGATCCGACGTTGCCCATTTGCCGCCCATCCTGATTGGCCACGGAGCGGATCGGGTGTTTGTGGCGGATCATCCGGAATTGGCCCAGTACCGCACCTTACCCTACCGCCGGGTGATTACCGATTTAATTAAAAGTTGGCCGGAACCCCCCCACACCATTTTGTTGGGATCTACCACCACAGGTCGGGATTTGGCCCCCCGGTTGGCCGCCCATTTGGAAACCGGCTTGACGGCGGATTGCACCGATTTGGATATTGGCCCCTTTGAATATTCCAACAGCAAGGATCCCAATAAGTCAGGGCTCTTCCCGGATTGCTTGTACGCGATTCGGCCCAGCTTTGGAGAGTCTCTGAAAGCCCGCATTCTGGGCCCCTGGAAAAACCCACAAATGGCAACGGTGCGTCCGGGGGTGATGGTGCCTTTGCCTTGGGATGGCTGCCGACGGGGGGAAGTCATCTCCGTGCCCGTTCAGTTGGATCCGGGGGATTTGCGTTTGCAAATTGTGGAAACCGTGCGTAATCTTTCCCAAGCGGTTGATCTGACGCGGGCGGAGGTGATCGTTTCCGGGGGGTACGGGCTGGGATCCCCCGAGGGCTTTGAACTGATGCAACAGTTGGCCGCTTGTTTCCCCAATAGCGCCGTTGGTTCCTCCCGCAAAGCGGTGGATTTCGGTTGGATCCCTTACGCCCATCAGGTGGGTCAAACGGGCAAGACCGTCCGCCCGCAGATTTACATTGCCTGTGGCATTTCCGGGGCCATTCAACATCGGGTGGGCATGGACAAATCCCAAACGATCATTGCCATTAACAAGGACAGCTCCGCCCCCATCTTCAAATTTGCCCACTATGGCATTGTCGGGGATCTCTACCAGGTGGTGCCAGAGATGATCCGGCAGCTGCGGCAGACCGAAGTTCAATCGCCCCAGAGCGCGAGTGAACGGATCCCGGTTTTGCAGGGCAGGTGAGCCTACTTCGGTTTACCACCCTTCTGCGAAGGTAGAGTCATTGCCATTACGGCCCTTAGGCGGGTCTTCCAGGACAGGGCTTGTGCTTCCTGCTCCCGCGGGGCCCGGAGGGCTAGCCCTCCAGAGGTTAGAACTCAACTTCCACAGTTGTTACACATGACTCGCGGTGCCCTATGGTGGGCGAACGCGCCAGCGTGCCCTAGGCGTAAAGGGCTGTAAGGCTGAAACAGCTCCCTCACCCCCTTCGTGCAGCGTGGCACCGGCCGTAGCCCCTCTCCCGCTCTGGGAGAGGGGAGTCAGAAAGGATATCGTTCTTGTGTGGAGTGACTATACCGGCAGCCAAACTACGGGAGCTGAGGTTGCATCCGGATGCCTTGGGCTGAAGAGGGATCCCCTCACCCAAGCAAAAAAATCTATCAAATTATCTTGAAATGATTAGACTGTTCTGGTAACCTCAGGTCGGTTATCTGTGATGGCAACAGAATCCTCAGGATCCTGCCGCCGGTGGCAGGCCTTCGGCGTATGTGGGGACGAAGCAAATGGCGGTACGAGTTGGGATCAACGGCTTTGGCCGGATTGGGCGCTTGGTATTGCGGGCTGCTTGGGGTTGCCCAGAGCTGGAGTTTGTCCACATCAACGAAATCAAGGGGGGAGCGGCGACGGCAGCCCATCTGCTCAAGTTCGACTCCGTGCAAGGCCGCTGGGATATTGACCTAGAGGGATCCGGAGAGGGGCTGCGCATTCAAGACAAAACCCTCTCTTTTAGCGAATACAAGTCCCCTGGTGAGGTGCCCTGGGCAGATCTGGGGGTGGATCTGGTGCTGGAAAGCTCCGGCAAGTTCGTCAAGTCAGCAGAGTTGGATCCCTATTTCAAAGCAGGGGTGCGCAAGGTGATCGTGGCTGCCCCGGTCAAGGATGACAATGCCCTCAACATCGTCATGGGGGTGAATGATCATCTTTACGACCCGGCCCAGCATCATTTGCTCACGGCGGCTTCTTGTACCACCAACTGTCTGGCCCCTTTGGTAAAGGTGATTCACGAAGGCATTGGCATCGTCCATGGGGTGATCACCACCGTCCATGATGTCACCAATACCCAAACCATGGTGGATGCCCCCCACAAGGATCTGCGGCGTGCCCGCTCGGCTTTACTGTCTTTGGTTCCCACCACGACTGGATCCGCGACAGCGATTGGTCTGATTTACCCAGAATTAAATGGCAAATTAAATGGCCTAGCCGTTCGAGTTCCCCTCTTGAATGCCTCATTAACCGATGCCGTGTTTGAGGTGAAGCGGCCCACCACCGTAGAAGAGGTGAATCAACTGCTGAAAACCTCGGCAGAAGGAGAACTCGAAGGGATCCTCGGCTACGAAGAACTGCCCCTGGTCTCGGTGGATTTCAAAGGGGATCCCCGCTCTAGCATTGTGGATGGCCCCTCAACCTTGGTGGTGGATGGCACCCAGGTGAAAATCCTGGCTTGGTACGACAATGAATGGGGCTATGCCAATCGCATGGCGGAACTGGCCCGCAAAGTGGCCCTGAGTTTGGAGGCCTAGGGTATGCTGACCGACTACGTTCATGCTGCTATGCAGCGGGCAACTTACAAAATCTTCCAGGAAGATGGTTCCTATTTTGGGGAAATTCCAGGACTACAAGGGGTTTATGCCAATGAACCGACCCTAGAAGCTTGTCGAGATGAGTTGCAGTCCGTGCTAGAAGATTGGATCCTGTTCAGCCTCAGCCATCATCTCCCTATTCCTGTATTGGAGGGTATCGATCTCAACCTTGATCTGACTCCTGTCTATACGGAAGATGTGGCTTAGTGCCCAGTTTTGGTCCTATCAAGCGCTCGGAACTGATTCGGTATCTGAAGTCACTTGGTTTTGAGGGGCCTTTCCCGGGAAGTAAGCATCAGTTTATGAAAAAGGATGATATTCGGCTGACCCTGCCTAACCCCCACAAAAAAGACATTGGTCGAGAACTGTTATCGGAGTTGCTAAAGCAAGCTCAAATCGAGAGATCTGATTGGGAAGAACTTTGAAACCCCTGGAGAACCCACCATGACCACAGCGTCTACGGCCCGGCAAGCCCCCCTCCGCAACTATGCCCTGATCACCGCCGCCTACTGGGGATTTACCATCACCGATGGGGCGATCCGCATGTTGGTGTTGCTGCACTTTCACAAGCTGGGGTTTACCCCGATTCAAATTGCCACCCTGTTTCTTTTCTACGAGATCTTTGGGGTTGTCACCAACTTTTTGGGAGGCTGGATCGGATCCCTGTTTGGCCTGCGGTTGACCCTTTACGGCGGGATTGCCCTGCAAATCTTTGGGTTGATCCTGCTGGGGGTGTTGAACATGCAGTGGCCGATTTGGGGCCAGGTCACCTATGTGATGGTGGCCCAAGCGCTTGCCGGGATTGCCAAAGATTTGACCAAAATGAGTTCCAAAAGTGCCATCCGTTTGGTGGTGCCCAAAGAAGCCGAATCTCGGCTCTTTCGTTGGGTGGCCATGTTGACGGGATCCAAAAATGCCCTGAAGGGGGTAGGGTTCTTCGTCGGGGCGGCCTTGTTGCAGGGGTTTGGCGAACTGTATGGGGAAATTATGGGGTTTCGCCTCGCCAACTTTGTCCAGGCAGGAGCTTTGGCTTTGATCTTCTGTTCTGGGGTTTTGCTGCCTGCAGATATGGGCAAAATTAAGGCCAAGATCCCCTTCAAACAACTGTTTTCCAAGAGCAAAGAAATCAACATTCTCTCGGCGGCCCGCTTTTTCCTGTTCGGATCCCGGGATGTCTGGTTTGTGGTGGCCCTGCCCGTGTTTCTCTACGACAGCCTCGGTTGGACCTTCATGCAGGTGGGCACCTACATGGCGACCTGGGTGATCGGGTATGGCATTGTGCAATTTTTGGCCCCACAACTGTTGGGTAGCAATCGCCCCGGACGAGCCCCCAAAGCCCGTACCATCCAAATTTGGACCTTTGTGCTGACGCTGGTACCGGCGGTGATCGCCACGGCGTTTATGGCCGGTCTGGCTCCAGAACTGGTGATTACCGGCGGTTTGATCCTATTCGGGATCGTCTTTGCCTTTAACTCGGCCGTTCACTCCTACCTGGTGCTGGCCTACACCGAAGATGACGACGTGGCCTTGAATGTGGGTTTCTACTACATGGCCAATTCCGGTGGACGGCTCTTGGGTACCGTCACTTCCGGGTTGATCTTTCAGTTCTATGGCTTGCAGGGCTGCCTTTGGTTTTCCACCCTTTTGATCTTGGCGGCAGGGATCTTCTCCCTGAAATTGCCGGATCCGACCAAAGGGCCGGTGGAGTGGGTGGTCAAGCCGGGAGACTGAGAAGACAACTGATGAGACAACTCAGGTGAGATAGTAGAGGGGCGAGCAGAATTCCCCGCAACCTATGAGCCTTCGCACCGTTTCCACCACTCCCTTTTCTGGCCAAAAACCGGGCACCTCCGGCCTCCGCAAGCAGGTGAAGGTGTTTCAGCAGCCCCATTACCTGGAAAATTTCGTTCAGTCCATTTTCGATGTTTTGGACCACGCCGCTGGGCAAACCCTGGTGGTGGGTGGCGATGGGCGCTACTACAACCGCGAAGCCATTCAGATCATTCTCAAAATGGCGGCAGCCAATGGCATTGGGCAGGTGCTGGTGGGCCAAGGCGGGATCCTCTCCACCCCGGCGGTTTCCTGCATCATCCGCAAAAATGGGGCCTATGGGGGCATCATTCTCTCCGCCAGCCACAACCCCGGCGGCCCAGAAGGGGATTTTGGCATCAAGTACAACATTGGCAATGGTGGCCCCGCTCCCGAGAAAGTCACCGAAGCCATCTACGCCCGTACCCAGCAGATCGAGCAGTACCGCATTCTGGAAGCCCCGGATGTGGATTTGGATCACCTGGGTGAGCAGCGACTGGGATCCCTCACCATTCGGGTGATCGACCCCGTGGCCGACTACACAGAGCTGATGCAGCGTCTGTTCGATTTCGACCAGATCCGCGACTATTTGGCCTCCGGGATCCGCATTGCCTTCGATGCCATGCACGCCGTGACCGGCCCCTACGCCCGCGCCATTTTACAGGGATCCCTGGGGGCACCGGCGGGCAGCGTTATGAATGGCCAACCTTTGCCGGATTTTGGCGGTGGCCACCCGGATCCGAACCTGGTTTATGCCCATGAGTTGGTGGAGCTGCTGTTTGGCGAGAACGGCCCGGATTTTGGCGCCGCTTCCGATGGGGATGGAGATCGCAACATGATCCTGGGGCGCAAGTTCTACGTGACCCCCAGCGACAGTTTGGCGGTGTTGGCGGCCAATGCCCACTGGGTGCCGGGATATCGGGAGGGACTGGCGGGGATCGCACGCTCGATGCCCACCAGTCAGGCGGCGGATCGGGTGGCGGCTCAGTTGGGGATCCCTTGTTATGAAACCCCCACCGGCTGGAAGTTCTTCGGCAACCTGCTGGATGCAGGCAAGGCCACTCTTTGTGGCGAAGAGAGCTTCGGTACCGGCTCCAACCATGTGCGGGAAAAAGATGGCCTATGGGCGGTGCTGTTTTGGCTGAATATCTTAGCGGCGCGGCGGCAATCGGTGCAGCAGATCGTTCAGGAACACTGGCGCACCTACGGGCGTAATGTCTACTCTCGCCACGATTACGAAGGGATCGACGCGGTGGCCGCCCAAGACCTTATGGAGAACCTACGTCTTTCCTTACCTGGCTTGATTGGAAAGCAGTTGGGATCCCAAACGGTTGCCTACGCTGACGATTTCAGCTATACCGATCCCGTGGATGGCAGCACCAGCAGCCAACAGGGGATCCGCATCGGCTTTGAAAATGGCTCGCGCATTGTCTATCGTCTTTCGGGAACGGGCACCCAAGGGGCAACGCTGCGGGTTTACCTGGAGCAATTTGAACCGGATCCCGCCAAACATGCCATGGATCCGCAAACGGCCTTGGCCGAACTCATTCGGTTGGCGGATCACCTCGCCCAGATCCGGGCTCGCACCGGTCGCCAGCAGCCGGATGTGATCACCTAAACTCACCGTTTGCCATCGGGATAAAGGCGGTTGATCCCCTTACGGGCGGCAGCATGGGCGTCGAGGGTCGCATCCATTTTCAGGATCTTGCGGTAAACCTGCTCGGCACGGGCCACTTCCCCTTCTTGTTCCAGCTTCTCCCCCAGCTTGAGCAAGTTTTGTACCGACAGATCCGCCATCGGATCCTGAATCTGCCGCAGCTCCTCCAGGCGCTCCTGCACCATCGGTCGCAGTAGCAAAGATTGATCCCGATCCAACACCTCGCGGTAATAGCGTTGCGCCTCTTTGAAGTTGTGTTGTTCATCGTAAGCTTCCGCCAGTTGCAGGGCCAGCTCGGCGGTGGGCTCGTCTTTGAATTGCCGATGCAGTTGGTTGAGGCGCCGGGCAAAAGGGGATCCCTGCTGCGGGTTTTTTAGATCCGGGGCATGTTGAACCGGTAAATAGGCTGATTCCTCGCTGGATTTCTCGGGAGAGGGGGCAGGTTCGGTTTTTTGAGGTCGAACTGGGGTTTGTCGGCTAATGCTTTTCGGGTCGATGGGGGTGGGTTTGTACACCCAAATGGGCTGATCCGAGGGCGTCGGCGGGGGAGTAGGACGAGGAATGGGCTGCGGCAACGGGATGGTTTTGCGATCCGGCGGCTCAGCGGGCAGTTGCTGCAGTTGCTCAAGGGTGCTGGGCGGTTTGGGGGCTTGGAACTGAATCTCTTTGCGCTCCTGGGATAGCTCTCGATACAAAGCAGCCAGCTGGGCATACCCGGCTTCCTCATAAGCTGTAGCCAACCAACGGGCATTTTCAGGGGTAGGATCCCCGCGGTAGGCACGCCGAAGCAACTGTAGGGCAGTGCCATAATTGCGCTCTCGGATGGCTGCCTGCCCTAAGCTGGCTGAGCTGGCCCCGGTCGTATCGCTAGCCATGTTTTTCCGTTATGCCTTCTGTGCGCTGATGATAAACCAGTTCTTCCCAAGCAACCACTCGCAGCATCATTTGCAACCAGATCCCTCAGCGATAGCATAACCTCGGTACCCCAAACTTTGGGGACTTGGACTCATACCCCTCATTTGGGTCTGGTTGCAGGCTTTACTTTCAGGTTAGGTTGGAGTCAAGCTTTCAGTATCAGCCGGTTCCACAGCAAACATGATTCAACCTTTTCGAGATCGGCATCCCATGGGCAGTTTGCTCACCGATCTGGTGCGTGTGGAAGAGGGGATCTACATTGTCAAAGCGCAGGTGATGGTCAACAACACGGTTTTGGGCAGTGGCCTCGCCGGATCCAATACCGTAGAGGAAGCGGAAGATGCTGCCGTAAAGCGTGCTTTGAACCATGCGGGCTTTGGTCGCCCCACAACTCCCTTAAGCCTAGGGATGGATGCTGTCACCAAAACGTCTTACTTGCCCCCGACGGACTTTGCCAACGGACACACCCCTTCTTCCGCCTCTCCTGTGCCTGCAGAGCCCGAGCCGATTGCCCCTCTGATGAAACAGGCTCCTCCAAGGTCGCCCAGCCCGATTGAACCTGCGGCGGATATGGATGATTTGTCGGACATCATTGCCCAAACGGATGTAGAACTCCAACGCATCGGTTGGAGCAGCAAGGAAGGACGGGAGTTTTTGGAAAATCGCTTTCACAAAAAATCGCGTCATCAATTGAGCGATGCTGAGCTGCGGGAGTTTCTCCGTTACTTAAAGCAACAACCATCCCGCCTCAGCAGTGAAACCAGTTTTTGAGTCAGGGATCCCTTCGCCCGCATTAAAGCCCATATTCAAAAAGCCGGATCCCCAAACAGAGGAGCCGACCTTTGTAAAGATTCTGTCGGCAACTGGGATTTCAATGTTAGATGAGGGCGGTTAGGGTGAGCCCACGATCACCGTCGTATCTTCCATGGTTCTCACCACGGTTTCTCCCCCTTCCGAGAGCACTACCCGCCGCTCCTGAGCGGAGACACCAGCCACATTGGCTGTCTGATAATTCTGTCCAGCCTGCACCACTGAGGGCACGGTACCCGGGCCGGAGACGAGGGCAAAGGATTCTCCCCCGATTTGCACAATCCCAGAAACCTGCACACTGCGAGCAAAGGCAGCCGGGTCAGGCGTTGGGGTCGGAATTGGGGTGGCAACTGCCACCGGTGCATCACCACCATTGCCACCATCCACAGGAGGAGGCAGAACTGGAGGGGGGGGCAAGGGGGGCAGAGCAATTTCAGGCTCGGGAGTACGAATGTTTTGGGGCACAAAGGGATCCACGCGACCGGCGCCGCTCAAGGCCCGCTGGGTTTCTTGCTCCCGATCCACGGGAGGGATCAGGCTGGAGGCGGCTTGGGTGGTTTGCAAAAGGGAGGGCACGGGTGGGGGTGCGGGTTGATCGGGGGCAGTCTGTCCAAAGCCAGCCGGCAAGTTCACTGACTGTTGCTGGGCCAGCGCTTGCATTTGACTGGCTCCACGGGCCAATGTGGCGCTCATGTCCTGTTCCCAGGTGCCCGCAGCGCTGAGTCGCATGATCACCGGGCTGGCCCCGCCGCGAGACTCCACCCAAATTTCCACCTCTCGTTCGCTCAATCGACGGGAGCCGATCACCCGGGATCCCTGAGGCAACAGGGGCTGAATCGCCAGTTCGGCTTCGGGAACCGCCCGCTCATTCGCCAAGGCCAGCGGCAAACAGGGGGCCAAAAACAAAATGCCACCTGCCGACAGCAAACCGACAACAAGATAAGACAGTTGGCGGACGGGAAAGGGTTTTAGCATAAAGACCACCGGGAAAGAGCCTCGCGCCTTGTGCCCTTAGCCTTGGGCACCTTACTCTACTTAAAATACCCAAAATCCCTCTGACGGGGCTAAGCTGGGCTGCTTTTTCAGCACCCATTGGCCTAGGGTTTTGACAGGGTAAGGACTGGCTGGCTTCGGGGTGGATAAAGTACCTCTCTTGAGGGGAGCGCTCTCCCTCTGCCATACTGAGAAAGTGTAAATATTTGTTAACACCATGACTGCGCCCACTCTGGATCCCGTTAACCCTGACCGCCTGCAGGAAATCGCCCAACAGTTGCAAAGCCAGCGGCCTGCGGATCGGATGGTGGCTCTAGCCCATCTGCGGCATGTGCCTGATGAAGATGCCGTCCCTTTGATTTTGCAGGTGGTGGATGACGAGAATCTGCAGGTGCGCTCCTTTGCCGTATTTGCCCTCGGGGTTAAGCAAACCGAAGCCTCCTTGCCCAAGTTGTTGGAAATTCTCACCCAAGACCCGGACTACGGCATTCGGGCCGATGCGGCGGGTGCCCTGGGCTATTTGGAGGATCCCCGCGCCTTTGAGGCTTTGGTGCGCGCCTTTTATGAAGATGTGGAATGGCTGGTGCGCTTTAGTGCGGCAGTGGCTCTGGGCAACCTAAAGGATCCGCGTGCTTATGAGGTGTTGCTGCGCGCCCTGGATGCCCCCGAGGTGTTGCTGCAGCAGGCGGCCATTGCAGCTTTGGGGGAAGTGGGGGACTTGCGGGCTCTGGATCGCATTTTGGCGTTTGCTCAATCGGAAGACTGGCTGGTACGGCAGCGTTTGGCCCAAGCCCTGGGCAATTTACCCGCTCCCAAAAGCGTTGCTGCACTCAATTACCTCTCTAGGGATCCACACGATAGCGTCGCTGCCGCCGCCTTGGATTCCTTACGGCGTTTGCAACAGAAGGGCTTCACAGAAGCCTAAGGATCCACTCTCCAAAAAGGGAGGGATCCCGGTTGCTTTCGATCTCCTTTTAGGCAAAGCTGCGCGTTTTAGGCAAAGCTGCGCGGGCTGAGATCCTATACTGGAGACATAGAAGCCGCCCGTAGTATGGACAGGTGCTGATGGTAACACTGCCTGGATTGATGCTGCCCCTGATCCCATTGGAGATTTTGCTCTCCACCAAGGGGCTGATGTTTCTGTTGCTGTCGGCCTATGGTGGGGCGATGTGGACCTTTTTGAGTGGTGCCCCCCGTGTCCATACGATCATCGTGCCGGACTTAGAACAGGCAAGGGGCTTTTACGAGAAGGTATTGAAACTGCCGGAGGCAGAATTGCCCTTGCAGTACTATTACGGTTATGAACAAAGCATGGTCAGCTCCAGTCTGGGATCCATTTATTTTCCAGGAGACATTGGCCTTAGCCCCCGTTTCGATGCCCAGGCCCGCCCGACCACCGCACCGCCGCAGGTGGATACCCCTGGCCTTTGGTATCAGCTCTCCGATAACGTGCAACTGCATGTGATCCCAGGGGCCACTGAACCTTACACCCCTACTCCTGCCGGCACAGCCACCGCCTATGGGGCTGGTGCTTACGGCAGCAGCTCCTACGGAGCACCCTACTCGTCTCCTTACGGAGCTTCAGGAGCGGCAGGCCGTAGTGGGGGAGTTCGCTATCGCCACACCAGCCATGAGCGGGAATCTCTGAAGGCCCTCTTAAGGCGGATTAACAAACAAGGGATCCGCAACAGCGTTCGCTCTGAGAAGCCGTTTGTCTTTTGGGTGCGGGATGAACAGGGGCAGATTATCGAGTTTGCCGAAATGAAAGGCTGAGGGGCCAGTTGGATCCTCTAGGATCAAAGGCAGTACAACTGGAACGCTCACTTGGCTTTGGGGTGCTGTTTTATGAAACGGATGCTGGTACTGCTGTTGGGTTTGCTGCTGTTGTGGACATGGGGCAGCAATCCTGTCATGGCCTTTTCGCGGGCAAAGGATAATCCCGTTGTGAACGTGCAATCAAGCGATTTCATCACCACCGAGTCGGGATTGCAATACTACGACATCGCCCGTGGCAGTGGGCCTTCACCTGAGCCAGGACAAACCGTGGTGGTGAACTATGTGGGCAAGCTAGAGGATGGCACGGTATTCGATAGCTCCTACCAACGCAATCAACCTTTTATCTTTACCTACGGGGTAGGTCAGGTCATCCCCGGTTGGGAGGAGGGTCTGGCCACCATGCAGGTGGGGGGCAAGCGGCAGTTGCGCATTCCCCCGGAGTTGGCCTATGGCAGCCGTGGGGCCGGTGGGGTCATTCCCCCCAATGCCACCCTCGATTTTGAAGTAGAACTGCTGGGTATTCAATAGGGGGCCTGTGCAGGGATCCCTTTCTACACCTTCTACACCGGTGCCGCCTGAACATGGCTTAGAGAAAGCCCGGCTGCGGCAACATTTTCGTCAGGTGCGGCAGGGACTGGATGGGGCCGCTCTTAGCCAGACAATCTCAGCTCACTTGGCCCATCACCCGCGCCTTCTAGAAGCCGAAACAATCCTGGCTTACGTGGCCTTTGGCTCGGAGGTGGATCTGGGATCCCTGTTTGCGGCTTTACCTGAGAAGCGCTGGGGGATCCCTCGCTGCCTGCCCCAGCAGCAGATGCAGTGGCACCGTTACCACCCGGCTGAGCTGGTTCCCAATCGTCGGGGGTTGCTGGAGCCTTTGGCCAGTAGTGAAGTCATTGATCCCGATGCTGCGGATCTAATTCTCGTGCCTGCCCTAGCCTGTGACCTGTGGGGAGGGCGTTTGGGCTATGGCGGCGGCTACTACGACCGTTTTTTCCAGAATCGCTCGACTCCAAGGTGGGGCATCATCCCGCAAGCCTGCCTGCTGGAGGAGCCTCTACCCCAGGATCCCTGGGATCAACGCCTGGACGGGATCCAAACCGAGAAGGGGTTTTACAGGACGGGGATCCCCTAGACTAGGGAGGGTGGGCATTTAAGGAAAAACGATGAGCCAATTTTGGAACAGGGCCAAACGGGTGATGCTCGGCTGTTGCGCTGTGCTGGCCTTCCTACTGATGGGCTTTGGGGCGACTTCCCTGCAACTGAAGGATCTGCACATTACCCCCTGCCCTGATACCGCCGAATACTCGAACATGGTGACCAGCACCGCCAACCCAATGGCAGCTAGGTGTTTATTTATCGAGGGAACTGTGGTGAACCGTTCCAAAAACACCCTGGTCAATGCGGATGTGTTCGGTCGTCTTTACGATGCCAATGGCAATGATGTCATGCCGGAACGCACCCGTCTGGGGGCTATTGAAGAAGTACCCCCCGGCGAAACCCCCTTCTCGATTCGGATTTCGGTGCCGGTGACCAACCCGCTGCCCTTGACCATGGAGCAATTCAAAGCCAGTGGCTTTAGCGGTACCGTGCGTCGGTAGGGTTAGTGCTCACGGGTAAACTCCACCTGGGCAGGGCGTCCGGGCAGATGGAGCTGACTGACCACGGGCGGGGTTTGGGCGATCAGCCGGCCGCGACGGAATACATACAAGCACACCGGTTTGAGGCGGATCGCTTCGACGGCATCGGCAGCCTGTAGCACCACCAAATCTGCATGGCAGCCCGGTTCTAGGCCATAACCTTGCAGCCCCAAAATGCGGGCGGGGTTTTCGGTGACGGCCAAAAAGCATTGGCGCATTTGCTCATAGCCCGTCAGTTGCGCGGCGTGGATCCCCATGTGAGCTACCTCCAGCATGTTGCCGCTCCCAAGGGGATACCAGGGATCCATCACACAATCATGGCCAAAGGCTACGGTTAGCCCTGCCGCCATCAGTTCGGGTACTCGCGTGAGCCCCCGCCGTTTGGGGTAGGTATCGTGGCGACCCTGGATCACCATATTGATCAGCGGGTTGGAGATCACCCCCAGCTCTGCCTCGGCCATTAGGGGGATCAACTTGCTCACGTAGTAGTTGTCCATCGAGTGCATGGAGGTGAGGTGGGATCCGGCCACCCGTCCTTGCAGACCCAGCCGCTGGGTTTCATAGGCCAACGTTTCCACGTGGCGAGACAGGGGATCATCCGTCTCATCGCAGTGCATATCCACCCGCAGGCCCCGCTCAGCGGCGATCTCACACAAGGCCCGTACCGAAGCCGCCCCCTCCGCCATCGTCCGCTCAAAATGAGGGATCCCGCCCACCACCTCTACCCCCAAGTCGAGGGCTTTCTCCAACAACGCCACAGCGCCCGGCGAGCGGTAATAGCCATCCTGCGGAAAAGCCACCAATTGCAAATCCAAGTAAGGGGCCACTTTTTGTTTCACCGCCAGCAAAGCCCGCACCGCCAGCAAACTGGGATCACAAATATCCACATGGGTGCGAATCGCCAAAATGCCCCGGGCCACGGCCCAATCACAATAGGCCAGGGCTCTCTCCATCACGGCTTCTGGAGTCAACAGCGGCTTTAGCTCTCCCCAGAGGGCAATCCCCTCCAGTAAGGTGCCCGATTGGTTGACCCGCGGGATCCCGTAGCTGAGGGTGGCATCCATATGAAAGTGGGCATCCACAAAGGGGGGCGACACCAAACGACCGCTCACGTCGAGCTCTTGGGCGGCGGTGGCTTGTAGGTTCGCTTCTAGGGCAACGATGCGGCCTGCTTCAATGCCAATATCCAAACCCCTGCGGCCATCCGGCAAATTGGCCCGACGCAAAATGAGATCCATAGTGGGATTCGAGAACCCTTTCCGCCAGTCTAGTGCTCAACCGTTGATCATGATCAATCCAGAGAGAAAAAACTAAGGGCGCATCCCAGCTATGCAAGTTTGCCCTCATCCCCCAGCCCCTTCTCCCAAAAAGGAAGAAGGGGAACCAGATTGGAAGTCCCTCTCCCGCTTTGGGAGAGGGATTTAGGGTGAGGGTTACAAAAGTGGGATACACCCAAAACTAACCTGCCCAAAAAGCAACTGTGATGGAGTCTTAGAACTTAGCTTCCGGTTCCCGTCAAAATCTCCAGATCTTCGACCGCTTCTGTGGGCAGAGGATGTGGATAGTCAATGGCGTAGCCCTGGGCGTAATCAATGCCGATGGCTCGTATTTTCTCCAGAATGTCAGGAGTTTCCACACATTCTGCGACCGTGCGTAACTGCATCACATGGGCAACCCGGCAGAGGGCTTCCACAATGGCCAGGTGGGCAGGATTGGTTAAGATATCCCGAACGAATGAGCCGTCGATCTTGATGAAGTCAACCGGCAGTTCCTTCAGATAGCTAAACGAGGACATACCGGCCCCAAAATCATCCAAAGCAAATCGGCACCCCAGTTTCTTGAACCTGTGCATAAACTGAGTTGCTCTTTCCATGTGATTAATAGCCGTAGTTTCGGTGATCTCAAAGCAAACTAAATGAGGAGGGATCTGATAGCACTCCAGTTCACTCTGCAGAAAATCTGCAAACTCTAAATCGCTGATACTGAGCGCAGACAGGTTGATGGCATAGGTTTTGTTACAGTGGCCCAACTGACAGGATGGCCAAGTTTGAGCACAAAGAGAAGCATAGTTTGAGAATAAAGTGCGAATGACCCAGCGATCGAGCATGGGCATGATTCCATAGCGTTCTGCAGCCGGGATAAACGCGCCCGGAGGCACTAAGTTGCCCCTTGTATCTCTGAGGCGAAGCAATACCTCATAATGTTCTCCTTCCCCTTGAAAAGTAGGGTTGACCGACAGAATCGTTTGCAAAAATAGGCAAAACCGATCTTCGCTCAAAGCTTTGGTGAGTTCCGAAACCCACTCCATTTCCTGTTGTTGACGGCTAAGGCCTTCATCTCCGGGCTGATGAACTTGGACGCGATTGCGACCTTGATTTTTGGCGGCATAACAAGCGGCATCGGCAGCACTCATGATCTGGGCTAGGGTTTCTCCACTCTTTTGAAAGCGGGTCACCCCAATGCTGACACTGGGCACAAAGACTTTATCCTGCCAGAGAAACCGGTAATCTCGAATGGCTTGATTGAGGCGAACGGCAATTTCTGCAGCCTCTTCTAAAGAGGTATGGGGCAACAGGACGCCAAATTCATCTCCTCCTAGCCGTGCCAATACATCTGTTGAACGCAACTGTGTGCCTAACGTTTTGGCGATTTGTCGGAGCAGCTCATCCCCAGCATTGTGACCACAGGTATCATTCACAACTTTCAGTTGATCGAGATCGAGGTAGCACAGCGAGTGTACCCCCCCCTCTTTTAAGAGTTGCTCGAGTCTGACTTCAAACTCCCAGCGATTAAACAGCCCCGTTAAGGGATCCCGACTGGCTTGCCATGCCAGCTTGGTTTTATCTGCCTTTTGTTGTTCCCAGAGGGTAATGAGATTTTGCGACAAAACAATGATGAAGGATCCCAGGAGTAGGGTGACTCCCCCAAAGGAAATGAGCAAAAATCTTAGGCTTTTTAAGCCTCGTTGATAAATGGAACGGGGCTGGATAGTCTCAAGCAATAGGGCTGGATTTTCAGATAAATCCCTGAGAACACTGTAGCCATGGATCGTATGTTCATCTTCAGGCAAAACAACAATAGATTCGCCATCTCTCAGTAAATCAAAAACATGAGGCTTGTTTGATACTAGCTTGCTATCCAAAGGGTGAAAGATGACTGTCTGGCGAGTTCTATTGGAAATATTCTCTGCAATTTCTTCGTCCAAAACCTTAGCAGTCAGTAAATTTCCAGGACTAGGACCAGATTCGTTGCTTCTAAAAATTGGACTAATGCTAACCATGAAAATATTGTCAGACAGTATAATAAAGCCGGATACAGGATTTCTGGGATCCAAAGACTGACTGAATAACTGATGGCTTCTTAGATAGTCAATAATCTCATCTGGAAAGGGGACTTTCTCATTGCTCGAAGGATCGTAAAAGTCTCCATAGACCAACTGATCTTGAGGATTCACAAAGGCAATTAAGTCAAACCCAGAGGCTAGAAAGACATCTTCATATAGATTGTTCTCGATATACTCTGCAGTCGGCGCTTGAATAAACTCGTAGCTTTCATCCCATACAGACCACTGGTAGTTCACTACATTGAGCTGGTCAAGATAGCCCTGATACGCTTCTTGGGCTCTTTCGACATTCCGCTTGACTTCCGCTTCTTCTAGCTGAAGGTAGTTTGTGTGCAAGGTAACCGAGGAGAGGCCGTACATCAGGCCAAACATTCCCACCGCCCCGCCGATCAAAGTGAAGGTAACTTTCTGACGCAGTGACAAAAAACCCCCGTACCGACTGACATGAGACGGCATAATCCATCGAAAGTGGCTTAACTTGTATCAAATTTATCACAGAACGGTGAAATAGTAGGGAAGAATCCTCCTTGCCAAATTTGTGGGTTGTTACAACTCAGGCTCTAAGCTCTAGGACTTTCTCAAAATCCCCCTGACTGACAGGCTCGATACAGGGATCCCAGCTTGGGCAAATTCAACACGGTGGCATCTTCGGGGTTCACCTTGAGCAGATGATGAGCCAGCAGCAAGCCTGCCACCGTCCAGGTTTGATAGAGCCGTGCCTGTTGACCCATCCAGACCCCCGTTGGGCCATCGAAGTATTCCGCCCACTTCTGCTCCGGCAAGCGCCGCAGCAGAATTTGATAAGACTCCTGCAACAGATCCAGCATGGGCAAATAGAGCCAACCATTGCGCAAACCAGAATCGGGGCGGGATCCCTGTGCTGGCGTACCCTGTTGATGACGCAGCACCGCCAAGATCAAAAACCAAAGCAGACAGGGCCAGTGGCCGGCATTGTGGTAGCACCAAGCACGGTTTTTGGGGTCATAGCCGGTTTTGTTGCGCCAGTCGGCATCATCCAAAGGGGGATGACAAATGCGCAACGGCATGTCGGCAACCAGCTCACCCCGATTCTGCAGGATCAGGCTAAACAAAGCCCGCTGCTGCGCCTGCGAAAGCACGTCGAAGATCGCCCCCAAACAGTTCCCCAAGGAGAAAAAGCGAAAATCCGGTCGGCCCGTGCGCACATTGCCGATCAAATAGCCCCCACGGGATCCCAGCCAGTGTTGGAGCCAATGGGGGATGGTCTCCGTTTGGATGTTGTACTCATTGCTAATGGCATCGCCATACTGTTCGGTGGGTCGTCGCCGCAACACCTGTACTGTGTGGGTATTCACCCAATAATGTTTCAGCAGGTAGCGCCGCAGTCGTCTGGCCCAGTTCACCACCTGCTGCGTTTGCCACAGGCGCTTCTGCGCCAAGGGATCCGAGCCACAACCCTCTTCCGTTTGCAGATTCAAGCGGATCAGGGCCGCCGTGCTCAACAGTGCTCCGTAAAGCAACACCTGAATCTCCAGCGGACAGCCCCACACATCCATTGGGCGATCGATCATAAAGGCCCCATCCGGCACATGCAGAGTCGGTGCCTCCCGAAACCCCGGACGCAAAATCAAATCGAGAAAGCGTTGCAGTCCCTTTTGCACCTGGGGCTGCCGGGCCCAATCTTCATCTTGGCTGCGTTGCACGTACACATAAGCCAAAATCGGCCACCAGAGCGTGGCATCCACCGAGATCACCCGTCCAATCGCCCGTTGGCCATAGTCCCCCAGCAAGCGATCCCCCTCCACCGTAAAACTGCTGGGAAAAATCCCTGCCGTTTGCGGACAGGTGCTTTGCAAGCTTAAACAGGTATCTAAGAAGCGGCGCACGATGTCTGCCCGTCCATCCAGCAGGAAAAACACCATCACCGGCACGTTGTCGCGGATAAATACCTCGTGATAGTTGAGGTCGGGGACGGATCCCATCACCTTCAGTTGGCCTTCGACGTAGACATGGGTTTTCTGAGGGATCGCCGCCAAGGTGCCGATGGGCTTGTCTTGGTAGTAGACCATGGCGCGGTTGTAGAGCAGGTCGCGGGCGATGCGGATGATCTCAGCTTCGGGGAGCATACCGGTGTGTTGAGGGGGCCGAGTTCTATTCTTACCGACGCAACCTAGACCTCTAGGAAAAAGCAAGGGATCCGGATCCCTATCCAACGCTGAGAATGCTTTCAGTCCGGTTCCTCCGGCTCGAACATAAACATATATAAACTAATGAGAAAACGGGTTGCGAATCTGAGTTTCTCCACAAAGAAGCAAGATAAAGTCAAAGAATGAAACTTAATTTTGATGGCAAAAGATGGTGATTTCACTTGGGCGATCATCGAACTACCTTGTCATCGATCATCTTATTTGCTCGCATTTGAATCATCGCAACTAAAGAGTGTCTTTTATGGCCAAATCTATGGCCACAGTCGCTTGGTTTTTGTCATGACCAATGATTTGAACAATCCGATTGGGAGCCAAAGCCGATGGATGCGAGAGAACTTTTGCTTCGTTACGAGTCCGGCGAGAGAGACTTTCGCAGTGTGGACTTGAGCGGGGAGCGACTCACCCAAGCCAACCTCACGGGGGCCAATCTGACGGGGGCTCTGCTGGTGGGTACGGACTTGAATGGAGCTTGTTTGCATCGGGTGGAATTGGCCGGAGCTTGTCTGAGCGGGGCTAAGGTGACAGGGGCAGATTTATCTGCAGCCAATTTGGATCATATCGACCTCAGTGGCGCCAATTTGTGGCGCTCCGACCTGAGCAAAACCTTGTTGACCGAAGCCAATTTGGGCCGTTCCAATCTCCATGCCGTGCGCTTGAGTGGGGCCAATCTGCACAAGGCCGATTTGAATGGGGTAAACCTGGTAGAAGCCAACCTGGTGGAAGCCAACTTAAGTGAGGCCAGCCTCTCCCGTGCCATTTTGAACCAGGCGAAATTGGCTTCTGCCCATTTGCAAGGGGCCGATTTGGAACAAGCGGAGTTGATGCAAGCCAATCTCTGTGATGCCGATTTGAGGCGGGCCAATTTAGTGGGGGCCAACCTTCGGGATGCCAATCTATTGCGGGCCAACCTAACCGGGGCCAACCTGACCGGGGCCAATTTGTTTCGGGCCAACCTAATGAACACACAGTTGGGTCTTGCCTGTTTGCGGGGGGCTAATTTGGATTGGTCGGAGCTAACAGAAGCCAACCTGACGGAGGCCGATCTGCGCTGGAGCCGTTGCGAGAATGCCAACTTCAGCGGGGCCAACCTCCACAGAACCAATCTGACGGAGGTCGATTTGACCACTGCCATTCTGCGGGGAACCAGCCTCAGCTACGTTCTGTAGAACTTCACAGCGGGGCTTCGACAAGAGCCGCAATTACAGCCCTTGCGCGGGTTTTCTACAGCAGGGCTTGTGTTTCCTTTTCTCGCGCTCCGCGAGGTGCGGAGCACTAGCCTTCTAGAGAGCGGATCCTAACTCCCACAGTTGTTATGCATGACTAGCAGTCACGCCGGTGTGCCCTGGGCGTAAAGGACTGCAACTCATCCTGAACAAGCGGGCGGACGGAATCGAACCGACAACAACAGTTTGGAAGACTGTAGTTTTACCATTAAACTACGCCCGCACAGGAACTTATCCGTACCGGATGCCCATGATAACACCTCTGATTCCTTCACTGCGGAGTCTCCTATTTGGGGTGTTTGTGTTTGAGGCGTTTCTTCTGCCACTTGTGAAAGTCCTGCTCGTAACGCTCGCCCTCGGTTTGGTAAGTGTTCCAGCCTTTCAGGGAAACCGCTAAGCCCCAGCCCATCAACACAAACAGCGACCAAGACAGCCCTCCACCCGAGAGTAAGTCCAACCCCACCAGAAAGCCATTGACGATGCCATACCGACCCAGTAAGTGGTAGAACTGCCTGCGGCGGTAGCGTTGAAACTCTTGCCGTTGGCTGTTCAGGTGTTGCCAGGCTTCCCATTCCTGTTCCGCCAGCTCCAGCTCGCGGTCAGAGATCCCCAATTCAGCGGCCATTTCCTGCAGTTGGGAGCGGGTAAACTCCCCCAGCCGCGGTTGGCGGGCGATGGCCCGTTGTAGAATCTGTTGCACGTCCTCTTGGCTGTACCGGGATCCCGACATTGGCCTTACACACAACTTTATAATCCTTAGTTTATGCCAGCCAGATCTTGCAGCTCATTAAGCTCCTCATTCTCGGGGATCCCAGCCGCTAGACTGAATGAATCAGTAAGCCTGCTCTTCAGAGGTTTGCCCTCTCTGTGTTGGTTGCCCATGACCCGCTCATTTTGCCGATAGGGCTATGACTTCTACTCGCTCTAGACCCACCTCTCGCCAGAGCCGTCAGAGTCGTACTTCCCTACTGAGCGATCTGTTGGGGGCTCTGCCTCACCTACGCCCACAGCTGTATTTCAAATCTTCTCTGGTTGCCCTCAGCCACGCCATCGAGGATCAAGTCTTGCAAGGGCAGGGATCCCCGTGGGTGTTTGCCAATTTTCAAAAGGAGCGTTACTACCGCCAAGAGGCTCGTCGCTACCGTCGCATCAGCGCCATTGCCCAAGATGTGTTCGTGCTGGCTACTCCGGAGACCGACTTTGCCCAAACGGGCTTGCCTTACCACACTGTTCCCCTCGATCCGGCGGATCCCTTGGCGCAAGAGTGGCATGTGATCGTTATCGATGCCAGCTACACCACCTGCTTGGTCTGCCGAGAACGGGCACGGGTCAAGCGCAGCCAATCCTGGGGGGGCAGCGATATGGATACCGCCCGCCAGTTCGATGGGATTTGGTCCTTTGATCGCCTCACCACCACCCAGGCAGCTTTGGCCCTATTGCCCAAGATCCTCAGCTATCGACCGGATTTGGCCTCCCGCATCGAGCCGATTCGTCAGCACCTGGAGGGATCCCTAGGGGACAGGCCCAGCCAACTTAACCCCGGCCCCTTTACCGAGCGGCTGATCACCTATTTGCAGGCGGGGCAATACAAACTCCAGCGCACCTACCGCACGATTCAAGCTCAAGAGCGCAAAGAGCACCTGATCAACCGCATCAGCAGCGCCATTCGTCAGTCTTTGGATCCCGGCGATATTCTCGCCATTGCCGTCCAGGAATTGGGGCAGGTGGCGGAAGTAGGGCGGTGTCTGATCTACCGCTACGACGGCCAAACCCCCCAGGTGCAGATCGAGCAGGAGTATCGCACCTTAACCATGGGCAGCCTCAAGGGATCCCCTTGGCCGATTCAGATCAACCCGTTTTTGCGGGAGGCGATTCAAACGGGGCAGCCGGTGTGTTGTGAAGACAGCGAGAACGATCAGCGCTTGCATGGGATCCCGGAGCTGTGGCAAGCTGCCAAAATTCGCGCTTGGGTGGCCATGCCGATTCTTTATCAGGGGCGGCTGCTGGGCCTACTGGAGCTGCACCACGAGCAACCCCATCGCTGGCCATCCGCCACCCTGGAGCTGGCAGAAGCCATTGCCAATCAGGTGGGGGTGGCCCTGCTGCAGGCGGAAGCCTATCAGCACCTCGAGGAGTTGAACCAACAGTTGGAAGCCCTGGATCAGGCCAAATCGGAGCTGATCGCCGTGACGGGCCATGAGCTGCGGACCCCGCTTTCTACCATTCAGGTGTGTTTGGAATCGCTGGCCAGCGACCCCGACATGCCTTTGGAGATGCGCCAGGAAATGTTGAACACGGCCCTACAGGATGCCGGTCGGTTGCGGGAACTGGTGCAGGATTTTCTCACCCTCTCCAAACTGGAAAGTGGCCGCATTCGTTGGCACATCGAGCCGTTGTCTGCCCAAGAATGTGTGGATCTGGCCCTGAGCAACATCAAGGCCCGTCGTCGATATGAGGCCCTGCCCGCCATTGAGCAAGTGGTGCCGAAGCGGCTGCCGATGGTGAGTGCCGATGGGGAATGGCTGGTGGAGGTGCTGCGCAAGCTGCTGGACAATGCCTGCAAGTTTACCCCCGCCAGTGGACAGGTGTGGATCCGGGTGGAGGTAATGGAAGCAACGGCTGGATCGGGTGGGATGGTGAAGTTCACCGTCGCCGACAGCGGGCGGGGCATTGAGGCGGATCGGTTGCAGGCCATCTTCGAGCGGTTTTACCAAGCGGAGGGATCCCTGCGGCGTTCGGTGGGAGGGACAGGCTTGGGGCTGGCCATTTGCCGATTGATCATTGAGGCCATGGGGGGGCGCATTTGGGCCGAATCGGCGGGGTTAAACCAGGGCAGCGCCTTCCACTTCACACTGCCGATGGTGCACCCACAAACCCAAGGGAAACCCTCCATCGCCGCCTGAACCTCTTGCCCTTAGCGGCTGAGGGGCCACCAGCTTACCTTGCCCCGGGTATTGCCGTAGATCTCATCCAGTTGCTCCAAATCTCGAATCGAGAGGCCATCACTGCCGGCTTCTGAGTGGGGTTGAAGCACCCCCACCTGGGTCATTCCCTTCAAAACTTGTTCAACGGTGCGGGGGTTGAGCTGGCTGGCCCGGGCGATGATGTCGATGGGTAGGTCGAAGCTAAAAGTACCGGAGCTATCCGGCTGGTTGCCCAGCTCCTGTTCTTGATAAACCAGGGCTTTGAGCACTGTGGCCACCGCCTGAGGAGGGTAGGCGCTGCAATTGAGCAGATGATATTGAAACTTCTCCCGCAACTCGAACAGGCGCTTGTAACGGTGCTGTAGGGTTTCGTGGTTGCGGTAGAGCTCTTGAAACGCCTCCAGGGAAATGCGCAAGACGGTGGTGGTTTTGTAGGCCTCCACCAAGCTGGGAAAGGCGTAGTCCAACAGGCCGTAGCTGAAGGGCAAATTGCGCATGCCCAAACAACTGCCGGGATAGTTAATGCCGATGATCCGATCCAGCGGGCTACTGCGGATGATGATCGGGCCGCCCCCCAGCACAACGTAGAGGTTTTGCAGCGATTTTTCCGGTTGAAAGGCGGTAAAGAGAGACTGACTGGCGTAGAACTTCTCGATTTGGTGGGCCTCGACCTTCAGCTCCCCTGCCAAGGCAACGGGATCCCAGCCCCGAAACAAGTAGGCGTGCTCCACCAAGCTCTGCAGCACCTGCGAAAGGGGGCCGGTGAAGCTGTCGGGGATGCGCGTACTGGGCATACAGGGGGTTGAAGGCATCGGCAACAGGCTAGCATTCTCGTTTCGCTCGGACAATCTGCTGCACACCGAAGACCATGGCCCCCCACGCTGCCTGAGCCATTTCGCCCTATTTCAACGACCCCTCCACCGAGTCATTCACCGACAACACATCCCGCAGGAACTGATCCTGTTGCTGGCGCAAGATCCCCAAGTCCGGCCCTTGGTTGAGCAAGACAAAATGGGTGCCATCCGGCAGCTGCCCCACCAACATCAGGCGGTCTACGGCGGATCCCACTTGCGCAGAAGTGCCTAGGGGCAAGGTACGCACCCGCAAGGTGCTGTGGCCAATGCCCGCCATGGGCAGGATCCGGGTTGGATCCCCGCCGGTGAAATCGATCAGATATTCCCAAAGGTGGGCAAAAGCGCGGGGGGAGAGCTGCAGCCCCTGGTCTGCTTCTCCAAGGCGAATATCCTCCCGTTCGGGAGTCATGGCCCCATCTAGGTAGGAAATGGGATGGGCCACCAAGCGATGCTGTAGGTACTCCAGCAAGGCCGTTTCACCCCCCAGTTCCGCCAACAGGGCTTCTGCCAGGGCCCGATCGTTGCTGCCGTTGAGAATTTGCAGCAGGGATCCCAGGCGCAAGGAGGTGTAACTGGCCAAGAAATTGGCCTCTGCAGGCAAGGCCGCCAAAGGGGATACCGAACCGTTGATGGAAACCGTATGGGGTTGTTCGGAATCCCGGAGGAGCTCCGCCAAGCGCTGACCGCTGGCCAAAGGATCGGTTTGGCCCACCAGACGGAAGGAGGGCAACACCTTCACCTCCCCGTCGATCTGGCGAATATTGAAGTTGTGCAAATGGCGGGCCAAGGCTTCTACATTCGCTTCCGTGAAATAGGGATCCCCGCCACCGACGATGATCAAATCTCCGGTGAGGCGACGCCCGAGCAAGTGACCTGTGGTGTAAAACCTTGTCTCGAAGCGATGCTC
>JAUQVK010000014.1:0-49630 GCA_039794845.1 Thermostichus sp. DRC_bins_24
GTAACTTTAACCAGCACTCAAGCAAATCCCGCCCAAAGCACACCGGTGAACTTGATTGTGACACCTTAATTTACCATGAGTGGTTCTTCGGTTGAAATGCCTGAAGTTTTGTAATATTGAACACAATCAGTGCTGAGGGAACTTCTAAGTTTCTCGTCTTTCCAACAGTTGTAATGTGTACTAGCTTGTTTTTCCCTTTGCTAGGTTTCCTGCCCAATTCAAAAGGGCATTAACACCTTCTGAATCTTTAGCCTCAGAATACAGCCTAAGCAACGGTTCCGTACCGCTGCCGCGAATCATCACCCAACTGCCATCAGCGAGGGTGAATTTGTGGCCGTCTTGGTCAAAGTGCTTGATCACTTTTTGCCCCAAAATCTCAGTCGGCGGATCCGTCTGCAGCCGTTGGAAGAGTGCGGTTTGTTGGGTTTGATCGGCGAGGTGAAGATCTCGGCGCAGGTAAACCGAGGTGAATCCGGTTCGTTCTTGCAGGGTGCGGTAAATATCGCTCAGGTCTTGCTGGGTTTCGCTAACGGCTTCGATTAAATACAGCGCAGACAGCATGGCATCTCGTTCGGGAATGTGGCCCAGGTAGCCAATGCCGCCGGATTCTTCCCCACCCAGCAGCACCGCTGTGCTCATCATGCGCTCGGCAATGTATTTGAAGCCCACGGGCATTTCGGTAACGGGTAGGCCATAGTGCTCTGCCACTTTGACAAATAGCTCTGAGCCACTAATGGTTTTTACAATTTCGCCCCGTAACCCGCGTCGCCCTGCCAAATGATCGATCAAGATGGGGATGAGGATCTGCGGGCTGAGAAAATTTCCCTGACCATCCATTGCGGCAATACGGTCGGCATCGCCATCAAAGACCAAACCCATTTTCAAGGGGGCGGGATCCGCTGCAATAATCTGGGAAGAAGCCTGCAGGTTTTGGGGCAGAGGCTCGGGCGAAAATCCCCCAAATAAGGGATCCCGATAGCCCTGCAATTCGGTGATTTTGTCGCCCAGCAGGCGGGTGAGGCCACCCGATCCCGAGCCAAACATGGCATCCACCCAAATTTTGGCGGGGGATCCCTTGAGCTTTTCCAAATCCACAAAGCGGCTTAGTTGGGCCAGGTAACTCGGCCAGGGATCCCAGGTTTGAATCGGGGCCTTATTGGGTTGGGGGGGCTTGAGGTGGTGCATGTCCTGCTCAATGGCGGCGGTGACCTCCGGCGGTACGGATCCGCCAAACCCTCCTTTTACCTTGAGGCCGGAATAATGGGCGGGGTTATGGCTGGCGGTGATCACCAACGCTCCGTGGCAGCCTTGCTCTTTGGCCGCCCAACTGAATGCCGGTGTTGGGGCAGCACAGGTGGAAAGGCAGACCGGGATCCCTAGCCCGGCCACAACCTCGGCAGTATGGGCTGCAAACCGTTCTGAGAGAAAGCGGTTGTCGTAGCCGACCACAATTCCTTCACCGGGGTAGGTGCGGGCCAACACCTGGGCACTGGCCTGGGCGGCAATGCTCAGCCGTTCAAAGGTAAAGCCCTCCGCGATGACGGCTCGCCAGCCATCGGTACCAAATCGGATAGGGGTATTGGCCATGGTTGGGGTATGCCTCCAGCACGCTGACACGACAGGTCTCCGTCACACTGACGAGACCGGGTGGATCCTGTCGCATCAAGTCATAACACGAGGGCAGATACAGATGGGCTGTTGAGGCTCTATTGGCAGAAGTCTCAGCGTTGCCCCAGCTTCTTCTCAGGTGCCCAAGATAGGGTGATCAGCAAGATGCAATGTTGAAAGATGCCCCCAGTTTATGTTTAGCCTCTTGCTGGTGCTGGTTTTGATCGGGGTAGTTTTTCTAACTCAGCCCCTACAGCGTCTGTTGCATCGGATCCCGCAGCGGTACTGGGTTTCTCTGGGGGGAGGGATTTCTCTTGCCTATGTGTTCACAGCTTTTTTGGCGGAAGTAACCGACATTCAACAACACCTAATTCCTCTAGAAGTGCCTGTATTGGGTTACCTGATTGAGCATATTCACCTGTTGATGCTGCTGGGTATTGTGACGGTGTATGGGTTGGAGGGGTTGGCTCAGTCTTCAAAACAAGAGTTGCTGTTGCATCCGAGGGTGTTTTGGGTGCATATCGGGTTCTTTGCTTTCTACAACATTCTTCTGGCTTACCTACTGCAACACACCGCCGAGGAATGGCTCAGCTGTCTCTTGCTCACCTTTGCCTTGGCCATCCACCTCAGCATTGTCTCCAAGGATTTGTTTGAGCAGCATCCCCACCTGTTTTCCAGTCGCGGGCGCTGGCTGTTGATCGGATCCCTGTTCATCGGTTGGCTTCTGGGGCGGGGATCCCTTCTGCCAGAGATCGCCTTAGCTGCCAGCATTGCCTTTGTGGCTGGGGTCTTGATCTTTCAGGTGCTGAAGCACGAGTTACCGGAAACCGAAGGGCACTTTGGGGCATTTTTGGCGGGTGTTGTCGGTTTTGCCGGATTGCTGGTGGCGATTACCATCATTCAGGCCTAGGAGTGAGATCCGGGTACGAATCCAGCTTATGGGTAACAAACCAAGGGATCCCCCTCTGAAACAACTCGGATCTTAAAGAAGGTTTACCCTTTCAAAATCTTCGCTTAACGAGCCATTAACCTTAACCTGCTATTTTTAAAACCGTTCCGTAAAGAAACATTAAGATCCTCGATTCTTAGGTACTATGAAAAATCTCTTGACAAGCCGCCGCTCCTTAGTGGTGGGTCTGGTGGCTACCGTGGCCGGTGCTTCTGTGGCCCTGTCCGGACTGGTACATGCCCAAGCGCAAGACTGCCCCCGTCCCCCGCAAATGGATGCGCGCTTCTGTGACCGCGATGGCGACTTGATTGCCGATGTTCCAGAAGATCCCAGTGAATGGGTGAACCCCGACACCCTAGTGTTTGCTTATACTCCAGTAGAGGATCCAGCCACTTATGCTGAGCTGTGGTCTGATTTTTTGGATCATCTGGCGGAAGTGACCGGCAAAGAGATCGAGTTTTTTGGTGTGCAGTCCAACGCGGCTCAATTAGAAGCGATGCGGGCGGGCCGTTTGCATGTGACGGGCTTTAACACGGGTTCTGTGCCGTTGGCAGTGAATGCAGTGGGTTTCCGTCCCTTTGCCATGATGGCAGCCAAGGATGGCCGCTTTGGCTACCGGATGGAGATCATCGTTCCTGCCGACAGCGATATTGATTCTTTGGATGATCTGAAGGGTAAAACTGTTGCCTTCACCTCCCCTACCTCTAACTCTGGCTACAAGGCTCCAACTGCTCTACTGGAAGCGGAAGTCGGTCTGACAGAAGATGACTACGAGTCCACCTTCTCCGGCAACCACGAAAACTCCATTTTGGGAGTGGCCAACAAAGACTATGATGCCGCTGCCATTGCTGACCAAGTGCGCCGTCGTGTGGAATCCCGTGGAGCTATCGACCCCAGCGATCTGCGGGTGATCTACGAGTCGGAAATTTTCCCCACCACAGGCTATGGTGTGGTTTATAACCTGCATCCTGAAGTAGCGAAGAAGGTAGAAGAAGCCTTTTTCACTTTTGATTGGACAGGTACCAAATTGGCTGAAGAATTCGGCAAATCCGATCCCCCACAGGAAACCTTTATTCCCATTACCTACAAGCAGTATTGGGAAGTAATCCGCCAGATCGATGAAGTGAGTGGTGTTGAGTACAAGCTGTAAACCCATCCTTGCTGGACTGGGCTAACCCCAACCGGCTAGGTAGAGAATCCAGGGATCCCTGCTGCTGTGGGGATCTTTACTGGATTGAAGCAGATGGAGATTAACCTTCCCAAAACCTTCTCTTAGGGCCTCTTTAATCATGGCCTGCTATTTTTTACCTGTTCCTTGAACAAACGTTAAGACCCAATCCAGGAGTTGATAGATCCTATGCAAAGTTTCCTGATGAACCGTCGCTCTTTGGTGGTGGGCCTTGTGGCTACCCTCGCCGGTGCTTCTGTGGCCCTGTCTGGCTTGGTACATGCTCAAGCACAAGATTGTCCCCGTCCCCCGCAAATGGATGCGCGCTTCTGTGACCGCGATGGCGACTTGGTGGCGGATGCCCCAGAAGACCCCAGTGAGTGGATCGATCCCGATACCCTGATCTTTGCCTATACCCCGGTTGAGGATCCCTCAGTTTACGAAAACGTTTGGGCGGAATTCCTGGAGCACTTGGCTGCAGTTACGGGCAAGAATGTGGAATACTTCGGCGTGCAATCTAATGCCGCCCAACTGGAAGCGATGCGGGCGGGCCGCTTGCATGTGACGGGTTTTAACACGGGCTCTGTGCCGTTGGCGGTGAATGCCGTCGGCTTCCGTCCCTTTGCCATGATGGCCAGCTTGGATGGCAGCTTCGGCTACGAAATGGAGATCATCGTTCCCGCCGATAGCGACATTCAAACCATCGAAGATCTGCGCGGTCGGCAATTGGCGTTCACTGCCGAAACCTCCAACTCTGGTTTCAAGGCTCCTTCTGCCTTGCTGAAAGGGGAATTTGGCATGGAGCCTGGGGTTGACTACCAAACCGCCTTCTCTGGCAACCACGAGAACTCCATTTTGGGGATTGTCAATAAGGACTACGAGGCGGCTGCTATTGCCAACTCTGTGATGACCCGCATGGCCGAGCGGGGCACCATCGATCCCAGCCAGATCCGCACCATCTACAAATCTCAAACCTTCCCCACCACCGGCTACGGCTATGTCTACAACCTCAAGCCGGAACTGGCGGAGAAAGTGAAAGAGGCGTTCTTCACCTTCGAGTGGGAAGGCAGCTCTTTGGCCGAGGAATTTGGCAAAAGTGGTGAGGAGCAATTTATTCCCATTACCTACAAAGAGTATTGGGAAGTGATTCGCACCATTGATGAAGCCAGTGGCGTAGAGTATAAGCTCTAAGCTCTCATCCACCTAGGATTTCATGTTCAGGGATCCCGTTCTCAGCCAGGGATCCCTTTTTTGTGCCCTGCAACCGTCTGGATCGGGCCGGACAGTATCCTCGTTGCAGACCTATCCTGGAGATCCCTGCTTTCTGAGCGCTCATGGCCCTGTTCACCCTCAACTCCGTTCGCAAAGATTTTGGCATCAAGGAAATTCTCAGAAATGCCAGTTTCAGCCTCGAAGCCGGCGATAAAGTCGGCATCATTGGCACCAATGGCTCGGGGAAATCCACGCTGCTGAAAATGATCGCCGGCCTAGAGCCCATCGATGGGGGCGAGCTGTGGGTGAGTGCTGGAGCCAGGATGATCTATCTCCCCCAACAGCCGGAGATGGAGCTTGAACATACGGTGCTGGAGCAGGTGTTTGCCGCTGCCGGAGAAAAGATGCGTCTGATCCGGGCTTATGAAGATCTTTCCCATCAACTCGCGCACCAGGATGGGGATCCCGTGCTGTTGGCGCAGTTGGCCAGCATGAGCGAACGCATCGAGGCAGAATCCGCTTGGGATCTGGAAACCCAGGCCAAAACCATTCTCAGTCGGCTGGGCATTGCAGACTTTCAGGCCCGCGTGGGGGATTTGTCTGGGGGTTACCGCAAGCGCATTGCCATCGCTGCTGCCCTGTTGGCCGAACCGGATGCCCTGCTCATGGATGAGCCCACCAACCACCTGGATGCGGAATCTGTGGAGTGGCTGCAGGACTACTTGAACCGCTTTGCCGGAGCAGTGCTGCTGATCACCCACGACCGCTATTTTTTGGATCGGGTCACCCAGCGCATTTTGGAAATGGATCGGGGGGATCTGTACGCCTACAGCGGCAACTATTCCTACTATCTGGAGAAAAAAGCGGCTGCCGAAGCGGTTGAAAAGGGATCCCAACGCAAACACGCCAACCTCTTAAGACGGGAACTGGAATGGCTGAAACGCGGTGCCAAAGCCCGCAGCACCAAACAAAAAGCCCGCAAACAGCGCGTCGAGGAGCTGCAAAACCACGAGTTCAAACAGGCCCTCGGCCAGGTAGAGATCACCACAGCCGGGCGGCGCATTGGCAAAAAGGTGATCGAGCTAGAAGGGATCCACAAATCCTACGGCGACCGCTCCCTCATCCGAGATTTTTCCTATACCTTTGCCCCCGATGATCGGGTGGGAATTATTGGCCCCAATGGCGCCGGGAAATCCACCTTAATGAACATCCTCATCGGCAGCTTGGCCCCAGATGCCGGACGAGTGGAGATCGGCCCGACCATTCACATTGGCTACTTCGACCAACACTCCGACGATCTGAGCGTTAACCCCGAGCAACGGGTGATCGAGTACCTGAAGGAGGTGGCAGAGCTGGTGAAAACGGCGGAGGGCGAGACGATCACGGCCTCGCAGATGTTGGAGCGGTTTTTATTTCCCCCCAATCAACACTATGCCCCCCTCCACAAGCTTTCTGGCGGCGAACGACGAAGATTGTTTCTGTTGCGGGTGTTGATGCAAGCGCCGAATGTGTTGATCTTGGACGAGCCGACCAATGATCTGGATGTGCAAACCTTGGCGGTTTTGGAAGACTACTTAGAAGAGTTCAACGGCTGTGTGATCGTGGTGTCTCACGACCGCTATTTTTTGGATCGCACCGTGAATCGCATCTTTGCCTTCGAGGGATCCGGCCAAATTCGCCAATACCCCGGCAACTATTCTGTTTATCTCGAGCACAAACAACGGCAAGAGAGCGAGATCAAATCCGCCCAGAAAAGTGCTGAGCCGGTCACTCCCATCCCCCAACCTGTGGCTGAAAAAGAGCTTGCTAGCGCCACAAAAAGCAAAAAACTCTCCTTCAAGGAAAAACGAGAATATGAGCAGCTGGAGAGCCAAATCCCCCAAATGGAGGCCGAAAAAACCGAAATTGAACAGATTTTGTATCGCAACCCCCCCAGCGGCTACAGCGAAGTGCAAAAGTTGGCGGAGCGACTGGCAGACTTAACCGCAGCCATCGACTCTGGCACCGCCCGTTGGTTGGAGCTGGCAGAACGGCTCGATTAAGGGGAATTTCGTGGCCAGGATCCCGTGCTGCGACTGTGCAACAGCACCTGAGAAACCAGGATTAACACCGGCAGCTCAATCAGGGGGCCGATCACCAAAGCCAGCACAATCAGCGGTCGCTCAGGAAAAGCAGAAGCAGCAATGGCCAAAGAGAGCGGGGAATTGCGAGCCAGGGTCGTACAGGTCAGACAGGCGAACTCTGCGTAGGTTAAATCCAACCATCGGCTCACCTGACGGGCCACCCAAAAGTTGAGGGCGAAAAACAAAAGAATGGGAGCCAGCAACCTCAGAAACAGCGCTGGATTTTGGATGAGGAGACTGCCCTCGGACGCAAAAATACAAACGATGGCCAAATTCAGGCTCAACACCTGCAGGGCGGTGATTTTCTCCAGGGATCCCTGCCACCCAAGGGCTCCCTGGATGGATTTGAGGCCGTATTGGGTAAGGGCTGCTGCCAAGAAAGGCAACACAAGCATCCACAGCAAGCTGGCCAATAGGTTCTCAAGGTTGAGCTCAACCAGATCTCCCGCCAACAGCAACAGATAAATCGGCAAAAGCAAGATTTGCAGCGCCAAGTTGAGGGGCAGTAGAGCGGTGGCCAACACCACATCCCCACCTGCTAGGCCTGTAAACACCAAATACCAGTCTGTACAGGGGGTCACCATCAGCATGATCAAGCCAACCCACAAATCCGGCAGATCCGATAAGAAAAGGGCCCCCAATCCCCAAGCAAAGGCTGGAGTCCAGAGAAAGTTGATGGACAAACTGGCCAGCACCGCCTTAGAAGCGTGGTAGAGTTGCCTGAATTTCTGAAGCGGAATGCCCAAGAACGTCAGGTACAGCAGCAAGGCCAGCAGGGGCTGAACGAAATTCCCCAACACCTGCCCAGAGAGCGACCCCTCTGTGAGTGCCAGCCCCACCAAGACCGACACCACCACAAACAGAGGTTGGGCTTTTTCCATGAGGTGCATTAAAGTTTGGTGTCCTCGACTCGGGGTGGCATTCCCAGCTTCTCACCCCTTGCCAGTGTGGGATCCCACCTCGCAATGGCCCAAGAAACGGCTACAGTAACCTGGAAAGCGTTCCGCTCATTGGGTGCCATGACTCAGCAATTAACTCTCGACGGATTGGGATCCGGAGCAAACGGGGGGCCGCGTCAAGGGCGGGTGATTGCCACCGACTTGCAGGGGGAGATGCAGCGCTCCTACCTGGAATACGCCATGAGTGTGATTGTGGGGCGGGCTTTGCCGGATGTGCGGGATGGCCTCAAGCCGGTGCACCGCCGCATTCTCTACGCCATGCACGAGCTGGGCCTGACGCCGGAACGTCCCTATCGCAAATGTGCCCGTGTTGTCGGGGATGTGTTGGGGAAATATCATCCCCACGGGGATCAGGCGGTGTATGACGCGCTGGTACGCATGGTGCAGGAGTTTTCCAGTCGCTACCCGCTGGTGGCGGGGCATGGCAATTTTGGCTCGGTGGATGATGACCCGCCGGCGGCCATGCGCTATACGGAGTGTCGGCTGGCGCAGGTGAGCAACACGGCGCTTCTGGATCAGGTGGGGGAAGAGATCGTCGAGTTCATGCCCAATTTCGACGGATCCCAGGCAGAACCCACCGTCCTGCCGGCCCGTTTGCCGATCTTGCTCCTGAATGGCTCTTCCGGCATTGCCGTGGGCATGGCCACCAATATCCCCCCCCACAACCTGGGGGAGCTGGTGGATGGCCTACTGGCGTTGATCGATAATCCCGATCTGGAACCGGAGGCCCTGCTGCAGTGGATCCCTGGCCCAGATTTTCCCACCGGCGGGCAAATTGTCGATAGCCAAGGGATCCGCGAAGCCTACCTGACCGGGCGAGGATCGATCCCGATGCGGGGGGTAGCCCAATTTGAGGAAATTCAACCGGGCAAAGGTCGCCATCGTCGGCCCGCCATCATCATCACGGAGTTCCCCTATCAGGTGAACAAAGCCGCCTGGCTTGAAAAAGTGGCGGAATTGGTCAATCAGGATCGCATCACGGGCATTGCCGATCTGCGGGATGAATCGGATCGCACCGGCATTCGGGTGGTGGTAGAGCTGAAGCGGGAGGCCAATCCCCAGGCGGTGTTGCAGCAGCTCTACAAGCTTACCCCTTTGCAAAGCAACTTTGGGGCGATTTTGTTGGCCTTGGTGAACGGGGAACCGCAACAGCTTACCCTCAAAGGGATCCTGCAACACTTTTTGGACTTCCGCGAAGCCACCCTGAACCGCATTTTTCGCGCCGATCTACAGCGGGTGCAGCGCAAAGCCGAAGAAGTGGAGGGGATGTTGTTGGCGCTGGCGGATCTGGATGGGGTGATCGATCTGCTGCGCCGGGCCCCGGATGGCGCCACTGCCAAAGGGCAACTGCAAACCCACCTAGGGTGTACCCCTCAACAGGCGGATACGATTTTGGCCATGCCCCTGCGCCGCCTGACGGGCTTGGAACGGGAACGCCTGCAACAGGAACATGCGGAATTGCAGGCCCGCATCGAAGAGCTGCAGGGGCTCCTGGAGGACCGTCGCAAACGCTTAAATTACCTGAAAAAAGAGCTGCGACAGCTGAAGAAAACCCACGCAGATCCCCGGCGGACGCAAATTCTCTCGGCTTCGGAACTGGAAGCGGAAGTAGCCCAAATCCCCACCGGCGAAGACAGCGAAGACACGCAGTTTTTGCTGCAATTCACCCGCAAAGGGTATGTGCGTCGCCTTCCCATCCCCGGTCGGCGCTCCCGCAGCAACCCCGCCCACCGGGAACTGGGAGAGGATGGGTTGATCGACCTGGAATCTGTGGCCTTAAATCAGGAAATTCTGGTGTTGACTGCCTCCGGCAGAGCCTTTACCGTCCCCGTTGAAGGGATCCCCCTCAGTACCGGCCAATCCCGCGGCGTACCCCTACAAACGCTACTGCCGACTCCCGAACCCATCATCGCCACCTTCACGTTGGATCCCAACCAAGTGGAGGCTGCTTTGGTGCTGCTTAGCAAGCAAGGGCGAATCAAACGGGTGGCGTTGGCGGATTTTGTCGGCCTCACCCAACGGGGATCCACCGCTTTGAAACTGAAGGAGGACGACGAGCTGGGCTGGGCCGCCATTCACGATCCCCGACAAGGCGACTGCACAGTTATCCTGGCTACCTCAGGCGGGCGATTGTTACGACTTCCGCTTAACAGTGAGCAAATTCCCCTGATGAGCCGAGTGGCCATGGGCAACCAGGCTCTACGGTTGGGCCGCAACGAGCAGATCGTTGGGATGGTGCTGCTGCCCCCAGAAGGGATCCTCACCTTGGCCAGCCGGTTGGGTTACCTGAAGCGCCTTTCCCTCAGCGAGATCCCGACGATGGAACGGGGGAGGGTCGGGGTACAGGCCTTTAAGTTCTCCAGCAAAAACGATGCCTTGGCGGGCGTGGTGGGGCTTACCCCAGAGCTGGAGCGACAACCACAGCTGCAACTGGATCTCCTGACCGAGTCGGAACGGGTGCATTCTTTCTTGCCCGCCGACATTCCGCTGCAAAATCGAGGCGGTGGCGGATCCCTGCTGGTCAAAGGGGAGCGGGTCAAAGACTTGTGCTTGTTTCGGCCCCGATGGCTGCCGGAAGGCGTTGCCGGATAAGAGCTGAGCTTGTCCAGGTGAAGTTCCAATTGGGGAACGGCTAGGACTCAGCCTCTTCCCCAGGGGCGGTGGAAGAGACCGGCTTGGGCGCTGGGTCGGCCTCTGGTGCTTCGGGATGGCGCACCGGCTCGGGAACCGTTCCTCCCGCCTTTAGGATCAAGTACTGCAGGGTTTGGTGCAGTTGCTCCAGCAGGGCACTGATGGCGTGGCGAAAATCGCCGTGGTCGGCGCTCATCCGTTCCAAGAGGGCGCGAGTCACGTCCTGAAAATCCCTCAGAATCTGCTGTTGCTGGGCAATGATTTGCACCAGCTGGCTTTGCTCCTTGACCAAATCCCGCAGGCAGGAGCGCAGCTCATCCACTTGGTTCTGCCAAAAGGCCTGCCCTTCCCGCAATTCCATCACGCTGGTGCGCAGGTCGGCGGTAGAATCCCGTAGGGCTTCGCTGTGGCGGCGTTCGGCTTCCAGTTGTCGTTGTTGCTCTTGCTGTTGCTGACGCAGTTCGGAGTTGGCCTGGAGGTTGGCTTCCGCGGCTCTGAGCAACCGAGCCAGCCTGGCTTCAGTGGCGGCCCAGCGCTCCTCCGGCAGAAGTGGTTGACCTTGGCTAACCCGCTTGCGGAAATACTTCACAGTCGCTACACCTTGTATCCAATGGAACCAAAAGCTGGACACAAACCCGCAAGTTGGATCCGCCCCAGTTGTGCCCCGATCATATACCGAAGCCGAGACGGTGATGGTGTCACACCCCAGGGATCCCGGCAGGCCCTCTAGGATGGAGAGGCACAATTGAGGTGAAAAGATGTCCTCGTTAGCCAATCAGGTTGTCTTAATCACCGGAGCCTCCGCCGGCATTGGTGAAGCTGTCGCCCTAGAAGCTGCCAAACAAGGGGCCCGGTTGGTGTTGGCCGCACGTCGAGAAGGGGTGCTGCAAACCGTTAAGGATTTGGTGGTGGGGCGAGGGGCAGAGGCGCTAGTGGTTCCGACGGATATGGCGGATACGGCCCAGGTGGAGGCCCTGGCCCAGAAAGCTTTGGATCACTTTGGGCGGGTGGATATTCTGGTGAACAATGCCGGCTACGGCCAGATGGGGCCGGTGGAAGAGGTGGATGTGACGGCGATGCGGCGGCAGTTTGAGGTGAATGTGTTTGGGCTGCACACCCTCACCCGCGCCCTGTTGCCCCAAATGCGGGAGCGGGGCAGCGGCCGCATCCTCAACCTCAGCTCTGTGGCGGGCCAGATGTCGATGCCCTTCAGCGGCGTTTACAACGCAACCAAATTTGCCGTCGAGGCCCTCAGCGATGCTCTGCGGGTGGAGGTTGCCCCTTTTGGTATCAAGGTGATCCTGATCGAGCCGGGGCCGGTGGCCACCGAGTTTGGCCGCGTAGCCGAAGAAACCTTCGGAGCCGTTGTGAACCCGAATGGCCCCTACAAAGCGATTCTGGAAAATGCTGCCGATATGGCCAGCTCTTTTAACAAGATGGCCTGGCCGGTGGACAAGGTGGTGGAACCGATCCTGAGGGCGATGACCGATCCTCACCCCTCCGATCGCTACACCGCGTTTACAGGGGGCAAGGTGGCTTTGGGGTTGATGCGGCTGTTGCCCGCGCCTTTGGCCGACCAAATGTGGCGGCGCATCTACAAGCTGGATCAGCTGCGATCCCCTGAATCGGCCTAGAGACAAGCTTTGGGGGGCACAGGCTCCGGCCGGGATCCCCTCGGATAGGGTTGTATCTCCCTGAGTGGACAAGTTAAGTTTGTTAAAGAACCTTTGATCAACCGGGTGTTGTCTCTTCAGTTATGAACAAGCCTCAATCTCCTCAGCGCTGGCTTATTGCCCTGGTGCTCGGCTTCTGCCTTTGGCAGGGATCCGGTCTGATGCTGCATCCCGCGCCCGCCCATGCAGCCTTGGCCTCTGCCCTCACCTATGATCGCTTTTTGCGCTATGTCGAGGAGGGGCGTGTTACGGATGTGCGCCTCACGGATAACAACCAGGTGGCCGAAGTCACGGCGGTGGATCCCCAAACCCAGAATCCCACCCGCTATCGGGTAAATCTGCTGCCCAACACCGTGCCTCAACTGGTGGATCGCCTCACCGCTCAGGGGATCGAGGTGGGGGTGGTGCCTACCCGCGATGGCGGTGCCTTCTGGGCGATTCTCGGGAATCTGCTGATTCCGGTGTTGCTGTTGGGGGGCTTGTTCTTTTTCCTGCGGCGGGCCAGCGGGGGAGCGAGCGGCCCCGGGCAGGCGATGAACTTCGGCAAATCCCGGGCTCGCTTTCAGATGGAGGCCAAAACCGGCATTAAGTTTGACGATGTGGCCGGGATCGAAGAAGCCAAGGAAGAATTGCAGGAGGTGGTTACCTTCCTGAAAAAGCCGGAGCGCTTCACGGCGGTGGGGGCGAAAATCCCGAAAGGGGTGCTCTTGGTAGGCCCGCCGGGAACCGGTAAAACCCTCTTGGCCAAGGCGATTGCGGGCGAAGCGGGGGTGCCCTTCTTCTCCATTTCCGGTTCTGAATTTGTGGAGATGTTTGTGGGTGTCGGCGCTTCGCGGGTGCGGGATCTGTTTAAGAAGGCCAAAGAAAACGCCCCCTGCATCATCTTCATCGACGAGATCGACGCGGTCGGTCGGCAACGGGGGGCTGGCATCGGCGGCGGCAACGACGAGCGGGAACAAACCCTGAACCAGCTGCTCACGGAAATGGATGGCTTTGAGGGCAACACCGGCATCATCATCATCGCGGCCACCAACCGACCCGATGTACTGGATGCGGCGCTCTTGCGTCCGGGACGTTTCGACCGCCAGGTGACGGTGGATCGGCCCAGTTTCAAGGGGCGCTACGAGATTCTCCGGGTTCACGCCCGCGACAAAAAGCTGGCGGAGGACGTCAACCTGGAGGCGATTGCCCGTCGTACCCCTGGCTTTGCCGGTGCGGATTTGGCCAACCTCCTCAACGAAGCGGCGATTTTGGCAGCCCGTCGTCAGCGAATGGCGATTACCAACCAAGACATTGACGATGCCATCGACCGCATCACCATTGGTCTCACCAAGCCGCCGTTGTTGGATGGCAAAAGCAAGCGCCTGATCGCCTATCACGAGTGCGGCCATGCTCTGCTCATGACCCTGCTGCCCCATGCGGATCCCTTGAACAAGGTGACGATCATTCCCCGTTCCAGCGGTGCTGGGGGCTTCGCCCAGCAACTGCCCAACGAGGAACAAATCGACTCTGGCCTCTACAGCCGTGCTTGGTTGCTGGATCGAGTGGTTGTTGGCTTTGGCGGGCGTGCTGCCGAGGATATCGTCTTTGGCTACTCCGAGATCACCACAGGGGCCAGCAACGACCTGCAGCAGAATACGAGCTTAGTTCGCCAGATGGTGACCCGCTTTGGCATGTCGGAATTGGGGCCGGTGATGTTGGATCCCCCTAACAGTGAGGTGTTTTTGGGCGGTGGCTGGATGAACCGTACCGAATACTCGGAAGATGTGGCGGCCAAGATCGATCGGCAGGTGCGGCAACTGCTGGAAAGCTGCTACCAGAAGGCCAAGCAAATCTTGATGGAGAACCGTGCCCTTCTGGATCGGCTGGCCGATACCTTGGTGGAACGGGAAACCCTGGATGGGGACGAGTTCCGGGCAATTGTGGCGGAGTATGTGCCCATTCCCGAGAAGTCTGGGTTGCCCAACCCGAAACTGGCCTAAGGGATCCCATCGGGATTGTCGGGTTGATTAACTTGGGAGGGTGGTTGTTGGGGTTGGATCCCGGCGGCTGCCCTTTTTCCTCGTTTGGTTCTTGTTGCGTCGGGTTATCTCATGCTTTCTTCTCTCTCTGCTTTGCCGGTTCACCTCTATCGCTGCCTCAGTTGTGGTCAGGAGGGGTTGGCCCAATCGCCGGGGCGTGAGCAGGGATCCCGGGCGGATCGGGTGTATTGCCCCAGTTGCGGTCAGCTTTACCCGGTGATGGCCTCTGGAGCGGTGGATTTTATCGGCAACCTATCGGATTTGCGCCTGACCCCGGCCCAAGCCATTGCCCATGCCCCTGGGTTTGCCTGGGGCTACGATCATCTGTGGCGGCCCTGGGCGCTATCGCTGCTGACGGGGGAGAGTTTTGGGGCCGCGCGAGAGGGCAGGCTGCTGGCGGAATTGGTGGAAGACTGGGATCCCGTCTTGGATTTGGGTACTGCCGGCGGTTACTGGAGTCGTTTGCTCTTGGAAAGGGATCCCCAACGGACAGTCATCGGCCTGGATAACGCTGCGGGGGTCTTGGTGGAGGCAGCCCAACAGGCCCAACCCCACTGGCAACACTACAGTCTGATGCGGGCTCGTGCTGAACAACTCCCTCTTGCCTCCGGAACCTTTGGAGCGGTGATCAGTGGTGCAACTTTGAACGAAGTGCCGTTAGAACCTTCTTTGCGGGAGATAGCCCGCATTTTGCGACCGGGCGGCGTCTTGGTCTCGATGCACAGCCAACAGGTACAGGGATGGGGGCAGACGCTACAGCAATGGCTGGGGGCAACCGGCCTCCACTTTTTCTCAGAAGCCCAGCTCCAGGAGCAGTTTCAGCGGGTGGGACTGCAACTGGAGCGTTACCTCAGCTTTGGTTTGGTGGCTTTTGTGCGGGCAGTACGCGCCTGACGGTGCTATGCACCTTGCAGAGCAAGAGCAGGTATTCCCGAGCAGTCAGCAAATGGGAAAGTCTGCCATGTGCAAATAGGCCATAGAGGGCGGGTTACACAACCTAACCCGGTCTTGCCTCAAGTTGACCAGACTGCACGGCTTCCACCAACCGCTGATGGTCTTGCTCTACCTGGTAAGCGTAGGCTACCGCAAAATCCGTCACTGCCTGATCAAAGGCATGGCTTTTACCTAGGTAACCGCTGATTAGGGCAGAGTCTCCGGTACGGGCATGGGCGCGGGCTAAGGCAGAGCCACAAATCTCGGCATAATCCTCCAGACTGCGGGCAGACATGCCTTTGAGCTTGATGGCAGTTTTCATGTCCTTGAGTTGTCGGAAGTAAAAGTCTTGCCCTTGTACGTGGGTTGTCCAACCCAGAAAAATATCGCTAGCCGCCTGCATTAACCGCTGCCCGCTGACAATGCGTTGTCCTTCATGGAGATAAGGACTTTTACCTGCATAGGGTTCCAGGACAGAGGGCCGGGCTTCTTTGTATTGCAGCAGCAGCGGCTCGTCATCGCTGTCTTGCAACAGAGCAACGCCGCAGTGGGTGCCGACACTGCCAACGCCCACAACTTTGAGGGCAACATCGACTAGGCGATAGCGATCGAGTAAAAACTGACGATCAACCTGAAGCGTATCTCGGTATTGCTCAAATAAAAGGCTGATCTGCTCAAAATACTCGGCTTGATTGGGTAAATGATAGAGCAAGGGTGGATTGTCGATGAAGCGGCGTTGTCCATCCACAACTGCGGTTAATTGAGATACAGCCTGATCTAAAGTGCGATTAAAGGCTCTGACAGCCATCTTTTCCCAATGGTTGCGGGTTTCTTCATCAGGTGCGTGTTCAATCAGCAGATGGGCATCCAGACGGGCATACCAGACTTTCAGCGTTGACATCTGGCTGTACTGGGCCATTGCCAAGCGATAGGCTCGAGCAGCCGCCATTGCCGCTTCCGAACTGTCCTGATCCGACAGCTGCAACGCTCGACCGGCCAAAATGAAACTGGTGACGAGCCGTTTGACATCCCATTCCCAGGGAGCCATAAGCGTTTCATCAAAGTCATTCAGGTCAAAAATGAGATTGCGTTCGGGTGTGGCAAATCCGCCAAAGTTCAGTAAGTGACAATCACCACAGGATTGAACCTTAAGGCCCGTTGTTGGCGTATGGGCCAGATCGGCTGCCATGATGATGGCACTCCCCCGCAAAAAGGCGAATGCAGACTGCACCATCCGCCAATGTCGAATCGGAATCAGGTTGGGAATGCGCCGCTGATTTGACCTTTCGAGTAATTCCAGTGGGTCGGGGCGATTGCTGGCTGGTTGCCAGTCTCGGTGGGCGGATCGCGGTACGGTTTGGCGCAGGGCTTTCCCGGCGGCCTGTTGTTCTCGTCGAGTCGCGCTGGCGCTATCACTATGAGTGTGCGACCGAGAAGTTGAAGGCGAATGATCATTGATCAAGGGGATACAGCCTTTTCCGACTTCACTGAGATCTAAAGTGTAGCCAAACCCCTCTCAGACAAAGGTGACCCAGAGCCTGGGTTACAAGGATTGATCCACATCGTCTGGAGTCAATAACGCTGGAAAAAGCGGTAAGCCCCTTTTGTCCGTTTCAGCAGAACTGGGACGAGGCTACCTTTCCGACAGCTCTTAAGCAAAGCGATGGCCCAGCTGCATGGGATCGTGAACGGTGATCTTCTTCTTGTGGATGGAAATGTATTTTTTCTTGCGCAGTTCCCCCAGTAGGCGGGTGATGGTCACACGGGTAGAACCAATCGCCTCGGCAATGGCCTGGTGAGAAAGCCTGAGATCAATCGTCACCCCATCCGGGCTGGGCACACCAAAATCGCGGCAGAGGATCAACAAAAAGCTGACCAGACGGGATCCCATATCGCGGTGAGCCAACGTCTCGATCATCATCTCTGTTTGCAAAATGCGTGAAGATAAGCTCTTGAGCAACAGCATGGAAAGCTCGGCATTCTCCCGCAAAGATTTTTCCACCTGTTCGATCGGCAGAGAAAGCAATTCGGCAGGAGTAAAGGCCACCGAGTGATAGAAGCGATCGGAGCGCTGCCCCGTGATAAAGGAGAGCACCCCAAAAATGCTGTTTTCTCGCAAAAGGGCAACGGTGATTTCTTCCCCCATTTCGTACACCCGCGAGAGCTTAACCGCGCCTTTCACCAAAAAGTAAACCCGCTCCGCGGGATCCCCTGGAAAAAAGATGGTCTTACCCCGCTCAAACGTCTCGATAACAGGTGGGTATTGATTTCCTCCCAACTGCTTGAAGGCTGTGATCAGAGATTTTTCCGCTACGGCCACCGCCATACTCATCAACCTTTTGAGGTCAGTTTATACCTAAGACCAGCCCAGAGGTCTTGGGTTGGGTTGCAACCGTAAGAACCTCAGAAGTCATCACGACGGCAGATATTCCTATTAAGGTAAAAGGTTCTGTTCAGACATCTTTGTAGCACGAGTTACATTTTTAGGTTTCGTTCATGCTCCAAAGGGGGATCCCTGACAAAAGGTGGGGGTTAGGATGGGGGACATTGTCGTTGGGGAGGCTGTACTCCCTTTCAACGGCAGAGATCGTGACAGGTTGGAAAAGATCCGTGGTAGTCTCCGAGACAGTAGTTGCCGCACCCCTTCGGCTCAGCCGTCAGCACTTCACCGTGCGGATGCCAGAGCCAGCCAATCATCTGTTTGAGGTGGAGCTGCAAATCCAAGAGGTGGAGCCAGAGGCCCCTTTGCAGCTGCGGCTGCCCGTTTGGACGCCCGGGTCTTATCTGATACGGGAATATGCCCGACATGTGCAGGAGTTTCGGGCTGAGGATGAGCAAGGGATCCCGTTGCCTTGGCGCAAAATCGACAAAAACACCTGGCAAATCAGGACTCCGCCCCGCCTGCGCGAGCAGCCCCCTTGCGATCGTTCCCAAACCGTCTATGTTCGCTATCGGGTTTATGCCTATGAGCTGACGGTACGCACCAACCATCTGGATCTCACCCATGGTTATTTCAACGGGGCCGCTCTGTTGCTGTATGTGCCAGGGCGAGAGCAGGAACCCCATACTCTGACGGTGATCCCCCCCAAGCCCGATTGGCAGATCGCCACCAGTCTGCGGCCTTTGCCCTCACCTACGAGCGCGACAGCGGATCCCGGCTCCGGTTGGTCGTTTGTGGCAGAAGACTACGACGAGCTGGTGGATAGCCCGGTGGAGGTGGGCCTACATCAGGTGCAGTCGTTTGAGGTAGAAGGGATCCCCCATTACTTGGTGGTCTGGGGGGCGGGCAATCTCGATGTGGGACGGGCGGTGGCGGATACCCAGCAGATTGTTGCCACGACAGCCCACTTCTTTGGGGGGCTGCCCTACGACCGTTACTGGTTCATCGTGCATTTGTCGCCGGGGGGCTTTGGCGGCCTCGAACACAAGTACAGCACCACCCTCAACTACTCCCGTCTGGAGTTTCATCAGCCGGAGAAATACCAGCGCTTTTTGTCTTTGGTGGCCCACGAATTTTTCCATACCTGGAATGTCAAACGGCTGCGGCCCCTGGCTCTAGAGCGCTTCGACTACAACCAAGAAAATTACCTCGAGTGTCTGTGGTTCTGTGAGGGGGCCACCAGCTACTACGAGAGCGTGATCCTGCTGCGGGCGGGCCTTCTCACCCCGGCGGCTTTTTTGAAAACCCTGGCTGAGCAAATCGGGCGGTTGCAACGGATCCCCGGTCGTGCCGTGCAATCGTTGCGCGAATCCAGTTTCGATACCTGGATCAAGCTCTACCGTCCTCACGAAAACAGCCTCAACAGCCAGGTGTCCTATTACCTGAAGGGGGCTTTGGTCTGCTGGTTGCTGGATCTGCACATTCGCCAGCTCTCCGGCGGCAGGGGATCCCTGGATACCGCCATGCGGGATCTGTGGCACCGATTTGGCAAAGAGGAAAAGGGCTATAGCGAGAGCCAACTGCGAGAGGCATTTGAACGGGCAGCAGGAGCAGATCTGAGACAGTTTTTTGCCGCCTATGTGGATGGTACACAGGAGCTAGACTACAACGCCTATTTGCAGCCCTTTGGCCTCACCCTCAAAGCCCACTTTAGCCAGCCCCACCCCAGCCCTTACTTGGGTCTGAATTTCAACGGGGAGGGCAATCGCATCAGTTCGGTGGACATGGGATCCCCAGCTCAGCGGGTGGGTATTTGGGCCGGGGATGAACTGGTGGCACTGGATGGATTCAAGGTGAGCGCCGCCAACCTACCCGATCGCCTGAAGGCCTACGAGCCCCACCAAGCGGTTTGTCTGAGTGTGTTTCAGGCGGAGCAACTGAAGAATTTCTGGATCCCGTTGGATCCGCCCCGCCCTGATGTCTACACACTGGAGGGGTTGCCTGAGCTCACCCCGACCCAACAGGCCCTGCAGCAAAACTGGTTAGGGGCACCCATCGCCCCCTAAGTTCCTGCCAGAGGATCCCTTGGCTAGGCCAGAATCTGGATCGCTTGCTCCAAGCACCACCAGGGATCCTCCACAAAAGCAGGCATCGGAGTGCTGCCAGATTTGCCCAAAATCGCCAGCCGCACCTCTCGATCCAGACGGGATCCCGCCCCATAGGGATCCTCCGAAGGGGGGTCTAGCCGTTGCCCGAGGGGGGGCATCACCATCACACCGGGCTGCATACTCCCACCACTCACCCAAATCTTGAAGCGATCCACGGCGGCATCCATTCCTTCCGGCAGTTGCATCTGCAGCAAGTAGCGAGGGCCAGAGCCGATCAGCAGCGTTTCGTTGGGGCGCAGACGGGCGGGCAAATCCGGCTGGTAGGGGTAAACCAAATCCACACTGTACTGCCGTTCGTCTAGGACGATGACATAGACGTGAACCGGAGTAGGAGCGTTGTTTTTCAGGGCGATGGCCAGATTGCGGCCCGCCTGGATTTGCAGTTGTCCCTGATCGTTGCGGACCAGTGGACTGACTTCCGCCGCCGCAGAACGGCTGGCGGGGGTTTCCAGTTGCAGAAACTCCACCTCCAACACGCTGCTGAGGGCATCGCTGGGGGGCTGAAGGTTCATAAGGTTGTCAAAGGCAGCCACATGCTCCAGCAGCCGCAACAACTTACGGGGTAGGGCCTGTAGCTTTTTAACCGGGATCCGAAAGGCTGCCAGCGCCGATGTTTCCCCGCGCCGATAGAAGTGATAGATCGCATCCGGCAGCAGTTCCACCCGCAGATCCGCTGCCTCCGGGTCTGTGTAGGTAAGCAGGGGGGAAGCCGGCAAAGCCGCCAACAACTCCGCAAGGGGCATTTGCACCCCGCTGGGATCCGCGCAGGTGAAGGCTACCCGCAACGGCTGAAATCGGATGGAAGAACTGGGGGCGATCATGCAGAAAATCTCAATCCATTCAGGGCTGCTGTGCAGACAAGCCAAGCTTCATGTTACCTGTAGGCTACGGCAGGATCGGATCCCGGCTGAAAGGCTGGGAAGCGGCATCGAGTCCGCAATCAAACTTAACACTAATGGCAAATGGAACGGATTGTGAAACTGGCCCAGGATCCCGTCTGCAAATGATCTCTTAATGGTCTATTCTTGATCCTGTTGTCGGGTTTGTGGCCGGGGTGGAGCTGATCCCTCCCCTTCTCAGATTGCTCTACGGAGAACCATGTTTAGCAAATCTTTTTCTTTTCAAAAGCTGTTCACGCTGGCGCGCCGTCGGCTCTTGGCCCTCATCTTGATTGCGTTGGTGGCTGTGGTTGGCTGGGGGCTAGTTCCGGTGTTCGCAGCTGCTGCAGCTGCCGCTAAAGATATTCCCGCCGTCGCGTTGTCGCCGACCGAATCCATCACCTTCACGGAACGGGAGTTGGCCAAGGGTAAGAAGCTCTTTGCTTCCACCTGTGCCCAGTGCCACATTGGCGGTCAAACCTACCCCAACCCGGATGTGAGCCTGAAGCTCTCGGATTTGGAGGGGGCAACTCCACCCCGCGATAATGTGTTGGCGATTGTCGACTACGTTAAAAACCCCGTCACCTATGACGGGATGGAATCCTTGCTGGAATACCACCCCAACACCCAGCTCACCAGCGAGTACCCGCGGCTGCGCAACCTAAGTGACGAAGACCTGAAATTGATCGCAGGCTATATTCTGGTGCAGGCGAAAACCTTGCCCGGTTGGGGCGGTACCAAGAGCGAAAGCCACAGCGACTTGGCGGGTTATCTCTAAATGTCCCGTCTTGGTCAAAAGTTCCCGATGCAACTGGGGATCCCGTCTCGCCTTTGGGTGTGGGTCGGGATCCTTGCCCTACTGTGGTTGGGACTCTCTAGCCCGGTGGCCGCCCGCATCGACACCTATGTGAACCAATACTTGCGGGTAAGTGGCCCGGTGGAGCTGCCTTGGGATGCAGAAGGACATACCCTTACCTTCACGCCCGAACAGCTCACAGATGGTAAAAATCGGTTTCAGTCCGCCTGCTTGAACTGTCACGTGGGCGGTGCCACTCTGCCTGCCCCCAACATTTCCCTTTCTCTGCAAGACTTGCGCGGAGCCACCCCTCCCCGAGATACAATTCGGGCTTTGGTGGAGTACCAGCGGGATCCCCTTAGCTATGATGGCTCCGACTTCAGCTACGGATGTCGCCCGGTGCCCCCTTCCTGGATGGATGACGAGGCTCTACAAAACCTGGCTGCCTTTGTTCTCAGGGCGGCCCAAGTTGCCCCCGGCTGGGGATCCAACGATCTAATGGCTCCCCAGGCTATGCCAAGCACGACCCCTGTCGGTTAGGGGCTGCTTTCTGTCGGAGTGGGAGGGGTACTCCGGTGTACTTGAAGATGCACTTGAAGATGCGGAAAGATACGGGCACCTTTTGTCTGCCCCTTCCTTGACTTTGCCGCAGTTCACAGGGGATCCCTCTCCCTACTGGGCTGTGCGGTGTCGCTCTCCGGCTGGGGCGGGGCGAGAATGATAGCCTAGGGGGATGGGAGGTTAACGCCATGCTGAGACACATCCGCCTTGTGCTCCTGGGCCTATGGGCACTGATCCTACTGATTCTGCTCATCCAAAACTGGGGATCCCCGGTGACGGTGGTGGTGGGTGGGCAGTCGGGAGCCCCGGTGCCTTTGTCGTTGGTCTTGTTGGTCTCCTACGGGGTGGGGGTTGGGCTAGGGCTTCTGTACGTGGGCTCTTGGCAGCTTCACGATCGGGCTGTGCAACGGCAGGCAATCCGCAAGTTGAATCAGTTGATCGACCGGGTTAGCTTTCTAGAATCCCAGACAGCTCCTCCTAGCTATTACCTGCCCCAAGACTTGCCCGAACCGGAATACACTCCGGATCCTTACGCGGGTCGATACTCCTACTCCAATATTCCGCCGGAACGCATTCGGGAACCCGAATCCCCTGAGGAGGAAAGTGACGCTCCTACTCCTGACTGGCGGGTGGCCAATCGGCCCTATGCCGACGAGGAGGAAGAATGGGACTCTTGAACTGGCTGAACCCTCCTAAGCCTGTAGCGGTTGACCCCCTGCCTGAGCCAACCCCTTTGCCCCATCCCTTGGGGCGGAATAACTACCTTTTGATCATTCTGGACAGTTGCCGCTTCGACAGCCTGCTGGCGGCCCATCCCAAGCACCTGCTGAAATTGGGATCCCTGGAGAAACGCTGGAGCTATGCCTCGTGGACGGCTCCGTCCCACTACAACCTGCTCATGGGTTTGCTGCCCCATACCAGCCCCCCACAGGTTTTTGCCTCCGAGCACTACAAACAAGATTATCTGCGCTACAACGAGCGCCTGGGCACCCAGCAGCCCATCGAGTTCAAGCATCTGTTGCCCCACCTGTATTTGCCCACCCTACTGAAGCATCAGCTGGGCTACAGCACCCACGCCATGGTGTCTTTGCCCGTGCTGAATCCCAATACCTTGCTCAACCGTGACTTCGATTCTTACCGCCTCATGCCTCAACACAACGACATGGCGGCTATGGTGGAACAGCTGCAGTTTGATCCGGAGCGGCCCAGCTTTTATCTGTTAAACGTGGGGGAAACCCATTATCCTTACGCCCTGCCGGATCAGGATCCCAGCCTTTGGCCGCGCATTTCTGGGGTGAATGGGGTACTGAAGCGCCTGGATGAACCTGGAGAGGCAGGGATCCCCTTTTTTGAGCCGGCCACGCTGGAGGAGCTGCGACAGCGACAGATCGAGGCCGTGCGTTATCTGGATGGGATCTTCGAGCAACTGTTTGATCTGGTGCCCGAAAACACCTACATCACCGTCACCGCCGATCACGGCGAACTCTTCGGTGAAGGGGGCTACTTCGGCCATGGTCCCATTCACCATGAAAAAGTGCTAGAAGTGCCTTTCATCGAGGGCAAAATCCGCTGAGGCAGAGCAGAACAGGGATCCCGGCTACACCAGCGTATTGGGATCTATCCCCTGCTGACGCAGATAGTCGGCTAACCGTTCCACCCGTTGGCGCTCCTGTTCCAACCATTCAGTACCCCAGAGCAGCAGCTCACCGTCGAGAGTCCACCACCGCAGCCAATAACCGCTCCGAGCTTCTTTGCTCCCTTGCCAAACCCCCAGTTCCAGTTGCAGAGGTGGAATTGGATACCGCCCGTTGGCTTGGTGGAGCAGAAGTTGGTAGCGCCCCTCCTCAAGGTGGTAGACCTCTAAGTTGCCAGGGGTTGGGTCAAACAAAACGTAAAAAGGAACCTGCAGCACCTGCTCGTAGAAAAACCACTTGCCGGGTGGGTAGGTGGGCTTGGCGGAATATTCGCCTCCATCGGTATCTGAGAGAAATTCCATTACCACAGCGGGTACGGATCCCTCTAGGTGGGGGGTGTAGCTGCGTCGATCGCCCCTCACCGGTTGCACGGGGCTGGCCCAAAACCAATCAGGTGCTTTGATCACCAACTGGCCGGCCAACGTGGCACAAATGCCCAAGTTGATGCCCACCAATCGATCGGGAGCAAGATAACCTGCCAGTTCCAATGCCTCCGATAAGGCTCCGGCAATCAGGGGGTGCCCTGTGCTTTCCACGGGTTCTTCCACTGGGATCCAATCTTCAGGAGGCTTTTCCCAGGTAATGGTGAGAGGTTGAGCCGCAACAACCATGGCGCTTAACACCTCTGATAGGAAAGCTCGGGGAGCAACTTCACCCTAGCAAGTTCTCCCGGAAAACCCAGGGTTCACGGGGTTTGTGCTCAGGATCCCTCAGGGATGCTGTTGTTTGGCCTGCTGCCAAAGGGCTTCGAGCTGTTCGAGCGTGCGACCCTTAAGGGGATTGGATGAGCCTGCCCCATTCTCGCTGGGTTGAGGGTCATCGGTAGGATTGGGAGCCTCTAGGAGGCCACCGGATCCTATCTCTGCCTGTTCCCGAGCCAGCTCTTCCATGCGCAAAAACCGACGGGCAAAGCGCAGGTTGGTCTGGGCAAGGGCTTGGGCGGCATCCAGCCCATACCAACGACCCAAGTTGACCAGGGCAAACAACAAATCCCCCAGTTCGGCCTCCTGCCGAGTCGGGTTTGGGGAAACACTCTCCAGCTCTTGGCGCAGTTCAGCTTCCTCCTCACGGACTTTGGCCCAGATGCCCTCCACCTGCGGCCACTCAAACCCAGCCCCCACCACTTTGCGGGAAATCTTCAGGGCAGCCATCAAGGGGGGCAAACTTTGGGCATAGTGCAGTAGCTTTTGACCTAGGGTTCGATCCGGTTGCTCAGTTTGCTTGATGTCTTCCCAAGTCCGGTGAAGCTCCGGTAGATCCGCAATCACGGCATCTCCGAACACATGGGGGTGACGGCGGACCAGTTTATCGGCAATGCCTGCCGCCACAGCCTCCAGATCAAAGTGTCTCCGCTCCGCGAAGATCTGAGACTGCAACACCACCTGCAACAGCAAATCCCCCAGTTCGTCGGCAATCGCCGCGGGATCCCCTGTTCGAATGGCGGCTACCGTCTCATAGGCTTCTTCGAGAATGTAGGAAGTGAGGGATTCTGGCGTTTGGGCGCGATCCCAGGGGCATCCGTTCGGGGCACGCAACTGAGCGACAATGGCAGCCAAACGGCTCATGTGCCGAGAAGAAGAAACCCGCTCCAGGTAAAGATGGGCAAACGGCACCGGGGCTTGGGCTTCCCAGCTTTTTAACGTCAGTGGGCCGGCCACCACCTCAAGACTTTCCGCCAGCAAGGTTAAAGGTTGGTCGGGCAGACAAACCGCCCGTAGGGCGCTGCGTAACCCCACCGGATCCATCGCTCCACAACTTTTGAGCAATAGGGATCCCTGCCCGGCCAGCGACCACCGTGTCAGATGCTGTTGCCAGCTGGGCTGAAGACTATCCAGCGTTTGCAGCATGATCAAAAGGGTAGGTGCGACCCAGATCCAAGAGGCGGCGGAGCTGCTCGAGGTCGATAAAACTCAGCTCCAGAAGGATCATCAGCAACGGCCCCTGCTGGCGATGCTGCAATTTTTTGGCGAGGCTCAGCTGAGAGCGGTCGATGATACCCGTTTCTAGGAGATATTCCTCAAGAGCGGGCGGGGGAATGGGATCCAACATAGTCGTTTCAGAGTACCGAAGAGGGATGACGAGGAAAACTGAGAAAATAGCAAACTAATGTAACTATTCTTAACACTCTTTCGGAACTTCGGCAAAGATCTGGCTGGCGAATGGGCCAAAGGAAGCTTGCCAAAACCTCCATCCACAATCTGACGGTGAAAAAACCTGAGTTGTGGCGGCAAATGGAGTTTCTGTATTTACTGCTACAAAAACGGTTCAAAAAAGAGGTTACGGGATCATAGCAAGTTTGGAGCCAATTAGCAGTATCCTAAGCGGCCATCCCTTTTCTCTCTTCCGAGAAGCTACGCAACCTTGACAAGAGGTCCTTCTGTCAGTTCGTCAATTCCGGGATTGGGATAAAGTTTTACATTTACTCTTCGGGGATCTGACTCGCCGCAGGCTCTGGAAATCTATCCAGCAGAGGCTTTGGCGGGTTACCCCTTGTTGACCGGGGTTTTTGAGATCCACCCGGCTGTCGGTTGCCGAGTCTGGATCGGGGGTCGAATATTCACAATTCTTTATCTTTGTTAAGCTAGGAAAGATGGTGCTCAGGGAGCCATTCATGTCTGAAGCCCAAGATCTGCTGCCGGTGGGGGCAACGGTTCAGGTAGTGGAGATGCCCCCCTATTTGAAAACCGCCGACCCGATGCCGATGTTGCGCTCGGCCCATTTGATCCGGTTACACGAACAAGGGGTGATCCTGCAGCGACGGCTGTTGGGCACCTACAGTGTGCAGTTTGCCAACGGTATCTTTTTGATCGATGGGAAGTATCTCGCTCCGGTGGGATCCCTTTCCTGAGGAATTCTTGATCCTTTGGGGGCTTGGGGATGCCTAAAGCTTTCGGGAAAAGAGGGGCTTGAGCCTGCCGGCAAACTTTCGCGGTAGATTAAAGTGTGCCGGTTGCCGTTGAGTCCAGATCTGGCTCGGCGGGTGGGATCTACCCCGACTTGCGGTGGTTTGTTGCCCGGCCCTGACCTTTTTCCCTGCATTCCATAAGGCTAGCGTTGCCCATGCCCAAAGTTATTGTCACAGATCCCATCGATCAGGCGGGAATTGATATTCTTTCCCAAGTGGCTCAGGTGGAGGTACAAACTCAGCTCTCCCCCGAGCAGTTGATCGCTGCCATTCCCGACTACGATGCCATCATGGTGCGCTCCGGTACACGGGTCACCCGTGAGGTGATTGAAGCGGGGACGAAGTTGAAGATCATTGGTCGTGCAGGCGTCGGTGTAGACAACATTGATGTAGCTGCTGCAACCAAAGCCGGGATCCTCGTCGTCAATTCCCCGGAAGGCAACACCATTGCCGCTGCCGAGCATGCCATCGCCCTGATGATGGCTCTCTCGCGCCACATACCAGATGCCAATGCTTCTCTCAAGTCGGGCCTGTGGAAGCGGCAGGAGTTTGTCGGGGTGGAAGTCTATAAAAAAACCCTGGGGATCGTCGGGTTGGGCCGGATTGGCTCCCATGTGGCGCAGATCGCCAGGGCCATGGGCATGAAGCTGCTGGCCTTCGACCCCTACCTTTCTGTGGAACGGGCAGAGCAGCTGGGGGCGCGCCTGGTGGATTTCAAAACCCTGGTGCAGGAGTCCGACTACATCACCCTCCACATTCCCAAAACCCCCGAGACAACCCACCTCTTCAACGCGGAAATCTTCAGCCTAATGAAGCCGACCGCCCGCCTGATCAACTGCGCCCGGGGTGGATTAATCGACGAGCAAGCCCTCTACGAAGCCCTTAGGTCTGGCCAAATCGCAGGGGCGGCTTTGGATGTGTTTGCCACCGAACCCCTGAAAGAGTCGCCGCTGTTTTCCCTGGGCAAAGAGGTGCTGCTCACCCCCCACTTGGGGGCCTCTACCGAAGAAGCCCAGGTGAATGTGGCCATCGATGTGGCGGAACAGATCCGCGATGTGTTGTTGGGGTTGCCGGCCCGTTCGGCAGTGAATATCCCCGGGTTGCAGGCGGAGGTGCTTCAAAATCTCAAGCCCTATCTGGATTTGGCAGAAACCCTGGGCAACTTGGTCGGCCAGTTGGCCGGGGATCGCGTCAATCAATTGGAGATCCGCTTGCAGGGGGATTTGGCAGAAAAAGATGGCCAGCCGATCATCGTGGCCGCCTTGAAGGGGTTGCTCACCCTTGCTTTGCGGGAGCGGGTTAACTATGTCAATGCCTCTATCGAGGCCAAAGAACGGGGCATTCGGGTGGTGGAAACCCGGGATCCGGCCCTGAAGGATTATTCGGGATCCCTGGCCCTGATCGCCCATGGCCCCAATGGGATCCGATCCGTCTCGGGAGCCTTGATCGGTGAACGGGAAGTGCGGGTCACCCAGATCGATGAGTTCCCCATTAACGTTCCGCCTTCCGCCAACATGCTCATGACCCTGCACCGGGATATGCCGGGGATCATCGGCCGCATTGGGGCGCTGCTGGGGGCTTACAACGTCAACATCGCCAGTATGCAGGTGGGCCGCAAGTTGATCCGCGGTGAAGCCGTGATGGTGCTTAGCTTGGACGACCCGCTACCGGATGGAATCATCGAGGAAGTGCTGAAGCAGCCGGGCATTCGGGATGCCTTCGTGGTCAACCTGTAGAGAAAGGTAGAGAAAGATCGCGTGGGGAACCGGCCAAACTGGGGGATCCACTCCCTGCGAAAATAGAACGATAAAGATCGCATAAAGATCGAAGGAAACAGAACATTCATCCTGAATGCTGAATGAGGGCTTTGTCTGGGACACCTCCCGATTCTGACCTATGCACCTTAGCCAGCTGGCTAGCGGGTTACTACAGCAACCGTGCGCAGGCGATGGCAGAACCGGTGTGGTTTGTGCCGGTGAGCCTTTGGTACGTGCGGCTCCCCGATGTGTTTTCCCAAGGGATCGGCTTTTTTACCGAACAATTCAATCAACACACGCCGGGCCGGTTTTACCGCAGTCGGGTGCTGCAGCTGCTGGCGGATCCCTTGCGGATTGAGAACTACAAATTGCTGGATCAAACGGCTTGGGCAGGTGCCTCTCAAGATCCGCAGCGGTTGGCACAGTTATCTTTAGCAGATGTCGAGCATCTACCGGGCTGTCGCATCCTGGTGCAGAAACGCCCAGACTGCTACCACGGCGAAATGCTACCGGGAGGGGGGTGCCGCCTTAACCCCGGCGATAACAGCTATATCCACATCGAATTTGACCTCACTTCAACCGAATTCATCACCTGGGATCGTGGTTTCGACGTCAACACCGGCCAACAAACCTGGGGATCCCGCGCCGGCCCCTACCGCTACCGAAAAGGGATCCCTCCGGCCCCGGTGGCCCCTCTGCGGATCTGAGCCTAGAACAAAAACGGGAACAGATCTCGAAAGCCCCTGCGTAGCTTCAGCAGAAAGATCAACTGCTCCACTTCTGGGGAAACCGATCCCGCTTCAGGCTGGGCTGCCAAGGCCTCCTGTAACTCCAGAAGTTCACCGGCGGAAAGCGGCTGGTTATCCACGGGAGAGCGGGCCCGCAAATCGGGTTGTACCCGCAACACTTCTTCGGGGATCTCAGAGGCAGGGGGGAGAGCCAGGGCTCCGTCCATCGGGCTTGCGAGGAGCAACAGCAAACCGCCCCATCGACCGAGCATTCTGATGCGGCGTTGTCGGCTGACCTGGCCGGATCCTTTGTCTGTTTCAGAGGCAATCTGGATATCCATTCTCCAAAGAGTTACAGTTCTTTACGCCCAGGGCATGCTAGTGGGTTCGCCCATGGCGGCCCATAGGGCACTGCCAATCCCATACAACAACAAGGTTATAAAGGTTGAGACCTACCTCCCGGAAGGCTTGGGAAGCACAACTTCTTCTAGAGTTCTTCCAGAATGCGAAATTGGACGTGGTTAATCGCTAGCTCCCCAATCGAAGCCCGGTCGGTGTTGATCGTCTCGAAAGGGATCCCTTTGGCGATCTCCGCATGGGTCCAGGGCAAGCCCATAAAGTAGCGCTGCGGGTAAGGGCGTTCTCCCAGGTCGTCGGGGTTCGACTCCATCGGCACCCAACCCCAGCCCGGCAGATAAAACTCGATCCACACGTGGTTGTATTCGGGAAAGAGTGGGATCCGCTTCATTTCTGGGTGCGGAGGACATTTGTAGCGCCCCACCGTGCGGCAGGGGATCCCGTTGAGGCGGGCCAAAGCCAAAAGCAGGCCCACGTATTCTCCGCAGGAGCCGGATCCCCGCCGCAAGACCTCATCCGGCGGATCGATCCGGGGAGTTACCCGATAGGAGAGCTTGTCATAAACATAGGCACGAATATTCAGCATTTTGCGCAACAGGTTGGTCTCGCTGCCGATGGCCTGCCGTGCCGCTTCCTGCACAATCGGGGTGTGCATGGCCAGGTCATCATCATCCACCAAGTAACGATCCCGCAGATCCATGGGCAAAACGGCATCTTCCACATCCAGCGGGTCGATGCAGTACTTGATGTTGTAGAGATCCAATACCGCCCGCCAGCCAAACAACCGCACCTCATGGGCCCCCAGGGATCCCAAAGTGAACACTGCCACCTGTTGTCCCGATTGTTCTTCCACTTGAAAGGGCAACCCCACCGGCTCAAAGCTCCGCACCCGTTGGCGGGGGCTGTTGCAAGGCAGGGCGATGCGCCAGATTAAATCCGGGAGGAGGCGCGGCTCTTCTTGAGCAATTTCTTCCACATAGGTCAGCTCCACTCGGTAGCCCTGGGAGAGGGTGTAGGTGGCTCGTTCCCCCAGTCGTTGGGGCTGAAACACCACCGGACAGGCAAAAGTGCTCCGCACCGCTGACGCGAACACCCTATCCAAAGGTTGAGGATCCTCCGCTTGCACAGGGTTTGGAGGCGGCGGCGCCAAAGGCCGTAGACGCAAAGGGGCCACTCCGGTTTTGTCTCGTAGGGCCACCGACAAAGGATCGGGAGCGTTGGGGTTGTCGTGGATAAAGGCTTCTTCGTGGGCATAGGCCACCCACAGCTGCTCTTGCCAATGGGTAAGCCCCGTCGGCCCCCGACAAGGTGTAAGAATGCGAGCCAGTTCCCGCCCACTCTGCCGCTCCAACACATAGATCGTCTCTTCTATCCGATCGCTCACCCATAGGTAGTCCCCCCGCACCGCCAGTTGCTCTCGGCCGATGCCGGGGGCAGGCATCTCCTGCAAAACCTTGCCGGTACCGGGATCCAGTCGCAAAATCTTTTCCCGTTGGTAGCAGGTGGCGTAGAGGCATTGGGATCCACTATCGGCATCCTTCCAGAGGGCGATCCCCTCAATGGGGTAGGGAGCTGTACAAACCTGAAAGTTCTGCAGCGAGCCGTGACGCTCTAGCGCCTGTAGCGGAATGCGCAGGATTTGCCCCTCCAGATCCTGATTCCGGCTCAGCCAGATCCACAGTTGCTCCGCATCTTCCTCCAGGCACAGTCCGTAGGCATCCTGAAATGTTTGCACATGGTGAGGGTTGAGCAAAATCGTATTGTGCCCCCGCATCTGCACCAGGTAACCGCGCAGCCGATCCAACCCCACCAGGCTGTTGTCCCAAACGGCCAAACCCTCTAGGGCAACCAAGCCCAGCGGTTGCAACGGCTCTTGCGGCAGGGATCCGGCCTGGGCATCTCTCGTGGGGGTATGGGGCCACCAACCCGGTTGGGATCCGGGAAATTCCACCCCTTCCGCAAGCTCACTCGCGGCCCTGAGCACAACCATGAAGGGCTCCTTTTGGTTTTGCCGCAGCAGTGCTAGGTTCTCAACCTTCGGCACCGCTGTCCAATGCTTTTATGATGCGCTCCTTTGGGGAGGGTTACCACCCCGGCTTTGGTTGTCTGTAGCTCTCGCTAGTGCCGTAGAAGGCAGAGAATGGGATGATGGCAAATACTTTGCGAAGCAACAAAGGGTGGGTGAACCAGCATGGTGGAAAATGGTCTGGCTTTGGGCATTGGCGGTCTGGTCGCTGGGATCCTGGCCGGGTTTTTGGGCATTGGCGGTGGCACGATTTTGGTGCCCCTGCAGGTGAGCTTGGGGATCCCGCCCGTACAGGCTGTGGCCACCAGTAACCTTTCCATTGTCATGACCTCGATCGCAGGCAGCATCCAAAACTGGCGCATGGGTCTGCTGGATCCAAAACGGGTGGTTTTGCTGGGGATCCCGGCCTTGCTGACGGCGCAAATAGGGGCGATCATCGCCAGTCGCATTCCCAGCTATCTTTTGTTGGCGGCCTTTGGGGTATTGCTGCTGGTGAATACTTACCTGGTGGAGCTGCGCAAAAAAGTGGCCGCCCAAGCTCGAGTGCTGGAGAAGAAAGTGGCTGCCCAAGCGTCTGAAGAAGCCTCCGAACCGGCCGGCGGGGAGCTGGATTTCAGACCTGAAAGGATCCTGCTGCCAAGCTCCCCCGAAATACCTCCCTGGTTAGCCCGTACCGTGACGGGAGGCACTGCCGGGCTGTTGGCGGGGCTATTCGGCATTGGGGGTGGGGTGATTATGGTGCCGATGCAGATCCTGCTTTTGCAAGAAACGATCAAGGTGGCGATTCAAACCAGCCTGGGGGCAATTGTGATCACCGCGATCGCGGCAACCACCAGCCACGCGGGTCTCGGTGATCTGATCTGGAATGGCCTGGGCCTGGGAGATGGCACCATCCGCCAGAATGTGCTGTGGATCCCGGGGTTGATTTTGGGCACAGGCGGGTTAATTGGGGTACAGATCAGCACCCGCACCCTGCCCAAATTGCCCGATGAAATCGTCAGCCTCCTATTCCGGGGCTTTCTGGCCATCCTCGCCCTCTACATCTTTTGGCAAGCCTGGCAAGCTTACCAAGTCCTTTGACTCTTGCCCCAACTTTTACTGGAACACCGTGATGAACAGAGTCTGGGATCCCGAGCGGTTCTGTTGGTCAAAAGCCGTGACTCGGAACTGCCAGACGCCGGTGGGTTGACCGAATTCCACAAAGAAGTCGCTAACGAAACTACAGAAGGTGGATCCCGGATTGCAGTTCACCTGCTGGGGGGTGAAAAACTGGTTTTGTATGCGTGTGCCGCTCGGATTGAACGTCTCCAACTCAACGAACTGACCCGAACGAGCTCCTCCAGGCACACTGATCTGAACGGTGAATGGGGGTGTAGCCTGTCCCACCCGCACAGATGTCGGCGCATTGATAAACGAAACAGCCGGGTTTTGGGTGGGGGGTATGATCGACCCACCTGTACTTCTACTGTCTCCACAGGCAGTCAAGCTGGTGGTCAACAGGCTGGTAGCCAAGACGGTTAATGCAGCACGTTTCATCCTTCAATTCCTCACAAAAAGCAACCTAGACCCCCTCAGGGTTTGCCGCCTGGGATGGCTCGATTCTAAGACACTCCCTGCCGCCACCGTTTCAGAAAAAATCCGCAACTACGCAAATATTCATGGGTCTTGCCGCACATTTTTTCTGTCTCAAAACAGTAGCAAGCGCCGCAACAGCAAAGCCACCACCGAGACAAAACTGGCTACGATCATCTGCCCCGGCAAGGTATAGCCGGAGTAAAGCTGGATCAAGCCCAGCAGCTCCCCATCCCAGGTTTGCGTAGCCAAGAGGTAGATAATGCCGGTGAGGTGAACCAAGACCAACGCCGCCAGGCTGCCGGATCCCAGCTCTTGGAGACGTACCGGCGGGATCCGTTGGGCAGAGATCTCTGTCGCAGCAGGCAAGCTAAGTCGCCGTTGACGCACCCGCCGAGAGGGCTTGGGATCCCGTTGTCGAAAGGCGATCGTCCCGCATACCCAGGCCCCCGGCAAAAACCCCAGCAAGTAGCCAAAGGTGGGCTGATACAGATACTGCCACCCTCCCCCCTGGGCAAACACCTGCAGCCCCGCCAGCCCCAACCCCAGGTAGACGATCTGGGCATATACCGCCGCCACCGGCCCTGCCAAACAAGCCGTCAGCAACATGCCCCCAATTTGCAACGAAAAGCTATATCCCCCCAACCCAGGCAACTCCGGGGGAAAACTCAACTGAGTCAGGGTGCCCAAAATGGTCAGGATCACTCCAATCGCCGTCCAAAGCCATTCCAAAGGAGTTAAGAGCAGGCCAGAGCGCATAACCGGGGGAAGATCTTTCCCTATGCTAAGAGAGGAAAGAGGATGGAGAAGTGAGGAGTGAGGGGGAAGTGAGGAGTGAGGGGGAGGATTCATTACTCACTTCTCGTTTCTCGTTTCTCTTTCCTACCAACGCGCAGATACGGTGGGCAAAAGGTGGTCAAGGCAGATTGGATTGAGTTGGCACAGGCCCTAGCCGATGCTGCCGGAGCGGTGATTCGTCCCCTATTTCGGGGAGAACTGCAGGCGGAATACAAAGAGGCCCGTTCCCCGATTGTGACGGTGGCGGATCGGGAGGCAGAACGGGCAATGCGGGCTTTGCTCACTACCCAAGTGCCGGAACACAACATCCTCGGCGAAGAATTTGGCCTACATCAGACGGGATCCCCCTACACTTGGGTTTTAGATCCGGTGGATGGCACCATGGCGTTTTCCACAGGCAAGCCCACCTTCGGTACCCTCATCGCCCTCTGGGAAGACGACCGCCCGATTCTGGGCATTATCGACCAGCCCGTTTTGGGGGAACGCTGGCTCGGGGTACGGGGGCAACCGACCCAATTTACCACCCAATTCAACCGACAACCTGCCCAAACCAAAACCAACACCGATTTGAGCCGGGCCTATCTCAGCTGCACCACCCCTGATCTGTTCACCCAACCCGACCAAAAACGGCGCTTTCAGCAGCTCAGCCAATCTGTGCATATCACCTCTTACGGCGGCGACTGCTATCAGTACGGCTTGCTGGCCAGTGGTTATGTCGATCTGGTGATGGAATGTGGCCTTGCCCTCTACGACTTTGCTGCCTTGATTCCGGTGATCGAGGGATCCGGCGGGGTGATTACCGATTGGCAAGGGGATCCCTTAACCCGCACCTCCAAGGGAGAAGTTCTGGCAGCAGCCAACCCTCGTTTGCATCAACAAGCCTTAGCTCAGATTCAGTTAGGAGCTTAAATCTTCCTCTGGGTAGGAAAGAGAAACGAGAAACGAGAAGTGAGTAATGAATCCTCCCCCTCACTTGGGTAGGAAAGAGAAACGAGAAACGAGAAGTGAGTAATGAATCCTCCCCCTCACTCCTCACTTCTCCATCCTCACTTCTGTATCTACAACCGAGGCTGGGGGCGGATCTTCCTGAGGGATCCCGTCTGCGCGACTCCACCGCCGATCAGGTGTACGGGGGCCTCAACCGCGAAACCGCCGCCACCACCAGAGAAACGAGAAACGAGAAGTGAGTAATGAATCCTCCCCCTCACTCCTCACTTCTCCATCCTCACTTCTGTTTCTGATCGATCCAGAGCATGCACAGCCGATTGCCGCCCTGTTTCATTCCACCTGCGGTGGCCATACCAGCGCCAACCAGGATATTTTTGCCCCACCCGCCCGCCCCTACCTGCAGGGGGTTGTCTGCGAGGGGTGCCAAGACTCTCCCTTTTACGGCCCCCACACCATTCGGATAGCCGCAACGGATCTAGAACGGGCCCTCGGCAGCAGTGATCTGGAGATTGTGCAGTCGGATCCCCAGGGCCGTCCTTTGCGCCTTCGCGTTGGATCCCGCCTTTGGCATGGGCAGACCTTTGGGTTGCGTCTTGGTCAGACCTTGGGGTGGGGGATCCTCCCCAGCAATCGCTTTACGTTTGAACGACCTCCAGCCGGATCCCAAGAGCCCTACACCTTTATTTATCGCGGTGCCGGACATGGGGTGGGGTTGTGCCAGTGGGGAGCCCGTGGCTTGGCCAAGCAGGGTTACACCGCCCGGCACATTCTCGGCCACTATTTCCCCGGTGCACAGCTCACCCAGACCCTCTGAGCAACGGATCCCTACAAGCATTCGATTCCCCAAGAGCGGCGGGTTTGGCTTAGGAAGCCGCCACCAGCACATCATCGGGATCCGAATATTGAATCCCCTCAGGGATCCCTGCGGCATCGGAGGACCACATCCACAGGCGGTGCAGGATCCGCTCCCCGATTGACTTGGCCGAGTAGGGATCCCGTCCGTGCAGGACGCGGTAATTATCCACAAACAACGCATCACCAGGATAGAGCTTGAACCGTTCCACAACGGCCACTTCTGCGCGCAAGGTCCTCATCCAGTAGTCGATTAATGCCTGCTGCCCATCCGGATCAGGGGAGTCAGGATGCGGGCGGTGATAGGGGTGATTGCGGATCCAACGGCGGCCATTGGGGCGGGTTTGCACAATCGAGGCAAAGTAGCGCTCCTTCATGGCAAAACCCTTTTCGGAAACCTCCGTCTGCTCCACCACTTCTGTTTGCAGCCAGTGGGCTACATTGGCTTGTTCACCGGCAATGGTCAGGGTGATGTCGGGATCCGCGGCCATTCGCCTCAACAGGGCGTAGCCATCGATTAAGAAAGACTCTCCCCCTTCAGAAGCTTGCACAATGCAATGCAGCGTCAGGTAGTCGGGGTTGCAGGGGCCGTAAGCAAAGCCGTCGGTGTGGGCCGGCAGAGTTTCGGTGGGGGGAACGGCCTTAATTTTCTTGGGGGGCTCACTGGTGACCCGGTGCACCTGTCCGATGCCGCGCAGATGCTCACCCATGAAAGCGTAGCCTGCCGCTGTGGTGCCCCTCTCGGTGAGATCTTCCCAACGCAGAATCGCTGCCCCATCTCGCTGCACCAGATCCCAAGCTTCACGGGGATCCGCAGTCCGTTCTGGAATGATGCTGGTCATGGCAAAGGCTCCAAGCGAGGGAACAGGAGAAACTTAGGTTACAGAAAATCCACCGCTTGACAATTTAAGCCCAGGAGTCCTGACCAGATGGTTATCCAGCACACCATTCACGAAATGAACCCACGGGATCCGTCCCGTCTTCTTCGTTGCTCAGGGTTCGCGAGAGTTAGTTCTCAAGGTTCTCGAGTGGTAACTTTCTGACCACTTGCCCATTGCCGCACCGTCGCAGCCAAAGCCACCCCAACCAACGCCATTTGGGGCAGCAGCGTTTGCCAAGTGGGGTAAAAGCCAAGCCAGCGCAGCTTTGGGATCCCGGCCAAAGGAGTAATGGGCAGCCAATCCGCCATTTGCAACGCATGCAGGCCACTGCCCAAAAACTTAAAGCCCAAGTAGAAGATCAACAGGCTTAATCCGAGAAAAAAAGCCCGCAAAGGCAACTTCATGCCCACCTGCAGCAGCAACACCGCCACCCCGAGCAACACCAGGGATCCCAGGCCCACTCCCGCCCAAAAGTCTGTTGTCGAAAGCGAGGGAGCCAACCCCACGTAAAACAACACCGTTTCTGCCCCTTCCCGAAACACGGCCGTGAAGGCGAGGAAAGCCAATGAGAAAACCCGGCCACCGGCCAACGCCGCCTGGGCCTGTTCCCGTACAAACGACTGCCAGGAGGCAATTGCGGCCTGACGGTGCAGCCAGAGGCTGACCGAAAACAGCAAGCCCGCCGCCACCAGCCCGGTGATCCCTTCCAACACCTCTTGCCGAGTGTAGGTGAGCACCTGCTGAAAAAACAACTTCACCAGCAGACCAAGCGCCACCGCCGCCAGCAAACCCACCGCCCCGCCCATCCACACCCAGCGCTTCTGAGCCGATTGTCCGCTTTTGCCCAAAAAGGCCAGCAGCGCCACCAACACCAACAGAGCCTCCAAACCCTCCCGCAGTAGGATCGAAGCAGCATCAAACAGGGTGTAGTCGGACATGGCAATGCCCTGAAATGGGATATCCAAATCCTAGCCTTGTGGTCCGGCGGGATCCCTGCCGGTTACGGCCCTCGTGCGGGTTTTCTAGGACAGGGCTCGTACTTTTTGCTCCCGCTCCACGGGGCCCGGAGGGCTATCCCTCCAGGAGGCAGGTCTCAACCTCCACGGTGACCGGATGCCATGGTTGCCGGATGTAACCGGCGGTCGCCCTAGCGTGGGCGTAAAGAGCCGTACAGCCTTGTCAGCTCAAGGGGAAAGCCCTGACCGGGCAACAGTTTGGCTTGCATCCGGTACCTAGGTAGGGAACTCCGTCCCGCCGGGCACATCAAGACCGAAGTGGTGTAACGTACTCCCGACACCTATGCAAGCATACGCGGCCCCTTTTTGGCTGTTGGTGCTGGGGCGAAGCCCGAGCACGGGGGAGATTTAAGCGGGAGCTGGGGCGAAGCCCGAGCGGAGCGTGGTGCTCTTACACCGCAAAAGAGATGGGATTTTGGTGCGCTAGGGATAGGAGCGGTACGCAGGGGAGATAGCGGCTAGAGGCTGTGAGGGTATGCGGCGGCTGACGGAGGAAGACGCAGCAACCCCTCAGCATCAGCCGATCTCGACCCGGAGTTTAGCGGATAGCCCGACCCGTAGGGGAGCGCCCAAAAGACTCACTTCTCGTTTCTCCATCCTCACTTCTGTTGGTTGGCCGATTCGAGCTTCTTATACTAAACCGTGGCCGGAATAAACTTGAGAGCGGCGGAGTTCATGCAGTAGCGCAGCCCTGTTGGCTTGGGTCCATCTCGAAACACATGTCCCAAATGGCCGCCACAGTTGGAACAATGCACTTCGGTACGGGGTACAAACAGTTTCCAATCGGTTTTGGTGCCCACGGCATTGGCGGCAATCGGTTCCCAAAAGCTTGGCCAACCGGTGCCACTGTCGTATTTGGCCGCAGACGAAAAGAGCTCCTGTCCACAGCCGGCACAGACATAGATCCCTGCGGCTTTGTTGTCGTAGTAGGCGTTGCGGAAGGGGGGTTCGGTGCCCTCTTGGCGCAAAACATAAAACTGCTCTTCGGTCAGCAGCTGCCGCCATTCAGCTTCCGTCTTGTGGAAGGGGTAGGTTTGTTGAGCCATCGCACGTTGATCTCCTACCAAGCTAAGGGGTGCTGTGGCGAGCCCGACCATTGTCAGAGTAAACAGCTTGCGTCGTCGCATGGGAGGTCACCTAGGCTGAACTGCAATTGGGATCCTTTGCTCGGCCTTCACCCTGTATTTGTCTGTAAGCTATCTTAACCGTTCTTCGCAATCGCTGGGGCAAGGGGGCTTGGGGCACTTAGGCCTGTTTGCACGAAGATCTCGACATCTCCCTTTACAATGAGTTTGGGTTTGGGATCCATCGGTTAGAGCCGGTTAGAGCGGTCGGGTAGGATCCCTAATCTCTCAACACAGGTCGTGGAGGTATCCCTATGTTGCTGGTGGGCTCAGGCGAAAAATTTGTACGGCAACTGGAGCAATCCGGGGCCTTGGCCATCTTTGTCACTCCAGAAGGGGGATCCGAAGGGCATTACTTACGGCGGCTGCGGGGGGCTGGGTATCAGGTGGTTACCCTCTCCAGCAAAGGAATTGGGGATCTGGCCAGTTATCTGACACGCACCCATGGGGTGCGCCCGGCCATTCTGGGCAAGTCGGAGCGACGCACCTATTTCTTCCCCTCCCTGATTGAGCAATATCGGGCCACATTGCCCCCGAAAGCCAAGGGATTGGTGTTTTGGTTTTACGAAGGGCATGTGCTCAGCCAACAGGAGCGGTCTTACCTGGTGAAACTGAGCCAAGAGGACAAAGGGGTGAAGTTTGTGGTGGAGTTGGGCCGAGAACGGTCGCTCCGTTGGCAGCCTTTGCAGAGCGCCTGAAGAATTCTTTGCTACCATCTCAGGTAGATAGCCTGCGGCCCTGACCCCCATTCCACTGGTGGCTTCTCGTGCCCGTGACCTTGCCAAACGCCTCGCTGCAACAGGGTACCTGGTTCAAGCTGATCTGTGGCGCAAGTTTTCATCACTTGCCCTCGGTTCGGGAGCTGGCCTTCCTCTACACCCTGGCCGGAGCAGACTGCATTGATGTCGCTGCTGACCCGGCGGTTGTCCGCGCTGCTCAGCAAGGGATCCGGTGGGCACAAGCGGAGAATACCCAGGTGGGATCCCCCTGGGTGATGGTCAGCGTTAACGATGGCGAGGATGTGCATTTTCGCAAGGCGGTGCTGACGGATCCCCTTTGCCCTGCCGATTGTCCGCAACCCTGTGTGGCGGTTTGTCCTCCCCACGCCCTGACTCCGCTGGCAACGTCCGGAACCGTTCATATTCAAGCGGAGCTGTGCTACGGCTGTGGACGTTGTGAGCCGGTTTGTCCGCACCGGCGCATTGCCACCCCCAACCATCAGGTGCCCTTACCCCAAGTGTTACCGTCCCTGATCGGGCTGGGGATCCAGGCGGTGGAAATTCATACGCGCATCGGTCGGCAGACGGAGTTCGAACACCTGTGGGGATCCCTCAAACCCTGGCTGCACCGGCTACAGGCGCTTTCGATCAGCTTTAACGATGGCCCAGAATTGGAGACCTATCTGCGGGATTTACTGGCCCTGATGGCTCCCTTGCCCGAGCTATTGATTTGGCAGGTGGATGGCCGGCCCATGAGCGGCGATATCGGATCTGGAGCGGGAGCCGGTACCAGCAGAGCCACCCTAAAGCTAGCCCAGAAGGTGCTGAACATGGGTTTGCCCGGCTACATACAGTTGGCAGGGGGAACCAATGCCCAGACGGTGCCGCTCTTGGATCCCCGTTGGCCGGTGGCGGGGGTAGCCTTTGGCAGTTATGCGCGGCAGTTGGTGGCGGCCTGTTTGGAGGGCCAGATCTCCTCCGGCCAGAATTTGGCGGCAGGGATCCCGTTGGCCAAACAGTTGGTAGCCCAGGTGAAACAGCGACCTGTGATGATGGCCCCTGGAGTTCGACAAACCTCTTTTTCCTACGTTTGATCAACTGACTGGTTATGAATTTCCCTGTAGAGTCCTCGACCCTCAACCCGCTGGTGGATCCCGACCGTACCGATTTTCCCGGCCAAGCCCACTACACCGACGATCTAAGCAAGTTGCTGGAGATTCTGCCCGTCCCAATCCGGGAACGCTTGGAGCACCATCCGCAGTTGGATCGCCTGGTGGAGGTGGTGCTGGATTTGGGTCGCCGCCCCGAGGCCCGCTTTCCCGGATCCGCCGACTACCTTTCAGAAGCGGTGATCACCCGGGAGGACTTGGATCAGGTGATTAGCCGCGTGGGGGAGTTCAGCGGTGACAACCGCGCTGGTATCGCCACCACCCTGCATCGCATTAGCGCCATTCGCAACCGCCAGGGTACGATCATCGGCCTCACCTGTCGGGTGGGGCGCTGCATCATTGGCGTCATCAGCATGATCCGCGATTTGGTGGAACAGGGCCGCTCGATGCTGTTGTTGGGCCGACCCGGGGTGGGCAAAACCACCGCCCTGCGGGAAATTGCCCGGGTGCTGGCGGATGATCTGCACAAGCGAGTGGTGATCATCGATACCTCTAACGAGATTGCCGGCGATGGGGATGTACCCCATCCGGGCATTGGCCGGGCCCGACGCATGCAGGTGGCCACTCCCGAACTGCAGCATAAGGTGATGATCGAGGCGGTGGAAAATCACATGCCGGAAGTGGTGGTGATCGACGAAATTGGCACCGAACTGGAAGCTTTGGCTTCCCGCACCATCGCCGAACGGGGGGTGCAGCTGGTGGCCACCGCCCATGGCAACCGCATCGATAACCTGATCAAAAATCCCACCCTTTCGGATTTGGTGGGGGGTATTCAATCGGTCACCCTCGGAGATGATGAGGCGCGGCGGCGGGGTAGCCAAAAGAGCGTCCTAGAGCGCAAAGCCCCTCCCACCTTTGAAATTGCGGTGGAGATGTTGGAGCGGGCCCGCTGGGTGGTGCACGAAGATGTGGCCGCCACCGTGGATCGTCTGCTACGCAATCGGGAGCCCCTCATCCAAACCCGCAGCCTAGATGCGCAGGGACAGGTGGTGATCGAGCGCCCAGTCCTATCTGGTCCCCAGTGGCCCCCCGCCACCAGCTCTGCACGGGAGCGCGGAGGGTGGCGCCGCTCCGGCCGCATGGAAGCTCTGCCCCTAGAACCAGTCGAGGGACGTCTGCGGCAGCGAGGAGAATCGGGTCTGCTCTTGGATGCGGGATCCCGTCCTGCAACTCAGGCTCTAGCCGATCCCAGCTCCGAAGCGGAAGAGGAGGATTTGGAATTGGAGGGATCCCTCGTCGAGTCAGCAGAGCGGCTGCGGGATTCGGATGGGCCTTTGATGATTTACCCCTACGGAGTAAGCCGCTTTTATCTGGAGCAGGTGATCCAAACCTTGAAATTACGGGCGGATGTTACCAAAGATCTGGATGGGGCGGATATTGTTTTGGCGCTGCGATCCCATGTGCGCAATCGCTCCAAGATTCAGCAACTGGCCCACTCCCGCCAGATCCCCATTCATACCGTCAAAGCCAACACCCTGATCGCCCTCACCCGTGCCCTACGTCATATCCTCAACATCGAAGCCGAAGACGGATCTGACTCGGAGTTGGAGCTGTTTATCCAGGCCAGTGCTGGCGACGAAACCGAAGCCTTAGAAGAAGCCCGCCTGGCGGTGGAGCAGATCGTCATTCCCAAATCGCAGCCGGTGGAACTGTTGCCCCGTTCGGCCCTGATCCGCAAGTTGCAACATCAACTGGTGGAGCACTATCATCTGCGGGCCCAGAGCTTTGGGGAAGAGCCCAACCGTCGCTTGCGCATTTATCCCAATTGACAACCCGTGACAACCGCAGCGGAGATACCCATGACTGCTTCAGGAGTACGCTGGACAACCCGAGATATCGAGGCGCTTCCCGAGAACGAAGGGATCCGCTATGAGATCATCGACGGAGAACTCTTGGTGACCCGCTCTCCTCATCACAAACATCAGCATTTGGCCGGGCGAATTTTCTCTCTTCTCGACCAATGGTCACTGAGTACGGGGCTAGGAGAACCCTCAATCATGCCAGGGTTGATCTTCTCAGACTCGGATAATGTCTGTCCAGATGTGGTTTGGGTGAGCCATCAGCGGTTGTTACAAATTCAAGATGAAGCGGGCCATTTCTGTGGGGCACCGGAATGGGTGGTTGAGGTGCTTTCTCCTGGAAAAGCCAATGAAGATCGAGACCGTTTGGCAAAACTGAAGCTCTATTCCGTGCAGGGGGTGCAGGAGTACTGGATTGTGGATTGGTTGGCTCAAAGAATCGAAATTTACCGCCGCCAGAGTGCCCAGTTGGTGTTGGTGGAAACTCGACTGGCCCAAGACAGATTGTCTTCCCCGCTTCTGCCTGGGTTTGACTGTGCCGTATCGGATCTTTTCGTCTCACGGGTCTGATTGGCTGGGATCCCCATATCCAGAGTTCCAGAGTTGCGCATCCGCTATCCACTTCTTAAATCCGGGATCCCGTTCGGCACGTATCTGTAAAGAGTGCGGTTAAGCCCTGGCAGCGACCGTTTCAATGCAACAAAATGTTAAGGGCCACCTCTGGACTGTTGCCGGGATCCCGTTTGGGACACCCAGTCCGCGGTTGGCCTATTGCACACATCCAAGGACACATCGCTATGCTGAACAATCGTCGCGGTTTCTTACGTTGGCTGGCCCTCGGGTTTGGCTCGCTGGCGGGGTTGTGGCCTGCCCTCACCCAACGCCGTTCTGCCCGTGTCATTGCCCAAACGCCTGAGCCGGAATTTGTGAAAGTGGCAACCGTGGAAGACTTGGCGGATGGCCCCTTCAAAGTGGAAAACGCCTTTGGTGACAATAGCCCCACCCTTTGGCTAAGCGGGGATCCGGAGGATCCGGACTCCTTGCTGGCGTTGGATGCAACTTGCCCCCATGCGGGCTGTGATGTGAACTGGCGCGGCGAGAACTATGTCTGTCCCTGTCATGGTTCGGCCTTCGCGGCAGATGGAGAACGCACCCGTGGCCCTGCCAATGCCAACCTGACCCGCTATGACGTGAAAGTGGAAGATGGCGAAATTTTGGTCGCCAAAGCCTGACCTGGAGAAAATCCGGAGACAATGGGTTGAGCCAGGGAGGATCCCTTTGTGACTCAGCCGCGTCGGTACCTGTTCCTCTCCACTCCTGTGGGGCCCCTGGGTTCAGGGGCGGGGGGTGGGGTGGAACTCAATCTGGCCAACCTGACGCGCACCCTGATCGAGCAGGGATCCCAAGTGCGGGTGTTGGCCCCAGAGGGCTCCCGCATTGCCGGCTTGCCCGAGTCCGTTATCGAGCCCGTGGCGGGTTTACCGCCTGCCTACGCCCAAACCCAAAGTCGGGATCAACCGGTACAGATCCAAACCCCTTCTTTGCTGGCGCACCTGTGGCAACGGGCCGCCCAACTTCAGGATCACTTTGATCGGATTGTTAACTGGAGCTACGACTGGCTTTCTTTTTATCTGACGGATTTTTTCCATACCCCGGTAGCCCACATCATCAGCATGGGATCCCTCACCGATGCGGTGGATCAGGCTTTAGAACACCTTGCCCAAACCCACCCCGGTTGCCTGGCGGTACATTCCCGTGCCCAAGCCCAAACCTTTGCCTTTGCCCGAACCTGGATGGCTTTAGGTCGGGATCCCTTTTTCTATCTGCCCTGCGGGGTGGATCTGCGAAACTACGATTTTGTGCCCCAGGGGAACGGATCCCTGTGTTGGATAGGCCGCATTGCCCCCGAAAAAGGCTTGGAAGATTGTGCCGCCCTCTCGGAAAAGACCGGGATCCCGGTGGTGATCTTGGGCCACTTGCAGGATCCCGGCTATTGGCGGCAGATTCAAGCGCAGTACCCCCAAGCCCAGCTGGATTACCGAGGCTTTTTGCCCACCCAACAGATGCAGCGCCTCTTGGGTCAATGTTCGGCTTTGATCATGACCCCCAAGTGGATCGAAGCCTTTGGCATGGTGGCGGTGGAGGCCCTGGCCTGTGGCGTACCCGTGATCACCTACCGGCGGGGTGGGCCGGCGGAAATTGTCCGGGATGGGGAAACGGGCTGGGTGGTGAAGGCGGATGATGTCTTGGCCTTGGCGGATGCTGTGCGGCGGTTGGATTGCATCGATAGAAGGGTCTGTCGTCAACAGGTTGAGCAGAACTTTTCTTTGCAGGCGATGGCGGAACGGTTTCTGGAGTGGGATAGGCAAATTGGCAGGGATCCCGCTTAGGCCCGCCACAAGGGAGGAGACAGGCAGTGGTACTATTGTTTTGATTTTGGCGCTCTGCGCCCGATACTTAGCCGACTTACGCGAACGTTTTGACTCACGACGGGGAAGACACCATGACGACTGGGAAAGAATCTGTTGCGCTGGTGCGATCAGAGGTTCGTCGGCGGTCACAGGTTCTCGGAACACAGGTGATCAGCCAGGGGAATGCGGCCCGGCTCGGGGTGGTCAGCGACGTTTGGGCGGATCTAGAAGCCAAGCAGGTCTTGGTGCTGGGGGTGTTGGAAAAGGCCTTTGCCGGATCCCCGCGCTTGCTGGAGCTGCGCCAGGTGACGGCCTTGGGACAAGATGCGCTCCTGGTGCCCAGCGATGAGGTGTTCGACAATTTGGACCTGGAAGGTCTTAGCCGTGTTGTCGGCTGCGAAGTGGTGACCGAAGAAGGGATCCGCCTCGGCAAAGTCAAGGATTTTGAATTTAACTCGGTTTCCGGCTTGATCACGGGTTTGGTGCTCTCCAACCTTGGCCTTACCTTTTTGCCCGGATTCATCCTTAGCACCTATCGGCTCTCAACCGATGAAATTGTCTCCGTGGGAGGGGATCGCCTGATCGTTGCCGACGGCGCCGAAACCCGCCTTACCCAACTGGCCAAGGGACTTTTGGAAGCACTCGGGGTAGGTAAGCCCCCCTGGGAGGTTGGATCTGGCCCCACCCCCGCTCTGCCCAGCGCCGTCGATACCCCTGCTGTTGAGGAAGACTACGAGGAAGAATACGACGAGGAATACGAGGCCGAAGAGGAAGACATCTACGCCGAAGATGAGCCTGAACCCGAACCCGTGCGCCCCCGTCGACCCGAACCTGCCCCTGAACCACCGGAATGGGAGCAAGAATACGCCGAAGAAAAGGCTCCTTCTCCTCCCCCTCCTCCCTCAGAGCCTCCCTCCGAAAATCCTGCTGATGCCTGGGAGGATAAGCCTGAGGAGCCCCAGACTTAACCCAGACTTAACTTAGTCCCTGTTCCCTGCCCCGTTAATTTATTTTGTCGGATCCTCGGGTAACCCAAAGCGAGGGAGTTGGCTTAGGGCCGGTTGGATCTCTGCCGGAAGCCGCTCGTGGGTAAGGGGATAGTGATGGGTGAGCCGAGAAAGTAGCCGTTCCCATTGGTGAGCATTGAGGGTTTTAACCAGGGAAATATAGGGTTCTACACTCAGTTCATGTCCCTGCTCCATCAACTTAAGGGCAACATTGGCTGCAGCCATTTCCAAAACAGATTCAGCCACTTCAGAATCCAACTCGGCAGAGATAATTAAGGCAAAATCTTGAGGATTATCACTGAGCAGAATGTGCTCTAGCAAAGGTTCTAGTTCAGCGATTATGGTTTCAGGTTCTGGATCCCAATCCGGGAAAAGCACCAAGTTAATCTGGCTTAGACGGATCCCTGGGGTAGAGGGGTCTGAATCTTCTGCAGATAGTATTGGCAGGTTTTCTCGTAAACCAACCCAAACCCCTGTGTAATCAATGGTGTGAATCTGAAAGAATGTTTTGATCTCTTGTTCGAAATCATGGACTGCCTGCCTACAGCCTTCCCAATGGCCATAGTCATCGATCTGAATAAAGCCCTGTGAACTAACTTGACCATAGAGATTGCGGAAAATATCCATCGTAGAGCTATACCAGTCTCCATCCGCATGGAGCAGGGCAATTTCTCCGATCTCCTCCCGATAAACAGGCAAGGTATCCTCAAACAAACCGGCTACGGGAGTAACAAGCTCCCAAACCCCCAAATCCTTGCAAACTTGTTCCAAGTTCTCAGCAATCGGGGCCTGCAGAGTACCTACCCCAAACCCAGTATCATTCGCCGGGATCCCTTGGTGGCGATCTATATCCGACGGATCTGGCATACCTGAGAAAGTATCAAAAGAATAAACCCTACGTGGGCGGCGACTGAAGTTTTTAACCACCCAAGCCAACAAGGCTGAACTCCCACCCTTGTAAACTCCACATTCCACAAAATTACCGGGAATATCTTCTTGGCAAATCTTTTTGGCCAGTGAGTAAAGAGTTGACAAGCGTTCCAAACTCAATAGGGTGAAGGGACGAATAACCGCTAGAAGAGACTGCAACTCAAGACCGCTAACTCGGTACCCCTCCAGGTGTTTGGGCAAAGTCCATTGCACAGATGGATCGGGACTATGCTCAACGGGCTGAACACTACCTCGCCAAGCCACGCCCATTATTTGCATAGTTTGGTAAATCATGGTGTTCCAGCCTCGATCTCTAAAATAATGTAAGCCCTCAGCTACATCTGGGGAGGTAAGGTCATGAAAAAGAATTAGGGCATCCTCAGCGGCATATTTCTCTGCAACTTGTGCATCTTGTAATGGGCCAGGATGATCATGATCCCCATCAATAAAAATCAGTGGCCAGCGGCGATTTTGGGCTTGGGCAATTTCTTCTACCTTTTCTGGGCTAGTACCAGGGTATAGAGTGACATTGGAACGGATCCCGGCCAGAGTGAGGGATTGATCGACGCTCTCATAGGCAATAGATTGACTAAGAATGGGATCCACAACATCTAGAATTACCCCTGCTGAGGCCAGATGAGCTGCAGACCAACCCATCCAACAGCCAATTTCTAAGGCGGGTTGGCCCTTGAATTGAAGGGCGTTATTGTAGAGAATGTGAGCTTCATCCCGACTGACAAAGCCAATGGTAGGATTGCGTTGATCGACATACCAAAGATGGGGGATTTCCCTTCGTAAGTAAGGCCACGGACAAGCATCCACATTTCCTATCTGCATATTTGGGAAAGCAGAGTCAAGATGAATTTCTTGAAAGCCTAGTGATATATAGTCGTATTTAACTGGATTTCGACTCAACCTACTCTGGGAATAGCGAAGACTAATTTCGATTTCCTTCTCTTCTGTAGTACGGATGATATATTTTCCTGCTTTTTTGCTCGTGCTAGTTAGGTGTAAGATGCCAATGGGTTTGTGAGGCAAATAAGGCTCTACCAGAAGGTTTCGCTTGGGATCCCATTTCGGAAAGCCATAATGACAAGTCCAATTGCAGTAGGCGGGAAGAAGCTCTGTTTCCTCAAACAGGCCATCTAAGAAAACAGAAACATTAAGAGCAAGTTGATCGGTGAGGATAGAAGGTGGACGAATCAAGGCTTGCCGAAGCCGACGATCCCAGAAATGCCAGTGTTTAGAGTTTCTGTGCAAAGAGAATACACCCGCATTCAAGAGTGGATAAGTATGCAACTCTTGAATGTCATCATCAGGGAAGTAAAACGCATACGCATCCTGAAGCTGGTGAAGATGCTCTTTGGGGCCGTATAGGAGTTTGTTGCCTCTATCTATTTCAGGCACGATGGTGAGCTTTTCTTTGGTTGCACCTCGCACCAGCAAGTCAACCGCAAGCCAATCTTGAACCCATGCGTCCGCATCCAACCAAATGTAAATCTCATAACCAGGAAAATAGTTGGGCAAGAAAGGGCGAGCAAGCAATCCTTTTAAAAATAAAGGAGCTTTATCAATTCCAGGAAAATCATAGTCCCATCTCGGCTCAACAATATGATTGACTTGAGTGGATAGCCACCGTAACTCTTCTGGTGTGCAGCCTAAATCGAAGAAGCCAATATCTACGGAGCGTCCTTGAGGTTTATCTCGAACAGAAAGAATAGTCCCTTGAACCAGATCGAAAAACTTACTGTCGGCAGCCGTAACAATGATAGATGAGTTCATAAAAGTAGGTTTCCACATTCGTGATGGCAAAGTAGCAGATTTTCCATAGACTTGTCTGTGGCTGCTTTATCTCAAAACTTTGGGTAAGATTTACTCCGTTCCTTCAGGCGGGAATTGGCGACGGATCAAAACGCGAATTTCATCCAGCAACACATTAAAGCGCACATCCCTTTCTGTTTGTCGTTGGCACAATTCCGCAATTTCAGCTGCCCTTTGCTCCATTTGCTCCTGGCTTTGCTGGCGGTCGGCTTTCAGCTGGGCAATTTCTGCCCGAATTTCTAATTTGTTTGACTTGGCTTCAGCCATTTGATGGTACTCTGCCCTGGTCCAGAGGTGGAGCTGAGGATCTGATTTTGAACTGATGGCTTGCATGGCTCAATTGTGTCCTAATCTTGGGGAGGTGGGTTAGCCTAGAGTCATCATAATTTATATTATAATAGAGGAGATCCGCATGACCGATGCAGAGTTGAATGATAAGTTTTCCCGGCTAGTGGATGCACAGCTCCGGTTTCAGTCTCAGCTTGGGGATTTGGCTCGCCTGTTTCGGGATAAAGCTGAGCACCAGGATCGGCGGCTAGATCACCTGGATGAGCGGGTGGATCGTTTGGCAGAGTCGGTTGAGCGGCTGGAAATGTTGCTTGAGAATTGGGTTCGGAGGCAGTATCCTCTAAATCATGGGCCAACTTAATACCGTCTAGATCATCATCTAGATCATCATATTTTAGCTCTAATTGGAAATCATATTTTGAACCTTCTCCAAATCTGAGGGATGGATCCCGATGATATTTAAGGATGAAACAGGATACTGTGTAGGTCTAACCTTGGTTAGCTTGTTGAGAAATTTGTTGTATGTGTAAAACTCATATCCCAACTGTTCTAAAACCTGAGCAGTAGCCAATCCAGTACTCTTAGAAGCGTGTTGATTCTCAAAGATAACGACAGGATGACTCTCAGCAAGCAGTTCTAATGCTCCAGATACAACTTGCTCTTCAGCCCCTTCAGCATCAATCTTGATTAGATCGATTTTGGGTTGGTTCCGTGATCGCCAAACGGAGTCAAGAGACATTAGTCTCACTGTTTGGCCATCAGTCGAAG
>JAUQVK010000015.1:0-36632 GCA_039794845.1 Thermostichus sp. DRC_bins_24
CAGTCTATTCCTATTGGCTCCAAAGTTGAATAGAGAAATCCATCGGCAGCCCCACCTGTCCAACGATCAATAGCCACATGAAAGGCTTGTTGGGTGTGATTTAAGTTGGCATTATTTAGAGCTTGTTGCAAGTCTTCAGATTTTTCTGCCGTGGTAATAGTCTGCCATTGTGCTGGGGAAAGTTTTACATTCTGAGCATAACAATCATCAATTTTGAGGGATCCCAAATATCCCTTTTGTTCTCGCTTGCCGTTGCCATTGCTCTCCATGCGGGCAGCTTCACCAAACAGCTCACGGATGATGGGTAATCCTTTGGTTTGGCTGAGAAATCGCTGCTTTGGATCTTGATCATCAGGAATAGCTTGATCAAGCAGTGTTCGCAGGATCCGCTCGGCTTGGGAGCGCAGGGATCCTTTAATCGAACTGCCCGGAATCACAAAAGCAAGGGATCCCCCTTCGACGCGGCTGGTGAGGGGCAGCATATCTACTGTATTCCCCTCGGCTTCAGCTTTAACCATGACGGGGCCGATGGGTTGCCAGTGGATGGTCATTCCCATGCGCGGGCGCGCTGAGGATCCTTTACGATTAAGTTCAACGGGATCCCCTTCTCCTCGTAAGGTTTGCAGCATCCCTTTGAAGGAGGAAAAATCCTGCTCAATCACTTGTAAGTTTTTGAGCTTCACCCGTCCTAGCCCCCTAGTTTTGGCTCCCCCCAGAGAAATCTCTCCTGATTCCAAGGCGATGAGAGTATCCAGAGCCAGTTCAGAACTCGCCAGGTGTCGATCTGGATCCTCAATCGTTAGTTCCAAGGGGATTTGGGTTCCCTTCGGCAAGACCGCTCGGTCAAACTTGATGCCCTCGGCTGCGGTTCCTGTGACACGATCAATGCCGACGCCATCTCGAATCTCGGTGAAATGGGACTCGATGGGAGCATCTTCCACCACAATGAAGCTGGCATGGCCGCCATCCCCCTTGGGCGGCTGAAAGCCCCACAGTTTTTCAATCTCAGACTTTTGAGACCCATTGGATCCCGACATCCATCCCCGCAAAGCCCCGGCCAAACTGGTGCCGGGAATGTAGTAGTTGCCCTGGCCATCCATCGCCAGCGACAAATCCACAATCGGATCCTGCCCAATTCCCCCCACATGCAGCGGGGTTTCGGCAACAAGGGTGCCCTTAATGCGCCAGCGAGAGGTAATTTTTCGCGCCATAATCTACACTCCTACCAATTCAGATGCTTGGATAGATTCGGTATCCCGACGGCGGGCACGAATGCAGCCATCCACCAAGGTTTTTACCGCCTCTGCCCACAACTCCCGCCTCAAAGATTGGGATCCCCCTTCCGTAAGGGTGATTTTGTCCTCGTTAAGGGCCAAAAGAGTCCAAATGAGGTTGGCATCGCTGACCAACCGACGGATTTGGTTGCGACAGTCTGAGGGCCATTTCTCTTTGCGCTCTTTGCGATTGGGAACATTCTCTAAATGACTCAGCCATTCCAAAACACCACCGACATTCCCATCACTTTCTGGTGCCACCAAACGATTCACCACCGAACGCAGGGATCCCAATTGGCTCAGGGAAGGTTCACTGTCTGAAATTCCCAAACATTGTTTTCGCCCCGCTGCCGTTTTGACGATTTCCAGAACCTTGCGTTGAATGGCGGTTCGCCAAGCGGCTTTCTCAATGACACGGGCATAATCTTTGTTGGTTGCCGAATTCATCAACGGCCCCTTTTTAGGCTGCTGGGAGGATTTTTCTGGACGCTCTCTGGTCAACTTTGAGGTGGGATTCATCAACAGGGGATGGTTGAAGTACACCTGCCCAAAGCCTTCTGCTCTGCGCTCTCCAATACCTGTGATCTCCAGTAGGCGAAGTTTTTGGGGATCAATGGGTTTGTCTTGCATCTCAAACACAAAGCAACTGCCAGCCCCCAAGCCCACCAGGGAGGGACGGGGTAAGCCCCAGCGTGACTGCCACGATTCATGGCGATGAGTACGGGTGCCGGAGGACATCAAGCCTTTGGCCTCCCTGAGGGCTAGCTGGGATCCCAGTGCTGTTCCCAACAGCCGCGCCAGAACCTTGATATCCGTGGTGGGGCGCAGCCGCTCATCCCGCATCAACACATCGGATAGGAGCCACACGGTTAAAGTTGAGGGCGCTTGGTCCGAAGTGAGAGGGGCGGGGGTGGTGATCGTAGCTTGCTGGCCCCATCTCACACTCACTTGGCCGTAGTCATCTTTTTTCGAGCGGCCAAAGCTATAGGCTGCGCCCAACCGATCGATCCAGTTGGGATCCTCCTGCTTAAGGGCTGAGGCCATAGCCTGAGGCATCCGTAATTCAGCTTGCAGCTCAGTTTTGGGTGGAATGGCCTGGTAGCTATAGACTCCCCCCCCATCCTCGGTGGGTCGCTGAACGTCATCGTCAATGGTGTTGTGGGTGTAGAGGCTGGTGCTGAGGGTGATGTGGTCGGGTAGTGACCCATTCTTGGGGATGATGTAGCCTTTACGCTCACTCTTGAGTTGCCCGGTTGCCTCGGTTTCTGCCTCAACCAAGCGGTTGTAGACTTTTTTGCCTTTTTCCAAGCCACCATCGAGCTTTTCGCCAAATAGGGCAAAGGGAACGGGCAATGACTTCTGCTCTGCTTTGGCGGGTGTGGCGTTGGTCAAAATGATCAGACCGTCTGCGATAGCTTGATGAATCCAAGGGGCATGGGGTAGACGCTTGCTCACCAAAGGCACCAAGTGGGATCCCGGTATGTAGTCCAGGGTCTCGATAATGTTGCCGATGGTTTGTTTGGCAATGATCAGGGGCGTTTCGGTGGTAAGAGTAACCGGGATCCGAATCCACGCTTCATCTGGATCTAGGCTCAGATTAGAATTGCCTGCGAACGTGATCGAGTTTACTTGGCCGGGCTCAGGTACAGGGGGACAGGAACTATGGCTCTCCAGCCAAGTGATTATCGAATCGATATTGACCACACCCTTGGGGGTTTGAATACTGACCTCACATCGCCCCGATCCTCTGCGGCGCTTGCCTCCCAAGTGTTCAAAAAGGCGGGTTGAAGTCCACAACAGAGCTTGAGCGGCGGCTTTGTATTCAACATCAAGCACACCCCAAACGGCGGGATCCAACTGGCAGTGGGCCTCTAAGATGGCCCCGGCGCGCACCATCTCTTCAAATCTAAGAAAGTCTTCGCGAGCACAGCCGCTCTCCAGATCAATGCTGACCCCCGGCTTGATGAACGTGATGGCTTCTTGTAACAAGGGCCGTCCCTGCATGGCCTCCCGCAACACTTGGGGCAAGCGGGCAGACCGGATCCCAAGAGCTGCCGGACGGGGGGCTGTTGCCACAGGGCCTTTGGCTTGAGCGGGTTGATCCCCAAACAGAAAGTTCACCCAATCTGACCAGGATCCCTCCGTGCCTCCATCCAACCCATAGGCCACCTTTTCACAGGCATCCCGCCAAATCCCGGTTAAGGTTTTCGCCGGAAGATAGGGCAACCCGTCGGGATCCCGAATCACCAAGCTATCCACTTCTCCTGTGCGACCGGCTCCTGTGCCAATGTGCCAGTCGCTGAGCATCTTGATTCGTAGGGTGAATGCCTCGGGGGCAGAACTGGGATCCCAGGAAACAGAATTGGGTGACATAGATGAGGGTTTTGGATTGGAGATAGAGTTGCTAGCCTGACCGCTTTTCTGGGAATTATTTTGCCCTTGATTGGCAGATTTTGAAGCGGGTTGCTTACTATGAGTCTTCTTGTTTTTTTTCGACATCACTGCACCTTCTCATGAACTTCTGAAGATCCAATCAATTCCGCAGAATCAATAGCATCGAGCAAAGCTGTCAGCCAGATTGGTTTATCTTTTCGATCCACCGCCGGCGCCTCCATGAACAAAGAATCCGAATCGCCAACCAATTGCTGCAAGGTCGGATAGCGATCGCGAATCAAACGGTAACGGGCATCAGCGGCTTGCTTGCCCTGAAATAGTCCCGCTCGTAGATCATGAGCCTGATTGTTGGGTATGAGTCGTCGTCCTTCCTCATCTTGTTGCAACAAGATATTAATGCGAGATTGCAACTTATCCCAGTGATGAAAAGCTGCCCAATCTTTGCCAGGTGCCTCTGATAAATCCTCTAGTCTACTGACCACATAGGGGCGGTTATATAGCCTGAGGCCCCAATCTTGATTGCCTACTTTTTCGGAAAACTCCAGCTTGCCGCGAATGGATCCCAACTCTACATCGCTTGAGTCCAGCACAATATGAAAATCCAGAGCTGAACAAGGATAGGGTTTTCCATCCTTCTGGACGTGAGTTTTTACAGTTTTAGCCACTTTGATCAAGCTCTCTGCCAGCTCATACCCCACAGAAAAGGGAAAATGCGGCTTGACCACAGCTACTCCTGCACAGGCGGATAGCCGTTTCACCCCGAAGGTTTTTCCTGCAACCTCGGCAATGATATCCCCTACATCGTCATGGGTATTTCCGGTCTCCTTTTCAAACTCTTGCAGAAATTTGCGGGTAAAAGGGATCCCATAACGTCCATCGCACACAACCGTCAGATCATCCCCACCCAAGATCAAGGGCACCAAGGGAATAACAGTACCCTGTGCCGCGGGTGATAAGATTTTTAGGGCTGTCAGGAATGCTTTTTCAGTGCAGATATCCAGAGCCAGCGAAAACTTGCGAAGTTTGTTGACATAATCACGGTTTTTCTGACCTGTGGTACGCGACCGATCGGCTTCTGTAGCGCCGATGTGTTCGTGGAACTTCAGGAAAATTTCTCCTAAGCCATTGCCATCGGCATGAACAATCGCTAGCCAGCCCTTTTCTTGATTAAGGGATCCTTCTAGATCGTTATTGTCTCCGGCTAGCTCATAGCCTCGAAAGTCAGAATGCTTTTGAACCAGCTGGTTGACTCGTTCTTTACCCTCCTCCTGCTGTTGTTGCTTGACGTAGCTGAGCTTTGAAATGGGCATCAAGTCTGCCGATCTTGGCTGCCGATCCAGTAGCTGGGCCGGTAATCCGCTGGTCTGGCATTCGTCTGTGATGGGTAGACGAGGGAACCGGGTGAGCCCACTGGGTTTGGCGGCTCGTACGGCCTCATACCGCTGGTGAACGATCTTATTAATCGGGCCGAGGAGATCCTGCTCCCAGTCAAACGCTTGATAAACACCGGTCAACTCCAGCCCGGGAGCTTCTTTCAGGGCCCGTTGAGTGAGGGTACGAATGATGGCTTGGGCATCTTCTTGGGTTTTGGTCAGCAGTAAAGCTTTGCCGGAGGCGGCCAGAATTATTTCGACGGCGGTCTGTCCTTCGTTGATCGGAGGATTCAAGTCTGGGTTCAGTAAGTCTTTCCGCAACTTTTTGCTATCTCGCCAGACCTCTAGCCTCTTCTTGCCGGTGATACTTGCTATGGCTTCTAGTACCCATTGCGTTCCGGCTCGATAGGTTATTTCTGAGGCACCAACATTCTCTCTGAGCTTGTTGGTGGAAAAAATATAGTTTTGGTTACCGGATGTTTCTATGAGAACCAAATACATAGCTAACCTCAGGTGTTTTCTCGGATCCATTCAGCAATGTGGCGATCAAGGGATCCCCACTGTGGGATCCCAAAGACTTTGAGCTTGCGGTTGCGGGTGACCAGCTCCAGCTCGGACTGAAGCAGATGGGGGCGACGGCTGGCACAGACTAGGCCAATACGGGCTTCAGCTCCCCCCAGTTGTCGGGCTCGCTGGGTGGCCTCAAACAGCTTTTGCTTGCAGGTGGCTTTGTCTTGGGCGGTGGTACAGGAGATGGCAAACAGTTGGTAGCCCTTGGTGAAGGCAACATCCAGCTCAAATTGGGGAAACGGATCCTGCCGCTGTTGGGGATTTTGGATCTGGAGGGAGAGACCATAGTCGTGGATGCCGTATTGAGGTGCGAGGGTTTGGATAGTGGCTAGAACAAAGTCCTCCAGCCAAAGGCCGTGGAGCCAGCCGATGAGCTGGTAAGGGTGGTCAAAGTGGGGTGAACAAGAGGCGGGCACATCGAGGTGGTTGTTTTTGAGGATGAGATGCTGGGCGAGGCAGGCTTGGAGGGGTTCCGGCAACGCAGCCACAGAGATCAACTGAGGGGGATATTGGCTATCAAAGTGAGCTTTCAAGGGATCCACTTTGTCTCGTCGCCAACTCAGCCACCGTTTCTTGAGAGAAGGATTCACAAGCAGGATAGCCAGTTGAGTGGCTAACTCAGGATGGACGGGATCCCGGCAAGGGGGAGCCTCGGGCTGCCAGGTGAGGCTGTGCAAGGCCAGGATCTGCTCCAGTGTTAGGGGCAACTCCACCGGGATCTGGAGGGGAGGAGCCTGAGGATGATCGATCATCATCTTGAGCAGGTGGGGATCCAGGTAGCTGAACACAGCATCGGGCCTCAAGTGTTCTAATGCTCGATAGGCATGTACAGCCATGGTTTTGGTGCCGCCAGTGTAGTTCATTCCGACGCTACCTGGAAGTTCTTGAGCTGATTTTTGAATGGTTTGATAAATTTGAAAGCCATTGGCCTGCTCTTCTGGTACAGATGCAGTACTCCCACTGCCTAGAGGCAGAACTTTGATGACTGGACGTGGAGGGATCCCGTCCTGAAGTACTCTTGTGAGAGCTTTTACCTGCTTTTGCGTGTGGCCAGTATGCACTAGAAACAAGGTGCCTCCTGGTCTGAGCAGGGTCAGTGCTGCAACATAATTGGGCAGTGGGTTTTCCCCGATGAGAAGGTAGAGGTAATCTACCTGATAGGGAAGGAGCGGAACTGGAGGCATGCCAGTGACCTAGGATTCTATGTAACATATACTGCTCTCCATTTCTTGGTTAAGATTGCAACATTTTCTTCATGTTGGTTTTCTAGGGAACTTCTGCCTGGTTACAGATTAAATGGTTTTGGAAGGGTGCCCTTCAAAGAATGTTTGTACTCGTGGTTGTTTCTGAACGTACTCAGGTGGGTTGCCCCTATGTCTTCGAGCCTTAATACCCTGTGCTGGACTGACGAAACTGTGCCCATGGGGGAGCTGCAGTGGCCTGAGACAACGGAAATGGTGGGTGTTCGGGTGGAGGTGCAAGCTCCAGAGACCTATGCCTTGGATCCGTACTATGCCAAGGGACTGCATGCCTGGTTCTTAGATCAAGTGCGGCAAACGGATCCCCGCCTCTCGGCTGAATTGGCTGAGAAAGCCTTCACCCTCTCTCGCTTGGTGGGATCCTTTCGGGAACAGGGGGGAAAACTGATCGTGCCCCCGAAACAACCCTTCCATTGGATGATCACGGGTCTGAATGCCAAGGTTTGTGACTGGTTGAGGCGGTGGACCCAGCACCTACCCTACTGGCTGGAGTTGCGGGGATCCCCTCTGCAGATTTGTGGATGGGGCTGCCATTTGCCCCCGATGGGTTACCGGCAGTTGCTGGAACAAGCGGGGCAGCCCCGTTCTTACAAGGATGTATGCCTGAGCTTTGTGTCCCCCACAAGTTTTCGCCACCGCGGGCATCATCTGCCGTTGCCGATTCCCAAGAACCTTTTTCACAGCTATTTGCGTCGCTGGAACGATTTTTCCGGTTTGCCGATTGAGATGGAACCCCTTTTGGATGGGGTAGATCGGGGGGTGTTGATTCAGCGCTACCGCCTGGAGACGGTGAAAACCACTGCAGGGCGGCGGGGTTCGGTAACCGGGTTTGTGGGCAGTTTGCAATTGGGTTTCTCCACACAGCTAGAGCCTCAGGAACAGCAACAGATTCGGGCTTTGCTCGCCTACGCGCCTTATGCTGGGACAGGCCATAAAACCCCCTTTGGATTGGGGCAAACCCGTCTGGGATGGGAATCTGAGTCAAGGGCTCAACCGGTAGCTGCTGCTGAGGAATACTTGGCAGAACGGATCCGAGAGTTGATGGCGACGTTTTTGGCGCAACGCCAACGGCAAGGGGGATCCCGTGCCGAGAAAACAGCTTTGTCCTGGGCAACGATTCTGGCTCGAAGGGAAGGTGGCGAGTCTTTGGAACTGATCGCCCAGGATTTGGAAATGCCCTATGAGACGGTGAAAACCTATGCCAAGCTGGCACGACGAGCTCTGAGGCAGCAGGAGGGCTGATTTGAAGCCAAGCTGGGACACAATCACGGGGTTTTCCATACAGCCCTTTCGCCGGTCAAACGCCCTCCGGCTTCACACCAGCCTGCCCATGGGGCAGTGAGGTGTCTGATGCTCAGGTTGCTAAGCTCAAAACGTGTGTGGGCCAGAGCCATGAGGCTGATCGATCGATTAGGAAAATTGCGGATCCCGAAGCGGTGGCTGGAGCTGCTCCCAAAGCAAGAGTTGGTGGGGTTGACCCTGAGATTGGCCTGTGAAAATGCCATGCGCTACCGGCTGTTCGGTCTGGCTTCGGAAATGGCCTACAGCTCGATGTTGGCCCTGTTTCCTTTTATCCTCACCCTGCTGACGGCAGTTGGGTTGTTTGCCGGCTCCTCCCAGCAGACTTTTGAGCGCTTGATGGGCCAGTTGAGCCAGATCGCCCCCCAAGAGGCGCTGGGGCTGGTGGATCGCTACGTGCGTGATATCAGCTTTGGGCAAAACCGGGGCTTGTTGTCTCTGAGTTTCTTGGGCACCCTTTGGGCGGCTTCTGGGGCCTTGGGAGCGGTGATGACGGCTTTGGATCTGAGCCATGAAATCCCCCAAGAGATGCGCCGCCCCTTTTGGAAGCGCAAGCTGATCTCGCTGGTTTGGATGCTGGCCACCTTGGGGTTAACAGGACTGGCCAGCTTGATCTTTTTGTTTAGTGCCAGTTTTTTACGCCTTTTGGCCTTACGGGCGGGATCCCTGCCGGAGGGGGTGGCGGGCCCGACCCGACTGGATCCCTTGCGAGAGCTTTGGCTGAACGTGTGGGGATTCCTCACCTGGCCGATTGCTTTGGGGTTGATCACGCTCTCCTGTTGGGTGCTGTATCGGTTTGGCCCCAGTCTGCGCCGACGAAAAATGCCGATTTGGCCAGGAGCTGTTGCCGCTAGCCTGCTGTGGGTTGGGGTATCGGGGGGGTTGCGGATTTATGTGGGGCACTTTGGCCAGTTTAATCAGGTCTACGGCACGGTGGGGGCGGTGATCATTCTGTTGCTTTGGGTTTGGCTCACCTCTCTGGCGCTGCTGTTTGGGGATCAGATCAACATCGCCCTCTACCAGGCGCGAAAATTGATCCGTGAACGGCAGCAAGAGTAATGCAAACGGCAATTCTTTCCCCTAGCCCTGAGCACATTGCAGTGGCAGCTGAGGCGTTGGGGCGCGGCCAGTTGGTGGCAATGCCCACCGAAACGGTTTATGGCTTGGCGGGCAAGGGTTTGGATGAGGGGGCGGTGGCGACCATTTTTGCGGCCAAAGAACGGCCCCGGTTCGATCCTTTGATTTTGCATCTTCCCGCCGGGATCCCTCTCGAAAAGTTGCAGGAATGGCTGGTGGATGTGTCGGAGTTTACCCGCACCGCCCAAGAACGGTTGGGCTCCCTGATGAACACCTTTTGGCCGGGGCCCTTGACCTTGGTATTGCCGAAACGAGCGGCTGTGCCAGATTTGGTCAGCAGTGGATTGCCCACCGTTGCCCTGCGGGTGCCTGCCCATCCTGTTGCCCAAGCCCTATTGCAAGCGGTACAAACCCCTCTGGCGGCCCCCAGTGCCAATCGTTTTGGCCGCATTAGCCCGACCTCTGCCCAGGCGGTGTATGCGGAGTTGGCGGGGCGGATCCCCTTCATTTTGGATGGGGGGGAGTGCGCTGTGGGTTTGGAATCTACGGTGCTCAAGCTCAGTCCAGACGGGATCCCGACTCTGTTGCGTCCGGGCGGGATCCCTGTAGAAACCCTGGAGGCCCATCTTGGCCTGCCGATCCCTCCTGCACACTCCGCAACTGACAATACACTTGACCATACCCTAGAAGCTCCTGGACGATTGAGCAGCCACTATGCCCCCAGCAAGCCCCTGTGGCTTCTGCCCACCTGTTTTTCCCACCTCAAGCCCACCGATTGGCAGCAGCTGGCACGAGTCACGGCTGGGCATTCTCACCTCGGCGTTTTGAGTTTTGCCGAGGATCCCCAAGCCCTGCGGCACAGCCTCTCGGAGCATTGTCCTGGAGCAACCCTCACCTTGGAGGCGTTGGATCCCGACCCGGACCGGGCCGCCCGCGCCCTGTTTGCCAGTTTGCGCCGTTTGGATGAGGGGCCGGCCACGTTGTTGTTGGCGGAACCCCCGCCGAGTTCCACCGGGCTGGGCTATGCGATCATGGATCGGCTACAACGGGCCAGCAGCGCATGGAACCTTCCTCCCCTCTGATTGCCATTGTCATGGGCAGCGTTTGTGGCCTGCTTCTGACCTGCCGACCCTGGCAGCGGCGGCACAAGTGTGCGACCAATTCGGGATCCCCTACCAGGTCCAGATCCTCAGCGCCCACCGTACCCCTGAGGCGATGCTGGAGTTTGCCCGTTCTGCCCATACCCAAGGGATCCGCGTCATTATTGCCGGGGCGGGTGGGGCGGCCCATTTGCCGGGGATGGTGGCGGCCTTAACCCCCCTGCCGGTGATCGGGGTGCCGGTGGTCAGCAAACATCTGCAGGGGGTGGATTCTCTCTACTCAATTGTGCAAATGCCGCGAGGGATCCCGGTGGCAACCGTTGCCATCGGCAATGGACAAAATGCCGGGCTGTTGGCGGTGCAGATCTTGGCGAGCGCGGATCCCGACCTACTCCAGCAGGTGATCGCCTACCGGGAAAGATTAAAACAATCGGTGCAGCAGAAAAACACCCAGCTACAAGCCCAGGGGTGGAAAGCCTATCTCGAAGGCCGGTGAAGGCGGGGGCAGAAGGGGTTCTGGGTGGCTCCTACATTGCGGGAACTGCAGGACCCGGAGATAAGTAAATAACCTATAGTAAACAACGCTGGAAAAGGCTGTAACCACTGACTCTGATATCGGACGAAAAGTAGGCAACCACTGACTCTGATATCGGACGAAAAGTAGGCAGCAATAATGGTGGCTCCAGCCAGTAGGGCTGCTTTACGTTGCATAATTTCCTTCAGTGCTACTTGTCTCGCTTGATTGCTCAATCAGTCCACAAATCTTCCCATCATAATAGGCTTCCGTTGTGATGTCGGATGTATCGGGAAGCAAAGTTTCTATTGCCTCATATCGGCTAGCTAATTCTTGGCGAAGCGCTAGCATGTCACGAATCTTTTGGTCTAGTTCATCGAGATGTTGCTTTACCATACGTTTGAGATTTGAACAGGGAGGTGCCCCACTCGTCCTAATCTCAATCAGTTGTTTGATTTCATCCAGTGATAGCCCAAACTGTTTGGCCTTTTGAATGAAGCGCAGTCGTTCTTCCTCATCTGCTCCATATAGGCGATACCGGGATCCAGTCCGTTTGGGTGGGTTAAGCAGTCCCACCCGCTCGTAATACCGAATAGTCTGAGTCGAGAGATGCAATCGCTGACTTAGCTCACCGATCAATAAACTTTTTTTCATGGTCAAACAAAGACTCAATGGTAGGAGGGAAAAACCTCTCCCATGCTCCTACTCTATTTTTGTCCAAGGCCAGCAGCCAACAGTGCTTCACGAGAAATCGGCTGTTGATTTTGACAACATTCTGCTAGCTTACCGTTAACTACAACCGCCGGAACACGATGAATTCCGTACTGAATTGCTTTCTCATGGCATTCATTGGTTACACATCCTTCACGCAAATCCCATATCTGAATTTCACAGTTGTCACACGCTAACTCTCTCACAAGGTTGACGGTTTCATCACATAACGGGCAACCTGCTGTGAAAACCTCGACCAAACGCTTCATCATCTTAGATGTCTCCTTTTCACCCTTTCGCTAATTGGCTAGCACAGTACAGTCCCTTCGCTCGTTACAGACAACAACGGTGGAAGTTGAGATCTACCCTCGGGAGGAATGGCCCTCCGGGCCCCGTGTAACGGGATGGTGCTCCGCACCTCGCACAGCGAGAACAGGAAGAAGTCTAGGTCCTGTCGTAGAAAACCCGCGCAAGAGCTGTAAGTGCTGGCTTCAGCATAAACCTTATACCTAACTTCAAAGTCAACCTGTGTTGGGGAGCAACATGCCTACGGCACCCTTTTGCTCTGCATCGCTCGCCCACTTCTGGCGGGGTGAAGGCTGCAACAGCGGGAACCGCATGGCCCGGATAGCTGGAGAAGCTAACGCTGGAACCTAGCGAATGCCCGCAGAGGATGTCAAGCTAAAAGAACATTGAGTTGTCTTGCCACGCTACGATTCAATGGCTTAGCGGGATAGAGTTCTGGGAGTTGCCATCAGTGAAGGATCAATCGGGTCGCCCTTCTTCCGGTCAGGGATCCTGGCAAGACTATCTGCGGCGGGTACAGCAGGGGGCAGCAGAAATGGGATCCCGGGTTGCCTTGTTGGTGCTGGCAGCTTTGCGGGGGCCGAAAGGTCACTGGGGAGTTTTGGGCCTATCGGGATTGGCGTTGGTGGGGCTGGCCTTTTGGAATTGGCGGTTGGCCCTCTCTTTGTTGATCGGCACCTGGGTGATGCTGGGGCTGTATGCGATGCGCAGCCGCGATTGGGCGCAGCGCTGGCAAGACCTTCAGGCCTGGTTTCGGCGGGGGGATCGCTCACTTTTGCTGGCGGTTGGGTCAGGGGCCGCTGCCACCCTCGGCACTTACACCATCGTCTCCATCTGGGCTGAATCGAGCCAACGTTGGCTGGCCACCGGCGCTATTTTGCAGGGATTGGCCACCTTGGCCTTGTTGTCGGTGCTGTTTTGGGAATGGCTCCATCGCCGGCAAGAACGGCAACGTTCGCAGTTTGAGCGCGATCTCAGCGATATTGCCTCTCCCGACTCCTTCAAGCGGCTGGTGGGGGTGCGTCGGCTACAGAGTTTGATGCCCACCCTCGATGCTGATCAAACCCGCCTGGCGGTAGATTACCTGCGCTTGGCCCTGGATCAAGAAACAGTGGCGATTGTGCGCGAAGCCCTCCTCGAAGCCCTACAGGGGTGGGGGATCCTGCGCCGCCTCAACGATTTAACCGATCTCAAGCGCCCCGAACCGAGCGGGGATCCCTCCTCGAACTTGAATCGCAATGCTTGACCACAGGTAAATCAATTAAGTAAATCAATTAAATCGATCTAATAAACCAATCACGGGTTAATTGCCGCCGACTGCAGCCGACAGGCTCAAGGCCCAAGGCTATCCAAACTAAAGGCACCGCCCGGCGTGGTCAGCTGAAAATCCCCTCGCTCTTGGGTGAGGCCCACCGGGCGACTGGGGAAGGCCACCAGGATCCCTTCGAGGCGCAACAGCTCCGCCGTCGGGTCGTAGGCCAGGCGCAGCTCAAAATCCCGCAGGTCGCGGCGCACCTCCACACGGCGGATCCCTTCTTCCGTCAGGCCCAGACGAAAACGCCAGTGATTTTGCCATTGCGTCCCAATGGTGGCATCCAGATCCACACCGTAGGTGGAAATCTCTCCCAGCTTCGGATCGTAGATGGCCTGGAGCGAGTAGCTGATGCCAGGCTCGTATACATCCAGACCGGAGCGTTGATCGCGGTTGAAGGTGGTGCTGCTGCGTCCGCGGTACTGCAAACGAACGGGCCGCAGCTCTCCTTCGTTCAGGTCATAGGAGGTCTGCAACTGAATACTAAACAGATCGGGGGTGGTGTTCCAGGTGAAATTGGCGTTGACCACATCCCACTTCTGGTTGATGAAGTCATAGCCCGCAGTGGTGTCGAGGCGCAGCAGATTTCTCACCTCCGCCTGCAACTCCTCCAGGTTGCGGCTGGCAATCGCCTCCAAATCCTCCTGGGTGTCATCCGGGAAGGTCAGGGCTATCGGCAGCTCACCGGGCAGGTCATCTTCAAAGGCAATGTAGCCAGGGGGCACGTTGGGCAACAGATCCCGCGGGGTAAAGAAGCTGATGTTGGCGTTGATGCGATCCACATCTTTGGGGCTGGAAGAAAGAGTTTGGAAGGGCACCGAATTGTTGCCGTAGAAGGTGCGGCTGTAGCGCAGGTCGATGGTGTTCCAATCGGCGGGTCTAAGGCTGAGGCGGGGGTTGAGGCTGACGGTGGATTCTTGATCAGGGGTGGAGTAAAGCACCTGGCTGTAGTCGATGGAGCCGGGCATAAACGTCACCCAACGGGCCGGCTGAATGTCGTTAAACCGCAGGCTGGAGCGCAGCTCGTAGCGATTGAAAAAGTTGAGACCCGCTCCCACCTCCCGGTCCGGTTGTTGCTCCTGAGTCAGGGTGAGGGCGTTGGTGAGGGCAATATCCGGGGTAATGCGGATTAGGTCGGGGTTGAAGGCCAGCTCGAAGTTGCGCCGCGGCTCGTTATCGCCGTTGGAGCTGCTGTAGGCGCGGTAGTTGAGGCGGTAGGTGCCCCCCCAACCTGGCGGGGTTAGTTGGGTACCCAGGGTGAAACGAGCATCGGCAAAGTCGGGGCCATCTTTAATGCTGACCCGCTGGTTGTAGTCCAGCCGCAGATCCGATTGCAGCCAGTGGACACCCCCGTAGCGCTGGTTGTGGCTGAGGGTAAGCGGGAAGCTGTAGGTGCCCCGCTCCTGGGATCCGGTGCGGCTGATGTTCAGGGTGGTGGTGGAGAGATCCCCCTGGAAGGTGGAGTTGAGGCGGAAATCGGCGTTGTCGTTGCGTCCCCCCGCCGGACGGTAGGTGTTGTCCAGGTTGAGGTTGAGCTGGCCCCGCAGTTGCCCCTCTTGGCCGAAAATCGTGGCGGCATAAAAGTCAAAGTTGTGATCCACCCGGAAGCGGCTGGACAGGCGCTGTTGATCTGCTTCGGTGACCAAATAAAATTGCGCCCGCCCGTAGTTGACGCTGTCGGGGATGGGCAGGATGTAGTCGTGCAGAAAGCCCACCCCCAGGCCCTTTTTCTGAAGGAGATCGATGCGCAGGCCACCGAAGTTGTATTCATCGAAGCGGTAGGCCCAGCTGGACTTGACAAACACCCCCTCCGCCTCGCTCTGGCCGGGCAAAATCCACTGGTGATCTCGCAAGCTATACACAAACAGTGGAAAATAGGCGATTTGAGTACCCGCTTGTAGATCACCCTGCTCGGTTAGCTCTCCGCCGACAAATAGGCGTGCGTCGTAGACGACCACCCGGTCATCGGGGAACACCTCCACCCGATCCCCTTGTACGTAGTGGGTGATGGGGGGCTCGGGTGAAGTGGTAACGGTAGCCCTCTCAAAGAAGATCTGCTCCCCCAACAGGGCGGTGGTCTCTTCGCTGCGCACAAAGACTTTTGTGCCCGGTTCTTCCCCCGGTAAAATCACCAACGAGGTTTCAAATTGGGCCGTGCGGCTGGGGATATCCAGATCCAGGTTTTCCCCTCGGATTTGGCGTACCCCGCGTCCTTGGGAGCCAGGGGGTTGTTCCATAAGAAAGGGACCATCGCTGCGCAAGCGCCGTTCCCGCCGGTAAAACAACAGCCGGTTGCCCGTAATGCGGGTGCCATCGGAAAGCTGAATCAGAGCATTCCCCTCGGCAATGCCCAGGTCTTCCTCGGCAATGTAGCTGAGCACATCCCCATTGACGTTGATTTGATCCGGATCGAGGGGGATCTGCCGCTGGGTGGTGGCGGTGGCGGACAGTTGTTGGCGGATCTGGGATCCCTGGCTGCTAGAGCCGGGCAGGTCTTGACCGGGGGGGAGGGCGGCCCGCAGATCGGTGGAGGGGGAGGCCCCACCCAGGTCGCTCAGGAGGGGGAAACGCTCCAGCAATTCCGGGGACAACGGGGAACCCTCGGCAACTCCAAACTCCTCTGTAGGGGATCCCGTCTGTAAAAGGGGGAAATTTTCCGTCAGCTCCGGTGCCAAGGAAACCCCGCTTAAATCCAGGTTGCCGCCTGCCTGAGAGATCAACACGGGGGCAGACGCCGGAAAGTCCGGGATCCGAGTCAACTCCGCTTCTGGGCTGGGGCTTGAGTTGGGTGCACTTGTGGCCACGGGCTTAGCGGTGGATCCCGGAGTGGGGGTAAGCTGTTCCAACATCCCGCCTGAGCGCACCCAGGGCTGCTCGTCCACCCGCAGATCCGCCGCTTGGGCAGAAGGAGGTTGAACCGAGGCCAGGGTAGGAACGGAGGGAGCGGGTGTCGCCTGGGCCTGCCCTGCTGCCAGCGAGGCTGCGGTCTGTTGGGCCTGTCGTTGGGCGTGGGCTGCTGCCCCTTCCGCCAACAGACGTTGAAGCCGCTGCTGGTTCAGCTCTTCCGGAGTCAGCGCTTTTGCAGGAGCAGTTTCTTGCCCTCGAGGGTTAGCGGAAACGGTGGGTGCTGTAGATGGGGTAGGGACAGGCTGTGGGGAGAGGGCTGGGATCCCGGCGGTCACTACCGTGGGTGCAGGGGAAGGAACCACGGCAGGAACCGAAAGGGCAGCGGCTTGAAGGGGCTGTTGGGCTTCCGCCAAAGTCAGGGGCTCCCCCAGTAAGCTTGCTCCTGTAGGGGCGGCGGGTTCTGGGCTGGGATCCCGGCGGGCCAGTTGCAGACGTTGAGCTGGCGTTTGCATCGCCCAGAATCGCTGGTAACCCTCCATCTCCGTGGGCAAGGGCTCCAGTTGTGCAAAAACTGACTCCCCCATCACCAACCAGAGGGAGCCGCTACAACATAGGGCCAACCAGGCGGTTCTCGCCCAAGGGCCAAGGCCATCTGGGAAGCTGCAGGATTTCACCGTAAAAACCGCCACAGTAAAGAAAAGCCCACTCCACCGAAAATCATATTTGGCAACCAGGCCGCCAGCCAAGGATCGATATGTTCCACACGACCCATCGCCCGCCCCAGGCTCATCAGTACATAATAAATAAACACCAGAACAATCGCTAGCGCTACGCCTCCGTAGCGTCCGGTTTGCCGCACCGTTTGCAGGCCCAGGGGGGCAGCCACCAGGATGGCAAAGAAACTGGCCAGAGGAATGGCGAATTTGAGGTGATACTCCGTCAGGCAGCGGGCCACATCCGCAGAAGGGCGTTGCTCCTCCCGGTGGCGTTGGCACTGCTCCCACAGTTCCCCGGCCCGTTGTTCTTGGGGCACTTTTTCGGCGTAGATCAAGCCCACCAGCCGATTGACGATGTGTAGCTCCATCTCTCCCACTTGGCCCTCGTAGTAGGTACGCCCCCGCTGGTCATAACGACGCACCACCACATCCCGCAGTTTCCAGGATTGTCCTACCTGCTGGGCCGTTTGGGCGGAGATCACCTGTGGGTACCGCAAATGCCCCGTTTCTGCTTTGCGATCCAAAATCACCAGATCGCGCATCAAGCCGGTTTTGGGATCGATGGAGCCGACGTGAAACCAGAGATCATCGTCTACCCGCACGATCTCTTCCGGGTTAAACAAAATCGCATCCTGGGCCAGGATCAGGTTCTTGTTCAGGGTTTTCACCTTCTGGTTGGTCTCGGGCACGATCACTTCGTTGGTAAACAGCGCCAAACCACTTACCAGCAAGCCAATACAGAGCACCGGAATAAACACTTTGCGATAGGGGATCCCGGCGGCGCGTAGGGCGATGATCTCGCTGTCGGCTCCCATTTTGCCGAGGGTGAGGAGGGTGGCAAACAGCCCCGCAATCGGGAAGGTCACCACCAAGATGGCGGGCAGGTTGAGAATGAGAATGTGCAGAATCGTCAGGGGAGGGGCCCCCTTTTTGACCAGCAGATCGGCGTAGATGAACAGCTGGTTCCCCAGCATCATCACAGTGCCCCCCGCCACCCCCAGAAAGAAGGGGCGAATCATCTCCTTAAAAAGGTAGAGCTCCAAAAAGCCCCCCCCCAACCCCAGGGATCCCCAAAAACCGCCCCTCTGGGAAGGCACCCCGCGGGGTTTGGCCTCGGCAAACTGGGTGGTCATCTCACCTCCACAACCTCAAAAACACGGGGCAACGGACGGATTTCGGGCTAGGGGAGGGGATCCCCCCTCAGAGAGCATCAGTGATGCGAAATTGAAACATTCCCTGCTGAGTTTCATCTCCTTCAACGGTGTATTCATCCCGTTCCATATCCAGGGTGACCAACTTACCGCTAAGGCGATTGGCCCCCCGACACATTTCATCCAAGGCATTCCGACCGGGCAAGGCTTCGGTCCCATTCTGCCCACCCCAACGCTCCGCGCCGTGCAAAGCCCGTTCACCCCGATCACAGAGGAGAACGGGATCCCGTTCGGCGGTGATTTTGAAAACTTGCGCTTGGTCGAAGTAGTCCGCCCGATCCCCTTCGATGGCGCGGTTCGCCTGCACGATCACCACGTTGCCAAAAAAGCGTGCATCGCCGCTGGCCTGGTCGATCTCCACCCGATCCGCATAAATCACGGTGGGCTGATCCACATCCGCCTGAGTCTCCGGGTTCTGTAAGCGCTGCGCCAGCCAATCCCCCTCAATTTGCTCGATCAACACATCCCCGCTCAACTCCACCATTTCTGGGGTTATCGTCGCCTGGTTGGCCTTGGCTCTGCGCCCCCGTTGAATAAACTCGACCGCTTCGCTGAATTCCGAAGTGCCGGTGCGGGAGTTGTAGACCAACCGGGCGGCTCGCACTTCCGTTTCCGACTGCCGCAGCTCATCCGTGAGGGAGGCCCCTTCAGGAAGGGGGGTGGAGGCCGCCATCTGCTGGTAGAGGACGTTTTCCTCGAAAAAGAAGATTTTGTCGCGGTGGTTGCCCTCTAGCCGCGCCGAGGTGAGCACCCGTCCGGGCTCCCGCAGAGTTACCCCCCCTGTCAAGATGCTCTGGGACTCGCGGCGACGGTAGGTGCCCCGGGCCGCTTCGATGAGGGTTTCCCCCTGCTGGATCTCGAGGTTGCCCTCCCCCTGGGCAATTTGCGTGTTGCGGTCGTAGGTGAGGCGGTCGGCGATGATCGTCACCTCTTGATCTTGATCGGAGTTGGGAGAAGCCTGGGCCAACGTCAGATCCGCCAGCAGCGGGGCCCGGTTGCCATCGCTGGCCAACTCCTGCAACACCACACCACCGGACAAAATGCTCTGGGCCTGTTGCCGCAGGTAGGTGCCCTGGGGGGCGCGAATCTCGACGCCGCTCTCTCGAATGAGGAGGTTGCCTTCTCCCTGAGCCACTTGATTGGTGCGGTCGTAGGTGATCTGGTCGGCGGTAATGGTTGTGGAGCCGGGATCCGCAGCGGCACTGGCCAGCCATTGGGGGGCACTGGCAGGGTCGGCCATGGCAATTTGGGTGGCCGCGGGGCTATCCGGGGGCAGCACGACCAGCTTGCCCTGTTGGGCATTGAGGAGCGCAAATTGAAAGTTAAAGGAGCCAGAGCGACCATGCAGCACCATGTCCTGCCCTTTGAGGGTGAACTCCGTTGGCACTTCGATGCGCTCTTCGGGGGTCACTTTCAGGATGTTGGTCAAGAGTAGGCTGCCATCGTCACTCTGCACCCGGACGTCTTCCTCCAGATACAGCTCGTCGGCAAGGGCATTGTACCGGGCTTGGTTGGCCCGCCAGGTCATCTGTTCGCTGCTGTCAAAAAAGGGATCCGGTTCTCCCTGGCGCTGGGCGGCTGGTTCCCCGTAGAAGTAACCGTGCGCCCCCTGCTCAAACACCTGCTGTCCGGCTGCCGAGTCCACCTGTTCGGCGATCAACCGCCAACGCTGATAGCCCCCACGACGACCGAGAATATCCACCCTGCGGCTGACGGAGGCCGGCTGATCGGCGGGGGGGGCCTCCACCTCTACGGCCTCGATATCGATGAACAAAGCCCAGGCAACCAAAGCCGCCAGAATCCCGCTCCCCATGAGAGCCACGATCAGGTTGGAATGGAATAATCGCCGCATCCTGCTCTCGTTGCCCTCTGAACCTCAACCTCTGACCTGTACCGAAGCCAAACCCCGGACACTAGGCTGTAGCTTATCTCAATTTCCGGGCGGTATCGGGGGGATCCCGCGCACACCCGGCGACTAGGGCTCGAAGGGATCCCTAGCCCAGGCGGCTGAGAATGAACCCCAACCCCAGGAACAGCCCCACCCAAAAATGCAGGGCAACGGCAATGAACTTGGACTGGCTGATCCGCTGCGGCTGGTCATGGTAGGTACCCAACAGGCGCGACAGCTGCACCGCGGACGGGATCCCCACCCAGCTGAGCAAGGTCCAAACCGGGAAAGCCCCCAAACCGACGAACAGCAGTGTCAGGCCAAAAATGCTGCCGCAAATCCAGGGGATGAGGCGGGCGGAGCGCAGGGTGCCCAACCGAGCCACCGGCGAGCGCTTGCCGGAAGCCAGATCGTCCTGCACCTGATGAAAATGGGAGCAAAACAAGATCAAACTGGTGACCATCCCCACCACTAGCGAAGCTGCCAGCCCCGTCAGGGACCAGGTTTGAATTTGGCTGTAGTGGGCGGCCAAAACCGCCAGCGGCCCAAAGCTGAAAAAACAAAGGATCTCCCCAATGCCCTGATAACCCAGACGTAAGGGTGGCCCTTGGTAGGCATAGCCGAGCCCACAGGCGATCAACACCAGCACCAGCACCGTCGGATCCGACTGGCGCCAGCTCAACCAGAGGATCCCCAGCAGCCCTAGCGCCAAAAAGGCATTGCCCACCCAAAACACCTGCTCCGGCTTGCCCGTCAAATTCACCAGCGAGTGATGCTTGTTTTTGTCGATGCCGGTTTGCGCATCGAAAACATCGTTGCTGATGTTGGTCCAGGCCAGAATGCAGATGGCAGCTCCCAAAAACACCCCCAGGGCCCCTACATCCATCACCCCCGCCTGCGCATAGGCAATCGCGGATCCCACCCAGATGGGCATGATCGCCACACTGTACATGGGGGGCTTAATGGCGGCCATCCACAGTTGCTTGCGAGAGCGGCCACTCCACGTCTCTTCTGCAGGCTGCACCTGGCTAGCATCTGGATTCATGCGAGTTCTCCTTGGCGGTTCTGGCTGTGTGAGCAAGTCTGCTCTGTAAGGTAGAGTGCTTCAAGTGGAATCCCTAAGGATGCTAAGAAATTTTGCGGATCGTGAAGAAGCCCGTGAAGATCCTGCCCCTGAGGGCCAGAGATGGCCAGACCCTCTCGTAATCTCATATCTTAAAGCCATCTTCCTTAGGCTCCCCTCCTGGTCTGCATCCACGGATTTCATGGTTTGGCCACGGCAGGTTTGTCCTCTCTTCCTCTCGCATGACCTCCTCCCTTTCCCCCTGTTCGGAATGGCCCAGAGCTTGGCCGACGCTGCCGATTCACACCTCTGCCTGGATCGGGGAGGAGGGGGGACTTCGCCGCTGGGATCCCCTGCTGGAAGCCTGTCAGCAGATGGCGCGGGCGCGGGGTGTTCCGCAGATTCTCAGCGTGTCGCGGCCTTTCCCGGGGTTGGATCCTCTGGTGGTGTTGGCCCACACCCTCCATTCACTCCGTGTCAACGAACCCGTGAGGCCGGAGGACCCCGGCTATTGTTATCTCTCCCATAGGGCACGCAGCGGGGCCGTGCGGGTGCTGGGGTTGGGATCCCTGCGGCGGGTCTATTTGTTGGGGGAAGGGCGATTTCAGGCGGCACGGGCTTTTTTGGAGGAACTTCAGCCCCACCTGCACGCTGAGGAAGCCAGCTGGGGCTGCCTATCCCAACCCATCCGACAGGAGCGTCCTCTGTGCTTTAGTCGTTTCAGCTTTAACCCCGTGCGCACCTGTGGGCCAGCGGCGATGTTGGTGTTGCCCCAGTGGCAACTGCTGCAGGCCCAGGCGGGTGGGCCAGATTCTCGCCAGGACAAGTTGGGCCAAGACAAATTGGGTTGGCAGGGCCTGCTAGGCCGGCAGGGATCCCCAACGGTGGCGCGGCTCAACCTGGAAGTCTGCCCTGAGAGCGACCTGGCCAGTTTGGCAAGCCAGATTGCAGATTTTTTTGCCCAGATGGAGCGCTTCTCTCAGGAAACCTTGCCCCCATGGGAATTGCAGGCCCCGCTGCAGGTGGATGTAGACGGCCAGGTGCTTCTGGCTCGCATACAAAAGGCCCTACAGGCGATACGCGCCGGATCCCTGGAAAAAGTGGTGCTGGCGGAAGCAGTGGATCTGCCTTTGCCCTCTCCTCCCCCGATTCCGTCTCTGTTGGCCTATCTGGAAAAACGCTACCCTGATTGCAGTGTCTTTGCTTTTGCCGAGGGAGTTGGCAGCCGAGAATCTTTGTCCTCAGGAGATGGGCAAGATGACCTTGTTCGTGCCTGTCCACCCGGGAGTAGCGGTAGCGCCTACAGCAACCTGTCGCAACGGGTCTTTTTGGGGGCCAGCCCTGAGCGATTGCTCTCGGTATGGCAAGGCCAAGTCCAAATCGATGCTTTGGCCGGTTCCGCAGCCCGAGGCGAGACGGACAGCCAAGATCAAGCCCTAGCCCAGCAGTTGCTCCACAGCACTAAAGACCGCCGAGAACATCAGTTGGTGGTGCGCTCGGTGCGCGAAGCCCTGGGCCAAGTGGGGTTGGATCCCTTCATTCCCCCTCGGCCTCGCCTGTTGCGTTTGGCCAATATCCAGCATCTGCAAACCTTGATCGAAGCAGACATGCCCTCTAATCTGCACCTTTTCGACTTATTGGAGCAGCTCCACCCGACGGCAGCGGTGGGAGGGTACCCCAAACAGGCAGCTGTACGTTGGCTGGAAACCGTAGAACCTTTTGATCGATCCGGCTATGCCGCACCGTTAGGCTGGGTGGATTTACAGGGCAATGGCGAGTTTGTGGTGGCGATCCGCTCCGCCCTGATTCGGGGGGATCGGGCCCGTCTGTACGCAGGAGCCGGGATTGTAGCGGATTCCCACCCCGAACAGGAGGTGGCAGAGATTCGCCTCAAGTTGCAGTCGTTGGCACAAGCCTTGGCGATGCGATCCATCCCCGCCGTGCCGACAGCCCCCTGAAATGTGGGATCCCTGCCGTTCTGGGAAGTTGGGATCCCTGTAAGTGCTTCGCAGCGCCGACACGAACAGCTAAAGTTAAGAAGCTAACCCCTCAACTTGCTTCGGCATTGGCGTTTCCTGCTGCATGGTGACCTTAAACCCCACCCATCCCCCTTGCCTTGGTGGGCCATCGTCTCAAGTCCGACTTTGGCCCGGCCTGATCCAGCATTATCGGGAATGGCTCCCCGTCAGCGCCACCACGCCTGTCGTCACCCTGCATGAGGGCAATACGCCCCTGATCCCTTCCCCTGCGCTGAGCCAACGCCTGGGGCGAGAGTGCCAGGTGTACCTCAAGCTCGATGGCCTCAACCCCACCGGCAGCTTCAAAGACCGGGGCATGACCATGGCGGTATCCAAGGCCAAAGAGGCGGGGGCAGAAGCGGTGATCTGTGCCAGTACCGGCAACACCTCAGCGGCGGCGGCGGCTTTTGCGGCCAAGGGGGGCCTGCGCGCTTATGTGCTGATCCCCGATGGCTATGTGGCCAAGGGCAAGCTGGCCCAAACCCTGATGTATGGGGCGGAGATCATTGCCATTCAAGGCAACTTTGACCGGGCACTGGAAATGGTGCGGCAGATCTCAGAAACCTACCCCATTGCTCTGGTGAACTCCGTCAACCGCTTCCGGCTGGAAGGACAGAAAACGGCGGCGTTTGAGGTGGTGGATGCTCTGGGAGATGCCCCCGATTGGCTGTGTATTCCCGTTGGCAACGCCGGCAACATCACCGCCTACTGGATGGGTTTTAGCCAGTATTACCAACAGGGCAAAGCCACTCGTCGTCCTCGTTTGCATGGCTTTGAGGCGGCAGGCGCGGCCCCCATGGTTTTGAATCGGGTGGTGGAACACCCAGAAACCGTCGCTACTGCCATTCGCATCGGCAACCCCGCCAGTTGGGTAAAGGCCAAAGCTTCAGTGCAGGTGAGCGGTGGTCAGGTGGATAGTGTCACCGATGAGGAGATCTTGGCGGCCTATCGTCTGCTGGCGGCAGAGGAGGGGATCTTTTGTGAGCCTGCCAGTGCAGCTTCGGTGGCGGGATTGTTGAAATGGCGGGAGCAGGTGCCGGCGGGGGCGCAGGTGGTGTGTGTGCTCACGGGCAACGGCCTCAAGGATCCCGATACGGCCACCCAACAGGGACAAACCCAAATCCACACGGGGGTAGCGCCCGATCCCACCACAGTCGCTCGTCTGATGGGCTTTTAGGCTCTTGGGCCGTTTCTGGTCGTGGCTCTGAGAACGGGGGCGACGACCTGAGGGAGTTGAGCAGCCTGTGGCAGGGATCCCTGCCTGGGTTGGTATCAAAGTCAGGTTCCCCACCGAGCAAAGGAGCAACAGGGATGCAACCGGTTGATCTGACCACCCTGCGTGCTGTGCTAGCGGATCTGACTCGGTCTGAGACAGGTCGGGATCCGACAGTGCCGGCTCGTCTGGAATGGCTCCAGCAGACGGATCTGTGGACGGTGATCCTGGGTTTACGCACGCTAAAGGCCCGCCGCTGCTTGTTGTTGTGCTGGCATCCTCAGGCGGCGCGGATCCACCTTTGTTCACCTCCCCCCAAAGGGCCGGATGGGTTTCAATTTAGCCAATCGCTGCAGCGGCAACTGAAGGGCTTGGCCCTGACGGAGCTGGCCCTGCTAAACGAGTGGGAACGGGTGATCGATTGTCGCTTTGCCCCCCGCCCCGGGGATCCCCCCCAACGCCATCTTTACCTTGAGGTGATGGGCAAATACAGCAACGCCGTTCTGGTGGATGAAGCCGGCGTAATTTTGGCCAGCGGCCATGGGGTAAGCGAGCGCCAATCGCGGGTGCGTTCGGTGCAGCCCGGCCTGCCCTACGAAGCTCCCCCTGCCCTCACAGATCCAATCCCGCAGCGATCCGAGTCGTTCTCCCATTGGCAAGAACGGGTGGCCCTGATCCCCGGCCCAATCAGCCAACAGTTGCTGCGCTGTTACCGCGGCCTCAGCCGACATCTGGCGGAAGCCCTGTGCCGGCAAGCCGGGATCCCCCCACAAACCCCTAGCGATCAACTGTCCACCCAGGATTGGCAAGCCCTGTTTATCTGGTGGCAAGACTGGTTAACCCGCCTGGAACAGGGGCAATTTGATCCGGCTCCAACGCCTCAGGGTTATACCGTGCTCGGCTGGGGGGGCCAAAGCTCGGCCACTCGGGATCCCTCTTCCCCCAAACTTGATCTGCACCGGCTCCTCGCAGACTACTACCAAGTCCAGCTCAACCGCGAACAGTTTGGACGTGAGCGCCACCGCCTGCTGCAAAAAGTGGCTTCCCTGCTCAAAAAACTCTACCAGCGGCGAGAACAATTTGAGGCCATGCTGGCGGGATCCGCCCAAGCGGAAACCTCCAAACGGGCCGCCGATCTGTTGATGGCGCACCTGCACCGCTGGCAACCGGGACTACATTACATTGAGCTGCCGGATTTTGAAAGTGGCCAAACCGTCAAGATTCCGCTCGACCCTGAGAAAAACGCCATACTCAACGCCCAAGCCTATTACCGCAAGCACCGCAAACAAAAACGGGCCCAAGAGGCGGTCTGGCCCCTACGAGAAGCGGTCAACCAAGAGATCCTCTACCTCGAACAGGTAGAATCCGCCCTGCTGCAGCTGGAAGCCTACCGGGATCCCCAAGACCTCGGTACCCTCCGGGAAATTGAAACCGAGCTGATCCAGCAACACTATCTGGAAAGTCCTGAACCCTCCAAACATTCCCAGCCAGATACATTTAACCCCCATCGCTTTACCAGCCCCAGTGGCTTTTCCATTTGGGTGGGGCGCAACAATCTGCAAAATGATCAGCTCACCTTTCGCCTTGCCCAAGAGCAAGATTGGTGGTTCCATGCCCAGGAGATCCCCGGTAGCCATGTGCTGTTGCGCCTGCCCCCTGGCGCAGTGGCCGAAAGCGAAGATTTGCAGGTGGCTGCCGATTTGGCGGCTCATTTTAGCCGGGGTCGCCTCAGCGATCAGGTGCCGGTGGTCTATACCCGCCCAAAATGGGTGTACAAACCCAAGGGATCCCCGCCCGGTATGGTGATTTACAAACAAGAACAGGTGCTTTGGGGCCGCCCCGACCGCGCTCCATCCCTCCAAGAAACTCGTGATCCGTCAGGAGTTTGAGGGTAAGGTCAGAATTGACATCCTGGGGGGTCAAATGCCCATTCACGCCAGCGCGCCCTTGGCGCAACGTCTTCATCACTTCATCGCCGGTCAACCCACAGTCGGTCAAAGTGGCCGCTTTGGGGATGTCTTTAATCCCGCCACAGGAGAGGTGATCGCCCAGGTGCCTTTTGCCTCTCAGGCAGAAACCCATAGCGCCATTCAGGCGGCAGCCGCGGCGTTCCCCGATTGGGCCGAGCTCCCTCCCCAACGGCGGGCACGGGTGCTGTTTCGCTTCAAAACCCTGCTGGAAGAGAACCTGGAGGCCTTGGCGGAGTGCATTACCCGAGAGCATGGCAAAACCCTCGCCGATGCCCGTGCTGCCATCCAACGGGGCCTAGAAGTGGTGGAGTTCGCCTGTGGGATCCCGCATTTGTTGAAGGGGGAATTTTCGGAGCAGGTGGGCACGGGAGTCGATTGTTATTCCCTGCGGCAACCGCTGGGGGTGTGTGCCGGCATTACCCCCTTCAATTTTCCCGCCATGGTGCCGATGTGGATGTTTCCGGTGGCCCTGGCCTGCGGCAATAGCTTTGTGCTCAAACCCTCTGAAAAGGATCCCTCGGCGGCCTTGTTTCTGGCGGAGTTGCTACAACAGGCAGGCCTGCCGGATGGAGTCTTCAATGTGGTGAACGGGGATAAAGAAGCCGTCGATGCTCTGCTCACCCACCCCCTGGTGCAGGCCATCAGCTTTGTCGGCTCCACCCCCATTGCCCGCTACGTCTACAGCACCGCTTCGGCCCACGGCAAACGGGTGCAGTCGCTGGGGGGTGCGAAAAACCACATGGTGATCCTGCCGGATGCCGACTTGGAGATGGCGGTCAAGGGCCTGATCAGCGCGGCCTACGGCTCTGCTGGCGAACGCTGCATGGCCATTTCGGTGGCGGTGGTGGTAGGCTCTGTGGCAGACTCCCTACTGGAGCGGCTCATCCCAGCAATTCAAGCCCTTAAGATCGGCCCCGGCACGGATCCACAGGTGGAGATGGGGCCTTTGGTGACGGCGGCCCACCGAGAGCGGGTGCTGAAGTATCTCGAGATGGGGGAACAGGAGGGGGCAAAACTGCGGGTGGATGGCCGTGGGGTACGGATCCCGGGCTACGAGCAAGGATTTTTTCTGGGGGGCTGCCTTTTCGATGAAGTCACCCCGGTGATGCGCATTTACCAAGAGGAAATCTTTGGGCCCGTCCTGTGTGTGGTGCGGGTACCGGATTTGGATAGCGCCATTCAACTGGTGAACCATCATCCCTTCGGCAACGGCGTGGCCCTCTTTACCCGCAGTGGGGAGGCGGCCCGTCGCTTCACCCATCAGATTCAGGTGGGAATGGTGGGGGTGAACGTGTCGATTCCGGTGCCGATGGCTTTTCACAGCTTCGGGGGCTGGAAGGATTCCCTGCTGGGATCCCTGCATGTGCATGGGCCTGAGGGGGTTCGCTTCTACACGCGGTTAAAAACCGTAACCAGTCGCTGGCCAACCGATATCTCCCCCACCAGCTTGGCCATGCCGCTGTTGTCCTGATTTTGCCCTACTCAGAGAACAAGAGCATTCCCCAGATTTTCACCAAAGCAGGCTAGGTTAGAGTCAACAGCTTTGATAGGCCTAATCCTTGCCAGTGTTCTGTTTTGGATCGCGGAGGTTTTGACCATGACCTTAATCGGCAACATCATCTGGTTGATCTTCGGCGGATTCCTCACGGCGCTGGGCTACATCCTGGGAGGATTGAGCCTTTGCCTGACGATTATCGGCATACCCTTTGGCTGGCAGAGCATCAAACTGGGGTTTGATCGGCATACCCTTTGGCTGGCAGAGCATCAAACTGGGGTTTGCAGTGCTCACACCCTTCGGTCGAGAGGTGGTGGAGTCCCCCGATGCCAACAGTCCGTTGCTGATGATCTTCAACGTGATCTGGCTGTTGCTGTTCGGTTGGCCTTTGGTGCTAAACCATCTCTTTTGGGCCCTGATCTTGGCGGTCACCATCGTCGGGATCCCCTTTGCCAAGCAGCACATGAAGCTGATTATCCTGTCGTTACTGCCCTTTGGTCGAACCCTGCGCTAAGGGGTTGTCTGTCGATTGAGGGATCCTTCCCCCTCCTTTGGGAAACACAAAAGGCCGGCACCGGGTAAAACGGACTCGCCTCTCGATACCGGCACTCTTTGCAAGAATTAATTTCAAGAATTAAAAGTGCTTCCGGGGGCACACTTCAGAGACAGGGCTCGGGCTCTGGCCCAAGGCCTCAGAAGCTGAGGCTTTCCCAGGAGACGTTGATGTTTTCCAGGAGTAACGACTTGTTGTAAATCTGCAGAATGATCAGCAAAAAGACGGTGAAAAGACCCATGAAGATCGCCATCAGAGGCGTGGTGCCCCAACCGGGAGCAACTTTACCGTATTCGGAGTTGAGGGGGCGCAACAGATCACCCAGCTTGGTACGAATGGCCATAGGTTTTCGCAGTTAAGTCAAGAAAAGGACAGGTTTACCAAAGGACAGACAAGAGGCCGAAGCAGTGGATCGCCGGTGCTCCACAGCGCCAAGACGACCCCCTTTAGAATCAAGCTATCAGAATCCGGCCAACTGCTTTTGCCTTCGGCAATGAATTGTAAACTTGTGTAATACTATAATCGGATTCTCTCAGGATCGAAACTTAGGTATGGAACCCACTTTTTCCCTCATTGTGGCGATTGCGGCTGTTACCATCTGCATTACCGCATTTGCCATCTACACTGCCTTCGGCCCTCCTTCCAAGGAGTTGCAGGATCCCTACGAGATGCACGAGGATTAAAGCCTGTCGTTTTGGGATCCCGTCAGGATGTCCGCCCTGTTGCCGTCGCCACTCTCGTTTCACAAGTATCAGGGTCTGGGGAACGATTTTATTTTGGTGGACAACCGCCACCAGCCCCAGCCTTGCCTTACCCCTGAGCAGGCCATTGCCCTCTGTGATCGCCGCTTTGGCATTGGGGCTGATGGGGTAATCTTTTTGCTGCCGGGGCAGGCGGGGGCTGACTTTAGCATGCGCCTTTTCAACAGCGACGGCTCTGAGCCGGAAATGTGCGGTAATGGGATCCGCTGCTTGGCCCAGTTCTTGAACCACCTAGGGGTAGCGGGAAAGGAGGGATCCTACCAAATCCATACGCTGGCGGGGCGGATCGTGCCCCGGTTGCGCCCGGATGGGTTGGTCACCGTCGATATGGGGATCCCACGCCTGCTGGCGAGGCAAATTCCCACCACGTTGGCCGAACCGGAGCAAAAGGTAATTCAGAAAACCCTCGCTGTCGCCGGGCGCGATTGGATGGTAACGGCAGTGAGTATGGGTAACCCCCATTGCGTTACCTTCTTGGCGGGGGGTGAACGTTTAGAGGCGTTGGATCTGCCGGGTTTGGGCCCTTTGTTCGAGCATCATCCGGCGTTTCCAGAGCGCACCAACACGGAGTTTGTGCAGGTGCTCGGCCCAACTCGTCTACGCATGCGGGTTTGGGAACGGGGAGCAGGCGCGACGCTCGCCTGCGGAACGGGAGCCTGCGCGGTATTGGTGGCGGCGGTTTTGGAAGGGCGGGCCGAACCTGAAGCGACGGTGGAACTGCCGGGAGGGAACCTGGAAATTTGCTGGGATCCCGAAACCCAGCACGTGTTTATGACCGGGCCTGCCCTGCACGTGTTTAGCGGCACCATCGGGAGTTGAGGGTCAAGCTCCCAACCCCAGTAGGAGAATTGCAACCAAGGAGAGGATCCTGTGGGCTATGCTCCAGCCCTGTCGCCAGATCAACACCACCAGGATCCCCGCCAGCACCAAGCCCATGCCCAAACCAATGCGACGAAAGAGGGGATGGACCCGCTCCTCCAGCCGGCGTTTCAGCCATGGGAACAAAATACCCAAAACCAAGGCCACTGCCGGCGGGATCAAATCCGCCCGATTCCAGCCCCCCAGCACGTAAAAGCCGCTCAGGCAAATGCCCAAACAAAAAAACAGCACCCGCATGCCGGGGTAGTCTTGTCGGTAGCTAGAGGTGCGGCTTGGGGGTTCATGCGGGTTGGCCAGCACCAGCGGCTCTACCCCAAACTCTCCGCTCCACTCCGGTGTTTCCTCCGTTTGCCCCCGACACCAAAGGTAAACATTCACCTTGCGCAAGCCCTGTAGCAGGGAGGCCTCGACCGCATTGCGTACCACCTCCATCACCTGCACCGTATCCACCACATCGCCGGGCAGTCGCTCCAGCAGGACATTCAGAATCGGCCCCTTCAGCTCAGCCCGGCCAAACAGCCGCAAATCGGCAAGCTTGTAGTCGAGAATCTGGTTTAGGGTTTTGAGCTGGCGACGCATGGGATCCCCCAAAAAAGGGCGGCCGTCGGACTGGAGGGTTCAACATTGCTAGTTTAGCGAGTTGGGTTAGGGGAACGGGTTTGGCAAAAGCGCAAAGCCCCCTAAGGGCAAGAGAATGCGGAAATCGGGTACGGCCCGGTTGGCTTTTCCCTGGATCCGTCCTGGGTGCTTGTCGGTGCTCGTCCACAGTGCGACGGACGAGGTCTAACCTCAGGCCGCTCCCTATCCCCCTAGGCCCACAAGGGATCCCATTCCCACCGCCAAAAGAGCGGCCAACGTGGTCTGCAGGCCATTCACCACCTCATTGGTCATCCAGGCAAAGCGAGGTTGCACCACCCCCCCGATCCAACTTTCCGCTAGGGTCGCTAGGATCCCAGCCAACCCGCAAATGCCCAACCAAAGCAGGTTTCCCCCCACCCATTCTCCACCGATGCCCCAAGCCAACAGCGACAGCCCTGCCGCTGCCGCTACCCCCGCCAGGGATCCCTCTAGGCTAATAGCCCCTTCTGTGCCCGCCGGTACCGCTTGAAAAGTGGTGATTAAAAATGTTTTTCGTCCGTAGGCTTTGCCCACTTCGCTACTGACGGTATCTGCCAATTTTGCCGCAAAGCTGGCACTGTACCCCAACCACCACAACGGATGGGGAAAAAACACGTACCCGAGCGCACAGATGGCCCCCGTCAAGGCGGAGCCCCAAACGTTTTCTGGGCCCCTCGCTCCACCCCGTTTTTCGGCGATCCCCTGCGCCTGTTTGCGGCGGATCCCCAGCTTGGTCACCGCCGTCCCGAGCAAAAAGTAGGCCGCCACCACCCCATAGCCCCGCCCCCCCAGCCCCCCCCAAACCAAGAGGCCAAGAATGCCCGCATGCACAACCCCCATCCGCGTCAGGGCTTTTTGCGGACTGAACCAACCCAGCAGTACCAGAGCGAAATTGAGCCAGAGAGCTACCCCCCATTGGCTCAGGAGCCACGCTTGCCACATGAGCGGTGAAATCGCAGTAGAGTGATATACCACGGGAACGGAGAGGGAGGGATTCGAACCCTCGACGGAGCTTTAGGCCCCGTAACTTCTTAGCAGGAAGCCGCTTTCGACCACTCAGCCACCTCTCCAGGTGCGCCAGACTCCCTTGGGAAAACTGACGATGACGATGATGACGATGATAACGATGAACCGGGATTCATCCCAGCTATCAGCTCACCCATTGTAGAGGATGGGATCCGACCCGGCAACTCTTTCGCGTCAGCTCGGCTGGGATCCCTGTCAGACGCAACCGCTGGGATTTAACTCACCACTTGCAGGTAAACATCAAAGCTGCCGCTGTTGTCGCCATAGCTGCCCTTGGCATCGTTGACATTAAAGGCAATATCCAGGTTGGGATCCAACTCCACCTCTTGGGGCTGCTCCGGTGAAGCCTCGAAAACCTGATGGGCCACCAGTTGGGTATTCGGCTGAAACACAACAATGCCGTAGCGACAAAGGCCAGGGTAGCGCCACCCTTGCGGGGTGGGGATCCCTTTGCCCAGGGGAGATTTGATCCCCGTTGAGAAGGAGAAGCCATAGCGCCAGGCTACATTTCTGACGAAAAAGCGGATGCGGCTAGCCCGCAGGGGACGTTCCTGCCAGCGCAGGATATTGCCCAGCTCTTGGTTCACCCGCAGTCCGTGAAAGCCCATCCACGCCTGCAAAGCCTCTTCTTGAAGCTGTATCCCTTCAATCACCAAAGCCTGGCTCCAATCCAAGTCGCTGCCATCACAGGTGATCTGCGGAGGAATCTGCGCCAAATCCAGTTGCGGCAACCCCAAGGTATCGGATGCAGATTGAGTCGACATGGGTTTCTCCTTTTTTCTTGCGATATTTCAAATCGAAAACAATACAAAATGGATCCCGAAGACTAAGGATCGAAGATCTCTATAATTTGTTGAGATTAAAAAGTTACGCAATCAATTCAAGAGCCAGAACCCTCAAGATTTCACCTGAGAAGGCAAGATCGCCAGGGCCTTGAATGTTCTCGATAATAAACCAAAATTACTTGATAGATAAAGCCTATTCCTGCAGAAATAGCCCTTTGCAATATCTCTTAGGGATTCCTTAACCCCCCGTGATTTGAGCTAAAACAAAGGCTGGGATCAAGATCCTTATCTGGAGCGGATCTTTATCTAGCGTTCGTATTCCAGAACACATCTACCGGCGCTGGTGAACTGTTAAGCGCTCTTGATGAACACAAGTCGGAGCATCATCGCAAACCCTTCTGATAAGATCACCATCACACGTCTTCTGGGTGCCCAGCGCCCACGGCATGCACGACAACCCCACCGCCACCGCCACCGATTTCGAAATCATCCCTCTGCCGGATCCTCAACAGGCCATGTCTTTGGCGGGAGTGCGGGAGGCCAACTTGAAATGGATCAGTCGATCGAGCGGCGCTACGGTGACCCTGCGGGGGCAAGATCTCCACCTGAAGGGCACCCCTCAACAACGGCAGCAGGTGCGGCAATGGCTGGAGTTGCTCAAGCCCCTTTGGCAAACGGGGCACCCCGTTACCACCATCGATGCGGAACAAGCCTTTCGCGCCCTATCCAAGGAAGAGACTCTGGCCTACCAGCAGGCACAGACTGCTATTTTGGCCCGCACCCGCAAAGGGGAACTGATCCGCCCGAAAACCCCCCGCCAACAAGACTATGTCCGCGCCATTCGCGCCCACGATCTCTGCTTTGGCATTGGCCCAGCGGGTACTGGTAAAACCTATCTGGCGGCGGTCATGGCCATTGCTGCCCTACAAAACCGCGAGTACGAGCGCTTGATCCTGACTCGACCGGCGGTGGAAGCAGGAGAAAAGTTGGGGTTTTTGCCAGGAGATCTGGTAGAGAAGGTGGATCCCTATCTGCGACCCCTTTACGATGCACTGTTCGAGTTTATCGATCCCACCAAACTGCCCCAACTGATGGAACAGGGGGTGATCGAGGTGGCGCCGCTGGCCTATATGCGCGGTCGTACCCTCAGCAATGCCTTCATTATTTTGGATGAGGCGCAAAATACCACCCCTGAACAGATGAAAATGATCTTGACCCGTCTGGGGTTTAAGTCCCGCATGGTGGTCACGGGAGATCTCACCCAAACGGATTTGGGCAGCCATCGACCCTCAGGATTGGCCACCGCCGAACGGATTTTGGGAGGTGTAGAGGGAATCGCCTTCTGCTACTTCGATCAGCGGGATGTGGTGCGGCACCCTTTGGTACAACGGATTGTCGATGCCTATGAGCGGTATGAGGCGCAGTTGTGAAGCCTAGGGTGCTGTTTTTTGATGCAGTGGGCACCTTGTTTCGGGTGCGGGGCAGTGTCGGTCAAATCTATGGCCAAGTGGCGGCGGACTACGGGGTGGAAGTGGATCCGCAAGCTTTGGATCGGGCCTTTTACCAAGCCTTTTCAGCGGCTCCGGCGGGGGCGCAGCCAGGGTTAACCGGATCCGATTTACTGGCCTGGGAACGGGCTTGGTGGCAACAGGTGGTACAAGAAACCTTCGCCCAGCTGGGATCCCTGCAGACTTTTTCACGGTTTGAGGCTTTTTTTGACCAGGTGTTTGAGCTGTTTGCCGGGGGGGATCCCTGGGAGCTCTACCCAGAAACGCTGCCCGTCTTGCAAACCCTGCAGGAACAGGGGATCCGGCTAGGAGTAATCTCCAATTTTGATAGCCGTTTGCTGCCGGTACTGAGGCAGTTACAACTGGATGCCTATTTTTCCAGCATTACCCTGTCTACCCAGGTGGGCTATGCCAAACCCGATGCCCTGATCTTTCGGGCAGCCCTCGCCACCCAAGGGATCCCTTCAGAGCAAGCCTGGCACATTGGCGATAGCTACCGCCAAGACTACCTGGGAGCGAAAGCCGCAGGACTCAACGCCCTTTGGTTGGACCGATCCGAGCAGCAGGAAGACCCTAGGCCCGACAAAACCCAGGCAAGAACCCCCGACCTGTGGGGAGCCCTTACCGCGATCCAGAAAGGCTGAACAGCGATTGAGCCAGAATGCTATCTCGCTTCAGCAGGTAGCGACGTAGGTTCATCTGCCGCTCCAGCAGACAGGCATGGCCGCTGTAGGGGGAGATCTCCACCTGTACCTGGGGCAGCCGTTCCGCCAGCCGTCGCACCTCGTTAACAGAGGGCAACAGCCGATCCCGTCCCCCGGCCACCAAGAGAGTCGGTAGGGTCATGGCTTCTAGGGGCAAGTCGTCCACCACAAAGGATCCCAGCAGGGCCAGACGATGGGCAGCCACCGCTTGATCAACGCTATGAACCGCCTGGCGCAGGTGTTCCCGATCTGCGGGCTCCATTTGGTTTAGCTCTGCCAAGAACCCCAACCCCCGCTCCGACAGTTGGCGATAGAGACCCTGCGGCAAAAAAGGCAGCAGGAAGCGACCGGCCATCCACCAAGGCCCCCGCCGCAACGAAGAGGCCGGATTGATCAACAGCAAGCCCCGACACCGTTCCGGCCGGCGAGCAGCCACCAACAAAGCCAAGCAGGCCCCAAAAGATTCCCCACACAGGTAGGCCCCCTCCTCCAGTTGGGATCCCACCCAATCTGCCAGGGCTTCCCAGCTCTCGCCCGACTCCGGATGGTTCAAGCTCAGGGGGCGAATGCGAAAATCCTGCTCCAGGGTTTGTGCCTGCCGATAAAACAACTCACCCGTCCCATCCATGCCCGGCAAGTAGAGCAACAGAGGCCGCTCCTCATGGCCAGAGGAGGTTGAACGATTGACAGGGGTAGACCCAAAAGGCTCCATGCTCAATTTCCCAATCCTGATTGCACCTGTTCTCGGGCCGCCGCGGCCAACTGTTGAATCGCCTGCAGCCGTTGCTGCCGGGATCCACAGCGTTGTTCCCGGGTCGGCCACAGAGGGGATCCCACCTTGAGGGCAACGCGACGATAAAACACCACCGGGTGCCCGGTTTCCTGTTGGAACATCGGCTCGGTCGGGTCAAACCAGCGGAAAAACCCCATCGGGATATCCACCCCCCGCCATTCTTCCTGCACCCGCACCGCCACCGGCACAATCGGCAGGGGCTCCACCCCAGAGACCAAGGCCAAATGGGCAAAACCCGGTTGAAACCGCCCCACCTCGCGAGGGGAGGTCTCGCGGGTGATCTGCTCTGCCCCTTCTGGGAAAATACCCACCCCCATGCCTGCGGCCAAACTGGCCTGTGCCTGCCGAAAGAAATGCACCTGCCGCTGGGATCCCTGTCTGAGGGGAATACAGCCCAAACCCAGGGCAATTTCCCGCAACAGCGGCACCTGCGATAGGTAATAGTGGCAGGCAAAGCGAATCGGTCGCCCCAACCCCGCGATCAACACCGGCGCATCCAGAAAACTGCGATGATTGCTCACCACCACCATCGGGCCGTTAGGAACCTGCTCGGATCCCTCTACCCACACCTCCGTCTGACAAAGAGAAAGCAGCAGCTGCGCCAGAACTGTCGGTTCTGGATTGAAGAACAAAGAGGGAGCTAACACAGGTTGCTTCAAGAGATGGCTTTGCAATGATTGCCTCAAATTCGCAGCGGCAGATACAGCCCTTGACGCCAAAGACACACCGGCATGCTTGCTCCTGGCGACCCACAGGGCAACGCGAGTTACAGACAACAACCGTAACAACAACTGTAGAGGCCGAGACCTATCCCCTGGAGGGATGGGGCTTCGCACCTCGCAGAGCGAGAATGGGGTCACAGGCCCTGCCATGGAAAACCCGCACAAGGGCCACAATTTCAAACTTAGCACCGGTGGCTCTCAACCGTCCGCTGCTTTTGAATTGTTAGGCTACTGGGAATACCCTTGCTTTTGCCAATGCTCGACCCATGGGGCACATTGAGAAATCTCAGCTGTACAGCCCTTTACGCCTGGGGCACACCGGCGTGTCCGCCAGTCACGTGTAACAACTGTGGAAGTTGAGATCTAACCTCTGGAGAGCTAGCCCTCCGGACCCCGCGAAAGCGGGAGCAGGAAACATAAGCCCTGCCGTAGAAAACCCGTGCAAGGGCTGTAACATTAGTAACTGGGGACTGGGAGAATTCCTGCGTAACGTCTCACGCCCATCAACGGTGGTGAGTGAAACTGTGCTCGCCCGGCTCCGGCGAGCCGTCCGGTCTTTTTCCCGAAACGAGAAAATCCGACTTGACCGCTTTGACCGGGCGATGCTTTTGTTTCTTTTCGGGTGTGTTCTGGTTAACCCAGTTCAACGCCTGCCCAAACGCCTCCGGAGTCG
>JAUQVK010000016.1:0-44322 GCA_039794845.1 Thermostichus sp. DRC_bins_24
GCCGGGGAACGGAAACCGCCTACCAAGTCGGTCTGTCGGGGGTTGCCGACCTGGATCGGTGGCGTGGGGCAGGAATGCTCAAGAGCAATCTTGGGAAGCCCGCGCTCTACCCGCTAGGCATTGCGTCGGGAGGATGTCACTTACAGCCCTTTATGCCCAGGGCACACCGGCGTGTCCGCTAGTCACATGTAACAACTGTGGAAGTTTGTAACAACTGTGGAAGTTGAGATCCACTCTCTAGAAGGATGGCCCTCCGGGCTCCGCGAAACGGCAGTAGGAATCACAATCCCTGCTGTAGAGAACCCGCGCAAGGCCTGTAACAGGTAGAGCGTACAGTTGTTGCGAATTCAGCTAAAGCCTACCCGCTGCAATGATCCGCTGTAAAAATTGGCGGGTGCGGGGATGTTCCGGTTGGGAAAAGAGCTTTTGAGGAGTATTGGTTTCTAGGATGCGACCTGCTTCCAAAAAGCAAACCCGATCCGCGACATCCCGAGCAAAGCCCATTTCATGAGTGACAATCAGCATCGTCATGCCCTTGGTTTTCAGATCCCGAATAATCTCCAGCACATCCCCCATCAATTCTGGATCTAGAGCGGCGGTAACTTCATCCAAAAGCAACACATCCGGCTGGGTGGCCAAGGCCCGCACGATCGCCACCCGTTGTTGTTGCCCGCCGGAAAGCTGTTCTGGATAGCTGTGGGCAAAGGGCTTCATGCCAAACAAATCCAGTAGGGTCATGGCATTTTCCCAACTTTCTGCTCTGGAGACTCCATGGACCTTGCAGGGGGCCAGCGTAATGTTCTCCAGCACCGTCATGTGGGGAAACAGGTTATAGGACTGAAACACAATGCCAACCCGTTTCTGGAGTTGATTCTTGCCAAAACGTGGATCATCGATGGGGATCCCGTCCAAATAAATCTTGCCGTAGTCAAACTCCACCAAGCGGTTGACACAGCGCAGTAATGTGGATTTTCCTGAGCCAGATGGGCCAATCAGACAGACCACTTCGTGCTTTTGTACCTGCAGGTTCACCGAGCGTAAAACCAGGGTTTGCCCGTAGTATTTCGTCAGGTTTTCAATGCGGATCCGCTCCATTTCGGCTCCATTTAGGGTGTCCTTTGTAGTCGCCGTTCTCGATCCCGTCTGGCGATGGAGTCGGTAAAGCGGGCCAGGGGAATGGTGGTGACCAGAAACAACAGGGCTGCCGTCACCAAAGAGGAATAATTGAAGGTGCGAGCCGTATAGATTTGGGCCTCCCGTACGGCATCCCGCACCCCCACGACACTCAACAGGGCCACATCCTTTTGTAAGGCCACTGCCAGATTCAGCAACGCAGGCAACACATTGCGCACCGCTTGGGGCACGATGGCGTAGCGCAGGGTTTGCCACTGGGATAAGCCCAGGGCTTTGGCCGCCGCCCGCTGCCCGTCATGAACCGCCTCCATGCCGGAACGATACACCTCTGCCGCATAGGCCGCATAGCTGAGCACCATTGCCATTCCCCCCCAAAACAGGCTGGAGCGCGGCAGCCCAGGGATCTGCAAAGCAGGGATCCCGAAACCAAACAGCAACACCAACAAAAGGGCGGGCAACCCTCGGAACAGATCGATGTAAATGACCGTGAAAAGCCGCAAGGGGGCAAACCAGGGGCCATTCAGGGAGCGAAACACTGCCAGTACCAGAGCCCAAAGGGCAATGCAGCAGAGGGCAACCCCCCACACTGCCAAGTTGGTCCAAAAGCCCCGCAACACGGTTGGGAAAGCTTCCAGCATGGCCCGCCCGTTGAAAAACTGGAGCTGTACCCGTGGCCACTGCTCAGAACGGGTGATCAGCAGGGCTAAGCCGCCAAACACCACCACCACACTGGTCAGGCTGATGGCAAAAGGGATCAGCCGTTCCGATACGGTGAGAACTTTCTTCGCCGGCGGGGGGGGATCCCCCATCCCACTACTCCAATCGGTAGGGGAGCGCGGGTCTAGATCACCCTCCACCCTCATTCTGTGATCTCCGGAATGTCCAGATCCCCTCTCAGATAGGTGTTGGCGAGCTCCTCCACAACACCGCGTTCGATCACCGCCGCCAGCGCCTCATTCACCCACTCCACAAGGGGGTTGTCTTTTTCAAAGAGCAAACCGTGGCCACGGTCATTTTCATCGGGGGGCAAAAGGGCGGTGATTTTGGCCTCCGGCACCTGTACTGCCGTCACGAACAACGCGGTGGGCAAGGCAACAACGGTGGCATCGATCAACCCCCCCTGCAGGGCTTGGAAGGTTCCGGCTTGGTCATCGTAAACCGCCACATTGGTAATGCCGAGGATGTTTTCCAGGTAATCCAGATCGGTGGTGCCGACGGTGGCCCCCCAGCGGGCTTGACGCAACTCGGCAAAACTAGAGGCCCCAACCACAGGGCTATCGGGTAGGGCAACCACGGCCTTATCTGGCTGATAATACACACTGGAGAAGGTGACGACTTCTGAGCGGGCCTCCGTGACGGAAATTTGTTGAATGGCAAAGTCGTAGGGTTTGGGGCCAGGGGCAATCGTCTCCTCAAAGCTCTGGCGAACCCAAACTACGTCTTCCCGATCAAACCCCATCTCTTCTGCTAAGGCATAGACCAAGCCGTTCTCAAACCCCTCCCCACCGGCGGGATCATCGTTGAGCATCCAAGGGGGAAAGACGGGATCCCCGGTGCCCACCGTCAACTTGCCGGGGGTAAATAGCCGGGGATCGTTGGGGGTGCGTTCTTGAGCAGGGGTAGCGCTGACCCAGCCAAACAGCAGGCCAAATGCAGCCAGAAAGGGAACCACTTGACGAACCATACCAGCCTCCGGTGGAGTGAACAGCATCGGGATCCGCACCGTTACAGTCCTTTCGCCAGTCCCATCCAATAACTACGGAGGTTAAGACCTACCTCTTGGAGGGCTGAGAAAGCACAAGCCTTGCCGTGGAAAACCCGCACAAGGGCTATAAGGGCAGCTCTGAATTGGATGTACAATAGCACGCGCAAACTCGGAATCCAGAGCAAGATCTGGATTTTGGTTGGCGCTCTCCCACCCCGAGAGGGATCCTCCATAATGGGTTCATTGTCTGCCCTGCCGACATGATTGCCGAACCTACCCTTACTCCTGACACCAGCCTCAGTGACGCTCAAGTGGAGCAAGCCCAGGGATCCCCTGCTGCCATTCGTTTGCGGAAGGTTAGCCGCAATTTTTCCGGGATCCAGGCGGTGGATGCGGTAGATCTGGAGATTCGGCAGGGGGAGTTTTTTACTCTCCTAGGGCCCTCTGGCTCCGGAAAGACCACCTGTTTGCGGATGATTGCCGGTTTTGAGCGTCCGGATCAGGGACAGATTGAGCTGAATGGCCAAGATGTATCGGGATTGCCGCCCCACCAACGGCCTGTGAACACCGTCTTTCAAGACTACGCCCTTTTTCCTCACATGACGGTGGCGGAGAATGTTGGCTATAGCCTGATGATCCGTGGCATCCCGCTGAAGGAGCGGCAAAAGCGGGTGCAGGAGGCACTGGACCTGGTGCAACTGCCTGAGATGGGATCCCGTAAACCCGGCCAGCTTTCGGGGGGGCAACGGCAGCGCGTGGCCTTGGCACGGGCTTTGGTCGGCCAACCGCAGGTGCTTTTGCTGGATGAACCTTTGGGAGCATTGGATTTGAAGCTGCGCCAGCAAATGCAGTTTGAACTCAAAGCTCTGCAACATCGCCTGGGCCTAACTTTTCTCTACGTCACCCATGACCAAGAAGAAGCCCTGACCATGAGCGATCGCATTGCTGTTTTCAACCGGGGGCGCATCGAACAACTGGGATCCCCGGCAGAACTTTACGAACGACCGCGGACTCGCTTTGTGGCCAGTTTTATCGGCCAAACCAACCTGATTGAGGGATCCCTGGCGGAACGATGTACTGGAGAGGCAGCCCTCTTCGCCTTGCGCCCCGAACATATTCACCTCGCGTTGCCCGGGGAACCCATCTCAGATGGGTACTGCAGCGTGTCGGGGCAGATTTGCGATACGGCCTATTTGGGCATTTCCATTCGGTATCAGGTTTGTGTCACGGATCAGGTGAAGCTGTTGGCCTTACAACCCAACTCCGGACTGCACTCCCGTCGGCTACCGGAAGGGACGGAGGTGATCCTAAGTTGGCCGCCCGAGCGCATGCACCGCATTGAAGAGCCGGCGAAGGGATCCCTTCAAGACTGAATCAGGCTCCGCAAAGCCATCTCCGCGCACAGCGTGGTACTAACCGTAGCCTCTCTCCCAGAGCGGGAGAGGGGAATCAGAAAGTGTATGTCCTTGTTTGGGTTTGGAGTGACTATGGTTATCCTGCCAGTGGGTACTGACAACCTCAATGGCCAAAACAACTGCTCAGGGCGCTTGCACAGGGGGTGGGGGCGGATCATTGCGCAAAAAGGGCTGTACCGCAACAAACCCCAATCCGAAGGAGCCGATCACCAAAATGACGGCAGCGGCAATCCAAAGCACGGTGGATCCCTGGGATCCATGGTGTTGTTCCCGTACCCGCTGATACACGCCCGTGGGATAAGCCTCGGCATAGGGATCCGGGCCGCCTATATCCTGCATCAACTCATCCATGGAAGGCACCTGATACCCCGCACGAGGGTAAGACTCGGCAGAAGTGTCGTTGCGGGAACGACCAAAGCTGGACGGGGGAGTGGCGGGCGTTTGCGGCGGTCGGTGGGGCGGATCGAAGGAGGGTGAGGGGAAGCTGGAGTTGGGGGAGTAAGCTTCAGAATAGCCGTTGGTGGGGAAGGAGGGGGCCTCGTTGCGGGTTTGTCGGCGCTTGAGGCGATTCAAAAAGTCATAGGCAGGCGGGGCTTCTATCGGGCTGGGCTCTGAAACCAGGGTGTCCCGTTGAAAAGATGAAGCGGGGGATCCCCCTTCGGAGGCAGCAGCGGCTTGGGCCGCCTGACCCATCTGCTGGAGGCGCTTCAGGGTGTGGCCCAACTGCCCTTGAAATTCTTGGCTGATGCCGGCAATTTCCCCAGACAACTGCTGATGCAAAGAGCGTAGGCGCTGGTTTTCGGAGGAAAGCTGGCTCACCTGCTGACGGGCAGACTCCAACTCTTCGACCACCTGTTGATACACCTGAACGGGCACCACTCCGGGCCCGGTCTCCATCGCAGAAGGGGAGCGATACCCGTTGCGGGGCACGCTACCGAGGTTGCCATTGCCGTTGCGCGCTCCAGAGGGGCTGGATCCCCGAAAATTGTATTGCATAGGTTGGATGTCGACTCCGAAAGAGAGGGGTCTAAGGAAGGCTAACCCAAGGCTTGCCAGGGTCCGGCGAGCAGGGATCTGGGGCGGCCAGGGTGACGAGGGTTCGCCAGGAATAGTGCTGAACACCACTTATCGAAGATACTCAGCACCAGGGTTAGTGTAGGCAGCAATCGCTACCCCAAGCATACCGCCAAGCCCTGCGGATGGGTGGCATCTTGCGGCAATTTTTTCCGCCCATGAGCGCCAGAGTGCCGAGATGCCCAGGGGATCCCTGAGGGCTTGCGGTCGCTTCAGGAATACCCCCCCACCAAGTCTGGGGATCCTTTTGATTCTGAGTCAGAGGGCTCTCGCAACAGACGCTCCAGATTCTCCCGTAGGGGTGGTTCCAGTTGCTCCAGCTCGTTCACAAAGTCCCTCACCCCTTGGAACTGGCGGTAGACGGAAGCAAAGCGTACATAGGCCACTTCGCTTAACTTCTGCAGCCGATCCAGCACCATCTCCCCAATGCGCAAGGTGGTGACTTCCTGGACATCCTCCAGCTGCAGCTTCTCTTCGATCTCGTTCACCAGCTCTTCCATTTGTTTGACGCTGACCTGGGTTTTTTGACAGGCGCGCATTACCCCCTGCAAAATTTTGCTGCGATTGAAGCTTTCACGGGATCCATCCCGCTTGATCACCATGATCGGCACAAATTCAATGCGCTCGTAGGTGGTGAAGCGGTAGCCACAGGCCATGCATTCTCGCCGCCGCCGCACGCTTTGGCCAGCTTCTGCCGAACGAGATTCCAAAACGCGGATCTCTTGTTTGCTACAGCGGGGACATTTCATGGCTGGCGATCCTTAACAGAGTGACAGGTCAAGAGGGGGAAGGTGTTCTGATCTTACCGGTCTTACCGGACGGACTGTGCGGGGAGAGGACCCCATTCGCTAGAAGTCGATTGTAAGCGCTCCCACCAAGCGGCGGCTTGAGCCTGGATTTGGGCCATCAGTTCCGGATCCATCCGATCCAGATGGGCCAGTACCAATCCCATCCTGCCCAAGGATGCAAGGACGGAACGGTGACGCAACAGAAAGTCCCAATAAAAAGTATTGAAGGGACAAGCGTGTTCGCCCACCTTTTCGCTGTGATTGTAGCGGCAATTGTGGCAATAGTCGCTCATCTTGTGAATGTACCTAGCGGAAGCGGCATAGGGCTTACTGGCTAGCAGGCCGCCATCGGCAAACAGGCCCATGCCGATCACGTTCGTCTGCATCACCCAGTCGTAACTGTCGATAAAAACATCGTGAAACCATGCCTCGATTGCTTGGGGTTGGATACCACTAATGAGGGCGAAATTACTGAGGATCATCAACCGTTGAATGTGATGGGCATAGCCATGGCGCTGAATTTGTTTGAGGGTATGCCGCAAACAGGCCATGTCGGTGTCGGCCGTCCAAAAGAAGGCGGGCAAAGGCCGCTCATGGGCAAAAAAGTTGTGTTGGTCGTAGCCGTTGGGCATTTGGTACTCGTAGAGGCCACGCATGTACTCTCGCCAACCCAGCACCTGACGGATAAACCCTTCGGCTGAGGCCAAAGGGATCCCGCCGGCTCTGTAGGCGGTTGTGGCGGCGGCGATCACTTCTGAGGGGGTGAGCAAGCCCAGGTTTAGGTAGGGGGAGAGAAGAGCGTGGTAGAGAAAGTCTTCGCCGGTTTGCATGGCATCTTGCCAGGGGCCGAAGTGGGGCAGACGCTCGTTGATGAAGTGTTCGAGAGCTTGCAGCGCCTGGGAGCGAGTCACCGCCCAGCCAAACCCGGCCAGGGATCCGAAATGCTGCTCGTAGAACTGCTCAACCTTCTGGATCACCGCTTGGGTGATGGCATCGGGGGGAAAGGTAAGGCGCTGGGGGTAGCGCATGCCGGCTTTAGGGGGCTGGCGATTGTCGCTGTCGTAGTTCCAACGTCCGCCCAGGGGTTTGTTGCCTTCCATCAGGATTTGAAAGCGTTTGCGCCCTTCTCGGTAAAAATCTTCCATGAGCAGGCGTTTGCGCCCCTTGGCCCAGCCGATGAATTGGCGGCTTGTCCAGAGGAAGTGGTTATTCTCGATCTGTGAGATGGGGCAGGGGAGTTGGGATCCCAGCTTTTCCACTTCGGCACGGAAGGGAAGATCGGCGGGCTGCATGAGGCGAATGTGGCGCAGCTGCTCCTGCTTGGCCCAGGCTTGCAGAGGTTCGGCAAAGCCCTCTGCTTCCACATAGGTGACGGGGTAGCCCCGATCGCGTAGTTCTTGGGCGAAGTGGCGCATGGCCGACCACACCAGCACCAGTTTCTGCTGATGATAGTTGCGGCGGTTGGCCCAGGCTGAAGACTCGATCAAGATCACCGGGATCCGCTCCGGGGGTACTGCCGCTAAAGAAGCCAGGGCAGCCTGTTGGGGGTGCAGTTGGTCCCCGAGGATCCAAACCCCTTCTGGGCCCGTTGGTGTGGTGGTCATGGGATCCCTGGTAATGGAACAGGTCGAGTTTAACTGCATTGACTGCGGGGTAAAGGCTGGTATTTTTCGTCAAGCGGGTCTTGGGTGGGAAGATGGTCCTGGAGCCGGGAGCGGTCTATGAACGAGGAAGCCGGGGAAAAACAGGTGCTCTACAGCATCCCGCCTTGTCCGTTGGCGACTTCCCGTCAGGGTGCCGTAGGCATAGCGGCGCCTTGGTGTAAGGGGTTGTGGGGGGTGCTGGCTGGGTTGCCGCTGCTTTTGCTGGTGATTTGGAATCTGACGGATCCCTTGCCGCCTGCCTGGGATGAGGCCCAACACCTGTTGCAAGCGCAAGCCTTTGCCGCCCATTTGAGTCGCTTCCGTTGGGATCCGCTTTGGTGGGATCAGTTTTTGCATTTGAACCAGCGTTACCCGCCGCTTGCCTATTGGTTGGGGATCCCGTTGGCGCTGTGGCACCCCTTTAGTCGGGCGGATGGGCAACTGCTCAACCTGTTGGGGGTGGGGATCCTGGCATGGCTGACCCAGCGAATGGCTCGGCGGGTGTACGGCTCTGGGTGGGTGGGTGGTTTGGCGGCGGTGCTGCTGTTGCTCTATCCGGGGATCACCTCCCTCGCCCACGTTTACATGTTGGAGCTGGTGCTGGTGTTGACCGTGACGCTGGCTTTTTGGGCGATGCTCGTTTATTGGCAGGATCCCTCTTGGAAAGCAGCGGTAGGGGTGGGGGCGGCGGGGGCGGCGGTGCTGCTAACGAAGTGGACGGGGGTGTTGTTTTTGCTGCTGCCCTTGGCGGTGCTGATGGGGCGGGCTGTGGGGCAAGGGGTGTGGGGCAAGGGTTGGCCTGGAAAACCCTGCCAGCGGCAGGGCAGACGGCGCACAGGGATCCCCTTGGCGCAGATGGGACTGGGACTGGGGGTGACGCTGCTGCTCTGCTGGCCTTGGTATGGGGCCAATTGGCTGTTTGTGCTCAGCAATGGGTTGGGCTACACCAGCACCGCCCACTACTACATCACCTGTGCCGCCGGATCCCTGTGTTGGTGGACAACCTACCTACGCTGGTTACCGCAACAGATGAGCCCGGTTTTGTGTGGGTTGCCGCTGTTGGCGCTGTGGCCTTGGGGATGGGATCCCTCTTCGGGGGTGAGAGGATTGGGAAGGTTCGTAAAAGATTTTTTTAGAGTTGCGGCCTCGGGATCCAAACGCCATCAGGGGGTGGCGGCGCTTTGGGTCACCTACGGGTCGGGGTATGGGCTCTACACACTGGTGGATATTAAAGATATTCGTTTTACCTTGCCCCTGTTGCCCCTGTTGGCGGTGCTCTCGGCGGGAGGGATCCAGCAGGCTGTACAGGGGTTGCAGCAGGTTCGGGATCGGGATCATTCCAGATTGGGCCAGCTGTTAAGGGGCAAATGGCTGGGGCGTGTCCTGCCTTGGGTGGGTCTGGGCGTGGGATCCCTGGCATTGTGGAGCTTTGGGCAACCCTTGACGCCGGGCGTGGCTGCCTTTGGGCAGGGGATCCAGATGCGCTGGCAGGGGCAGCACCCTGAGCAAGAGCTGACGGATTGGATCGGATCTTGGGTGCAGCCGGGGCTCACCACGACCCTGGGGGTTCTTCCCAATACGGAGCTGATCTCCTCCGAAACCCTCACCTATTTGGCTGCCTTAAATCGCTGGCCCCTCACCTTTCGTGCTGCCGGCCAAACCCCCTGGCCAGAGCTGGAGCTGTCGTTGCTGGATGGGTTTGTGGATGCCACAGGAGACATGGGCATCATCGGCCCCTATGGCCCCACCAAGGCGCAAATTCGCCACCACCTTCAACTTAGCCCGGAGTGGCGTGCCGAGCTGCCGGTGCATCTGCCCGCTGTGGGTGATGTGCAGACTTACTTTCCCAGTCAGGAGCGGGTCAGCATTCAAGAGATCCCCGACGCGGCAACAGAGGTGGAACTGGAGCACATCTCTCCCCGACTGGATTTGGGGATCCCGGCTTGGCAATTGCGCTGGCACGGTTCGGCAAGGGCCTTGGCGCAAACCCTGGTATGGGCAGAACTGGCGGATGAAGCAGGGCAAATCCTGGCCAAGGGCGCTTGGGTACTGGGGCAAACTCGTCTGCAACCGGGGCAAGCGGGCACCTGGGCTGTGGATGAGAGTTTCACCTTGCCTGTGGAAGTCTCAGGAAAGGGGACTTTGTACCTCACCTGGCAAGCGCCGCAAGGAATCCGGCAACAGTTGAGCCAGCCCTGGCCGGGAGGAACTCGGGGAACACTGACGGAGGGATCCCCGTGGTTACGGGATCCCCTCATACCACTGCGATCGGCTGCGGGTGCTGCTGCCCGTGGGGATTTGGAGGCGCTATCCCTTTATTTGAATGCCTGGACAACCCTGCAATACCCAACTTTTCTCACGGATCCCGATCGCACCCTCACTCGCCAATTGCTGGAGGGAGAATGGCAGCGGGCCGCAGAACGAGGCCAGCGAGATCAACAGATTCGCAGCCATTACGAATTGGGGTTGCTCTTCTCAGCGCTTTTGCAGCCCGAAGCCGCCCAGGCTCATTTTCAGCAGATTGTGGAACGGGATCCCGAAGATCGTTGGGCACGGGCCTACTTGGCCTTTTTGAGGGTGCTGTTTACCCATGATTTTGTGGGCCTTCCGGGGTTGCGGCAAGAGCTCTCCGCTTTGGCTCAACCTTTTTGTCAAGAAGAGGATGGGGATCCGGCTTGGGTGTGGATTTGTTCTCTCTTGCCATCGGGTTGATCCAACTCCATCTGAGACACTTCGGAAAGAAGAAAGTCGGCAAAAGCTTTGGCAACCACCGAAAGACGTTTCGAGCGCAGGTACACCAGATACCAGGAACCGTAGATGGGAAACTCTTCCACATCCAAAATCGCCAGATGGTGCTGCCAGCCTCCCAGGGCCAACACATGCTGAGACAAAACAGAAATACCCAATCCGCCGACAATGCCTTGGCGAATCGCTTCGCTGCTGCCCAATTCCATGCGGATATTCAGGGTGAGGTTGTGCTTGTCGAACAACCGCTGTACCGCCATACGGGTGCCGGAACCGGGCTCGCGGGCCAAAAAAGGCTCTTGGGCAATGCGTTCTAGCGGGATCCTTTTTTCTCCCACCAGCGGATGATGAATGGGGGCCATCACCACCAAAGGATTTTCCAGAAAAGGTTGGGCCACCACATCCAAATCTTCCGGTGGCAAACCCATTACGTAAATATCATCCATATTGTGGGTGAGCCGCTCTAAAACCTGCTGGCGGTTGATCACCTTGAGGGCCACATCGATGCCGGGATACTGCTGGCAAAAGGGCCCCAGTAAACGGGGAATAAAGTATTTGGCGGTGGTAACCACTCCGATGCTCAGCCGCCCTTGTTTTAATCCTTTCAGATCGGCAAGAGTCATCTCGAACTGGTTCAATTGCTCGAAGATCTTGTCACAGGTTTGGTGCAACGCCTGCCCTGCGTCCGTAAGATACAGTCGCTTGCCCACTTGCTCGAACAGAGGCAACCCCACGGCTTTGCTCAATTGTTTGATTTGCATGGAAATCGTGGGCTGAGTTAGGTAAAGCTCCTCCGCAGCACGGGTAAAGCTTAAGTGACGGGCGGCAACCTCGAAGATTTGTAGCTGGTGCAGGGTGATGGCCTTCATGGAGAATCAAGAGACACCAAAACTTTTCTCTTAAATCATAGACTGAGGTTTATGTTTCGTGAAGTAGGCTCACCCAAATAGTGGCAGCTCAGTGGCAATTCATTTTATGAAAGTATAGTTATACAATAGAGATTAGTTTTCTCTGGATCCCTTCATGTCTCAGTCTCCGGATCCCCAGGGTGGGATAAGCCGTGTCACCGCCTATTTCATCAACTCTCAGCTGACTTTGCTCGTCATTGTGGCAGTGGCCGTGTTTGGCCTAATGGCGGCGGTTCTCACCCCCAAAGAAGAGAACCCGCAGATCGTTGTCCCCGTGGCGGATGTGGCTTTGTCGTATCCGGGGGCCAGCGCCGAGGTGGTGGAAAACACTCTGGTTACCCCTGTGGAGGCCAAGCTGCGGGAACTGACGGGGATTGAGCATATCTACTCGGTGGCGCAGGCTTCGGGTGGTCTGATCACGGTGCAGTATCACGTGGGGGAAAACTGGGAAGACAGCCTGTTCAAGCTGCAAAATCATCTGTTCAACCATCCAGAACTGTTTCCCCCTGGGTCGGGATATCAGGTGAAGCCGGTGATCGTGGATGATGTGCCGATTGTTACTCTAACGATTACGGGATCCGACTACAGCGACGATCAGTTACGCCGGGTGGGAGAGCAGCTGCTAGAGGATTTGCGACGGATCCCCAACACGGCCCATTTGACGATCACAGGGGGCCATCCCCGCACCCTTCAGGTGGAGTTGGATCCGGATCGCTTGGCCAGCTACCGCCTGTCACCGGCCCAAATTGGCCAACGGATCGAAGCCGAAAACCTGAAACTGCCGGCTGGAGAGTTGACGCTGGGATCCCAACGCCTGCAGTTAGAGGGGGGGCACCGACTGAGTTCGGCGGCGGACGTAGCGGCTATTCAGATCACCCCCGAGGTGTACCTAGAGGATGTAGCGGAGGTTCGGGATGCCTTTGCTGAGCGCACCAGCTTCACCCGCATTCACTTTCGCGCCGATGAGCCGATTGCGGATCCCGATCCGGATCCCCGCCGACGGGCCACAGGGTCCTGGATCCGCCAACCCGCCGTTACCATCGGCATTGCCAAAAAACCCGGTACCAACGCCGTGACCGTGGCGCGGCAGATTTTCCGGCGGGTAGAGGAATTGCGCACCCAGTTACCCCCCGGGATCCAGATCGCCGTCACCCGCAATGATGGCCGCACGGCAGCCAAGGCGGTTGGAGATCTCTACACCAGCTTGTTTCAGGCCATTGGCATTGTGGTGGTGCTGTTGCTGCTGTTTTTGGGTTGGCGGGAAGCCAGCATTGTCGCTTTTGTCATTCCCCTCACCCTGGCTGGAACCTTGGGGATCGGCTGGATGGCGGGACAAACCATCAACCGCATCACCCTTTTTGCCCTCATCCTGGCTTTGGGAACTTTGGTGGATGATGCCATCGCCGTGACGGAAAACATTCATCGTCGTTTTGAGCTGCGGCCAGGGATGGATTTTCGCCAAAAAACGGCGGAGGCGATTGCGGCAGTGGCGGAACTGGGCACCCCCATCCTCCTCTCCACCATTACTGTTATTCTGGCTTTTCTGCCCATGCGCTTTGTCACGGGCATGATGGGCCCCTATATGGGGCCAATTCCTTTTAATGTGCCGATCGCCATGCTGATCAGCACCACCCTGGCCCTGACCGTCACTCCCTATCTGGCGTTGCGCTGGATCAAGCTCAACCCTCATGCCGATGCTCCTCGGCCCACTCTGGAAGAGACACGGTTGTATCGACTGTATCGATGGGTGCTGCAACCGCTTTTGGTATCGGGATCCCGGCGACGCTGGCTTTCCTGGCTGGTGACGGGGTTGCTGCTGGCCAGTTTTCTCCTGCCTCTGACCCAGGTGGTGAAGTTTCGCATGTTGCCCAAGGCGGATAAAGATACGGTTTTGGTGCAATTGGATATGCCCCGCGGTACCGACCTAAGGGCCACCGACCAGGCGGTGCAGGATTTGGAACGGGTACTGCAGAGGGATCCCGACATTGTTAGTTTTGAAACCTACGTGGGGCTGGGATCCCCCATCGATTTCAACGGTCTGCTGCGGGGAGGATCCGGGCGAGGCGGGGAAGATGTGGCGGATATTCGCCTGCACCTGAGCCAACCGGAAGCTCGCTCCATAGACTCAGAACAGATTGTGTTGCGGCTACGGCCAGAACTCCAGGCAGTGGCAGAAGCCCACAATGCCATTGTCAAGCTGGTGGAGGATCCGCCGGGGCCGCCGGTGCGAGCGACGATGCTGGCGGAAGTGTATGGCCCCGACTATACCCAAGTGCGGCGGTTGGCCAAGCAGGTACGGCAGCTGTTTGGGGAAACGGCGGGGGTGGTGGACATTGATGATTCGGTGAAAAATCCCTTGCCCCAACTGACCCTCACGGTGGATCGAGAACGGGTCAATCGGGCTGGCTTAACGACGGCAGATGTGGCGCAAACCCTGAACTTGGCCTTGGGGGGAGCGACCGTCAGCATTTTGCAACTGCCGGGAGAACTCACCCCCGTCGGCATTCACCTGCGTTTTGCCGAGGCCGCCCGCCAGAGCATTGAAGATCTGAGCCGCATCCAACTGCCTACCCCAGCGGGATCCCTGGTGCCCCTGACGGAAGTGGTGCAATTCAGATCTACGGTGGCGGATGAACCCATTTTTCACAAAGACCAGCGCCCGGTGGCCTACGTGATGGGGGAAATGGCCGATCGCTCTTCGGTGTACGCGGTGATCGAACAAAAGTTGCATTTTGGGCGGGATCCTCTACCGGCAGGCTATTGGATCCAGTGGGATGGGGAATGGAAACTGACCCTGGATGTGTTTCGGGATTTGGGCTTAGCGATGGTGGTGGCGGTGGTGTTAATCTACTTAATTTTGGTGGGCCAATTTCGCAGCTTTAAGATTCCGTTGCTCATCTTGGGCAGCATTCCCTTGGCCTTGATTGGCATCCTGGTGGGGTTTAGTTTGAATGGGGTTTATTTCAGTGCCACCGCCATGATCGGAGTGATCGCTCTGGCGGGAATTGTGGTTCGCAATGCTATTGTTTTGCTGGAGTTTATAGGGGAACAACGGGAGGCTGGCGTAAGCCTAGAGTCAGCGATTTTAACAGCAGGGGCCGTCCGATTCCGTCCGATTTTGCTCACCAGCATCACCACGATGTTGGGTACTGTGCCGATTTTGTCGGATCCTGTTTGGTCGGGTCTGGCCTGGACGTTGCTGAGTGGGATGTTAACCTCTTCGGCGCTGACGTTGGTGGTGATCCCCCTCTGGTACTACGGGGATCAGACCCAACCTTCCGGGGTACCGAAACCGGGGCTGACCTCAGTCGGTTTGCCCGCTTCCTAAGCGATACGTCGATGATCTCACCTCCTTTCCCCCGTTTGTCAACAGAAGGAAGAACCATGAAAGCTCCAACAATCCGCTCCCTGTTGATTCTGTTGCTGGCTTTTTGGATGCTGGCCCTCTCGCCTGCCTTTGCTCAAGTGGATCCCACTCAACTGGCCAAAGCTGTGGAATCGGTGGAATATCTGGATCAGTTGCGTCAGGGCTTGGCCTCTAGCCTAGAGGGATCCATCGAACCGATTACCGGAGAAACCTTTAAGCAGGTGTGTCGCCCCGTGGGCCTGCAGGCACAAAGTTTGGCTCAAGAAAATGGCTGGCAGGTGAAGCAAATTGCCCAGAAATATCGCAATCCCGATCATGCTCCCGACAATCTCCACGCCAAGATCGCCCTTGCTCGCTTTCAACAGGATCCGGATCTGATCGGGTTCTGGGATCAGGAACTGCTCAATGGACAAAAAGGGACGCGCTACTATCGCCGCATCAATGTCGAAGCCTCCTGTCTCGCCTGTCACGGAGCCAAGGGATCCCGCCCAGACTTTATCCTCAACAGGTATCCGCAGGATTTGGCCTACGACTTCAAGGTGGGGGATCTGCGGGGCATGTACGCGGTGTTCATTCCCGAAGCCATGGCTGCCACCCCCCTACCCCAGACCCAGACCAGCAGCCAAGACCTTGATTGAGTCAACTCCCCCTCTGCCATAGGCTCGCCTTGACCGGCAGGAATCTTAAGTCCGTTATATTGCTATATAGTTATTTAATTGATAAACTGTTTATAGCAAGGTTTTTGCTGGATCTTCTCTTCCCTCTTGCCTCTGGGAGGCTGGCTATGGAATCGACTTTTGTCTCCTTTGAGGGGCCGCCGTTGTCCCGTCGGCGGTTGCTGAACTTTTTGAGCGGATCCACCCTGGCGGTGGTGGCGGGATCCGCTTTATATCCGCTGGCTCAGTATTTCACCCCACCTCAAGAGGGAGCCGCAGATGGAGCGGTGGTGGCCAAAGATAAGCTTGGTCATGCGATTCCGGCGGCCCAACTGTTGGCAGAACCCCCAGGCACGCGTGCCCTAGTGGTGGGAGTACGGGGGGAACCCACCTACTTGACGGTTACCGAAGCAGGATCCCTGGATCCGATGGGCATTGTGGATAACTGCACCCACCTGGGGTGTACCTTTCCCTGGAACCCCATTGACCAAGAATTTCAATGTCCTTGCCATGGCTCTCGCTACGCTGCCGATGGATCCGTGATTCGCGGCCCTGCCCCCTTGCCCCTGCAATTGGTTCGAGTGGAAGTGCGGGAGGGCTTCATTTGGCTGTCTCCCTGGTTGGATTTGGATCCGCGCACGGGCAAACAACCGTGGTGGGTCTGAGAGCAGGGAAAGCGGGAGGTTCTGTATGGCTCATGTGATTGTCATCGGGGCGGGGTTGGGAGGGTTGCCCACCGCCTACGAGTTGCGACATCGGTTGCCCAAGGGATCCCATCAGGTGACGTTGATTTCCAATACGCCCACCTTTACCTTCATGCCTTCGCTGCCCTGGGTGGCTTTGGGGCTAACGCCACTTGCCGATATTCAAGTGTCTTTGCCGGAACGGGTGGAGAAAAAAGGGATCCGATTTATCCAAGGATCCGTGACCGATCTGCAACCCCAGGCGCGCACCCTCAGGGTGAAGGGGGAATCCTTGACCTACGACTATCTGGTGGTGGCAACCGGGGCAGACTTGGCGATGGATGCGGTACCTGGATTGGGGCCAGATCAAGGCTTTACCCAGTCGGTTTGTACTCCTCATCATGCCCACAGGGCTTATCAGGCCTGGAGTGATTTTCTGCGACAGCCGGGGCCTTTGGTGGTGGGGGCTGTGGCGGGAGCCAGTTGTTTCGGCCCTGCCTACGAATTTGCGCTGCTGGCGGATCGGCAACTGCGGCAGAAAGGGCTGCGGGAACAGGTGCCGATCACCTTCATCACCCCAGAACCCTACGCGGGGCATTTGGGCATTGGGGGCATGGCCCATTCGGCAGAATTGGTCAGCCAACTGATGGCCCAAAGACAGATCCGGGTTTTGGACAATACTGCGATTGTCCGCATCGAAAAGACTCAAATGGTTTTGGAGCAGGGGGAGAGGATCCCGTTTGCCTATGCCATGCTGCTGCCCCCTTTTCGTGGGGCAACCTTTCTGCGCGAAACCCCAGGCTTGACGGATTCCAAGGGCTTTTTGCCGGTGACCCCCACCTACCAACATCGCGATTTTGACCGCATTTACAGTGCCGGCGTGGTGACTCAATTGGCTCCTCCGGAAGCGACCCCCCTGCCGGTAGGGGTGCCAAAAACGGGCCAAATGACCGAAGCAATGGGGATTGCTGCTGCCCACAACATTGCCCTGAACTTGGGGGTGCTGGACGGGGATCCGGTTGCACCCACGTTAGAGGCGATCTGTTTTGCTGATTTTGGCGATACGGGCATTCTCTTTTTGGCGGATCCGGTGTTGCCGGTGCCGGAACTGGGGCGACGACGGCGGGCCATTGCCCTGCAGGGGCCATGGGTCAGTTGGATGAAAACAGCCTTTGAGCAGTATTTTCTGGCCAAAATGCGTTGGGGTTGGGCGGTGCCCTGGTTTGAACGCCTGAGCCTGCGGGGGGTGGGGCTATCGCTGGTGGAACCTGTGCCCAAGCCGAAGGGGAGTTTGGCCTCTTCCAATTAACGGCATCGCCCCTCTAACCCTGGGTTCACGATTGGGACGGTTTACTCCATACCTTACCTTCATGAAAACGAAAAGGCTCATGCGTGAAACTTGGCCGCGGCCCTCTCGACAGTGGGGCTGGGCGGGACTTTCGGTTCTGTTGCTTGCTGTGGGCGGGGTCGGCGGATGGATGGTGGGATCCCGTAGGGTGCCGACCCTCTCCAGTCCTCCGGTCCAAGACGCGCCCCTGGCCCTCCAGACCGTGGTGGTTAGCCCGCAACTCCTCAGCAGCGAACGGACTCTGGTGGGCAGCTTGGAGGCCATAGAACGTGTCAGCCTCAGCAGCCGTATTGTCGGTCGAATCCTGGAGTTTCCGGTTCAGGAGGGCCAGCAGGTTGCTGCCGGATCCCTGATTGCCCGTTTGGATGTAAGCGATGTTCAGGCGGTGCTGCAACAAGCCCAAGCGCAACGACAACAGGCGGAGGCGCAACTGCAACAGGCCCAAGCCAACCGAATCGCCGCTCAAGCGGGATTGAGGGGTGCTGAGGCTGGACTCCACCAGGCGCAAGCGCAAAAACAGGAAGCTGAGGCGGAGCTCAATGAGGCGCGGCTGCACCAGCAACGCATGCAAACTTTGCAGACCGAAGGTGCGGTCACGCAGGCCCAGTTGGATCAGGCCAATACCCGTGTGGCGGTGATCCTGGCCCGCATTGCCCAAACGGAGGCCGGGATCCAGCAGGCAGAACGGGGGATCGCGCAGGCCCAAGCCCAAATGGCTCAAGCCAACAGTGGGATCCCGCAGGCTCAGGCCGCCATTGCCCAGGCCGAAGCGGTGATCGCCCAAAGCCAAGCCAACCTGGACTATGGGCGCGTTGTGGCTCCTTTTGCCGGGGTGATTACCCGCAAGTACGGAGAAGTGGGATCCCTGGCGGGGCCGGGGCAACCTTTGGTGCAGCTGGAGAGTACGGAGCGGCTGCGGTTCTCCCTGTCGGTGCCCGAGTCTCAGGTGGCCCAGATCCAAGTGGGGCAGTCGCTGCCGATTGTCATGGATAGCCTCAACCAAACGATCAGGGGCACGATTCGGCAAATCATCCCCAGTGCGGATCCGGTGGCCAGAACCGTGGTGGTGAAAGTGGAAGTCCCTCCCTTAGCAGGAGGGATCCCGGGATTGCTGGGGCGGGTGACCTGGGTTGGCCCAACCCGACAAGCCCTGCTGGTTCCTCAGGAGAGCGTGGTGGAGCAGTTTGGGATCACCGGAGTGTATCGGTTGGTGGACGGGCAGGCGGTTTTTACCCCCATCGTCCTCGGAGCTCGCTATGGCCAACAGGTGGAAATTCACGCAGGGGTCAAGCCCGGAGAACGGGTGATTCGAGAGGCGGCGGCCGTCAAGGCGGGATCCCTGGTGAGAGACCTGGGATCTTGATGGGCGGTTCTTGACAAGCCCTTCTTCCTCAGGGATCCCGAGGGTCGAGGGCATCTCGCAAGCCATCCCCCAGCAGGTTAAAGGATAAGGAACTGAGCACCACCATCAGGGTCGGGGCCAGCACCAGCCAGGGTTGCAGAATGATCACCGAAGCATTGGTGGCCAGCGAGAGCATATTGCCCCAGGAGGCATCCGGCTGTTGGATCCCCAATCCGATCAGGCTCAGCACCGACTCCGCCACGATATAACCAGGCACCGCCAGGGTTGCTGAGATCACCACGTAAGTGGCTGTTTGGGGCAAAATATGGCGCACCATCAAATAAAGGGATCCCGCCCCCGCCACCCGTGCCGCCTGCACAAAGTCTCGCTCCCGCAACGACAGCACCTGCCCGCGAATGACCCGGGCCAAGCCGGCCCAACCCACAAACGAGACGATTACCACAATCACCAAGAAGCGCTCGGCATTGCTAAAGGGCAACCCCGTCAGCGGATTCAGCTGCAGCACCGCCGCCAGCGATACCAACAAATACAGCGTCGGAATCGACATCAACACTTCCGCCAAGCGCATCAGGAGCGTATCCACCCAGCCCCCGAAATAGCCCGAAATAGCCCCCACCAAAAGGCCTATCGGAAACGAAACACCGATGCCCACCAAGCCGATGAACAGGCTAATGCGCCCGCCATAGATCAGCCGACTGAAATAGTCCCGGCCTTGATCATCGGTGCCCAGCAGGTTCAACCGCCCAATCCGAAGATCCTCTGCCAGCGGGGATTCCTCTGCTTCTGAGGTGGGTTCAGGCCGCAGGGGTACGGTGCCGAACAGATGGCGGTTGGAGGGGATCAGCCCCAACCAGCGGTAAGGGGTGCCTGCCACAAACAAGCGGATCCCGGCCGGGCGGCTGGTATCGACCAGGAGCGCCCGTTCTCCCGTTTCCAAATCTACCGGCCCTTGGCGGGTGGGATAGACATGAGGCCCAATCCAAGTGCCGGACTCATCCCGAAAGTGAATGGCGGTGGGGGGTAGAAGGGATCCCTGGGTTTGGGATTGCAGTGGGTTGTAGGGAGCGATGAACTCAGCCAAAAGGGCGCAGGTGTAGAAAATCAGGAGGATCAAGGCTCCCACTTGAGCCCATCGATTTCGGCGAAGCCGTTTCCACCATTGCATAAGGCAAGGATCCCAGTCGGGCGAGTTGCTGGTACAAAAGCTGGTCTTTACTGTAGCCGAAGTCTGGGGCAGATCAGCCCGCCAGAGAATAACTGGGGCTGTAGAGGGCCATCATTTCCATCCGGGCTGCCGTGATCGTCTGGGGCAACACCCCCACCAACCGCGCCAGGATCTCATCCGGCAGCTGACTGACCAAATCGGTGGAGAAAAACTCCTCCAAGCTAAAGAGCAGAACTCGCGCCCGCTGAGCCGGCAGAGGATTATCGGTGATCTGCTGCAGCCAACGCATCCAGTGCAGCCGTTTGGCATAGGCATTTTGCCGCTCTTGATGGTCTTGGGGGTGCAACAGAACCACATCCCCAATCGGGACAACATTCCCTGACTCCACATCCAGCGGCCCCCCGACTGCAGCACCCGGCCCGGCAAATTCGGCATGAAAGGTTTTGCAGATAATCAGAGCGTTGTGCCGCTGTGGATCCACCATCAGCAATTGCCCACTGCTGAGGCTACGAATCAGCTGACCTGGCTCAGCCCGCTTGACCAAGCTGTGGTTGGGGGAGGTTTCGCTCATAGTGTTTAGGATATCTCAGTCCTCCCTCTCCTTACATGAGATCTTTAACTTTTGCAGAGCTGCTTGACTCAATCTTTATGTTGGCAGAAGAAGGTCTGGATTAGGCCTTCCTTCCTGCCATGGACAGGCTATGGGTTTGCCCTCAGGATCTCTCCATTTGTATAGATTCTTACCTCTCCAGCTTGGCACTGGCCGATGCGACGGGCATGGGGGTATCCGGCTTTGTGCAGTTCTTGCAGCAGGTCCGGGGTGTAGCTGGGATCCACCGCCAACAGCAAGCCCCCGCTGGTTTGCGGATCCGCCAACAGCAACTGCTGCCACTCAGCTAGGGAGTCTGCCTGTACCCCCTCATAGCCCTGCCAATTGCGGCGAGCCGCTCCCGGAAAGATCCCCGCCTCCGCCAGGGAAATGGCCTCCGCCAAGATAGGAATGGAGGGCAGATCCAGACGGGCCCCTACCCCTGAGCCGTGGCAAACTTCCAGCAAATGCCCCAGCAGCCCAAACCCTGTCACATCCGTCATGGCGTGGAGCTGCGGTCGCTCGGCCAGTTGGGATCCGATGCAATTGAGCTGGGTCATCACCTGCAACACTTCCCCATAGCCTGCCGCACTCAGCTGGCCTTTTTTTAGAGCCGTGGTCATCACCCCGATCCCCAGTGGCTTGGTCAGGATCAGGTCATCCCCGGGCTGAGCGGTGGCGTTGCGCCGGATGTGTGCCGGATGGGCCAAGCCTGCCGCCACCAGGCCAAAAATGGGTTCGGGAGAATCGATGGAGTGCCCCCCCGCCAAAGGGATCCCGGCTGCTTGGCAGACCTTCATCCCTCCGGCCATGATCCCCTGAATGGCTGGCATCGGCAGGGTGTTGATCGGCATGCCCAGAACCGCCAGCGCCAAAATCGGCGTTCCCCCCATCGCGTAAACATCGGAAAGGGCATTGGTCGCCGCGATGCGACCAAAATCCACCGGATCATCCACGATCGGCATGAAAAAGTCGGTGGTTAAGATCAGGGCCTGGCTGTCATTGAGCCGATAGACGGCGGCATCATCACGGGTTTCTGCCCCCACCAACAGCGCCGGATTGGCCGCCAGCAGAGGCATATCCCTGAGAATTTGCTGCAATTGAGCCGGGGCAATTTTGCAGCCGCAGCCGCCACCGTGGGAGTACTGGGTGAGGCGAATTGAGGCATCCATGGGGGTGGGAAAACATCGCTTGGTTTTACTTTGACATCCACTCCCAGCAACCCTAACGGGTATGCAGGGAGATTCCCTGGGTCGCCCCAAGGATTTCCTGCTTCAACGCCAGCCAGCTAGACTGGGTGACCCCAGCCCCCGCCGCCCCGACTCCACAGGCATTTTCAGTTCCCCGTTGCCCACGGGTACAAATCACTTGAGCCGCTGCCACATCCCGGGCCTTGATTGACCCGCACTCAGGACAGTGGTGGATCCGAGTTGAGAGGTCTTTTCTGACCTCCGCCCCGCAATCCGGGCACTCCTGAGACGTACCTCTCGCATCCACCTTGGCGTAATACACATCCCGCTTCCAGCACACCCACGGCAAAATCCGGTTCACAAATTGCCCCAGCCCCGCATCGAGGATGTGCTTGCCCAGCATCCCCTTGGCCATGAGGCGAAAGTCCAAATCTTCCACAAACAGCATCCCTGCATTGTCGCAGAGACGATGGGCCAGCTTGAAATGCCAGTCCTTGCGGATATCCGTGAGGCGCTGGTGTACCCTGCCAATCTTCTTCTGGAGCTTGTGCCAGTTGTTTGACCCCTGGCGCTTAGTCTTGAGCCTGCGTTGCAGCAATTCCAGCTTGCGGTGCAGCTCATTGAAAAAGCGGGGTCGCTTGACTTGCAGCCCGTCAGAAGTCGACAAGAAATACTCCAGCCCGACATCAATACCGACTGGGTGTCCGTGAGGGTGCGGGTCGGGGATATTGATATCCGCCTCAAGGCTCAACAGGACAAAATACCCAGATGCCTTACGGACAATCTGGGCCTGCTTCACCCGAAACCAATCAGGAATCTGCCGTGACCAGCGCACCTTGACCAACCCAAGCTGGGGTAACTTAATCCCCTCGCTCGTGATGCAGTTCTTCAGCATCTGCGGGAAAACGAAGCTGCGCATCCGATTTGGCTTTTTGAACCGTGGCAACCCAGATCGCTTAAGCCGCCACGACTCCCACGCTGCCTCCAGGCTACGAATAACCTGTTGAAGCACCTGGGCGTTCGCGGTCTTGAGTCTAGGGAAATCGGCCTTTGCCGCTGTCAGTGACTTGCACTGCCGAGCATAAGAGGGAAACGGCGTATCCAATGGCAAGATGAACTCCTGCCGAATGGAACAGGCATTGATGGCGCACTTGCGGGAATCCAGCCAGTCCTTGCGTTCCCGCAGGGCAAAGTTCCAGACCTTGCGACACACATCAAGAATGTGCTCAATCTCTGAAACCTGCGCCTCAGTTGGCTCTAGCTTAAATTCCCACGTCAGGTTTAGCATAAACCGATTATAACCTAAGAAATGCTTGCCTTTTTCCTAAACTGTCTCTATTGCTCCCTCCGGTCGCTCGCTGCTGCTGCGCTCGTCCTCCGGCCTACACCCCCAACCAAGCCTATGCCTGCGGCAGGCTCTGCGCCAACGGCTATCTTGCTACGCAAGGTGCGGAGCACCATGGTTGGAGCACTGCGACGGATCTTGGTAGCGGCATCTTCAGGCGGATGGGAAAGGGGCGAGCTGGGTTAAGGTTGAGGGGGATCCCACCATCTGTAGCGTTGCCATGTCTTTCGTTCCCTTGCACCTCCACAGCGAGTACAGCCTCTTGGATGGGGCGAGCCAATTGCCGCGCCTGATCGATCAGGTGGCTGCCATGGGGTTGCCGGGGCTGGCCCTTACCGACCACGGCGTTATGTACGGAGCGTTGGAGCTGCTGAAACTGTGCAAAGACAAAGGGATCACCCCGATCATCGGCAATGAGATGTACGTGATCAACGGTGACATCACGGACAAAAACCGCAAATATCCCCGCTATCACCAAATTGTCTTGGCCAAGAACACCCAGGGCTACAAGAACCTGGTTAAACTGACTACGATTTCCCACCTACAAGGTCTCCAGGGCAAGGGCATTTTTTCACGCCCCTGCATCAACAAAGCGTATCTGCAGCAGTACAAAGAGGGGTTGATCGTCACCAGCGGCTGCCTGGCGGGGGAAGTGCCCCAAGCGATTTTGCAACGACGACCGGAAATCGCCCGTGACGTTGCTGCTTGGTACCAGGAACAATTTGGAGAAGACTATTACATCGAGCTTCAGGATCACGGCTCCCAAGAAGATCGCTTTGTCAATGTGCAATTGGTGCGCATCGCCCGCGAATTGGGGATCCCACTCATTCTCACCAACGACAGCCATTTCATTTCTTGTTGGGATGTGGAAGCCCACGATGCCCTGCTCTGCATTCAAACGGGCAAATCACTCACCGAAAGCAATCGTCTTCGCTACAGTGGCACGGAATATTTGAAAAGCCCCGAGGAGATGCGCCGGCTCTGCCGCGATCATCTGGAACAGGCGGTGATTGATGAGGCCATTGCCAATACCCTGCGGGTCATGGAGAAGATTCAAGGGTATGACTTGTTCGGGGAAATGCGCATCCCCGACTATCCAACTCCGGCCGGGCACTCCGCCGATAGCTACCTCACGGAATTGGCTTGGCAGGGCCTCCAAAAGCGGGTCGCCGTCGCCCATCCGGATCAAATTCCCCCCGAGTACCAAGAGCGGCTGCGGTTTGAGCTGAACATCATCCAGCAAAAGGGATTTTCTACGTATTTCTTGGTGGTTTGGGACTACATTCGCTATGCCCGCGAACAAGGGATCCCTGTCGGGCCAGGGCGAGGGTCGGCGGCGGGATCCCTGGTGGCCTATGCGTTGCAAATCACCAATATTGACCCGGTAAAATATGGCCTGCTGTTCGAGCGATTTTTGAACCCGGAACGGAAATCAATGCCGGATATTGACACGGATTTTTGCATCGAGCGGCGAGGAGAACTGATTGATTATGTTACCCGTAAGTATGGCCAGGAGCGGGTAGCCCAGATCATCACCTTCAACCGCATGACCTCCAAAGCCATTCTCAAAGATGTTGGTCGAGTTTTGGATATTCCCTACGCAGAAGCCGACAAAATGGCGAAGTTGATCCCGGTGTCGCGGGGCAAACCTGCCAAGCTGAAAGAGATGATCAGCGAGAACACGCCCGCCCCAGAGTTTAAGGAAAAATACGAGAAAGACGCCACCACCCACCGCTGGATTGAGCTAGCCTGTCTGCTGGAGGGCACCAACAAAACCTTTGGGGTTCATGCTGCCGGGGTTGTCATTGCCAAGGATCCCTTGGATGAGATCGTACCCCTGCAATACAACAACGACGGCCAAATCATTACCCAGTATTCGATGGATGACATCGAGTCCTTAGGCTTGTTGAAAATGGACTTTTTGGGGTTGCGCAACCTGACGATGATTCAGCGAACGGTAGAACTCATTCGAGAACATGATGGCGTCGATCTGGATTTGGATAACCTGCCCCTAGATGATGAGAAAACCTACCAGATTTTGGAAAAAGGCGAGTTGGAGGGAATCTTTCAATTAGAATCTTCCGGCATGAAACAGGTAGTGCGGGAGCTCAAGCCTTCCAATTTGGAGGATATTTCCTCGGTGTTGGCCCTGTACCGGCCAGGCCCCTTGGATACGGGTATGATCCCCGATTTCATCGATCGCAAACACGGGCGCAAACCCGTCACCTACGCCCACGAGCTCCTCAAACCCATCCTCCAAGACACCTACGGGGCGATTCTCTACCAGGAACAGATCATGCGCATCGCCCAGGATATGGCGGGATATACCCTAGGGCAAGCGGATCTGCTGCGGCGGGCGATGGGGAAAAAGAAAGTTTCTGAGATGGAGAAACACCGCGAGCAATTTGTGCAAGGGGCAGCAGAGCGGGGGGTGAGCAAGGCAGTTGCCACAGAATTGTTTGATCAAATGGTTGCTTTTGCCGAGTATTGCTTCAATAAATCCCATTCCACCGCCTATGGTTTTGTAACCTTTCAAACGGCTTACCTCAAGGCCAATTACCCCACAGAATATATGGCAGCCTTGCTCTCATCGGTGGGGGGGGATCAGGATAAAGTACAGCGATACATTACCTACTGTCTATCCATCGGGATCCAAATTCAGCCGCCGGATATCAACCGTTCTGGCTTGGACTTCACTCCCCAGGGATCCAGTATTTTGTTTGGTTTAGGGGCTGTCAAAAACGTAGGAGAGGGAGCCATCCAAAACATTTTGACCGCACGTCAGACGGAAGGACCTTTCGCCTCTCTGGCCAATTTCTGTGAGCGAGTGGATCTGCGCACCGTGAACCGACGTGCCATAGAAGCCCTGATTCATGCGGGTGCTTTTGACCGAATTTCCGGTAACCGCAAACAGTTGATCGCCGATTTGGATCCGATTCTCACTTGGGCGGCGGATCGGGCCAAATCCAAAGCCATCGGCCAGGTGAGTTTGTTCGATCTGTTGGGGGGTGGCAGCAGCACTGGTAATGGCTTTGTGGAGGCTCCTCGGGGGCCGGTTACAGAAGATTTTCCGCCCCAAGAAAAGCTGAAACTAGAACGAGAACTGTTGGGCTTCTATGTTTCGGATCATCCACTGCGACGCATTCAAGAACAAGCACGACTCCTAGCCCCGGTAAACCTCTCTGATCTGGGCAACTGTGCAGCCGATACCACCGTCAGCGTCCTGGCTCTAATCACCGCCATTAAAACCGTGACGACCAAGAAAGGGGATCGCATGGCCATTTTGCAACTGGAAGATCTGACGGGCAGCTGTGAAGGGGTAATCTTCCCTAAAACCTACGAACGTCTACAAAATCGCCTCGAGGTGGATCAACGGCTGTTGATCTGGGCCAAGGTGGATCAACGGGATGAGCAAGTCCAATTGATCATCGAGGAATTACAACCGATTGAGTCTGTAGATTGGATAGCTGTAGAGATCCCTATTGAGGCTGCTGGATCACTAGAAGATCGCTACCGTTTACAAACTTTAATCGCTCAACAACGCTCCGAAACCAAAGAAGAAAACCGTGTCCCAATCGTAGCTGCTATTACCGCTCACCCCTGCAAAGTTTGGGTGAGAATGGGATCCCAGTTTTGTGTCAAGAATGCTCAAGCTGCTGTTGAAGCCCTACGTCAGGCCGGATACACTGCCCGCAGAGAATCGCTGTTGTCTGGTTGAGTTGGGGATTGGAGATGTTGAAAACTGTAGGCTATGGGCTGTTGGGATCCCTGATTTTGTTGACAGCTTGTTCTTCTTCCACAGGGACGGTCAGCCCCAGCCCCGATATCCGCGGGTTGGCGACGGTTGAGGAGGTGGATATTTTGATCCTCACTACTTCAGAACCGCCCCAAATTGGGGTGGACGTGCGCGGATTTGTCGGGGATCCCTGTACCCGATTGCAAGAGCCGATCATCACCTCTTTGCCGGAGACTCGCTCCTTCACGGTTACTCTAGAAACCCTGCGTCCTGCGGACGTGGTTTGTATTCAGATGTTAGCCCCTTTTGAGATCTCTTTTCGACTGCCGATGACGGGCCTACCGCGCGGAGCATACACGGTGTCGGTGAATGGGGTTTCTGAGCCTTTCTTTTATTGAGCCTGTTAAATAAGGGTGCGAATACACCGGCGAATTTCGAGGTTAGACTGCTCCAAGTCGGCAAATCCACTTACGGGTGTTCCTTGTCCATCCAAAAGCAGTAGGGCCGCTTGTTGGCGCAGGTCAATTCCTGGCAAAGCCTCTGAGATGACCTCTTGGATCCCTTCAACTATTTCCCCTTCAAAATCTACCGATACGTACACATATTCAGAAACCAAACGGGGATCCGTCGGTACGCTGTCGCGGATAAATTGCAAAACCAAATCTCGCAACAGGATCAAGCCTCGGCCATCCACGAGCACAATTTGTCGCAGGCGAGGGTTTTGGCCAAACTCCAGCGCCAAACTTCTGGAAAGAGCCTCCGATTCGGAGCGGGTACGACCATTGGTTAAAATCAACGCCTGAATGCCATCGTACTGACCCAAATCAAGCTGTCCTCCGAAGACACTCTCCACCCGGAAGGTGAGGGATCCTCCATTGCCATTGTTTGGGCAACTGCTGGCCTGGACAGGTTCAAGGATTGCCAATGGAAGCAGCGTCACTCCAGTTAAAGTTAAAAAGGAAACTGCCAAGCCTGGATGAAACCGTCTGCGAGGAAGCAAGAGCCGACATGGATCCGTAACAAAGCGGCAACAGTGCAATAGGAAGTTCATGGCAATCTCGCAGGGATCCCTGGGGGTGGGCCGACCAAATCTTAACCGATCCCCTTTTTGATGCCCCGGAACACCCTTCTACACGCCGGTTGGTGGCCTTGCGGGCCTGTGCCCATAATGGAAGGCAGTTTCCGATTTGTCGAACATCATGACTCATGCCTCTTTGTTGGATGCCCTCAACCCTTCTCAACGTCAGGCGGTGCAACATTTTTGTGGCCCGTTACTGGTAGTCGCTGGGGCAGGATCCGGCAAAACACGCGCCCTTACCCACCGCATTGCCCATTTGGTTCGCCAACATCGGGTAGATCCGACAGAAATTTTGGCGGTCACCTTCACCAACAAAGCCGCCCGCGAAATGAAAGAGCGCATCGAGCAGCTGTTTGCCGAACAGGAGGCGCAAGAACAGTTCGGGATCCCTTGGCAACAGTTGGAGCCAGCCCAGGTAACCCATCTCAAATCCAGCGTTTTTCGGCGGATCATCAAACCCCTCTGGATCGGCACCTTTCACAGTTTGTTTTCGCAGATCTTGCGCCTAGACATTGAAAAGTATCAGGATCCCAAAGGGCGCAGATGGACACGAAATTTCTCCATCTTTGATGAATCCGATGCTCAATCTCTGGTCAAAGAGATCGTCACCAAGCAACTGAATCTGGACGAGCGTCGGTTTGAGCCGAAATCAGTACGCTATGCCATCAGCAATGCCAAAAATCAAGGGTGGACCCCTGCGGATCTGGAACGTCACCAGCCCAATTTTCGGGGTCGCACCATCGCTCAGGTCTACGATCTCTACCAGGATCAGCTGGCAGCCAATAACGGCCTTGACTTCGACGATTTGATTTGGATCCCGGTGCAACTGTTCCGCCAAAATGAGCAGGTATTGGCCTACTGGCACCAGCGTTTTCGCCACATTCTGGTGGATGAATACCAAGATACCAACCGCACCCAGTATGAACTGATTCAGTTGCTGACTACCAATGGAGAGACGCGCAAGTCTCAATTAAATTGGCAGAACCGCTCTATTTTTGTGGTTGGAGATGCGGATCAAAGTATCTACAAGTTTCGCGGCGCCGACTTTACGATCTTGATGGAGTTTCAGGAAGCCTTTGGGGATGGCTTGCCGGATGACGATACCCGCACCATGGTAAAGCTGGAAGAAAACTACCGCTCTACGGCCACCATTTTGCAGGCTGCCAACGACCTCATTAAAAACAACACACAGCGCATTGATAAAGTTCTGAAGCCAACCCGGAAAGAAGGGGATCCCATTTTCTGTCATCAAGCTGACGACGAGATGGCGGAGGCAGAATTTGTGGTGAATGCCATTAAGCGCTTGGAAAGCAGGGATCCCGATACTTCTTGGGGAGATTTCGCCATTCTTTACCGCACCAATGCCCAGTCTCGCCCGTTTGAGGAGGTGCTGATGCGTTGGGGGATCCCTTACACTGTGGTGGGTGGGCAACGGTTTTACGACCGCAAAGAAATTAAGGATGTTATCGCGTATCTACGCGTGGTGGCTAACCCGGCCGATTCCCTTAGCTTGTTGCGTATCATTAACGTGCCGCGGCGGGGTATCGGCAAATCCACGATCGACAAATTAACCCAAGCATCTGCCACCTTAAATGTGCCCCTATGGGAAATCCTCAGCGATGAAACTTCCGTGAATACGCTGGCGGGTCGTTCGGCCAAACCGGTGGTTCAATTCGCCCAGTTGCTGGAATACTGGCATCAACAGCTTCCCCAAGCTTCGGCCACAACGATTCTGGAAGGATTATTGCGGGACTCTGGATATTTGGAAGACCTCAAAGCCCAGGGCACAGAAGAAGCCGAGGAACGGGCGCGAAATGTTATGGAACTCTATAATGCTGCCCGCCAATTTGAGGAGGAACAAGGGGATCCCAGCCTTGAGGGGTTCTTGCGCAATGTGTCGCTGGCGTCGGATTTGGATAATTTGCAGGAGGGAGCCGCAAAGGTTTCTTTAATGACGTTACATTCGTCCAAAGGATTGGAGTTCCCCGTTGTGTTTCTGGTGGGGATGGAGCAGGGGTTATTTCCCAACTTCCGCGCTTTGGAGGATCCCGCCTCTTTGGAAGAAGAACGCCGCCTCTGCTACGTGGGCATTACCCGCGCTCGAGAGCAACTGTTCATCAGCTATGCGAGCGAAAGACGGTTGTACGGCAACCGAGAAGTTGCCATTCCCTCCTTGTTTTTAAGTGAACTCCCCAAGGAGCTGATCGAGCTCGACAAACCCGGTGCCATTCCCCGGCAGCTCTCCCGCAGCAATACCCTGCCCATCTCAGCTACCCCCAAAGCCAAACCTGCATCTCGTCCTGGCCGTTCTGAGCAGTGGTCAGTGGGGGATCGGTTGGAGCATCCGCAGTTTGGGCAGGGGCACATTACCCATGTGTTTGGTAGCGGCGAACGGGTCACGATTGCGGTGAAATTCTCCGGCATCGGCCAGCAGAAAATCTTGGATCCCCGCATTGCCCCGATTCAGAAACTTGGCTAGGTGCTTTTGACCCATAAATCGGCCCGTCAATTGGGAAGGGTGAGGGCTACGATGCAGACCCCCACCTTTGGAACTGTAGGGGATCCTGTTGTTGCCGCTAAGATGGAAAGCCCCGTCCCGGATCTAGGCAAGTTGATATGCAAGTCGAATTTCAAGTCTTCCGTCAGTTGCCCCCTAACCCCCCGACGCTGCAATCCTTTTGGCTGGAGACTTCCCCCGGTACCACGATCCTCGATTGCCTCAACCAGATCAAATGGGAGCAGGATGGCAGCCTCGCCTTTCGCAAAAACTGCCGCAACACCATCTGTGGCAGCTGCGCCATGCGCATCAACGGTAGAGCCGCTCTCGCCTGTCAGCAACACGTGGAAGATGAACTGGATATCCACAGTCCACAACCACAAGTGATTCGCATTGGCCCCTTGGGTAACTTGCCCGTTCTGCGGGATTTGATCGTCGATATGCAGCCCTTCTGGAATGACCTCAGCCGGGTGGATCCTTTTGTCAGCACCGCAGGTCGCCGGCTCCCGGAGCGAGAGTTTTTGCAATCGCCGGCCGAGCGGGATCATCTCAACGCCGCCAGTGGCTGCATTCTCTGTGGGGCTTGTTACTCCGACTGCAATGCCAAGGAAGTGAATCCCGATTTTGTCGGCCCCCATGCTCTGGCCAAGGCCAACCGCCTCGTGCAAGATAGCCGTGACAGCCAACAGAAGGAGCGTTTGCAAGCTCAAGACAGTCTATCCGGAGTGTGGGGCTGTACCCGCTGCTGGAACTGCAACACGGTTTGCCCCATGGGGGTGGCGCCCTTGGATCAAATTACCGAACTTAAACAGGGGATCCTGGCTGGATATCCCAACGAGGGATCTGTTTCTGGGGCTGGCCGTTCGCACCGGCGGGCTGAAGGCGTAGCCATTCGTCATCGCAAAACCCTAGTGCAGCTGGTGCGAGCTGGGGGATGGGTGGATGAACGCCGCTTTGGCTTGCAGGTGGTGGCCAATCAAGGCCGGGATCCACGGGGGTTGCTGAGCTTGGCCCCTCTGGGGCTGCGCATGTTGGGCAAGGGTAAGTTTCCCTTTCGGTTTAAGGCTTCTTCCGGGACGCCCACGGTGCGCCGATTGATCGATGTGGTGCGTCAAGAGACCCCTGCTCCGCAGTAAGCACCCATGTGACACCCATGTGAATAGACTTAAGGATCCCTAAGCCTGCAACTGGAACAGACAAAAAGGGTTATAGGCAAACTTGCCACAATCGAACCACGTCTTGAGCCGCCACCACAAAGGGCGGGTTGTGCAGGTCGGGCTTGTTGTAACGCAAGGGATCCCCATTTAAGTTGGTAACTGTTCCCCCCGCTTGCTCGACGACACACTGGGCAGCAGCGGTGTCCCATTCCATGGTGGGGCCAAAGCGCGGGTAGAGATGGGCGGATCCCTCAGCCACCAGGCAAAACTTCAGGGAACTGCCCGCAGAACCGACCTCTAGCTGGCCGTAGTGTTGTTGCAGCCGCTCCAAAAACTGCTCGGTCTCGGGGTTGGCGTGGGAACGGCTGGCCACCACCTGCAGGCGCTCTTGCGGATAGGGGCGGGTGCGGATAGGTTCATCCCCTCTGTAGGCTCCCAGCTTTTGTGCGGCGGTGTAAGTGAGGTTCAAAACCGGGGCGTGTACCACCCCCAAAATCGGGATCCCTGCTTCGATAAGGGCAATATTTACGGTGAACTGGCCATTGCGCTGGATAAACTCCTTGGTGCCATCCAAGGGATCCACCAGCCAAAACCGTTGCCAATCCTGCCGCTCAGAGTAGGGGATCTGCCCCGATTCTTCGGACAGCACCGGGATCCCTGGAGTGAGTTCCCTCAGCCCGCCCACAATCAGGTGGTGAGAGGTCAAATCTGCCTCGGTGAGGGGCGAATGATCCGCCTTGGCGCTCACGTGTACCTGCTCTTGTCGGTAGATCTGCAAAATGGCCTGTCCTGCTGCTTCCGATAGGCGGGCAACGCGGGACAAGAGATCGGCTAGCTCATTCATAAAGCCACTCCTCAGCGACGCACCAAAATCCCATGCTCAGCCAAATCCGCCTTGATCTGGGGAATCGTCAGCTGACCATAGTGCAACAGAGAAGCCAAAAGCGCCGCTTCTGCCCCCCCTTCCTGCAAAGCTTGCCGAATGTGGGCACACTCCCCTGCCCCCCCCGAAGCGATCACCGGCACCGGCACCACATCCGCCACCTGGCGGGTCAAATCCAAGTCGTAGCCCGCTTGTGTGCCATCTGCATCCATACTGGTGAGCAAAATCTCCCCAGCCCCCCGTTCAGCCATCTGCTTGGCCCATTCGATCGCATCCAACCCGGTCGGCTGTCGTCCCCCGCGCACATACACCTCCCAGCCGGATCCTTCTTGTTTGGCCCGGGCATCGATGGCCACCACAATACACTGGGATCCAAACCAACGGCTAGCCTGAGTCACCAAATCGGGATCCTTGACGGCAGCTGAATTGAGGCTGACCTTGTCGGCCCCCGCCCGCAACAGTTGTCGAATGCCCTCAAGATCGCGGATCCCGCCCCCGACCGTGAGGGGAATGAACACCTGCTCTGCCGTACGCTGCACCACCTCTAGCAAAATCGCCCGTTCTTCGTGGGTGGCGGTGATGTCCAAAAACACCAGCTCATCTGCCCCCGCTTGGTCGTAGGCTTGGGCCAGCTCCACCGGATCCCCGGCATCCCGCAGTTGCACAAATTGGATCCCTTTCACCACCCGCCCTGCCGCCACATCCAGACAGGGGATAATCCGTTTGGCCAGCATTTTTTTATCCTCTTGTTATCATTACAGCCCTTTATGCCCAGGGCACACTGGCGTGTCTGCTAGTCACGTGTAACAACTGTGGAAGTTGAGATCCGCCCCCCAGGGATGGTGCTCCGCACCTCGCAGAGCGAGAAAAGGAAGCACAAGCCCTGCCGTAGAAAACCCGCGCAAGGGCTGTATCCTTCGAATTGAGTGTGCTGATGAGTGTGCTGAATTGAGTGTGCAACACCTGCCTTCACCCCCTTCGCGCAGTGTGGCACCGGGCGTAGCCCCTCTCCTGCTTTGGTAGAGGGGAGCCAGAAAGTGTATCGCTCTTGTGTGGAGTGACTGTAGTGTCAAGTCAGGAGAGCCAAGCCGGTAATTCTCCTCACTGCAAAGGCATACTGGGCGTGCCGGCGCAAAGGGCCTTGGCTTCTTCAGGCGTAGCGCTCCAGCAAGGCCGCACTTTTCAGTTGCCACTGCAGTCCCATAAAAGCCCAGTCGAGAAACTCGTTCACCTCCTCTACGCTAAACTGCATTGCTTTGCCAACCTCGAAAATTAAGGCCTCCTCTTTTTCCACCAACTCGCTATTCACCACCGCCATCGCCGCCAGATCCCGCAAAATGAGGGCCCCCGCCGGGTTACGCATGGCCGGGATCTCGGTCACATCCAAAGCTGCCCCCGTTCCATCCAAATAAGTTTGAATCAGTTGGGTCTCTACCCCTACTCCTTCTGCCAGCTGCCGAAAAAAGGTGGTCTCCTCTTCGTCCAATTCGCCATCCACCTTGGCCACCGCAATTAGGGCCTTAAGGTAAAGCTGGCGCTGCTCATCTGTGAGATCGGCGTAGTTAACCATGATGGCTATAGCTGAGTGTACTTTCCCCTCTACTGTGCCATGAAGCTCGCCACTTAACTTAGAGTTACATCGGGCATTTTTCAGCCGAGGGAAAAATCGCTTAGAATAGAGAGCCTGTGTTTACTTGACGGCACGCCAAACCTCTTCTTTCGACACAGCTTGCGGAGCACCCCTAAGGAGCAGACACCACCATGGTTAAATTGCGGCTCAAGCGCTACGGAAAAAAGCGGCAACCCAGCTATCGCATCATCGCTATTGAAAGCAAAACTCGCCGTGAAGCCCGTCCACTGGAGGAGTTGGGCTACTACAACCCTCGCACCAAAGAAACCGTCTTGGAGACGGGTGGCCTGTTGAAATGGCTGCGTTGTGGTGCCCAGCCCACCGAAACCCTACAGGCAATCCTCAAAAAGGCAGGCATTTACGAAATGATGAAGGCAGGGGAAGGCGGGGTTGTTGCCTCGATTCGGATCCCGGCCATTGCCAAACCCGAAGCCGGGATCTCTGAAGCAACAACTGAAGAACTTGCTGTGGATGCTGCTGAAACTGCTGAAGATTCTGAACCTGCTGTTCTCACGGAAGCGACCGACGCTACCTCTGACGAGCCTGCTGCCGCAGAAGCTGCTCTCCCTGAGCCTGAAACGGTTCAATCTGCAGCAGAAGAAACTTCAGAAGAGCCTAAAGTTGAGGAAGCGGCTGAGGCGTAACGTCCTATTCGGCTACGCTTTCGGCTAGATCTAGCCGTAACCGTTTTTTTCTCCCATGCCAGATTATAGAGCTCTTGCCCACCTGTTGATCGAGCCGCTGATTAGCCCCGCCGAGCTGCGGATGGATCTGGAAACCACCTGTGCTGGGCAAAAAGTATGGCTGCGGCTGGCCTTTGACCCGAAAGATCGCGGACGGGTGTTCGGGCGAGGGGGGCGCACCATGCAGGCGATCCGGCAAGTGATGATGGCCGCGGCTCAGCTGGCAGGGCAATCTCTGCACATCGAGATCTATGGAAGTGGTGGAGAGCGGAGTCGGGAGGGGGCAGAGTGAGCCAAATTCTCACCTTTTTGGGCAAGGGGGGCACGGGTCGGAGCACAGTGGCGGTGGCGGCGGCGCGCGCTGCTGCCCAGCAGGGGCGACGAGTACTCTTGGTGGGGCACCAAGCGGGGCCTGGGCTGGAAATGCTCTTGGGTGGGATCCCACTTTCGGGTGAGCCTCTGACGATTGCAGCCAATTTGAGCGTGGTGCAGCTGCGAACCACCCAGCTTCTGGAGCAAAACTGGACGGCAGCCAAGGAACTGGAAGCCCAGTATGTGCGCACCCCCTTTTTTCGGGAGATCTACGGACAGGAGCTGGGGGTGTTGCCGGGGATGGATCAAGCCCTTGCTCTGGAGGCTCTGCGTCGTTACGATACCAGCGGCCAGTACGACTGCATTCTCTACGATGGGCCGGGAGATCTCACCACATTGCGGGCATTTGGGATCCCTGAGGTGGCCAGTTGGTACTGGCGACGGGCCTCCAAAGCTTTTCTGGGATCCGATCTGGCGAAAACCCTGCGACCGTTTGCCGAGCCATTGTTGCGTTCGGTGAGCAATGTGGAGTTTTCCTCCCTGGAGGATCTGCCGGATCGGATGGGGGGCATGACCAACATTTTGGAGCAGGGACGACAGGCAATTGCCGATCCACGCCGGGTTCTTGCCCATCTGGTCACCACCCTCGATCCGGTGGCGATCCAAACGGCCCGTTACCTCTGGGGGAGCGCTCAGATGGTGGGGCTGACGGTGGGTGGCCTCTGGGTGACACCCATCGGTTCGGAGCCGGTGCCTACGGCAGAGTTTGCTCCCTTGACGGTGCGCTCCTTACCTCTTCGCCAGGGATCCGATTGGTCTGCTTTGGAAGCCGCAGTGGGAAGTGTGTTCACCGTACCGGATGTGCCCCCGCCCTTGGCCATCGACGAGGGATCCCGTACCGTCAAGCTGTTTATTCCCGGCTTTAGCAAGGCGCAAATCGAGCTCAGCCAGTCGGGGCCAGAGTTGACGATCACCGCCGGAGATCAACGGCGCAATTTGTTCCTGCCCCCCAGTTTGGCAGGCCGACAGGTGGCTGGGGCTAAGTTTCAAGAACCGTTTTTGATCATCAGTTTTGGGTGACGTACTCTAGACAGCAAAGCAAGCTTACAGCCCTTGCGCGGGTTTTCTACAGCAGTGCTTGTGCCTCCTGCTCCCGCTTTCGCAGGGCCCGGAGGGCTATCCTTAGAGTGGATCTCATTTCTCATTAGCGTGGATCTCAACAGAGTGGATCTCAACTTCCACAGTTGTTACACGTGACTGGCGGCGCCTTATGGTGGGCAAATACCCCAGCGTGCCCCGGGCGTAAAGGGCTGTAGCAGTAAGAGTCCACCAGCTCCTTCGCTGGGTTCGTAACCTCTCGGCCTTCTTCTTGCCCTCTGGTTGCGTTGACTTGCGCAGTTGTGTAGGTTGTAGCCCCTGCCAGAAAGATGAGGAAGGCTTGAGCCATTGCTGACTCCACTTCCCCCACAGTCATAAATGAGCAGGGGCAAAGCCAGGCGTATCAACACCAGCAGCAGAGCTATTCCCCGTTTCCAGCCGATGCCCCATTTCATGAGGGATCCCTAAGGGTTGCGAGGGGTTCAAGCGGCCCGAGTCAGAAGCACTCAGGAAATTTAACCGCTCCCTCCACCGCCTCAGGGAGCCGGCCCTCTTGCGGTTGAACGACAAAAATCAGAACATCTCCAGTCCCTTGGCCAGCGAGCCATCCTGACCATTCATCACCCTGCAAGACCAGAGGTGGGCCAGCACCAACAGGGCCATCGGCTCACCACTCTCCTCCAAATCCCTTCCTTCATAATCCAGCAACTTCACACTGGGAAAGCGCAACAGCAATCGGGATCCCGCCAGTTCATACGCAAAGACCTCAGGCCGCCAATGACGATTTTCATCCCCCAAAATCGCCAGACTGATGACCGGCTGTCGATACCGGTCGGAGATGCGGTAGTGATAGACAAACATACGCTCGGCAAAGCTGGCATCTTCTTGGCTCTGGACTTCGATGTGAATGAGCACTAAGGTGGGGTTCCCGGACAAAAGCGACACCTGCGCCAATTTATCGACAGTGCGTTGGCCGAGCTGGGCAGCAGGGATAAGCTGTTGAAACTCTTTGTCCAGAAATTGAATGGGTTGCTGCCAGTCAATTCGAGCATGGGCGGCAGGAAAGAAGTAAGGAGAGGAGGGGACGAAAATAGAGGTCTAGGGCTTCTTTCCAGGCTTCGTCGTAATTGGCTGTGTCACTCATGTGGTCAAGGGGAGAGTGGGATGTCTCACCTGACTCTGCTCTATAGTCTCTATAGTCTATAGAGTCTATAGACCCTCACTTTCTGCCGACTTACGCCATCCGTCAAGGTTCAAGTTAAAGTGTGGCAACCGCCTTAGGGAGTGGGACAGCAGCAGGTTGGGTTGGTGAAAGGACGATGGCAATCATTTCTTCTCAAAGTGCTGGCCAGAATGCAGATGATTCTCCGCGGGGGAAGCAAAAAGTACCTGGCGGAAAAAAAGAGGTAAAGACCCAACCCCAGGATCTCGTGGGATCCCCCGGTTCCCCCGGTATAGGCCTGGATTTGGCAGCTACCCCCTCAAGAGAGCCCCCGGACGATCTGCTCAAACCCCAGGCCAACCCTGCTGAAGGGCAAGAAGAATCTCTGCGCCCCCGCACCCTCGGCGAATACATCGGACAAACCGAGCTGAAGGAGGTGCTGGCCATCGTCATTGCCGCGGCCCGTTCCCGCCAAGAACCGTTGGATCACATGCTGTTTTATGGCCCCCCCGGCTTGGGCAAAACCACCGTGGCTGCTGCTTTGGCTGCTGAGATGGGATCCCGGTTTTACATGACCACCGCCCCGGCCCTGGAAAGCCCCCGCGACATTGCCGGGTACCTGGTGCGCCTGAAGCGGGGGGATGTGCTCTTTATCGACGAAATTCACCGTCTGCCCAAGGTGACCGAAGAGTTACTCTATCCGGCCATGGAGGATTTTCGCCTCGATATCACCATTGGCAAGGGCCGTTCTGCCCGCATGACCTCTTTGAGCTTGGAGCGCTTCACCTTGGTGGGGGCCACCACCCGCGTGGGTGCCCTTACCTCTCCGCTGCGGGATCGCTTTGGCCAGGTGCAACGTCTGCGCTTTTACGAGCCTCACGAGTTGGTTCAAATCGTTCTGCGCACGGCCCGCCTCCTCAACACCTCTATCGACGCAGAAGGGGCAATGGAGATTGCCCAACGCTCCCGCGGCACACCGCGCATTGCCAATCGCCTGTTCAAACGGGTACGGGACTATGCCCAGGTGCGGGGCGATGGCCACATCAGCCGGGAGGTCGCTGCCGCCGCCCTGGAACTGTTTCATGTGGATCCGATGGGGTTGGATTGGACGGATCGTAAGTTGTTAACCATGCTGGTGGAGCAGTTTGGGGGTGGGCCTGTGGGGTTAGATACGATGGCGGCGGTCACGGGTGAGGATCCCCAGACCATTGAGGAGGTGTACGAGCCCTACCTGCTACAAATCGGCTATTTACAACGCACCGCCCGTGGCCGGGTGATCACCCCGGCAGCGTTGCGGCATCTGGGCTACGAGGCTCAATCTCCCCTACCCTTGTGGAGTTAAAGCCCGGGATCCCTCCACTTGAGAAAAGCCCCCGAATTCCAGACAGAACTCGGGGGCGTAGGTGAATGGAAATGGGAATGAACGGAATGAGGGGTTAAGGGCCTAGCTGCGATCGTTGCCCACTGGGCTGAAGCTGGGCACCACCAATTCCTTGTTCTGCTTGGTCAGGCGACCGTACAAGTCCTGCGTGTTGGGGAAGTTGGCCGCAGGCAAGGTGGGGAAGCGGCGATAGGGCACCACATCCTCGTTGAAGGTATCCCGATACTCTTGGGTGTTCAGCAGGGCGCGCACAAAGGCTTTGACCCCCTGCGTCGCCAAGATTTGGTTGTACTTGCGGATCTCCTGCTGGTTCAAAGGAGCCCGTCCCAAGAAGTGCTTGGTACCCAACTCAATCACCTTCGTGTTCGGGTAAGGAGCATAGAACTCTGAGCGGTACAATTCCGAGCACCCCAGCGCCTCGATGAATTCTTTGACGGTGATCTCGCCGTTGCGCAACTTCGACTCGGCAACACTTAGCTCGGAACCCACGCTGTAGATATCCATATCCCGCTCGAACACCTGCCGATAGGCGGCGCGGATCAGGTTGTTCACCTCAGCTTTGTTGGCAAGGCTGGTGAGCTTGAAGATCGGGATCTCCTGGCGCACCTTGGGCACCCCTTGCTGGGCACGCCGTTGAATCTCCAGCTCGCCGGAGGGCATATCCTGCGGTTGCCCCAGCTTGACAAACAGCGGGATCTCCTCGTCGGTGCGGATGGGCTTCATGGCCGCCATATCGCTAGAGCCGGGGCGCATGCGCCGCAGAGAAAGGCCACCGGGGGTGAGGTAGCGCTCGTAGGGCACGGTGTCTTCTCCGAAAGCCTGCCGGTATTCTTCGCTGTCAAGGATCGCGTCTACCACCGCGTAGAACCCTTTCTTAGAGGCGATGTCAAAGAGGGGGTTCATCTCCTGCCGCCCGTAGGTAGGCCGTCCGAGCAGCTTGCGGTGAATAAACTCGATCGCCTTGCACACGTAGAGGCTAGACCAGTATTTGTTGCGGAACAGATCCGATTTGGCCAGCTGGCGGACGAACTCCTTGACGGTGATCTCGCCGGATTCCAGTTTGATCTCCCAGCGGGTGAGGCGTTGGCCCTCGTAGGGCACGTAGCCATACACCTGTTGGTAACAGGCCCGGATCACCGCTTGGGTGGATCCCTCGCTGCCGGTGGCACCTGAGCGAGCCCCAATTTTGCTGCTGCGGATGTTCGGAGTTTGGGTGAGCTTGAAGATCTTGGCCCCCAAGCTGCTGGGAATCGGGGCAGTGTTGGGGGTGGTGCGCTCGTTGGTCAGGGCAAAGCCGCGTCGGATCAAGATACGCTTGACGTCTTTGTTGAATAGGGCCGGCCGGGCACTGGGAGATTGGGTCTCCTTCGGGAAGATGGCACCAAACTGGATTTCCAGCGGATCGTTGCCAGAGCCATAGACGTGCTGATCCGGCAGCGGCCGATCGTAGCGGGCAAACAGGGTGATAAACTGGGGCACTTTGCGCCGAGGGGCAGCGTAGTTGTAAAGGTCGAACTTGGCTCCCCAGTTGGCGCTGGTTTGGGCTTCTACCCCCAGCTTACGTAGGTAGGGCACGGTTTCTTCACCGAAGTAGTCGCCGTATTCGCGGCTATCCACCAAGGCGTCCACCAACCCCGCCAAGCCCTTAGCCGAAACAATCGAGAAGTAGGTCTGCACCTCCTCACGGGTTTCGGGAGCCCGCCCCAAGAAATGGCGGAAGGCTAACTCGACGACGCGGCTGTTGATGAAGGGTTCGTAGAATTGCTTGCGATAGAGTTCCGATTTGCCCAGGCGACGGATGAACTCCTTCATGGAGATCTCACCGTTTTTCACCTTCGATTCCAGGTCGGAAACCTTCAGGCCGTAGGCACGACGGATATCCCGCTCGAAGACCTGACGGTAGGCCGCTTTGAGCACATCTTCTTTTTCGGAGTTGGAAAGGCCGGGCTTCATGGCGAAAACGGGCACTTTCTCGGCAGCGGCATTGTAGATCTGGGGCAGCTGTAACCCCTGCAGGCTAGTGCCGTCGGCAGTGCTGGCATTGCGTTGCCGCAGTTTGTCGGAAGGGGTGGGGGCAATAAACTCGCTCAGCAGAACATCGAAATACTGGTTGATGATGGCGATGGCTTCGGCATCTTTGCGGAAATAGCCGGCGGCGGCCCGTTTCATCTCTTGAATGGCGACGATGGTGGCCTCTGCCGAGCAGGCGTTTTCAATGATCTCCCGCAGGCCGCGCGTGTTGACACTGATGATACTGGGATCCCCGGCCACCAAGGCGTAGGTGGTATAGCGCAGGAACCAGCTCATATCCCGCAAGGATTTGCGCATGTTGGAAGCGCCGTAGCGAGAGACGTTGATCGGGCGGAAATTGGGGGGAATCTCGACGCCACTGGCACTGAAAACGTTGCGAATGGCCTCGACAAAGCCACCGGTGGACTCGACGTAGAAGGCAGTGCCGAGCTTAAAGCCTTCTTTCACATCTTCGACGACTTCTGGCCGCTCCAAATAGGCCATCGGCGAGCCTCCCGTGAAGATGCGGTTGGCGGCACGACTGACGATGATTTCGGAGTTGGCCGCGATCACCTGGGCGATCTCCAGCCGCTTCAAGCCGTTGGAGAAAAAATCGTCGAGACGATCCAATTCGGCGCGCCCTAGATAGCGATCCTGCTGTTCCGCCTGGGAGATGGTCGATACGGGCACGGTTTGGTAAAGACGGGGGCGGGAGACGACTGTGCCACCTGATGCGTTGATACCCATCGATCTCTTAAACTCCGTTTTGATCGAAAAAATGGCTAAGAAAAGCCGAGGACGGTGTCATGGAATTGCCAGCTGAGAGGAGGCTCTCCCGCGATTGGGTGAACCCCCCTCCTTGGGAAGCGTTGATGCCAGATCCCTGAAGGAAGCCAAGCCTAGAATACTAGGGTGTTGTACCCGGCGTGGGAGGGTTGTTGCAGTTTGTAACACTGTTTCTCATCCACAAGACATGGATCCTCCGCCCTTTTCCTCCCTGCTCCGTTCCTTCTTGCTTTGGAAGGATTGGCAACAGGGACACTACACCGAAGTTGCTATCCGCCTGCAAGAACGGATTCAGTCCGGTATTGAGGATGAAGATCTCTACTGGTGTCTGGGATCCGTCTATTGGATTCTCGGTCAGGAACTGGAAGCCCAGCTCACTTGGCAGGAAGGCGTGTCGCTTGGGGGGGCTGAACCCGAGGCCGCCCGGCGTTTGGCCAAGGTGCTACAGGAGATGGGAGAGGATTTGTGGGAAAGAGGCCATTGGCCGCAGGCGGCGGCTTTGTATCGGCAGCTTTGGGAGTTGGGGGAGGCTTTCCCCGTCCCGGAGCTTTCTTCTTGGCAGGTTTTGGCCGCTCACCGCATCGGTTTACTGCAGGGGCGATGTCGGCTTTGGCAGGAGGCGTCCTTTTGGTTTGAGCAGGCTTGTCACCGGGATCCGACAGCAGCGGAGGTTTTTTTGCAGTGGGGGTTGGCTCTGATCAAGCTGGGCCAACTGAAGGAGGCGATCGAGCCTTTGCAACGGGCGGCACACCTTCAGCCAGATAGGGCTGAGCCCTGGGTGCAATTGGGGGTGGTGTGGCTGGATTTGCGGGATCCCCAACAGGCGATCGCGTGTTTTCAGGCTGCGGCGGCGCGGGATCCCTTGGCCAAGGGGCTGTACAGCTATTGGGTGGAGGCACTGATCCGTCTGGAACGACCCGATGCCGCGCTGGAAATGCTGGGGCAGGCGGTGGGGGCAGAACAAGAGTGGTTAAGGGCTTGGGGGGCCGCCGCTGCGGATCGAGAGCAGGAGATGGATCCTTTGCAGGGCGCTCTGCTCTCGCTACTGAAGCTCGAGTTGACAGGGGCTGACCCCGGATCCCGCCGCCACGAGCTGTGGTCGGAGATCTACTCGGCTTGGCGACAACGCCTGATCCCTAGCTCCGAAAAAGCCCCCGCTCCTCAGGGAGATACCTTATCTCATGGGGAGCAACCGGATCCCTGGCCTGTACCGATTCAAGGTTACCTAACCACCTGGCAGTGGCATCAGGCAACGGGGGAAGGGCTGTATCGCCGCTTAGACGCAGCCGACAGCTTGCATTTGCAGTCCCCCCCTTCCTCCGATCCGAGCGTCGTTCAAAAACTACGCCCGCAGCGGATCCCTTTGCCCGAGACCTTTGTTGTGGAAATTCCCTGGGGATCTGTGCATGTGGGCCATTATCCCCGTGATCTGTACGCCAGCTTTGCCAGTGCCCTGATCACTCGGAAGGGGGAGTTGCTGACGGATTTGTCCTTGGGGTTACCGCCGCCGGAGTTTCTCGACTGGGACTATGGGTCGGATCACCTGCAACACCATCCCATTTTGGGGTTGCCCCATTTGCCGCCGCCGCAACCCTTGGAGGGGAAAGTCGCCCTGCTGCCTTTGGGAGCGGTCAATTATTTCCATTGGATGATCGATATTTTGCCCGCCTTGGATCTGTTGCACCGGGCCGGGGCTCTGAGGGAACACACTCCGATTTTGATCCAGGGGTATCAGGGCAAAGCCTTTCAGGTGCAAACCCTGGCCATGCTGGGGATCCTACCAGAGCGCATTCTCAGTTTTGAGCAATTGGGAAGCTCCCATGTGCAAGCTCAAACCCTGATCGTTCCTTCCGCAGCTGGGCCGGTAGGGTGTTTGACGCCTAGAGGGTTGAGGGTTTTGCGGCAGTTGGCCCAGGGCAGCCGGTCAGCCTCAGGGCTGGGATCCCGTCGCATTTACATCAGTCGCAGCAAGGCCCGATGGCGGCGGGTGGTGAATGAAGCGGAGGTGCTGGCCTGTTTGCAGCCCTTGGGGTTTGTGCCTGTACAAATGGAGACCCTCTCGTTGCCAGAGCAAATTGCCCTTATGCAGGGAGCGGAAGCGGTGATCGGCATCCATGGGGCAGGACTGACCAATATTGCGTTTTGTCAGCCCCAGACGACGGTGATCGAGATTTTCCCGAGCAATGCCGTGTTGCCCTATTTTTGGACGATTGCCCAGGTGGCGCAACTGAGATATTTCCCCTTGGTGGCCCCAGTTTGCGATCCAGCCCTAGTGTCTCTCTTGGCTAGGCCAGATTTGGATCGAGAAGATGCCTGGGTTCGGATCCCGGAGTTGCTGAGTGTGTGGGAGCAGACGGGTTTGGCGTGAACGACAACCCTGGCTCAAATCGGTTCCCCGCCGATTATTCTGCTAGCGAATTCTTTTGCCTCTACTGACGTGCTGTATCAAGGCTTACTTTGAAGGAGAGCCGTCTAGGGGACTCCCTCCAGCCAGGAGGTGAGGTCGGCCAAGGTCTCAAACTCTAGCAAAGCTAGGCCCAACTCTTCCAGACGTTCCACCGGCAACGAGCGAATTTGAGTTTCTAATTCAACAGGCAGGGATCCCACTTTTTGCCTGAGTTGCCGGAGCGTGAGATGAGCGGCTTCTTGTTGGATCCCTTGGGTGAGCCCTCGTTGCTCACTTTCGGCCACCAATGCCTGATAGGTCACCGACTCCCGCATCACATCCTCCCGCAACAGCTGCCGCATCAGCTCTTTGTTAAAGCGTAATCCACCCAGCAGATAGGTGTAA
>JAUQVK010000017.1:0-40107 GCA_039794845.1 Thermostichus sp. DRC_bins_24
TTTGTTGCCCTCGTCCACCAATACATAGACCAGCGTCAGGAGGGAGATCCCCGCCGTGCCGATCAAAACCCAGAGTAAATTGTTGTCTATCGTCATGAGGTGGGATCCATCAATGGCCAATCGCTGTCCCCGGAGGGAAGGAACATTGTTCCTTGAGACCTGATCTTACCGTTGAAGCCCCTCTGCCAACTCTTAAAGATTGGATCCGTTCCCGGGCATCATGCGCTATCTCAAGTTTTACAAGCCCTACGGCGTGCTCACTCAGTTCACCGATCCGGAGGGGCGGCTGACCCTCAAATCTTTTATCGAGGTGCCGGAGGTATATCCGGTGGGGCGACTGGATCGGGATAGTGAGGGTTTGCTCCTACTCACAGATGATGGCGTCCTCAATGCCCGTCTGATCGACCCCAAATTTGGCCATACCCGCACCTATTGGGTTCAAGTGGAAGGGATCCCGACCCCACAAGCCCTAGAACAACTGCAAAAGGGGGTGAGGATCCAGGGTCAGAAAACCCGCCCCGCCCAAGCTCACGTTCTCCCTGCAGAACCGGATCTCCCCCCGCGGGATCCACCCATTCGCTTTCGCCGCTCCATCCCCACCACCTGGCTAGAACTCACCCTGCGGGAAGGTCGCAATCGTCAGGTGCGTCGCATGACCGCTGCCGTTGGGATCCCAACCTTGAGATTGGTTCGGGTTGGATTGGGGCCACTCTCTCTAACGGGCCTCACACCCGGTGAATGGCAAGACCTGAACGAGACCGAACTGGCCCAGCTACGGCATTATTGCTCCTAAAGGGCTTCTGAATGGCTGCATGGGTTACTGGGATCCCTCTCGGAGGATCAGAAGTAAAGTCCCTGCGATAACGGCGATGGCAGCACTGGCAATCAGGGTGTTGGCGCGATTGGCAGTATCCTCAGCAAACTTGAAAAACCGCTCATCCCAGCGTTTCACTTCCTCCTTAAGTTCCTGCCGGGTCGCTTTGACTTCCTCAAGCACGTTTGCTAGGGAGTTCTCCAGTCGCTCCAGACGTTCATCGGTGCTGGTCATGCCACCTCTCTATTACTTACATCAGGAGCATTCATTATCACTATTGTTTCAAGTGAACCCGCAGTTGCGCCAGCCGCTGTAAGGCGATCAAAATTTCGTCTTCCACCAAAGCCGCTAGCTCCAGCAGCAGATCCCGTCCATGCGCTTGGGCCACCTGGGCTTTATCCATCAGTTGGTAGAGATCGGAATGCTGTAGTGTTGAGGTTTCCTCCTGTAAAACCTGAATGCGGCGGCGAATTTGCCGAATTTTGCGGGTGAGCCGTTCCAAATCCGCTTCTGTCCCTTCCCCACGCACCGACTCTGGACTCTGTTCCCAAGCAAGCAAAATTTGCCGTAGCCCCGCTTCGTCACCATTGGCATAGGCTTGGTTGGCTGCAGCCATCAGTTCCTGCCGACGGTCATGCTCCACAGCGTCTGTAGCCAGATCGGGGTGAATGCGTTTGGCGACTTCTCGGTACAGTTGCTTCAGGTTGGCGGAGGGGCGAAATGAGTTCATCGCCTCTAAGGCCAGGGTGTACTGCTGAATTTGTTCTTCGATGCGCTGTAACTCCTGCCGTCGGCTGAGTACCACCCGCTGATAACGTTGTTCAAAGGCTCGCAACTCTCCCTGCAGACTGACAAAGGCCAACTCTTGTTCCGACAGATCCGCCTGCAAGGCTGCCAGTTCCTCCCGCCGCAGGGCCAACTCCTGCTCTGGATCAGCCGATGGGATGCTGTCGTTCATGCCTGTGGCTTGGTGTGTGAACTACTACATGATCTACATTCTTTCAGGTATAGCGACATAGTGACGTACTCCCGACGCCGATGCAAGCATACGACGCGGGCTTCTCCCACGGCGCGAGTTTTACCTCTGGTTAGCCGATTCGAGCTTTTTATACTAAAAGCCTTCCAAGGTCCTTTCGTCAGGGATCCTTTCCAGAAACCTCAAATGGGTTCAAGGCAGCGTTTCAATCGGGCATGAGGGCGTGAACCCGCTTGCCACCGTTTGGGTACAAAAGGGCACGCTTGGGGCCGTGGATCGGATCTTCCACGATGATCGTCTGGTCACGGCTAGCCCCCAAAGAGACGATGGCAATGGGCACCTGCATGAGCTGAGCCAAGAACTTCAGATAGTCATGGGCCTCAGGGGGCAGGTCTTCGATGGAGCGGCACCCTTTTGTTGAACATTTCCAGCCCGGTAACGTTTCATAGATGGGTTGGCACTGGGCGAAGATACGAGCATCGCTGGGAAAGTGACGAATTTCTTGGCCCTGGCACTTGTAGGCCACGCATACCTTGATCTGATCCAAGCCATCCAACACATCCAACTTGGTGATTGCCAAACAATCTAAGCCATTCACCCGCACCGCGTAGCGACCGATCACCCCATCAAACCAGCCACAACGCCGTTGCCGCCCGGTGGTGGTACCAAATTCTGCGCCGGTTGCCCCCAAATAAGCCCCGGTTTCGTCTTTCAACTCGGTGGGGAAGGGGCCTTCTCCCACACGGGTGGTATAGGCTTTGGCCACCCCGATCACCCGGTCGATGTTGGTTGGGCCAATTCCAGCGCCGATACAAGCTCCGCCGGCAATTGGGTGGGAAGAGGTGACGTAGGGGTAGGTGCCATAGTCCAGATCCAACAGCGTCCCTTGCGCCCCTTCAAACAAAATGTTTTCCCGCTCTTGAATGGCCTCTGTTAGGAGCAGGGCCGCATCGGTGACATAGGGGCGCAGCCGTTCGGCATAGGCCAGGTATTGCTCGATAATCGGCTCGGGCTCCAGCGGCGGCAGGTTGTAGATTTTCTCCAGTAAGACGTTTTTGTAGGGAATGGCCCAACTGAGGCGTTCCCGCAACTGGTCGGGGTACATCAAGTCCACGACGCGAATGCCCATGCGTTCCGATTTGTCGGCATAGGTAGGGCCGATCCCCCGTCCGGTGGTACCGAGTTTGTAAATGCCGCGCCGTTCTTCTTCTGCCAGGTCGATGACGCGATGGTAGGGCAGGGTAACGTGGGCGGTTTCGGCGATGAACAGGTTATCGGTGGAAATGCCAAATTGATGCAGCTGGTCGATCTCCGCGAGCAGTATCTCCGGATCGATAACGGTGCCACTGGCGATGATGCAGCGTTTGTCAGGGTAGAGGATGCCAGAAGGGATCAGGTGCAGCTTGAAGGTTTGACCCGCCACCACCAAGGTATGTCCTGCATTCACCCCCCCTTGGTAGCGGACGACCACATGCGCTTTTTCACTAAGGAGATCGGTGATCTTGCCTTTCCCTTCGTCGCCCCACTGGGCACCGACAACCACAACGTTTGCCAAGAGCTTCTCCAGTCCGTAGACGGCACAAAAAATCCCCTTCGCGGGGGCTTGCTGCACCAATTTACCGCATCGATCCCGGCGATGTTGAGGGCCTACGACAAAAATGTTAACAATCGATTAACTTTTCTCGTCCTAAGGCCGCTGGGATCCCTCCAAGCCTATCTGACACAGACGCTCGGCTGAGGGCTTTTGCCCTACGGGCGACCCGAGGGGTCAACGCTCTTGCGGCGCGGCAGCGCTTTTGCCCTACGGGCGACCCGAGAGGTCAACGCTCTTGCGGCGCGGCAGCGCTAAGATATCGGAGAACATTTCGTCACACCTTGGCCCATGACCCTCGCCTCTGAGACGGAATCCCTAGAGCAAGCCTCCAAAACAGCCGCCCCTGAGCCCAAGCCAGAGCCCGATCCGGAGTTTCCTTACGAGGTCGAGATGACCTTGATGGAGCATTTGGACGAGCTGCGTAGCCGCCTATTTGCCAGCGTGATTGCGGTGGTGGTGTGCATTGTCGCCTGCTTTGTGGTGGTAAACCGCATTGTTGCGCTGCTGGAAGTGCCCGCCCAGGGGGTGACCTTCTTGCAACTGGCCCCCGGAGAGTATTTCTTCGTGTCGATGAAGGTGGCGGCCTATTCCGGCCTGGTGTTGGCTACGCCCTTTTTGCTCTACCAGATCGCTCGCTTTGTTTTGCCGGGGTTGAGCGTGAAAGAGCGCAAATTGCTGGGGCCGGTGGTCCTTGGCTCGAGCCTCTTGTTTGTGGCTGGGTTGGTCTTCGCCTACTACCTGCTAATTCCGGCGGCCTTGAATTTCTTCATCCGTTATGGCGAAGGGGTGGTGGATCAGGCTTGGTCGATTGACCGCTACTTCGAGTTCGTGTTGCTGTTGTTGTTTAGCACGGGGGTGGCTTTTCAAGTGCCGATTCTCCAAGCTCTGCTGGGGGGGCTGGGATTGGTCAGTGCTGAGCAGATGTTTAAGGGCTGGCGATACGTCGTTTTGGGTTCGGTGGTGGCCGGGGCCATCCTGACCCCCTCGACGGATCCCCTCACCCAGAGCCTCCTGGCTGGGGCTGTTACATTCCTCTATCTATTTGGCATTGTCCTGGTGAAGCTGCTTGGTAAATGAACTCAATGTGCATGCTCTGATCTTGGCGGCTGGGTTTTCCACTCGCATGGGGGAACCCAAGGCCCTCCTGCCTTGGAAAGAGGGCCAGACGCTGCTGTCCTATCAAGTTTCTCAGTGGCGACAGGCGGGTTTTCAGCCGTGGGTGGTGCTGGGATCCCATAACGCGGCGGCGGCTGAACCTCACTTGGCAGGGGCACAGGTGCTGATTAACCCCAAGCCAGAGGCGGGTAAGAGCGGGTCTATTCGCGTTGGGGTGGAGGGGATCCCGGCGGACTTTCAGGTGCTGGGGATCTCGGCAGTGGATCAGCCGCGTCCAGCTTGGATCTACCACAGCTTGTTGGAGTACCACCTACGCCATCGGGCTTGGGCCACGGTACCGGTGCACCGCGGACGACGCGGCCATCCCAGTTTGATCGACGGGCGCCTGCGGGAAGAATTGCTGCATCTCAAAGAAGAAACCCTTGGGTTAAGGCAGCTGCTTCAGAACTTGGATAAGCGGGTACAAGAGGTGGAGCTTTACACCGCGGATATCTTCTTGGACTACAACACTCCCGCCGATTTAGAGGCCGGTGCTGCCGCAAGTGATACAATCCATTGACCGCACTTGGGTAGAGCTCCCGGGCGCATGTGTTGGCAGCTCACCTGAGTGGAGATGATTGGGGAAAGGGTTGTTCAAGCTGCTGAATGCTTCCCTTATGGTGGCGCTTTATCCTCTCAGTACCTATGACCCGGCTTATCCTGTTGGCAGCTATTGGGACACCACCCTAACGGATTTCAGTTGGCGGGATCCCCCTCCGCTTCAGCAGGATCTCACCTGTGACGTGGCGATTTTGGGCGGTGGATTAACGGGGTTGTCGGCGGCTTTGCACCTAGCCCGTGATCACCAGATTCAGGCCCATGTTTTGGAAGCGGGATCCCTAGGGTGGGGAGCCTCAGGGCGCAATGGGGGCTTCTGCGGGGTAGGGGCGAGCAATCTGCCCCATGGGTGGATGGTGAAGTGGGTAGGGCCCGCGGAAACGGAGCGCTACTACCACAATCAACGGCAAGCAGTAGAAGGGGTGCAGGAGCTGGCGGAGGCGGAGGGTTTTTCTGTGGATCCCCAGGGGCAGGGTTGTTTTGTGGTGGCCCATCGTCCACACCGCTGGCGGGAACTCCAGGCAGAGCATCACCTTTACACCCAAATAGCGGGCTATCCGGCCCGGCTCTTTACAGCCGATGAACTGCGGGAAAGAGGCTTCGACAGCCAAGAAAATTACGGTGCTCTGAATATTGGAGTTGGGTTTGGCCTCAACCCCCTTAAGCTTACCCAAGGGTTGGCCCAATCGGCCCGCCGGTGGGGGGCTCACCTTTATGGTGCTACCCCGGTGATGGGTTGGGAAAAGATCGGTGCCTGGCACTACTGGCAAACCCCCCGGGGAACGGTACGGGCCCGACAGGTGATCGTGGCCAGCAACGGCTATACCCCAGAAGCCTTGCACCCGAGCTTGAAGGGATCCCTCTTGCCGGTGCTCTCCAACATTCTGGTGACACGCCCCCTGACCCAAGCGGAAAAAGAGGCCCAGGGGTGGTGGGATCCCACCCCCCTCTACGACACACGACGGTTGCTGTTTTACTATCGGCTGCTGCCGGACGGGCGCCTGTTGTTTGGAGGGCGGGGAGGCACCCGAGATACCCCGCAGGAGCGGCAACACTTGCGGAGCTACATGAGCCAGCAGCTGCGCCGCTTGTTTCCCGCCTGGAAAGAGGTGGAAATCGAGTATTTCTGGAATGGCTTGGCCTGTTTGTCCAGCCAGCTGCATCCCCATATCGGTCGTTCGGCAGCGGATCCCAGCCTGTGGGTTGGGTTAGCCTATCACGGGAGCGGTGTTGCTACGGCGGTGTGGGCGGGAAAGGTTCTGGCTCAGGAGCTGGCGGGCTTGCAACCCCAGATCAGTGCCATATTCCGGCGGCCTTTGCGCCCTTTTCCCTGGCCACAACTGCGACTGCAGTATCTGCGACTGGGTTACCTTTTGGCGCAATGGACTGAGGGATAGACAACTCCGGGTATGCGGGGGATCCCACTGTTGGGTAGAAAGGGGATGTCCTACTGTAGGGACAAGAAAGCTGCATGGATTTTCGTCTATTCTGTACTATTCTGAGGTGCTAACGTGCTGTACGCTTCTCGCCACTGGCCTGATCCGGGTCAATCTGCCTTCAAGGTTCGACCCTGGTGTGCGGGGCATCGGCTGGGGTTTGCTCTGCTGATCAGCCTACCCACGATGTTTTTTACTTGGCCTGGATTTGCTCAAATTGCCGGATCCCTGCTTAACCCTTTGGTGGCGGCCTGGATTCGTTCCGAAGTTCAGAATGTGGACAACCTGCAGGTGCAGATCGCCGGTTCCGACTCGCAAATTTTGAGCGGACAGATCCCCCAAGCCCAAGTGGCAGGAGATAACCTTAGCTACCAGGGGTTTCAGGTAAGCCGACTGCAGATTCGCGGCCAGGATATTCGCCTAAATGTGAGCGAGGCGATCCAGGGCCGCAGCCAACTGCGGTTGTTGGCCCCGGTGCCCGTGCATGTCAGCTTGCGCCTCACCGAGGCGGATCTTAACCACACCTTGCAAGCGCCTCTGATTCAGTCGCAACTGGCCCAAGCTCAGGTTCAGCTTCCCCTGGGGGATCAATCGGTGCCTTTTTTAATCAGTCAGCCCAATGTCTCTTTGGAAGAAGGGCGGGTGCGTATTCAGGCCAACCTGAGCACCCCAGAGGGAGCGGAGGTACCCGTTACGGTGCTGACGGGGTTGCAGGCCCAGAACCAAAATCAACTGCGGTTGGTGAATCCCGTTTGGGTGAGCGAAGGTCAGGAGATCCCGGTGCCCGGTTTGGCGGATTTCCCCATTCAGTTGGATGCGGGGGTGCGCATTGATCGGCTGGAGCTACAGGCCGGTCAGATTCTCTACGAGGGTATGTTGACCATTTACCCGGAAGCGGTGGCAGTACCCCAGGGCTAGATTGGCTCCCTTTCCCCCGAACTCTGAAGTCAGTAGTGTGATCGGGATCAATTCCAACCTGTGGGGGTGAAGGGCATAACGATGGATGAAGACCCCTCCGGGCCGAGGGAAAGGGGCTTTGTGGCCTAAGTGGCCCCAATGGTGATGTGACTGAGGTGAGGTGATAAGGATGCAGGGATCCCCACGCCAGCGAGCCAATTCGCCATCCTTGCTCCAAATGGGGTGGTTAGCCATTCTAGGGATGGGGCTTGTGAGCGGCTGTTCGGACAATCCGGTCTCGACGGTTCCTTTGGATGGCACCGCCGTGGGCACGCGCACAGCAACCCCCGCCGGACAAACGTTTTCCGATGTTCAACCCGGTCGGGATCCGCGCACCAAGCACCTCTGGGCCAGTTTTGTGGTCACGCCTGAACAGTTGCAGTCTGCCCGTGAAGCCCCGATTACCCTCAATCCGCAGGCAATTTTGCCCTGCACCGACTGTGACACCATCCGGTGGCAGCCGGGATCCCCGCTCCCCACCCCTGCTTCCCGTGCCCTTGGCACCTACACCCCTGCCGATCTCAGTTTCACCCTGCGCTTCCATCCTGGGGAGAACCAAACCCGTCTCAGCAGCCGGTTTGAGTTAGACACCACCACCCAGCTCATCCATCCCGGCGAAGGGGTGCGCCTCTCTCTACAACAAGCCCTCTGGGGAGAATTGCCCCTGGATCCCCTCCCCCAACCCCTTGATTTCACCGCTAGCCAGCTCACCCGTGGTCAATCGGAAGAACGCTCCTGGACGCTTCCTTTCTCTTTGCCTGAGGCCAATGACCTGGCTTCTGTGCTGCCCTTACGGCTGGATCTGCTGCTGACATCCCCAATTCCACCAGATTCCGCGCCCTTCCGACGGGGCAAACCCCTACCGCCACCGACGGGCAAGCTTTACCATGCCATCGCCTGGCCCGGATCCCCCACTTGGGATCAGCTCTACACCTATCGAGAGGCCATCGGCCAGCCCCCTGCCTGGGTGGAAGTGGAGCATCGTTGGGATCCCCGCCAGGATTTTCCTCAACCCTTAGCCAACCGCATTCGGGAAAGCGGGTCGGTGCCTTACCTACGATTGCGCTTTGATGAGGCCGACCTCTCGGCTCTGGCCGCTGGCGAACAGGATGAGACCCTCCGCTCCTGGGCTGAGGCGATCCAGCGTTTTGCTACCCCCGTGATCTTGGCAGTCTCCGTCGGTGATGCGGAGGCAGCCGAGTTGCAAGCCGCCTATCGATATCTGATGCAGACGTTGCGCTCGGAAAAGAACTTGCTCTGGGTTTTGGAACTGGCTGGTGATGATCCCGAGGCTGTACCCGTCTGGGCTGGCTTTGCAGGCATGGATTGGTTGAAGGTGCATTTGGGTGGGGATCCCTCTGGGTTTGAGGAGTTGTATCGTCGCCTAGCTGCCTTGAGCCCCGGGATGCCGATTTTGGTGGGGGGACTCCGCCCCGGCACCGAGGGATCCGAAACCGTACTGGAGGGCTTAGAAACTCAACAATGGCCGCAGGTGATCGGCTGGAGTTGGACCCTTGGCCCGGAAGGGATCCCACCTCAATCTGCACAAGCGTGGCGGCAGCACCTCCAAAGCTCCGACTCCGATCTCTGGCTGGGAGAAATTCGTGTACAGCCCTCCACCGCCTCCCCAACCCCGACAACGTCTCCGCCCCCTTAACCAATGAGGGGTAAGCCTGCGGCACGCTGCGCTACGGGGAGTGGTGACCCTCCGGGTCGTCCGGAGCACAATAAGTCCCGCCCTCTACCCCCTAGGGTCAGCGTCGGGATACATGGACTCCCCGCGCTTGTCGATTCCCCTACATGGGCAGGAGACATCCATTCACCGTTCAGTCTGGCGAACGGTAGAACACAGCTACGCTGACCATGAACTACACCTATCGCATCTATTCGAATTCATCCCGATGCTCCACAGCAGAGTCCTCTGCGGTCGGGGCTTGAACCCTGAAGAGGCCTGTATAACGAAGCAATTCCCGCATTGAGGCAAGGTGCATTCCCGGGTGTTGCAGACCACAATTCGTAGAGTGCACGATACTTGGGAAGCGTCTCAGCTCGGTCTGTCGGGGGTTGCTGACCTGGATCAGTGGCGTGGGGCAGGAATGCTCAAGAGCGATTTTGGGAAGCCCGCGCTCTACCCGCTAGGCATTGCGTCGGGAGGATGTCACATCTCTACACCCTGGAAAATCAGAAAAAAGCCCAGGGATAGAGCAGATACTCCAGGTAAAACAGCTTCCAGATCAATTGGTAATAGGCAACGATTGCCTCGCGGCGGCTGAGATCCAGGCGGATGCCGTAGCCCAGAAGGATCCCTAGCCCCAGCCCATGCCCCACCAGCAGCCGGATCCCGTTTTGCACAGGGAAAAAATAGCTCCCCAACCCCATTAGCCCCAGGTAACAACCGGCCAAAATGCCAATACAAAACCTTGAGATTCGCTCTTGCCCAAAGCGCAACGAGAAGGTGGCAATGGCAAACTTGCGATCCCCTTCCATGTCGGGAATATCTTTGTAGAGGGCGATCACCAGGCCAAAAATAGACATAAACCCGGTGAGCAACCCAATCGGGGCAGAAAGCTCGACCCTGCCCTGCATCAGCTGCTGGAAATGGCTGTAAAGGCCCAAATTGACGATCAAGCCCCGCACACCATAAATGCAGGCCGAGGCTGCCACCGGAAAACGCTTCAGCCGCAGTGGAGGCAAGGAATAAGCTGTGCCGATCCCGTTGCTCAGGAGCACCGTCAGCAGCAGGTAAGGGATTCCGGTCAGGGCCAGCAGTAGGGATCCCACCCCACAGGCGGAGACAATGCCCACCCCCTGTCCCCAACTCAGGGATCCGGCGGCCAAAGGCAGATGGGGTTTGTTGATGCGGTCGATCTCGATATCTGTAAGCTGGTTGAGGCCGACGATGTAAACATTGGCTGCCAAACAAGCCCCCCAAGCCAAGCCCAAGTGGGGAAGTGCCGACAGAACCGGCTGCAGGGATCCACCCCCAACGAACCCCGCCAACAGGTAGAGACCCAATACACTGGTACCGGTGCCGTAGATGGTATGGGGCCGAGCAAAACGCCAAAGGACCTGCAGAGTTAACATTAGGCAGAAGGAGGCGGAACAGAATTAGGGAGAGTCTTTGAGTAGGGATCCCAGGGCCGCCCAGCGGGGATCTACCAGTGGCCCAGAAGACTCCACCACAATGCCTTCGCAATCGGGGCGGCAGGGGAACTGGCGGGGCATCTGCAGATGCAAATGCTGGTAAATCCAGTCTTCGACATCCAGCTCACCGGTAGGGGGCAAGCTTTCCAGCAGATCCTCATCCCGCAATTCCAGCTCTAGAGGCAGGGGCTCGGGGCCGGGCTCCCGAATCAGGATAATCTCCTCAAACTCCAGATTCAGCCGGTGGTTAAACTGCTGCAGGCAGCGGTGACAAGTAAGGGTGACGATCGTGTGCGCCTCGGCGCTGATCTCGAGAAAATTGCCCCGATGGCTGATCTGAAGGGATCCCTCCACAGGAGTGAGGCTCTCGAAACCTGGAAAAAACTGCTTGAACTCCAACTCCTGGGTTTGCTGGGGCAACTGCCGCAGATCGGATAGACGAATGGGCCTTAACATCCACACCCTCCTTCACAGCTCGCAGGGATCCCTAAAGTCGCCGCTAGGGGCAAGCGGTCTGAGTCTGTTGCGCCCTCCAGCCCCCTTAAGATACCGGACGAATCACCAAGCGGCGGTCAGGTTCTTTGCCACGGCTGAAGGTTTCTAGATCGGCATAGGCGGGGTCGCTCAAGAGGGTGTGAATTTGCCGACGCTCGGCAGCCGAAAGGGCTTGAAACTCATATTCCTGTCCGCTGGCTCGTACCTGTTCTACGGCGGTGGCGGCCATATCCTGAAGTTCCTGTAGGCGGCGCTGCCGGTACCCGTCCAATTCCAGGGTGTAGGCCTGCTGATGGTCGTCCGGCCGGTTTAGGTTCAGAAGGGTATTGGCCAAGTATTGCAAAGCATCCAACACCACAGGGGAGCGATCCTCCTCAGGGCCAGGCTCTCGACCGGATGAAGGAGCTTTCGCCAGCAGCAGTTGCTTTTGCGCGGCCGTTAGGGAAGCAGCTTCAATTTCCACCACCTCCCCCACCACCTGTACCTTAGCCGGGATCCCCATGGCGGTGAGCACCTGCTGTAACCACTGTTTGGCCCGTTCTTGGTTTTCAGCAAAGGCAGCCTTGCTCGGGGGAGGGGCTGCTGTTCCCCTAGAGGACTCAGGGCGACTCATCCTGGGCAACTCCCAATTCTGAAAGGGGCACCGAGGTGCTCTACAAAAGCGCACTTAAGGGTCCAGCTTGGCAGCAGGGGATCCCTTAAGGCTCAAAGGGCAGTGACTCCCGCCCTTCTCCACCGACCTTGGGCTTGGCGGATTTTTCCACCTCCTTGGCTTCCACCGTCACCACTTCGGCAGCACGACGACGCTCTTCTTCCACCAACTGCTGCAAATTCTCCGGCAAGGGCTCCCGCGAGAGCAGGAAGGTTTGCACGGTCTGGAAGATATTGGAGACCAGGATGTAGAGCAAAACCCCAGCCGGCAACGGGAAGAACAGGAACATCGCCGAAAACAGCACAGGGGTAATGCGAGCCATCGAGCTTTGGCTGGGATCCTCCTTGCCCGAATCCTGTCCGGCGGTGGTCAGGGATTGGTTCAGGTAGATGGACACCCCGAAAATGACAATCATAGCGATGATGTCCCAGTGGATGGTGCCGTCGGCGTCAAAGGCCCCGACCCGACCCAGTTTATCGATAAAAAGAAAGCCGGTATCGGAAGCCAAACCGGGAATGGAAACCTGTACCGTCACCTCTCCCGGCTCTAGGGCCAGCAACGTGCCGTCGGGCTTGAGTTGGGCGCGATCTTCCCCTTTGGTCAGCTTCCAGGTGGGTTGCAGCTTGCTGGGATCCCCACCCGCTTCCATCACCAACTGATCAAAGGCTTTGCCCCCCGCCCCTTGTAGCAAAAATTCCACCTGTTCCCCGACGCCGATCTTGGTGCCCTTAGGCTCCACCAACACCACCGGCTTGTGAAGGGAATCGGTCACGAAGATGTTCTTGCTGGGGCTGACGTAGGGAGCGGGCACCACCTCAGCGGCAACTTCTGGGGGCAGGATTTGCAGGTTAACGTCGTAGGTAACCGCCGCAAAAGGGGATCCCCGCAGGGTGGCAAACAGGGCAAAGAGCACCGGCATTTGTACCAACAGCGGCAAGCATCCCCCCAAAGGATTGGCCCCCAACTCGCTGTAGAGCTTGGACTGAGCCTCACGGAGCTTTTGCGGATCGTCTCGATACTTCTCCTGAATTTCCCGCATCCGCCGCTGCATCACCGGGTTGATCACCTTCATGCGCCGCATGTTGCGGATGGAGCCGACGTTAAGGGGATAGAGGGCAAAGCGGATCACCAACGTCAGGAAGATGATGGCCAGTCCGTAGCTGGGCACGATCCCGTAGAAAAAATCCAGGATCGGCAGCATGACGTTGTTGGAGAGAAATCCGACTCCGAAATCCATGAGGGGTGCTGGCGAATGTCCGTAACCTATTGTAATGGCTTCCGTCCGGTTGACGAGGGCGTTTTCAGGGTTTGTCTGCCGGGATCCCTCAAAAAGACAGGGCTGGGAAGGACAGGGTTCTCAACGTTCATTGGCTCAATTGCCCGTGGCCGTCCGCACTGCCAAGATCACCAGAGCCACGGTTGCAGAGCCAACCAGAGTAAAAGCTAGGTTCACAACCTGATTCGAGGCTTTTTGGTAGGCCTCTACGCGAGTGTTGGTTAGGGCTGTCTCTTGCTTGAGTCCTTCCAGGTCGCTGGATACCCGTTGCAGCTGGCTAAGGATGATCTGCTGATTGTGATCCAGCTGCTCGACCTTGGCATCCAGTCGCTCAACCCGAGCATCTACTCCGGCAACTCTCGCACCTAGATCTCTAACTCGATCATCAAGATCTCTGACTCGGTCATCGAGATTCTGAACCCGGCTATCGAGATTCTGAACCCGGCTGTCGAGATTCTGAACCCGGCTATCGAGATTCTGAACCCGGCCATCCATCTCTCTCACTCGGTCATCTAAGTCAACGAAGACATCTCGCAGTTCAGCGACGCTGGAGATCAGACTGTTTTCTTGCTCGGGAGTCATCCGCTTACCCCCACGTCCCCTACCAAGTTAAGGGTAGCGTCAAAATTTCCCAGGCTGGGGGTAGGGATCCCCAGCGCGGAAACGGGAAAAGCCCATTCAGGGCGGTTGCCTAGCGGTACTTCCTTCGCCTATGATGGGAAACGCTCCAATCCTCGGTAGCTCAGCGGTAGAGCGGTCGGCTGTTAACCGATTGGTCGCAAGTTCGAATCTTGCCCGGGGAGTGTGTCAAAGTTTGCCTGTCGATACTCTCTGCCAGACCTCTCTGTTGGGGGGGAGCGCTTCGATTTATAATGCCCTCTGGCTGTTTATTCCTACTCCGAGGGTATTTGCTGTGATCGACTTGTCTCGGATCCCCGCCCAACCGAAACCCGGCCTGCTCAACGTGCTAATTGAGATCCCCGGTGGCAGCAAAAACAAGTATGAGTTTGACAAAGACATGGGGGCAATGGCGCTAGACCGTGTGCTCTACTCCTCGGTGCAGTACCCCTACGATTATGGCTTTGTGCCCAATACCTTGGCCGGGGACGGGGATCCCTTGGATGGCATGGTGATTATGGATCAGCCCACGTTCCCCGGGTGTGTGATCACGGTGCGCCCGTTGGGGATGCTGCAGATGATCGATGGTGGGGATCCTGATGAGAAGCTGCTGTGTGTACCCGCAAAGGATCCCCGTTACGCCTCTGTGACGAAGTTGGAAGATATTGCTCAACACCGTCTGGATGAAATCGCAGAGTTTTTCGCCACTTACAAGCGCCTAGAGAAGAAGGAAACCCAAATCTTGGGTTGGAAAGGATTGGCGGAAACCGAAGCGATCATTGCCAGCAGTGTTGCCGCTTACACGTAAATTCCAACCCATGCCAACCCATCACCGTCCGTCGGTCTAGAGCTCATCTGCTTGCTAGACTCAAGAAGATTGACCCGGATCCCCTATGTTTGATGCCGTACAGCTTTGGCTTTACCACCTAGAGCAGTGGGCAACTCAGCTGGTTCAGTTTCAGCTGCAGCACCTTTCTCCCGTGAGTCTGCTGGTGGTGGGTCTGGCGGGGGTGCTCACCAGTCTTTCCCCCTGTATGTTGTCCATGCTCCCGATCACCATTGGATACATCGGCGGCTATACCCCTAATTCTGGCCAAGCTACCGATGGGATCCGCTGGCAGGCGTTGGTTCAATCTCTGGGGTTTGCGTTTGGAGTGGCCTTTACCCTGACGCTGTTGGGTTTGGGGGCAGCCTTATTGGGTCGGGTTTACGGGCAAACGGGATCCTTCTGGCCCTATGTCATGGGGGGGATTGCCATCCTGATGGGGCTGAACCTATTGGAGGTGATCCCCCTGCGCTTTCCCGATTGGTTTAACCGCATCGAGATCCCTGGGCAGTGGCCAAGGTTGAGTCGGGCGGTGCTGTTGGGGTTGACCTTTGGCTTGGTGGCTTCTCCTTGTAGTACGCCGGTTTTGGTGGCTTTGCTCAGTTGGGTTGCCACCACAAGGCAACCCTGGGTGGGGGCAGGGTTGCTGTTGGCCTATGGGTTGGGGTTGGTGTCGCCGCTGGTGTTGGCGGGGGTGTTCACCGGATCCCTCAAACAGCTGTTGTCGATGCGGCGCTGGTCGGGCTGGCTCACCTACGCCAGTGGGGTGGTGTTGGTTGGGTTTGGCACCTTGACGCTTCTGTCGGTTTGGGCTTGAAGCGGGATCCTTATCACTGCGGGCTAAGATCAGTGGGTTAGCCTTGCATTTGTCCAATGCCCATGCCCTTGGTCTCTTCTGTGCGGCGGTATTTTCGACATGAGCTGCTACCGTTGCTAGCGGATTTGCGCTTGGCAATTGGCTTACTGCTGGTGATCGCAGTTTTGAGCGCCACAGGCACGGTGATCGAACAGGATGAACCTGCGGCCTTTTATCAAGCCAACTATCCAGAACATCCGGCCCTGTTTGGTTTTCTCACCTGGCGGGTGATCCTGAACGTTGGTTTGGATCATGTCTATCGCACCCCTTGGTTTCTGGCGATTTTGATCCTGTTTGGCAGCAGCCTTGCTGCTTGTTCTTTGACCCGTCAATGGCCGATGTTGAAGGTGGCCCGCCGCTGGAGCTACTTCACCCGTCCGCAATCTTTCCAGCGCCTGCCATTTCGCACCCATCTGCCCCAAAGATCGCTGCAAGGGATCCCAGCTTATCTACGGCAGCAGGGCTATGCCGTGTTTCAGGAGGGGGATCGCCTCTATGCCCGTAAGGGATTGGTGGGCAAGTTTGGCCCGATTTTGGTGCATATCAGCCTGCTGTTGATTTTGTTGGGGGCGATTTGGGGGGGCATCAGCGGCTTTAAGGCCCAGGAGCTGATCCCCAGCGGCAGCACTAGCCCGATTCAACACCTAACGGGGGCTGGAGATCTGGCCCGCAACCACCTGCCCAACTGGCAGATCCGGGTGAACCGGTTCTGGATTGACTATTCCCCCGAGGGCCGGGTCAAGCAGTTTTACTCGGATCTCTCGATTTTGGATCAGGGTGTAGAGGCCAAACGGCAAACCATTTCCGTGAATCATCCCCTCAGCTACCGGGGGGTCACCCTCTACCAAGCGGATTGGAGCATCGATAGCGCCCGCATTCGGGTGAACAACAGCCCCAGCTTTCAGATCCCCGTGGTGCCGGTGCGCACGGAGTCGGGCAGCAAACTTTGGGGTGCTTTTGTGCCCACCCAGCCGGATATGAGCGAGGGGTTGACGATGCTGCTGCCGGATCTGCAGGGGACGGCGCTGCTCTACGACAGCGAGGGGCACTGGATCGGATCCCTGCGCCGGGGCATGAGCTTGGCCCTGAACGAGCGCCTCACCCTTTATCTGGACGACGTCATCGGGTCTACGGGCCTACAGATCAAATCGGATCCGGGGATCCCTTGGGTGTATCTCGGGTTTGGGCTGTTGATGGTGGGGGTGGTGATGAGCTATTTCAGCTACAGCCAAATCTGGGCTTTACAAACCGAAGCGGGCCTCTATCTGGGGGGCAAAACAAATCGTGCCTTGGTCACCTTTGAGCGAGAATTGGGCCGGTTGGTGGAGCAACAGCAGGCCCTCTTCCCCCACGCTGGGATCCCGGTAGAGGCTGAAGCTCCCTAGCCCCATCCAAACCATCTGAATCTGTATCCCTCTGTAGCCTACCAAACGAAATCTCGAGGAGGCATTTACAGTCCTTTCGTCGGTCACTTACAACCGCGGGACTTCCCTTCCTGGTGCTCCGCACCCTGCGTAGCGGGAACAGAAGGCGCAAGTCTTGCCATAGAAAACCCACACAAGGGCTGTATCTCCGCAGCAGCTTTGTCTCTTTCAGACGGGCTTTTTCCAACAAACTGTATAAAATCCGATCCAGGGTGCGCCGGATCCTGACCGACCGGGATCTGTCACCCGGGGACAAGCGAAATGGATTGGAACCATGTGGAAACGGCTGCTTGTGGGTTGTGTGCTCTTGGGGATCCCTTTGGGGGCAGCTCCGGCCTGGGCCGGGTGCGGGTTCCCCCGTGGGGCAGGGCAAGTCTTTTTCTCGGTGCAGCCGGAGCTTTATCGACCGCGTACTCGCTTTGATGGTTCAGGGCGAGTGGTACCGGCCCTTTCTGAATTTGACACAACCACCTTCAACCTTTTTGCCGAAACGGGCCTGACGGAGCGCTTGACCGTGAATGTGAATACGGCCTATGTTTTCCTAGAAAATCGCTTTGCCAGTGGCTCAGACACCATTACCCAACGCAATCAGGGCCTGCGGGATTTGGAAGTGGGCCTGCGCTACTCCTGGGGGGAAGGGGATCCCTTCTTTTCTGGGCAACTGACGGCCCTCATTCCCCCCGGTTACGACACATCCAACACCCCCTTGCCGCTGGGATATGGCGTCGTTGGCTATGACCTGAGTGGGGGCGTGGCGGCCTCTGGCCTGCTGGGATCCCTGCCCGGTTTTTTCGACTCCTGCCTCACCTTTCGGGATTACCTGGGCTATCCAGGTAGCCGCATGAAAGCCAACCTGACCGTTGGGGCCGATCTGCTCCCCGGCCTACAAACCATCGCCTCGTTGGACGGAGACTTTACCCTGGGCAATGGCGCACCGCTGCTGCTGGAGGGCAGCCCTGTACAAGACCCGGACTACGACAACCTAAAACTCTCGGGCCAATTCAACTGGCGCGTGGATCCCAACTGGACACTTGGCTTGGGAGGATTTCACTATCTAACTGGGCGCAACACCAATGCTGGCGGTGGGATCACGGGCTATGTGTGGCTAAGTTATTGAATTAGACGAAATATTGCAGGATATCCGCTCCGGTAACAGGGATCCGCATGGGCGGATCTAGGATGAGTTTTGGCTCCTCAATCCAGGAATGATCATGCCTCGATTTGAAAACGTGATTGCCGCCATCGACGGCAGCGGTACCACTGAGCAGATGATCCACACCCTACTGTCGTTGCCGGCTTTTGCCAAAAGCAACGTGACCTTGCTCCATGCGGTGCCTTCCCAAACCACAGCGGAAGACATGCGCAACGAATGGCAAAAAGGGCAGGAGCTCTTGGCCAAAACCCTGCAAACCTTTCCGGCCCAACCGGGCGTGAAGATCAGCACCCAACTGGTGGAGGGGGATCCCAAGGTGGTGGTCTTGGAGGTGGCGGAATCCCTGCCCAACCCGCTGATCGTGATGGGCTCCCGGGGCCGCGGTCGCATTATCGCCATTCTGCAAAACTCGGTCAGCCAGTACGTTTTCCAGCTGTCCTCCTGCCCGATGTTGCTGGTCAAAGATGATGCCTACATCAAGCAGCCCAACCGCGTCATGGTGGCCCTGAACAATTCCCCCAGTGCCCAAGAAGCGCTCTCCACAGCCATGGAGTTGGTGGCGGGCATTCCGGGTACCCAGATCTTCTTGGCTCGTGTCCAGCTGGACGCCGACAACCAAAGCAGCGATGAGGTTTTGAATCGGGCGATCGATACCCTTAAGCAGCGGCAAATTGGCTATCGGGTGTTTACCGCCGTCGGGGATCCCGGAACGGAGATTGTCCGTTTGGCTGAACAAAGCGATGCCGACCTCTTGGTGATGGGATCCCCAGATCGCCGCCCTACCATCGCCCGCAACATTCCCGATCTGGATCGGCTGTTGGGCCGTTCCATTTCCGATTATGTCCGGGTTCACATCGGTTGCCCGGTACTGATGGTGCGCTCCGCCCGCGACACCGACTAAGACGAACTTAACCCACTTAAACCATCGGACTGACCGGTTCGGCCTTGGTCTTGAACTGGATGAACTTGATCTTGAAGTTGCTGGTGTTGTAGCCAAGCACTGACATTCACCCGAATCCGTTGCCCCATCTGTAAAAGGCGGTGCAGGTTATCGGCAGAAATATCCTGACATTCTTCCTGAAGCCAAGCCGGGCAGCGAGGGGCGATCTGGTGCTCCAAACCTGTTAGGTAGAGCTCTTGCAAGCGATCTATATCGATGGGCAGGCGCAGATCTACCGCCAGTTGCAGCCACTCCTCCAGGTTGTAGAGCTGTTCGCTGAAGGTCTCGGGCTCAAAAGCATGGGCGAGGTGCCACATTCCCCGGTGCAGCAGCCGATTCAGGGACTGAGCCGCTTCTTCCCGCCGCAATTGACACCCCAACTGCTCCGCCTCCTGGGCAATGGCCCGCAACTCCATGAGATGATCCCGTCTGCCCTCCTCCATTTCCATTGCTCGTAGACTGGCCAAAAGCCGTTGGTTGAGGGTGATCTGGGCTGCTGCCAACAGCTCCTCGGGAATCGGTAGGCCATCGGCACGGAAGGCCATCAAAACCCCGTAGTTGTCCAAATAGGTTTGCCGGTAGAGCTGGCCCAAGCGAGCCAAGGTATCTTGGGTGAGCCAGCGCATCATCTGTTGCCGATCTTCGTCGGCCAGAGCGTTCAGATCGTAGGTCTCCGGCCCGAACAGCTCTTTCAAGGTCAGGATCAGCTGCACCCGGCTGTGGGATCCCCCCATCAATCGGCTCTTGAGGTGTTCGTAGGCGCGCCGCCCCGTGAAGGGCTTAACCCCGCACTGAAAGTCCCAGCCGCCAATGTGCAGCACCGCGTAGATCAGATCATGTTCTTCTCGGGTGGTGGGAAAGGTGAGCTTGACTCGCCCGATCACCAACGTCGATCCCCCCAACAACAGACGCTCCCGATCCACCTGATCCAGCACATAGCCGTGGGATCCGGTTTGTCGGTGAGGCATACCGTCAAACAGAGAAGACATGGCATGGTGGGCCACAAGCCGATGGGGGCCCACCAGACTGGGGCGCACCAGAGCGCGGTAGATGGCGTCCCCAGACTTGAAGGACTCGACGTTGCTGGGAGCCTTGCTCAGGCGGTGCAAAAATTCCTCTTCCAAATTCAGATCCGCCACTTCGGCGGCCAACTCCATTGCCCGTGCCGCGTAGCGCAGGATCTGCACACCCTCCGGTCGGGAGAGCTCCTCGAAAAACCAGCCACAACTGGTAAACATCAGCTGACTGTAGCGCTGCATCTCCAACAGGCGCAGCACCTCGACCTGATCCTCGGCTGTAAGGCGGTGACTCTGATGCTCCCGCAAAAAGGCCCCACAGCGTTCCCGATCCAAAATCACCTCGATGTAGCGATCCCGGGCCAGCCAGGGATCCCGTAGGTAGGCTTTGGCCTCGGTGTGGTAGAGATCTGCCAGTTGATCCCGCAGCCAGTTGAGAGACTCCCGCAGCGGTTGCCGCCACCGTTGATGCCAGCCCCCACCCCCGCCACAACCGCAGTCGCGGGACCAGCGCCCTACCCCGTGGGCACAGCTCCAGGCGGTCACCGGCTTGAGTTGCACTTCCCAAGTGGGGGGATGCTGGCTAAGGAAATGGCTGTAATTGGTCACCTGCCAGCCGCGGCGGGGAAATTCTTCGGTAAAGGCATAGGCCAGGGTACGTTCCACACCGCGCTTATGGTGGCCGAAGGTTTCACCATCGGTGGCGCAGTTGATCAGTTGGGCCTCCAGCAGTGAACCCGGATCCTTAGCTGGGCGCAGGGCCGAGCGAATGCGTTCGGCCAGATGATAACTGCTGTAGACCACATCTCCAAAGCCCAGGTCTCGAGAGATGGGGCCATCGAAAAAGAAAATATCCAGGTAGCCATCCCGGTCAGGGGTAAAGCAGCGGTAGGGTCGCCGCGGATCGATCTGGTTCTGGCTAACATCCACCCATTCCGTTTGCCCGAAAGGACGAACCCGCTGGGCTTGGCTAGGGGCCAAAATGACGAAGCGGATCCCACACTCCACCAAAGCAACGACGGTGGCAGCATCGATGGCGGTCTCCGCCAGCCACATGCCCTGAGGGTGGCGCCCGAAGCGGTGCTGAAAATCGGCAATGCCCCACCGGATTTGGGTGTATTTGTCTCGCTCGTTGGCCAGGGGCAAAATGACGTGGTTGTACACTTGGGCGATGCCGTTGCCATGGCCATTGAGTCGCTCGGCGCTGAGGCGGTCGGCAGCGAGAATGCGTTGGTAAACCTCAATGTCTTGCCGCTCTAACCATGACAACAAAGTCGGGCCAAAGTTGAAGCTGAGATATTCATAGTTATTCACAATACGCACCACCTGCCCTTGATCATCTAGGATGCGGGCAAAGGCATTGGGGCGATAACACTCCGCCAAGATGCGCTCGTTCCAGTCGTGAAAGGGACTGGCGCTTGGCTGGCGCTGAATGCGGTTGAGGCTGGGATCCTCACGGGGCGGCTGATAGAAATGACCGTGCACCACCACGTAGGGGGCGGTTGTGGTTGTCTGAGCTGGCCTAGAAGAAGCGGCGTCAGGTTGGGGGGGATCCGTATTGCCTTGGCCTGATTGTGCCGCTGGCTTAGCGGAGTTTTTGGAGCCACTCGGCATCATCGTTAACCTAAGTTCATATCCATACGTTACAGCGATCCCCAATCTGCGGCGGTGAATGTAAAGGATTTGGTCAGAATATTTGATGGCGAACAAACATCAGCCAGCAATCTTTGCATTGGCGGAACCCAAAAGGGATCCGTACAGGTTAGGATCTTTCTTCTAGCCAGATATGGCTATTCCAGATTCAGATCCAGATTAGAAAGAGATGTTTAAGCCCCCTCTCCCGCTCCGGGAGAGGGGATGGGGTGAGGGCAGGTGTGGCAAACTCAGTTCAAAGAACCCTAACACCGATCACTACTTTGCAACTCTGAAACTCTGATCTCCAAGCTGAGCTGCGTTAGCTAGCTGGGGGCCGACTTGCCGGTGGCCATTTCCCACACCGAGTAATCCACCACCGCCGCAGGGGGATCGGCACTGAGAATGCCCAGAGCCTTGAGGGTTTCCACATTGGCCTGATATACCGAGGGCACCAGCAATCCAGCGTTGCCCTCCAGGGTGGGGCCCGCCTGGTACAGCTTGGCAATTTCGGTCATTTGCCAGGTTTGGTGCTTGAGCGGATCCGATTCTGAGCCGGATCCCTGACAGGTGGCGCCACAGAAGGTCAAGACCACTTGCACCGTTTCTTCTGGGTTGGCAACGGCGTAGTCCCAGCCCTCAAGGGAGGCTTTCACCAGTTTGGCGGCGATTGCTTTGCCCGATTGGCCGGATCCCTTGAAGTTGCTTTCGTTCAAGACGCGCTCGGTGGTAAAAAGCAAGTCTTCTAAGAGGTTAATGTCGTAGTCCGGCAGGTGGATCACATTCAGCTCGCTCAGGGGATAGCCCAAACCGACGATTTGGTTCAACTCGTTGTAGAGCATGGCCGAGGCCACATCCACTTGATCGGGAAAGACCAAAGCCGGATCGAAACCGTAGGTGATCAGCTCCACATCCGGGTTGCTCACCCCCGTATCCAGGCTGGTGGTCAGGTCAAAGGCTTTCATCAGGGCCAAAGCCGGATACTCATTGCCTGAGGGCCAAATGCCCACCTTTTTGCCTTTGAAATCGTTCGGAGTCTCAATGCCACTGGATTTGAGAGAGACCATCGCATAGCCCGACTGCTGGAAAATCTGGGCAATGTGAACCACCGGCAGGCCCTGGGCCCGTGCCGTCAGCAAGTCCGTGATCCAGGTATTGCCAAAGTCGGCCCCACCCACGGCAACGGTCTGGATCGGGGACTGATCCCCGATCGGCAGCAGCTCGACATTCAGACCTTCTGCCTCGTAAAAGCCTTTTTCCTTGGCGATCAGGTAACCGGCAAATTGGGCTTGTGGGAACCATTTCAGTTGAAGTTTGACATCCACCAGCTGGCTTTGGGCTTGGGATCCCACCCCCAGTAGCGTTGTCAGCACCAGCGCCATGCCCACGACCCACGACAACAAAGGGATCCCGTGCCGGGCGGAGGGGCTTCTGAGGCGGGATAACCAGCGGAAAGAGTTACTGCCTAAATTCATACTGCGATCCTTATCTTCCGAGAGTGTCGTGCCAAGACTGTAGAGGATCCGCCGCTGGCGAGAATGTTCACCATGCTCACAATGTTGCCGAGGAGTACAACCCCAGGGATCCCTATCATGAGCGAAACCACGTTGCAGGAACTGAATCAAACGCCTGACCCATGCCACCCAGCCCAGCCCAACCCCACCAGCAATGCCGTCAGAATGTAAAAGGATCCCACCACCTGTACCTCCGACCAGCCCCCCAGCTCCAGATGATGATGCAAGGGGGACATGCGCAGCAGCCGCTTGCCTTCGCCCGTTTTGCGCTTGCTGTACTTGAAGTAGCTCACCTGCAGAATCACCGAAAGGGCCTCTACCACCAGCACCCCGCCCATGAGTGCCAAAGCCCAGAGTTGATCCCCCAGCAGCGCCAGCCCCGCCAAAGCTCCCCCCAACCCCAGGGATCCGGTATCTCCCATAAATACCCGCGCCTTGTGGTGATTGTGGGCCAAGAACCCCCCACAAGCTCCACTGAGGGCAAAAGCCAGCACCGCTAACTCCGGATCCCTGTGGATTAGCCCCAGCCCCACCAGCACAATGGCCACCACCCCTGCGGCCAAACCATCCATGCCATCCGTCAGGTTGACCGCATTGTTGGTTCCCACCAGCGCAAACACCGCCAGCGGCCAAAACAGCCAACCCAAAGAGAGTGTGCCCACCCCCGGCAGCGTCAGGGCCGTCGGGATCCCTTGCCAAGCCAAGTAACCACAAAACAGCGCCGCGATCCCCAACTGCAAAAGCAGTTTTTGCCGGGGAGACAAGCCTTTGTTGGATTGCTGCCGGATCACCTGCCAATCATCCAGCCAACCGACAAAACCATAGGCCAAGGTCAGCAGGGCAACCGCCAGCACCTGGGGATCCCAAGCGCTCCAAGCCAGGGCCACCAGCAGCCCAACCGGCAAAAAGCTGATCCCACCCATGGTCGGAGTGCCGGCTTTTTTCAGATGAGATTGGGGCCCTTCCTGGCGAATCACCTGCCCCGCCTTCCACCGCCGCAACAAAGGGACGAGTAAAGCCCCAAGGGTAGCCGAACCCGCCACCCCAAAGGCAAAAACAGGCAATGCCGATAAGCGCACGGCCGCCAGCAACCCCAGCAGGGATCCCAATAGCCCCAGCCACAGCCAGAGACCCCCCATGGATGCAGCGGGATCGGCATCGGGGGATCCTAAGCCCGCTAGCGGTGGGGATCCCTGGGCCGACGCAGGATCCGCACCATGAGCCGCTTGGGCAAGCAGCAGAGCATCATTATCCTCAGAACAACGGGGAGCTTCAGCAGTCACAGGGGGTGCCTCCAGGAAATTGAGCGCATCGGGATACAGCGCCAGCCAGTCCTAGAAAACTGTATCCCGCCTCTGGAACAGATGGAGAGGATTAGGGATCCCAGAGCACCTCGGGGTTAGCCCCTCAATAGGGCCATTTCCAGTTGCGCACCTCCGGCATATCCTCCCCATGCTCCCGCACGTATTGCTTGTGCTCGACAAACTTGTTGTGAATGATCTGTTTGATGTGGGCCCGCTCATACTTGAAGCGTTCCACCCGATCCAGCACATCATCCGCCAAGCTGAAGCGATCCACCTCGTTGAGGACGCACATATCGAAGGGGGTGGTGGTGGTGCCTTCCTCTTTGTAGCCCCGCACGTGCAGGTTGCTGTGGTTGGGGCGCCGGTAGGTGAGGCGGTGAATCAACCAGGGGTAGCCGTGAAAGGCAAACACAATCGGCTTGTCGGGGGTAAAGATGCTGGCGTAATCTACATCGCTGATGCCGTGGGGATGCTCGCTGGGGGGCTGAAGTTTCATCAGGTTGACCACATTCACCACCCGGATCTTGATATCCGGCAGGTGCTGCCGCAAAAAGTCCACCGCCGCCAGGGTTTCCATGGTCGGCACATCCCCGCAACAGGCCATGACCACATCCGGCTCGGATCCCTGGTCGTTGCTGGCCCACTCCCAAATGCCCAGACCTTGGGTGCAGTGTTTGATGGCCGCATCCATATCCAGGTACTGCAGGGCGGGCTGTTTGCCCGCCACCACCACATTCACGTAGTGGCGGCTGCGCAGACAGTGATCCGTGACCGACAGCAGGGTGTTGGCATCCGGGGGCAGATAGACGCGAATCACATCGGCTTTTTTGTTGACCACATGATCCAAAAAGCCCGGATCCTGATGGCTAAAGCCGTTGTGATCCTGCCGCCACACATGGGAGGTGAGCAGGTAGTTCAAGGAGGGGATCGGACGCCGCCAGGGGATGTGGCGGGTGGTTTTCAACCATTTGGCGTGCTGGTTGAACATGGAGTCCACCAGGTGAATAAAGGCTTCGTAGCAGGAGAAGAACCCGTGCCGTCCGGTTAACAAGTACCCCTCCAGCCAGCCCTGGCAGGTGTGCTCGCTGAGGATCTCCATCACCCGCCCGTCGGGGGAGAGGTGCTCGTCGTAGTCGTAAGTTTCCGCCACCCAGGTACGGTCGCTGGCTTCAAACACGGCATTCCAACGGTTGGAGGCGGTTTCATCCGGGCCAAAGATGCGGAAGTTGCGCTGATCCTGGTTGAGCTTCAATACATCCCGCAAAAACTGCCCCATGACGCGGGTGGCTTCGGCTTCGGTGGTGCCGGGGTGGGGAACGGGCACTTCATAACGGCGAAAATCCGGCATTTTCAAATCCCGCGTCAGTAGGCCGCCATTGGCGTAGGGCAGTGCCCCCATGCGTTTTTCCCCCTTGGGGGCCAGTTCCTGCAATTCGGGAATCAGGCGACCGGACTCATCAAAGAGTTCCTCCGGTTTGTAGCTGCGCATCCAATTTTCCAGCAGTTGCACATGCTCCGGTTTGGAGGCCATTTCCGAAAAGGGCACCTGATGGGAACGCCAGTAATCTTCGGTTTTCTGGCCATCTACTTCTTTGGGGCCGGTCCAGCCTTTGGGGGAACGGAGAATGATCATCGGCCACTGGGGACGACTGGGATCCCCTTTGCTGCGGGCGTTGTGCTGAATTTCCTGGATCTCGTGGATGACGGTATCCAGGGTAGCGGCCATCAGTTGGTGCATTTCCGCCGGATCCGAGCCCTCCACAAAGTAGGGTTTGTAGCCGTAGCCTACAAACAGGCTTTGCAACTCCTCATGGCTGAGACGGGCCAGGATAGTCGGATTGGCGATCTTGTAGCCGTTCAGGTGCAGGATCGGCAGTACCGCCCCGTCGTGGATGGGATTGAGGAACTTGTTGGAGTGCCAAGAGGTGGCCAGAGGACCGGTTTCCGCCTCGCCATCCCCCACCACACAGGCCACCAGCAAGTCGGGGTTATCAAAAGCCGCCCCAAAAGCATGGGAGAGGGCATAGCCCAATTCCCCCCCTTCGTGGATGGAGCCGGGGGTTTCCGGGGCCACGTGGCTGGGGATCCCACCGGGGAAGGAGAACTGTTTAAACAGCTTTTTCATGCCCTCGGCATCCTGGGAAATGTTGGGATACACCTCGCTGTAGGTGCCCTCCAGGTAGGTATTGGCCACCAAGCCAGGGCCACCATGGCCGGGGCCGGTGATGTAGAGGATGTTCAAATCCTCCCGTTTAATAATGCGGTTCAGATGCACATAGATGAAGTTTAAGCCTGGAGTAGTGCCCCAGTGCCCCAACAGGCGCGGCTTGACATGTTCCAGCTTCAGGGGTTCCCGCAGCAGGGGGTTCTCCATTAGATAGATTTGCCCGACGGACAGATAGTTGGCGGCCCGCCAGTAGGCGTCCATTTTGCGCAGTTCTTCGGCAGTGAGCGGTTTTGTCGAGAGCTGTTCTGCCACAACCATAGCCGTACCTCATAGGTATCTCTACCCCCATGGTGATCCAGGTTTGGGGAATCCTTTGGGGATCTTGTGATTTCTTCTGAATTGGCCGAACGGGCCGAAAACCCACTTTGTCTGGCTAGACAGGGGCTGATGCATCCCGATAGGTTTTGCTCGTTCAATTATTCGACAATTATTCGAATAGAATGAAAAACGATTGAACAGATGAAAAAGAGGGGTGATCAGTTACGATGCAAATAAGCCACTTCCCACTCTCCACCTTTGCGTTCTCTAATGGCAAAGGTACTCGATTGCTGAGTGATGAATGTCAGCAACTTACTCCCTTGGCCTCGTTGGCGCAAACCTTCCGAAATACTGTGGCCATATTTGGTGTTGTAGGCTGTACCAATCAAGCTCAGTTGGACGTATTCGCCGGCAGCTTTGCCTTGGCTACGTAGCAACTCCAGAATGATGTCAACCATCTCAACTGATTTTGGATCCCGATAAGTCACCTTCGAAGACACCTTCCACTGTCCATCCTCGCTTTTCTTAGTGGCGAAGGCGTTCGATTGCTGAGTGATGAATGTCAGCAACTTACTCCCTTGGCCTCGTTGGCGCAAACCTTCCGAAATACTGTGGCCATATTTGGTGTTGTAGGCTGTAGCAATTAAGTTCAATTGGGTGTATTCGCCGGCAGCTTTGCCTTGGCTACGTAGCAACTCCAGAATGATGTCAACCATTTCTTCTGCTCGGTCAGCCCCCTGAGAAGTCGAGGAAGGCTCTTGAGTAGGAGGTGGCTTATATTCGTAGTTTTTTCCTGTTTGATAATTTTGAACTTGCAGGCAATGACCATGTTGAATGACTCGATAGTAGGCCACGCTATATTTGGAGAACGTAACCGCCAGTACATCAAACGTGCGGTCGTTAGAGCAGATAAATACCTTCTCAATTTCTGGATAATGCTGATGTATTGTACCGGCAAAAGCAATCATCAGGCCATCCGTCATATCGTCACCTGCCGGGGCATGCAGAAGATGATATCCCCGTTTTATTAAATCAACATCAGTATTACGGGCTTTCCAATTTGCAAAAGCGAAACGATAGTTGATGGAAGTGTCCGTAACCTCCTGGATCCATTGCTCTTTGTCCACAGTTAAGGTTTGATTATCAGCATCTAACAAAATAGCTCCTACCAACTCAGTGGCTTCTGGCTGCCAAACCTGGCCGATGCAAGTCATCAACCGAGTAAAAGTCTTGGTTGCAAAAAATGTAGGTTGGAGTAATGTTTGCAGAAGACTCTCGGTTGTTCTGTTGATTCCTCTGCTTGGTTCATATCGTTCAAGAAATTGGGCAACTTTTGTTACAAAAGCCGATGAGGAAGGCTCCCACATTTGTCGGTCGGGGCGCCAGAGGTCGGGTTGATCCTGGCGAACCTGCGCCAAGGTTTCGGCAATCAGGAGGCTGACTTCAAACAGACGACGGGGTACACTCATGGGGTCGATAAGTTTTGTTATTGATTATACAGAACTTGCAGATTACTGCAATTCTTTGTCTAGGCGTGTACATCAAAATTGCCTAGCATAGAATGGATTTCAGCTTTGCACAAAACAGTTGGCTCTCCTGACTTTACGGTGACAGATTCAGAGGATCCCAGTATCAATGCCTTATGGGGAAAGGATTTCAGGGCACCAGTGGAGCGCGCTTCACCACGTTTCCGGGAGAGCTGAACAGTTTTCAGTTTCGGCTGCGTCTGGAGGGATCCCATGTATGTGTATTGTACGGCATCGGTCGAAGAGGCCGCGCGCGAATTGGATCTAACACAAAAATTGACGGACTTGGTGAGGCGGCTGGAGGCAGGGGATCCCATCCTGATCGAGCGACTGTTCGAACCGCGCCACCCTTTTTGGAAGCGTAGCCTCCGCAACAACATCCGCTTGCTGGGGGAGCGGCGCTGGCTGGGGCAGGTGCCCATTCTGGTTTTGTTTGGGCTGTGGCAGCGCGGTGGGCATGAATACAGAAAGTTTTTGGATAACCGGGAGACAAGTGCTTATCAGGACTGGGTGAGAGGGCTGGTGAGCGACGCCCAATTGTGGGCTTGGCTGGAGGAGCGGCAGTTGGAGGATAGGCCAGATGAGCCTTTGGAGTTGCCCACAGAACTCCTCGGTTGGACGCAATTTTTGCATGACCACGACTACCGACAGCGGCTGGTTTTGGAGAGTGGGATGTGGGTGGAGCAGATGCAAGCGCTTGCTCAGGAGCAGCGACGCCAAGTGTATCGGGCCGTATCGGCCTGGGTGGACGATGGGCAAGGGATCCGCTGCGGGCGGTTGGCGGAGTTTTATCCCGGGGCAGCGGTTAAATGTTGGCAGGAAGAAACGATGCATCTGGTGGTCAGTTGGGTGCAGGTCTGCGAGCACCAAGAGCTGTTTCCCTTCCTCATTGGGGTTTACGACCATATGCCCCAGCAAAGGGAAAGGTTTGAGTTGGGAAAACAAACGGGGTTGTTCGGGCAGGGAACATCTGAGTCAGCGATTCTCCAGTCTCCTCAACCTTTAGAAAGATGGAAGCAATATGCTCGCCGTGCCTACCCCGACTACATGGTGGGAGATGAGGCCATTTGGCTGGAAATGCAGACAGAAAGGGAAGGCAACTTGGCCCTGTCGATGGAGGAGGAAGCCATCCTACAAGAGCAGGGGATGCCCTTGCTCATTAACGGGCGAGCCGGCAGTGGCAAATCTCTGATGTTGTACTACCGTTTTGCCGACTACTGCAGTTACTACCTCAAAACAGGCCGCTATGAGGCTCCGGAGTACCGGCCTCTTTTTTTAACCTACAGTTCGGGCTTGGTGCGACAAGCCCAGGCCAAAGTTAAGAAAATCCTGCGGGTTAGCCACCTGCACCGTGCGGAGCGGCAGTTTTCCGAAGACGAGATTCGGGAGTGTGAAGTTTTTTTCAGCACTTTTCAGGAGTATCTGCTGAGCTGTCTGTCCCCGGAGCGGCAGGAACACTACCAACCGGACAAATACATCAACTTTTACCGATTTCGTCACCGCTATCCCCATCGCCGCGATGTGGAACTGGCCTGGCACACCATTCGTACCTTGATCAAAGGCTACGAGGTCAGCGACTATCTGGATCCAGAAGGCTACGGGGAACTGCCCCAGGCCGATCGCAGCGTTGACGAGCAAATCTTTGAGCAGATCTATCGAACCATTTGGCCGGGTTATCACAGGCTAACAACCCACGAAGGCTACTGGGACGATCAGGATCTGGTCAGGGATGTCTTGGCAAATGGTACCCTCAAACCCATTCATCCCGTGATTTTCTGCGATGAGGTTCAAGATTTTACACGAGTTGAACTCAGTGTGATTTTGTGTTCATCTCCTTGGGGCCAATTCAGCCTCGACTGGAGGGTTCAATCGCTACCCTACGCCTTTGCCGGGGATCCCTTGCAGACCATTAACCCCACCGGGTTTCGTTGGAGTGTCCTTAAAAATCATCTTCATGAGCATATTCGCGCTCACCGTTTGCCCAATCATCCCTTTCAGATGCCGGGTATCCAAGAACTGGGCAACAACTATCGTTGCAACCCCTGTATTACCCGGTTTAGCAATCTGGTCAACTTATGGCGGCGGGTTCTTTTGAATGATGCGGAAATTGCACCTCAGCGGCCTTGGCGTCCGCACGAGCAGGGAATGCCGGTTCAGACGTTCATTCTGCAGGAAAACTTAACTCCGGCGGAGTTACGGGGGATGCTCAACAGCAGCACAGGGACGGTCTGCATTCTCCCTTGTTCTGTGGGGGAAGAACTGGACTATGTGCGGCGGGACCCGCAACTCCCAGCTGTTTTTGCTGAAGAACTCCGGCACAACCGCAAACCGGAGATCCTCCAGACGGTTACAGCTATCAAGGGTATGGAGTTCAAAAAAATTCTTCTCTACAAGTTCGGAGAATATTATCAGCAAAACTTTAACCGTAGCCTTCAGCATTACGCCCAAGGGAATCTAGAGGAGATATCTCACAGGTTGCAGTATTTTCTCAACCAACTGTACGTGGGCATCACCCGTCCCATCGAAGCTTTGGCCATCGTGGATACGCAGACCGGTTGGCAGCAGTTCTGGGATCCGGCTGTGGAAACCCACTTTTGGTTGGATCAGTTGGGAGAAAGGCAACAGCAGTGGCAAGCGGATCCACCGTTGTTGAATTGCCCTGTTCGGGGGATGGGGATCCCGTACTGGACAAATGAAAATCTCCAGGAGGTGCTCCGCTCGGCTGTTGAATTTCTCAAGCAGGGTGCCGAGGAGGGGGATCTTCAATCCCTCAGGGATGCGCAGGCTTTTGCTGAGCGGGCGGGTAACCCGGAGTTGGCCCAGGAATGTGCAGCTTGGATGTCTCAGGTGGCGGGGCAGTACGTGGAGGCCGGGCAGCAGTTTTTGCGGTTGCAGGCTTTGGCTGTGCCCAATAGAACGCCCAAACGGGAAGCCTGGGAATGTTTCTGGAGAGGGAAGGCTTGGTCTGCTCTACAGCGGTATCGCAACGAGTTTGAGGGGATCCCCGACCTCCCTGACTATGGCCCCCTGGTTGATTTGATGACGCTGCTGGAGACAACTGCCAAATGCCCGGCCGCTACGCTCTTCCAGCCTGTAGTACGGGTACGAGATTGGCTGAGACCCGAAGTGAGCCCAAAGCAGTGGGATGCCACCTGGAAAGACGGCATCCAGGGATTTTTCAAGGCCCTAGAACAGGTGGTCAACGCTTTGGAAACGGTTTGTCCTCAGGAGGCGGAGCGGGGAGCGTTTCTGGAGGCAACCCGCGAAGCTTTGGATAATTCTCTAGCTTTCTTGGGGCAGAGACGGCCCTTTGCCGCTCAACACTCAATGATCTTGGGAATCTGTCATTTCCATCAGCAGCGGTTTGCCGAGGCGATAGCCATCTGGCAACAAGGAGACAACAAGGAGCATGCTCTCTATTACCGGGCCAAGGCCCAACTGGAGCCCCTTCCCGGCAAGGTGGAGTGGTTGAGCAAAGACCGCCAAGACCGGGAGGTGGTACGCCTTTGGCAGGAGTCTGGATTTCCCCTTCAGGGGGAGTGGCAGGAGTACGCCAAGGTGATCGTCACCAGTCTGGAGCGCTTGAAGCACTGGCCGTTGTTGCTGCGGGTTTTGATCCAACTGCACAATTGGGAGAAACTCTGGCAAACCGCGCAGGCCCACCCTCAAGCATGGCAGCGGGGACACGACTACGAACTGGTGGCCACTTTGGCTCGGGATTCCACCATCGGGACAGACTGGGAAGCGCTGGAGCGGCAATCCCCCGGGCTGCGAGCTTTTGTGCGGGAGGTTCTTGCCACGTTAGAAGCAGAGCATGCTTGGCTATCCCAACGGCGGACGTTGGAGCTGGGGCTGGCCTACGAACGGCTCGGCCACTACCAAGACACCCTCAAGTTTTACAGCCACTTTACTGAAGCAAAAGAAATATCGGCTCGGGGACGCTCTAAGATCCGACAGCGATGGCTGGCCACCCACAAAAGGTATCAGGATTTTCTCCAAAGCCAAGGACGGCCAACGGAGGGTTTGGCGGAGCAGCTCAAGGAAAGGCAAGAACGCTGGGGTGAGCAAATCCCCCAGGCAGAACCGGAGCTTCCCTCATGGGATCCCTGGCAATTCCCCCTGGTGGAGCTTCCCAGTCCTGTGCAAGGGTGGATCCTACAGCAAGGCCGAACGGACGGTGACAATCCCTCCCGCCCCGGCAAGCAGCAGCGCCTCAAAGCCGAGATTCTCCAGGCACTGGATCGGCTGAGTGAGGAGCAGTTGCAGCAAATTTGTACCCAGGTTCAACGGTTCATCCACTGAGTCAGCAAGTTGGGAAAAGCTTGGCCTCTCAAGGGCGCCCTGTTGCTCAAAACCTACCACCACCAGGGCTTGAGGGGGGTACCATCGGGAAAGATCAAGCCCGCAATCCAGGCGCCACTGTGTTTGAACCCCTCGATCAGGGATCCCTCGAGGTTAGCCTGTTCGAGATGGGCCCCACTGAGATCGGCTCGGCGCAGGTTGGCCCCCTGAAACTGAGCTTGGCGTAGCTCGGCGCGCCTGAGATCCGCCCCTTCCAAATCGGCGTTTTGCAGCTGGGCTCCCCGCAGATCCGCCCGTTGCAAATTGGCCCCCCGCAAATCCGCCCCCTGCAACTGGGATCCCCGCAGGTCGGCACCCCTGAGGTCGCAATCTTTCAAGTTAATGCCGCTCAGGGATAGCTGCCGCAGATCGGCTTTGCTCAAGTCTTGGCCGGAGAGGTCTTGCCCTTCGCCCCCCTGGTTTTGCAATCGCCAAATGTGGCGCACCCGCTCTTCGAGGAGGGTATCTGGTGAAAGCTGGGATCCCCGCAAACTGGTGCCACTCACCTTTACCCCCCGCAAATCCGCTCCCCGCAGATCGGCCGCTTGGAGATCGGCTCCACTCAGCTTGGCCTGTTGCAGATCCGCCTGGCGCAGATCGGTTTGGTGCAGCTGGGCGCCATTGAAGTTGCAAAAGCGCAGATTGGCCCCCCGCAAATTGGCCTCCAGCAGGTTCACCCCTCCTAGTCGAGCCTCCGAGAGCTGGGATCCCTCCAAGTCTGCGTAGGAAAAATCCCGTTCCCCACGCCGATAGGCCACGATCACCCCCTGCGCTCCCCCCACCGGGCGAAACGGGCTGTAGGTGCGACAGGCAGCCTCTGCTTGCGGTTGACCCAACTGAGACAATAACCGCCAAGCCCCCAAGCGCACCGCCCAAGAGCTGTTCCCCGCCAAAGCCTCGATCAGAGTGCTCAAACCTGCCGACCCGTAGTTGAGCAGTTGCGGCAACGTGGCCAACCGCACGGATTCTTCTGCGTGGGTGAGCCGCCGCTGGGCTGCCTCCAAGCCCCCCAACACCAGGGCATGGCTGGGAGCACCCCCGGCTGCCCGTTGCCCCCCCAACACCAGATCCCAAGATTTTGGCTGGGGATGACCTGTCATGAGCGGATCCCGAGGTGTTCTGGCCGTGATCTATACCCAACGCCCCACCACCACACGGATGGTGCCATCTTCTAGCTGTTCTTCTGCTTCGATGGCAAAGCCCTGTTGTCGAGCCGAGCGCAGCAGCTGTTTGTGGGCATAGCGCTGCAAAATCGGCTGCAAAAAAGCCTGCTGATCGATGCCGGCCCCCCACAGATCCGCCACCAGTTCGTAGTGCTCGCCATTGCGCCGAAACCCAATATCGAAGCCATTTTTCTGGCGAATGACAAAATCGGCACGGGTGCGATTCCACAGATAGCCCCGCAGGCTGGCCTCCCGCTCAACGGTGTAGCCCAATTCTCGGAGGGTCTCTTCCAGAAGATCTGCCTCCTTAATTTGCACTTGCAGGGTGGTGAAGTGGGACATTGCAGGGCCGATCAACACACAAGAATGGGATCCTCACTATAAAAGCGGTCTTTCAGCAAAGCCAAAAAATTTTATGGAGCGTCACAATCCCTGCCAATCCCTCATCCTTCCCGCAGCGAGCTTTCCGGCTGGGGATTTGTGAGAGGCTCCTCTGGGGGTTGGATCCCGTTCGGCTCTAACCCCTCGCCGCTGCTATCGAGCATGAGCAAGGCCCGCGTTCGGGATCCGCTGGCTCCTGGCGGCCCCTGCCAAGCATCCAACACATCCCGAATCAGCACCTCCTGAATCCATACCTGCACAATCGCCGCCAAAGGCACCGCCAAAAACAGGCCCAACACCCCGAAGAAAAAGGCGGAGGTAATTTGCGCCACCAAGGTTAGGGCGGGTAGGAGGGACACCTGCCGTGACATGACAATCGGCGTAAAAACACTGCTCTCCAGCTGCTGGATCAGGATATACAGCCCCAGCACCGCCAAGGATTTCCAAGGGGCATCCGTCAGGGCCACCAGCATCGGGGCGACCACACTCAGGGTGGGGCCGATATTGGGGATAAAGTTAAACACCCCCGCCAGCACCGCGTTGGCCAGGATTAACGGCACCCCCAAGATCCACAGCCCGATCCCACTCAGCAGCATCACCAAGGTGCTGGTGAGCATGATCCCCAGCAGCCAACCCCGCAGGGCCAACTCACAGCGCTTGAGGATGTAGCGAATGCGGGGCCGATAAAAGGCCGGGAAAACTGAGACAAAAGCGCGATTGTACGCTTGGGGATCCACCAGCAACAAAATGGTAAGGATGATGACAAACAACAAATTGAGCAGGGTGGCGAAAAAAGCGGTAAAAGACTGAGAGAAAAAGTCTCGTGCCTGCCGCACCAATTCGGTTGCCTGGGGCACCAAGCTATTGGCCAGTTCCCGCAATGTCGGCAGCTCAATATCCGTCGGCAAGGAAAGAATGAAGCTCTCGATCAACCGTTGTGCCTGGAAGATCCCATCCGGCACCACATCGGTAAACAGCCGCCCCAACTGATCCGCCAAGGGGGGCACGACGATCAACCCAACCAAAATCGTCCCCACCAAGACCGTGAGGCCGGTGATGGCAATCGAGGGGCCCCGCCGAAAGCCATAGCGCTGGGGGATCTGCGCCAGGGTATCCAGCGCCACCGCCAGCACGATCGCCCCAAACACCAATAAGACAATCTGCCGGATCTGCCAGAGCAGAATCAGCAAACCCAGCAATGCCCCCAACCCCAACCACTGGGCGAATGTCACAGCTCAACCCAACGCCTCTGTTCGCCCTATCGTCGCATATTCCCGATGGGGATCCAGAGGAAAGTCGTCGGTATTCTGGTAAGCATGTGGTTGATGGCCCACTCGAATGCGCGATCCTGCCCCCTTAGAAGCGGCCTTGGCCTTGGCCGATCTCACCGATGAAGCGCCGTTGCTCTCCGTAGGGGGGGTGTCGGGCTATTTGCAATCGTTGCTGGGCGGGGATCCCTACTTGGTCAGGCTCTGGGTGACGGGGGAAGTCTCCAGTTGCAATCGCAGCCGCAATGGGCACCTGTTTCTCACCCTGACGGATCCGGAAACCGGGGATGCCCTCAACGGGGTGATCTGGCAAAGCCAAACCCTGAAGCTCAGCTTTTGGCCCGAGGTGGGTCAACAGGTCATCGCCCTCGGGCAAATCGGCATTTACAGCCGCAGCAGCCACTATCGCCTCGTCATTTGGCAACTGCTGCCCGCCGGAGCGGGGTTATTGGCGCTGCGATTTCAACAGCTAAAAGCCCGCCTCAGGGCCGAAGGGTTGTTTGACAATCAGCGTCCCTTGCCCCCTCACCCCCAGTGGGTTGGGGTGGTCAGCTCTCCCCACGCAGCAGGCTGGGGAGATATTCAACGCACCCTCAACCAGCGCTATCCGGGCCTAAGGGTGCTTTTTTCCCCGGCCCAAGTTCAGGGAGATGCGGCTCCTGAGTCGATTGTGCGGGCGATTGAGCGGGTGGAACGGGATGGGCGGGCGGAGGTGCTCTTGGTGGCACGGGGTGGGGGGGCCAGTGAAGATTTGGCCTGCTTTAACGATGAACGGGTGGTGCGAGCCATTGCCGAGTGTCGGATCCCGGTGATCACGGGTATTGGCCACCAGCGGGATGAAACCCTGGCGGACTACGCTGCCGACTATGCCGCCCATACCCCAACGGCTGCTGCCGAGCGGATCGTGCCGGATCTGGGGGAGTTGCAACGACAGGGATCCCAGTTGCGCCAAACCCTGATCGAGGGCATGCGCCAAGCCCTCCAAAGGGCCAACCAGCACCTGCAGCAAACCCAACACCATCTGGCCCAAGTTCACCCCGAACGCTTGCTGCAACGAGCAGAAGATCATCTGATGCGGCAACGCCAACGCCTCATTCAAACCCTACGCTATCGCCTCCAGCAGCAACAGCAGCACCAACAGGCCCTGCGGGATCACCTGCAAGCCCTTGATCCTGAAGCTATTTTGAAACGGGGATATGCCCTGGTGCGAGATGAACAGGGATCCCTGGTGCGCACCCATCAGCTGCCTCCCCGAACCCGCTTGGTGATACAACTGGCCTCGGGAAGCCTGCGGGTACAGGTGGAGGAATAAAGAATGAAACGGCGCAAAAGTGAGGATCCCTGGCGCTACGAAGAGGCGATCGCAGAAGTGGAAACCTTGATCGACCAGATCGAATCGGGAGAACTGGATCTGGCGGAGGTGGTGGAGCGCTTTCAGCAAGCCGCCCAAACCCTGAAAACCTGCGAAGCCTTTCTCCAGCAAAAACGGCAACAGGTGGAGATCATCATCGAGCAACTGGGTCAAGAAGAGGATCCGGAACCGTTCTAGGGATCCCGTTCTTCACCCCTGTCGCAATTCTGCTTCACTGGTGGTGTCCGTCTCCCCGTGCCCACATGTCCGCAAAGCTCCTCGATGGCAAAGTTCTGTCCGCCCGCCTACAAGCTGAGATGGCCGCCCAGGTGCAAGCCTGGATCCCTCAGGTTGGTCGTCCACCGGGGTTGGCGGTGTTGCGGGTTGGGGAGGATCCCGCCAGTGCTGCCTATGTGCGGGGGAAAGAGCGGGCCTGTGAACGGGTCGGCATGGCTTCTTTTGGCCGGCATTTCTCCGCAGCGGATCCCCACACTCACCTGATCGACACCATCCTTCAGCTCAACCAGGACAAGCGCGTCGATGGCATTTTGGTGCAATTGCCTCTGCCCCCAGGCTGGGATCCTATTCCACCCCTCTTGGCCATTGACCCCGATAAAGACGTGGATGGGTTACACCCGATCAACCTGGGTCGGCTCTTGCGTGGAGAGCCCGGCCTGCAAAGTTGTACCCCCTTGGGTGTGATGCGCCTGTTGCAAGCCGAAGGGATCCCGATTGCCGGCCAGAAAGCCGTGGTGGTGGGGCGCAGCATCTTAGTGGGCAAACCCTTGAGCTTAATGTTGTTGGCGGCCGATGCCACGGTGACCCTGGCCCATTCCCGCACCCCAGATTTGGCTGAGGTTACCCGTACAGCCGACATTGTGGTGATGGCGGTGGGCAAACCCCATCTGTTACGGGCCGACATGGTGAAGCCGGGGGCCGTGGTGATCGATGTGGGCATCAACCGTATCCAAACCCCCGCAGGATTGATCCAGTTGGTGGGAGATGTGGATTACGAAGCCGTGAAGGAAGTGGCATCCGCCATTACCCCGGTACCCGGAGGAGTAGGACCGATGACAGTAACGATGCTGTTGCAGAACACTCTGGAGAGCTACAAACTTTGCAACCATCTGTAGGGCGCGTCACTGCCCCAAGAACACACTGGTGGGAACACGGAGCAGGTTTCACGAACGGGCGAGGCGCATCGAAGAATCCAAGCTTTATGCTTTATTGAGAATTGAGAATAGCGACGATGGAGTAGCCATCAACATCCTAGAGAAGGGACTCAACACCCTGGGGTACGCGGGAATTCACGCTTGGGGAGAGAACGACCGCTATCTGAATCAGGTAACTGGGACAGACAAGTCGGCTTGCTGTAGGCGAAGCCTTCTCGAAGAGGACCAAGAATTCCCCGTCTTTAGGCATGGGAAGGGTCAAATACAAGTGCTTGGAATCGGGATCCATGCACCTTCAAAGGATTGAAACAGTGGAATATGTCCGAGGCTACGTACCTTATTAGACCAATCAAACCCAACATCTTCTAGCTTCTTCTTCCAATCATGCCCCTCTGTCAAGACAACAACCAAACCGACCACCTCAGCTCCAACTCGCCGTAAAAGTTCTATGCTGGCCGCTGCCGTTCCCCCAGTATTGATTACATCATCCACAATTACCGTGCGTTTTCCCTTAACCCGACTGACCAAGCCGGGGTCAATGTAGAGGCGTTTTTGAGATCCAGGACGCGTAATCGACTCTACCGGCACAGACATTTTCTCCTCATACCAAAATTTGCGGGAATTCCCCAGTGCTGTATATTGTGAAAACCCAAGAGACCGGGCAACCCGTCGAGCATAATCAAGCCCCAAGGTCGGAATACCCACAATGGCTTCTGGGTTAAACTGCCGAGCAAGATTCGTCAACAACGGCGTCAACTTTTCTTCGACAGAGAATGGTGTTTGGTTGGACATTAATAGAGCAATCGCCATCTGTCCATCTGGGAAAGCTTTCAAAGGTAGCTCCAGAATACTTCCGTCCAATAATCTAACCGGGTAAACAGAATAATATGGAGGATTTGTCTGCAAGTCAGTATCTGCTTCTGAGAGCAGTCTAGCAAAATAAGGCTCACAGTTAACCACTTCAATCATAAAATCAAAGCCTCCTGCAAAAGAACAAGTCCCACCGACATCACAAGATATAATGCCATAAAAGCATAGTCTCCCCTCTTAAACTTTAATTCGTAGATGCTGGTACGCTGGCTTGTGCTTCCAAAGCGGTAGGTCAACAATGCAAATGACAAGGTTTGGCCTAAGCGTAACGACCTAAGCAGCAATGGAACAGCAATTGCTAAATAGTTCCGTATACGTTCAAATAAACCACCTCGATCTAACTCTTGACCACGACTGCGCTGAGCATCCATAATATTCGAAAATTCTTGTGTGATTAGAGGCAAGATTTGTAAAGACAGGCCGACACCAAAAGCCAGAGAGTAAGGGATCCCAATCTGTGTCAAACCTACGATCATTGATCCAAAGTCTGTTGTTGCTAAAAGAGCGTAGAATGAGCCAGACATAATAAGAATTCTACATACAGCCGCAATGGCTAATGTTAATCCAGACTCAGTGAATCTTAGGAATCCCAAATCCAACAACACCAACCCATCATGGCTACCGATAAAATTCCACATCACAAAGGACGCTAACAGCAGTGGAGATATTGCAAAGATGAATTGGATACCCTGTTCTACAATCTGTCCAGTCCAACAGTAGAAAACCAGGCCGAGAAGCAATACGAAAAGAGGTAGAGGAGCACGGAGATACCATGCTAGAGCACTACACAAAACCATTGCCAATAGCTTTGTGCGTGGATCCAACGCATGAATAGGAGAAAATCGATGGATATATTGGAAGAGCTGAGGCATATTTAACTACTACAAATCACTAAATGTTGAGCAAATTCTGAAGGTGTTAGGCAGGGAAACCCTAGAAGCTCATTAGATAGCTGAACATGAGCTGGAAGCGGAATCTGAAATCCCTCAAATTGCTTTGTTTCTCTAATCAACTCATGTGTAGGTTGGCAGCAAACTAAACGTCCATCCTTGAACACAATTAAGTCATCGGCATTCTCAATTAGTAGAGATAGATCATGAGAAACACAAATAATTGTCTTTCCTTCTTGCAATAGCTGTTTGAGCAGTCGAATAAGTTGCTCTCGACCAAAGCGATCCATTCCGAAAGTAGGCTCATCCAAGACCAGGAC
>JAUQVK010000018.1:0-14045 GCA_039794845.1 Thermostichus sp. DRC_bins_24
CCAGCCGATTCAGGTGGGGCAGCAGGTCTACATTCGTCCCAAGGTGGTGAAGGCCTTTCCCCTCAAAAAAGCTGAAATGACCCGCATCCCGGTGGGAGCTTGAGGAGCGTTGTTGCAAGCTTTGTCCCAGATGTCGTGGCCGTGGCGGGTAACCCTGGGCTATTTGTTCCTGATGTTGGTGCTGCCCCTCACGGCCTTGGTCTTGAAGTCCGCCACGGTTGGGCCGGCGGATTTTTGGCGGATTGCCACGGCTCCCGTGGCCCTCTCCACCTATGAAGTAACCTTTGTAACGGCATTGGTGGCGGCCCTGATCAATGGGGTGATGGGCACCCTCACCGCTTGGGTGCTGGTGCGCTACACCTTTCCCTTCAAGAAAGTCCTGGAAGGGATCATCGATTTGCCCTTTGCCCTGCCCACGGCTGTGGCGGGTCTGACCCTGGCGACGGTGTACAGCACCAATGGCTGGCTGGGATCCCTGGTGGCACCGATGGGGATCCGCATTGCTTTCACGCGCTTGGGGGTGGGGGTGGCGATGCTGTTTATCTCATTCCCCTTCGTGGTGCGGACGGTGCAGCCCGTCTTGCAGGAAATCGAGAAGGATATTGAAGAAGCCTCCTGGAGCTTGGGGGCATCTCGTTTTCAGACCTTTCGGCGGGTGGTGTTGCCTCAGATCCTGTCCGCCACGTTGACCGGGGTGGCCCTAGGATTTTCCCGCGCCGTTGGGGAATACGGCTCCATTGTGATCATTGCCTCCAGCATTCCCTTTCGGGATTTAATTTCTGCTGTGCTGGTGATCCAACGGCTGGAGCAATACGACTATGCCGGAGCAACCGTGATCGGAACCGTGATGTTGCTGATCTCGTTTCTGTCGCTGCTGGTGATTAACCTCTTGCAAGCCTGGGGAAGCCGCTATGAAACCTGATCCCTCCGCAAATCCCTGGCTGGGGAGGCTCCTGATCGGGATTGTCCTACTCTACGTTGCGCTGCTGCTCGGGATCCCGGCGGTGAACATTTTTTATCAGGCGTTTCGAGAAGGGATCCAACCCTTTTTGCACAACCTGTTGCAGCGAAATTTTCTCAGTGCCCTCCGCCTGACGGTGATGACCGCCCTGATCGTGGTGCCCATCAACACCCTGTTTGGCATCTGTGCTGCCTTGGCCATTGCCCACAAGCGCTTTCGAGGCCGCACGCTGCTGCTGAGTCTGATCGATTTGCCCTTTTCCATCTCGCCGGTGGTGGCGGGCATGATGTTTGTGCTCATCTTCGGGCGTCAAGGTTGGCTGGGATCCCTGCTGCAAGACTGGAACCTGCGCGTGATCTTCGCCTTTCCGGGCATTGTGCTGGCGACCGCCTTTATCACCATTCCCTTTGTGGCGCGGGAAGTGCTGCCCGTGCTGGAGGAAGCGGGTACTGACCAAGAGGAAGCCGCCAAGACCTTAGGGGCAACCCCCTGGCAGATCTTTTGGAAGGTAACCCTGCCCAACATCCGCTGGGGCCTGTTGTATGGAGTGATCTTGACCAATGCCCGTGCCATGGGGGAATTTGGTGCCGTCGCCGTGGTATCCGGCAACATCATCGGACGCACCCAAACCCTGCCGTTGTTTGTGGAAGATGCCTACAAAAGCTACGCCACCGCTTCGGCCTACAGTGCAGCGGTGTTGCTTTCTCTACTGGCAGGGGTCACCCTCATTGCTAAAGAACTGCTGGGGCGGGGATCCCATTCCCGGAGGGTGCTCTAACCCTGAGCGGAGTTGAGGGTCAAACCGACTCCGTCAGCACCTCCGGCAGGCAAACCTTGGTACCCCCCAAGCCACAGTAACCCCCCGGATTCTTGGCCAAATACTGCTGATGGTAATCCTCGGCATAGTAGAACTCGGGGGCATCGAGAATTTCTGTGGTGATCTTGCCGTAGCCGTGGGCGGTGAGGGCTTCTTGGTAGATTTGGCGGGTCTTTTCTGCCAATTCCCGCTGTTCTGGCGTGTAAACGTAGATGCCTGAGCGATATTGGGTGCCCACATCATTGCCCTGGCGCATCCCCTGGGTGGGATCGTGGTTCTCCCAAAACACCTTCAGCAACTGCTCGTAGCTCACCTGGACGGGGTCATAAACCACACGCACCACTTCATTGTGTCCGGTGAGGCCGCTGCACACTTCCCGATAGGTCGGGTTGGGGGTTAACCCGCCGGCATAGCCCACGGAGGTGCTGAACACCCCTGGCAATTGCCAGAACTTGCGCTCCGCTCCCCAAAAGCAGCCCATCCCAAACAGAGCCAGCTCCATGCCCTCAGGGAAGGGCGGTTGCAGCGGATTGCCGTTGACAAAGTGTCGATTCAGGATCGCCATGGGCTCGGCGCGTCCGGGCAGGGCTTCGCTGGCCGTGGGCAGGGAGAGTTTCTTGCCAAATCCGAAAAGCGCCATAGGGACAATCCGATACATTTGTTCAACCTTTGTCATTCTAACTCAGGTGGCCCGGAGGTGCCTTTGGGAGGGATCCCACCTGCCGGAGAGGGATAGAAGGCTACTTCCCGAAAAGGAAAGGGAAAGGGGCCGGACATCAGCCCACCTGCTCAAACGCCCCCAATCGTTTAGCCACCAACAAGTAGACGATCATGATCCCCATCGGCACCACCGTGAAGGCCGCAGCCAGGGGAATATTGCCAGAGGTACCCTGAAAAGCCAGAACCGCCTGCCCGATAAAGTAACTGGAATTGCCCAGCGAATAGGGCACAACAAAATCTCCCAGCGTCAGGGAGAAGGTAAACACCGATCCGGCCAGGATCCCCGGCAATGTCAGGGGAAAAATCACATGGCGAAAGGTTTGCCAGCCCTGAGCCCCCAAATCTCCTGAAGCCTCAATTAAGCTATCGGGCACCCGCTCCAAGGCAGCTTGAATGGGCAAGATCATATAGGGCAGCCAAACATACACAAACACCACAAAAATCCCCAGGTTCGACACCGCCAAGGATGGCCCCCCAATTCCGGGTAAGTGTAAAACCCTCTCAACCCAGCCTTGCAAACCCAAATGGGTAAACAGATAAGTGAGGATCCCTTCTTTTGCCAAGATCAATTTCCAGGCGTAAACCCGAATTAAATAGCTCGACCAAAGGGGCAAAAGCACCAATAAATACAACACGCCTTTCCAACGGGGAGAGGCCAGCCTTACCATCGTGTAAGCCAGGGGCAAAGCCAAGATAATAGCAGCCAAGGTTACTGCTAAAGCCATCACAAAGCTGCGGGCAAAAATATCCAGATTGGCCGGAGTGAGCAGCTCCCGGTAGGTGGCCAAGGTGAACTTCTGTAGGATCAGCCCAGTAAAGGGATCCAAATGATAAAAACTCTGCAGTAGCAGTGTAAACAGCGGCCCCAGATACAACACCAACAACCAAATAAGAGGTGGCCCCAACAGGATGGCCAAAGTGAGCCATGGTTGGCGGTAGAGGAGTCCGAATAAATCAATTTTAGAGGGTATCTGAGTTGTTTCGGTCATGTTCGGATCCCTGTGAAGATAGGCTTTCCAACCAGTCTCGGTAGCGTCGGTTAAGGTTGCGAGCCGCTGGATAAATGGAGTTGGGACTGAGGAAATGAGAATACTCAAAGGTGATCAGCTTGTCCACACCGGCTGCTTGAGCAGCTTCTAGCTTAAACCGCAACTTTGGCCAGCCAATCGGTGGAAACTTGATGTGTACATCCCGATCGAAACTCTCGATATTCGACCAGCAGGTAATGCCATACCGCCGGGCTAGGGCAGCATTAACCGCCAGATAATCCGGCAACTCCGCAAAGTCCACCTGACCATCCTGAAAGGCAACACAATCCACTTTTCCTTGTAGGCAAGCGAATACTTGATCCCATTCTCGTTCGTGCTCTTCTAGAGAAATCGCCTGTTCAAACTGTTTGCGGCCCCGAATGTAAGGGGAGATTAAAATTGGCAACGGCTTGAGGCGACGGAGATGTTGAGAAAGCTGCTCATACACCTGCATCATGCCCGGCTCGAAGGTGTTGATCTCGTGGCTGATGTACCAACCCCCAAACGCAGGACTAGAACCATAGCGCTCCCACACTTCATCGGCAAAGGCCAAGTTGAGGTCGATCTCCGCTTGATAGTTCCCCTGCAGCCAGTAGTGACCAGAATCGTAGGTACCTAGATAAAAAGTCATTCCCTCCTGTTCCGCCAGGTTCAGAAAGAGGGCTAGCAAATCTTCATCCACCAGTAAATGGGGGTGCAGTTTGGTCAACACTTGCGAGGGAAAGGTGGCTCGATCCCGATAGCCCGCCCGAATCAAGATCACCGTATCGATGCCGTCTTGGCGCATGGAGGCAAAATCTTTGGCCCAATCTGCGGGCCCCCAATTGGCAGAAGGAATGTCATGGCTGATCTCATCCAGGAAGGTGCCTGAGATCGTCGGCAGGGATCCGGTTAAACCTTTTGGCGACATCGAGAGTCAGATAGAGCAAGGTCGAGAACAAAGGAGCCCGGTTTTGTGCAGGCAGCAAAGGATACATCCGATCGGGACTTGATCCAACGTTGCCTCAACGGGGATCGCCAGAGCTTTCGCCAACTCTACCGCAAATACCAGCAGTCGGTACGGAACATTCTCTATCCCCTGTGTGGGGCCGATCTTTTGGATGATCTGGTCCAGGAGGTGTTTATTCGCGCATGGAAAGGGTTACCTCGCTTTCGCGGCTCGGCCCGGTTTTCCACCTGGTTGTATCGCATCTGCTGGAATGTGGCCTCGGATCAACGACGACGCTATGCCCGGCAGCGATCCCAAACCCAAGACATGGTGCTCAGTTGGGATGGGGCTCACCCCGGCCCCGATGTGATGCAGTTGCACCACCAACAGGCCCTACAGCGAGGCATGGCCCAGCTCAGCCCAGAACACAGCATGGTGCTGGTTTTGCATGACCTAGAGGATTTGCCCCAGAAAGAAATCGCCCACATTTTGGGGATCCCAGTGGGAACCGTGAAATCCCGGCTGTTTCATGCCCGCGCCACCATCCGCAAACACCTAATTCAGGAGGGAATTACCCCATGAGCGAGCACCCCAACCCCCCAGAAGAAGAGCAGCTGCGGCATTTTTTGCGCCAATATCGCCCGTTGCCCCCCGCTGCTGCCCCTGATTTGGAGGAGCGAATCCTGCGGAGCGTGGCGGTTCATCGACCCCAGAGGGGGCTGTCTTGGCGCTGGGTTGGGATCCCGATTTTGCTGGGGGCCTTGCTGGGTTGGGGTGGCTACCAGCGTTGGCAGACACAGCTCGTGGTGCAAGACACGGAAGCCCTAGAAAACTTTTTGGTCAGCACCTGGGGGGGCTTGCTACAGGAAGAAGGGCTGGAAGCCGAAACGTGGTGGGCGGAACTGGGCCCAGAGGGATCCTGAGCGACCCGGCTGAATGCTGAATGTATGAAGTGATCGGATTGTTGAGTGTTTGCCAGGAGATCTATGAAGAACCTTTTGTTGTGGATCCCAATGTTGAGTTTGAGTGTGCTTTGCTTCGGATGCGTGAGTGAACCGGCTATGAGCCAACCCAGTCGCCCGCGGGTGACAGAACTGCGCCGGGGCCGTAACCTGCGCCAGTTGAATCTCTCTGCCGAGCAATTGCGGCAACTGCAACAGATCCGCCACCGCAAACAGGAGGAATTGTTGAATCGCAACCTGGAGTTGAGGGCAGCCCGTCGTCAATTGCGGGAGTTGTTGGCTAGCGATGCGCCGGAGTCGGAAGTGGCGGCCCAATTTCAGCGGGTACAACAGCTAGCCCAAGAGGTGAATGCCAGTCGCTTTGAGGCCGTTTTGGAAATGCGCCAGGTGCTCAACCTTGAACAACGGCGACAACTGCTGCAGGCTCTTGAGGAGTTGTGATCAACAAACAGCCCTTTATGCCCAGGGCACACCGGCGTGTTCGCCCACCATAGGGCACCGCCGGTCACGTGTAACAACTGTGGAAGTTGAGATCCACTCTCTGGAAGGATGGCCCTCTGGGCCCCACGACAGCGGGAGCAGGAAGCACAATCCCTGCTGTAGAAAACCCGTGCAAGGGCTGTACTGAACTTTTTTACAGTCGATAGTGCCGATACACGTCGCTGGCAGCCCGGTGCAGCAGTGAGTGGCGATAGACAAGGCTGGTGAGATCCTTGCCATAGCCGCCGCCAATCACACAGGCGACAGGGTAGCCCTGCTTGAGACAGGTATCCAACACCTGCATGTCCCGCCGAAACAGCCCCTGATCGCTAAGGGCCAATTTCCCCAAAAGATCCTCTTGATGGGGATCGACACCGGCATCGTAAAGCACCAGATCGGGACGCACCTGGGTCAACAGATCTGGCAAATGGGCTGCTAAGGTTTGCAAATAGGCCTCATCTTCCAGACCTACCGGCAGGGGGATATCCAAATCACTCTCTTGTTTGGTGCCCGGAAAATTGGCCTCGCAGTGCATGGAAAAAGTGAACACCCGCGCATCGGAGCGAAAGATCCAGGCGGTGCCATCCCCTTGATGCACATCCAAATCCACAATCAACAGCCGCTGGACCAACCCTTGGTTCAGCAGCACTTGGGCCGCAATCGCCAGATCGTTAAAGATGCAAAACCCGGAGCCATAGTTGGGAAACGCATGGTGAGTGCCTCCGGCGGTGTTACAAGCAAGGCCGTAGCGCAGGGCCAGTTGAGCCGTTAGCAAGGTCCCCCCCACCGCCCGACAGGTGCGCCGTACCAAATCTGGGCTCCAGGGCAAGCCGATGCGCCGTTGCTGTTTGGACTCTAGGGATCCCCCACAGTAGGCGTTGACATATTCAGGGGTGTGGACGGCTTCGATCCAGTCAGTGGGAGGCAGCTCCGGTTGATGCAGTTGCTCGGGGCGAATCACCCGTTCTCGCAGCAGCAGCTCTTGGAGTAGGCGAAACTTCTGCATGGGAAAGCGATGGCCCTTGGGCAGGGGCACACTGTAGTCGGGGTGATAAACAACGGGCAAAGACATCAAGGGCAGCCTGATTGACGGGTATGAGCATGGCCTATTGCAGCGTCAGTGCTTATGTTATTAGAGGTAGCCTACTCTTGCCGGATCCGCTTGGGATCCCTCGCCCGTTCTCTGTACTGTCGCGATCCCCTATGTTTACGTCGCCGGATCCCTTTTTGGATCGCCTCTTGGCTCAGCGCTATCGGCTCACGCATCTGCTCGGACAGGGGGGCATGGGGCGGGTGTATTTGGCGCAAGACTTGCTCTTCGGTGGGGTAGAAGTGGCGGTGAAGCTGCTCACCCATCCGGTGATGGACGAAAGCACCCGCTTGCGCTTTGAACGAGAGGCGAAGTCCTGTGCGGCGTTGGGCCAAAAAAGCCTGCACATCGTCAAGGTGAATGACTACGGCATTACCCCTGATGAGGTGCCCTTTTATGTGATGGAATACCTGAACGGGCAAACCCTGAAAGAGATTTTAGCGGCGGGTGCCCTGCCTTTGGAGCGATTTTTTCGGCTGGCCCGCCAAATTGGTTTGGGGTTGAAGACCGCCCATGAAGGGATCCAGATGGAAGGGCAATCGGTGCAGGTGATCCACCGCGATCTGAAACCCGCCAATGTGATCGTGGTGGCCAACGATAGCCTTGGGGAGCTGGCCAAACTGGTGGATTTTGGCATTGCCAAGCTCCTGAACACCGGCGCTTCTCTGAGCCTTACCCACGCCTATTTGGGCACACTGGCCTATTCTTCGCCGGAGCAATTGGAGGGATCCCCTTTGGATGCCCGTTCCGACATCTACAGCTTCGGGATCATGCTCTACCAGATGGTGTCGGGGGAAATGCCCCTTAAGCCCACCACCGAGTCTTTCCCGGGTTGGTACCAAGCCCACCACAAGCGTCGCCCCATTCCCTTAGAAGACCTGGGGATGAACTTGGCTTTGCCCGCCGGCCTTTCGGACTTGATCCTCAGCTGTTTGGCCAAGGATCCCGCCGCCCGTCCGCAAGCGGTAAGCAATGTGTTGGCCGAATTAGAGTACATTCAAGCCAAAGCCGAAGGGCTGGTTGCCCCTCTGGCCTTGGTCGCCCCTGGGAGCGCCGCCTCCCACACGTTTTTTCCGCCCACCGGCCAGACTGCCTCTTCCCCACTGTCCCCGGCCACGGCAGGTACCCTGCGGCTAAAGCCCTTGACTGCCACTGCTGCGACCGAAGGCAAGGGATCCCTGTTTTGGATACGCCTGATTCCCCTGCTGGTGGGTGGATTGTTGGGGTTGGCCCTGATGAGCTGGGTGCTGGGGCCGTTTCGCCAGCGCCCCCTAGCCCCTCTCTTCTCTGGGTCTGCCCCGAGTGCGGAAGAAGATCTAGAAGATCTACCTGTGGCGGTTGATCCCAATGCCGAACCTGCTTCTGATCCGCAGGCAGCCCCCGAACCTCTTGTTTTGGATATTGCACGGGATCCCTCACCGGAGCTAGAACCCTACACCGAACCCTACACCGGTAGTGCCCCTGGCCCCCCCGGACAGGTGTTTCGCACCTTCCCCCTTGACACCTTGCGGGAGACGGTACGGGCCAGCCTTGGATCCCCCAGTGAGAATGGCCGCGGCTATTGGCCCAACACCGTGTACGACCTGTACCGCTTCGGCAGCGTCGATTTGGGCTTGATTTACGATGCATCCAGCCTGGTGCTGCGGCAAACGGAAGCCACCGTTGACGACAACCTACCCGGCCCCCAGGTGGAGGGATTGCTGGAGGATATGTTGCAAGCCCCCTTGCCTCCTGAACTGCAGCGAGAACTGCAAGCGGTGCGAGAACGGCGCTCCGAACGGGTGCAATTTCGCGTTGGCCCCTTGTCCGGCCTGATCGAACGCAATGCCCAGGGCCGCGTCTATATGGCCCTCTGGGATCCCGATCTGCACAGCAGCGCTCCACCGCCCACCCCGATGCCCACCCCACCCCCACCCGCCCCGGCTGTTCAACCCCGCCCCGCCCAAAATACCAACCCTGCGGGCAACGCTCGCCCCGGCCAAACCCTGCGGGATCACCTGCGCCGCGCACGCGAATTGCGGGGGGATTAGGCCATGTCTGCCTCCGATGACAAAAAGCCCCTCTTGGGCACTGTCACCCGCTTTTTCAAGACCCTATCTGTTTGGCGACCCTCCCCTGCCGGGGCCACCGCCCTCCTCAAACCTGCCGAAGCCCCTCCCCCCAGACGCCCGGTGCGTCTGCGCATCACCTGTCCCGGAGAAGCCCCACAGGTGTTTGTCCTGAAAGGTTCCGACATTCTCGGTCGTAGCCAGACGGTTTCCACCATTCGCATTCCGGCGGCCTCGGTTAGCCATTTGCACGCCCGCATTCGCCCTCGCCTCGATTGGCGCATTCCCCGATTGGGTTGGCGGATCCCGTTGCTGCCCTTTCTCTACTGGTTGGGTTGGAATGCCGGTCGCTACCAATTGGAAGATCAAGACTCCACCAACGGCGTATTTCGTCTAGGGCTATTTGGGGATTCAGTGCGGGTGCGCCGGGTGATTTTACGGAATGGCCGCCGGCTCAGCCTTGGCCCACCCCGGGATCCGGAGAGCGTTTTGATTCAGGTGCTGGATCCGCCGCCGCCGCAGGTGTATTGGGTGCGCGGCTGTTTGGCGCTGGTGGTGGTTTTGGGGCTGGGGTTACGGATTTGGATTGGCCATGAGTGGAGCAAGTTCTCGGTGGAGCCCCCCCTCTTGGCAGAGCGCAGCCCTCTGGTGGTAGTGGCGGGTGATCAACAAACCCAGTTGCGCCGTACCCAAGCAGACTACTACCGCGATTTGGGCAGTCTGGAAGCCTTTGGCCCGATTTTGCCCAAGGTGGTGGTGGCCGCGGAAGATCACCGTTTTTATTCCCACTTTGGGGTGGATCTGCTGGGCATTGGGCGAGCCTTTTGGGTGAACCTGCGCTCGGGAGAACTGCAACAGGGGGGCAGCTCCATTAGTCAACAACTGGCCCGCACGGTTTTGCGAGAGTACACGGGATCCGGTAATACCTTTGGGCGCAAGGTGCGGGAGGCGGTCGCAGCTCTTAAGCTGGAAAGACGTTACAGCAAAGATCAGATCCTCACCCTGTACCTGAACAATGTCTACCTGGGCAATGGTATTTATGGGTTTGAAACCGCCGCCCAGTTTTATTTTGGGATCCCCAGTAGCCAACTCAGCCTCTCAGAAGCCGCGACCTTAGCAGGGATTTTGCCTGCTCCCAACGCCTTTAACCCCATCACCAATTACGATGCGGCGGTGCGCGGTCGGGATCGGGTGTTGGATCGCCTGAGTGAGCTGAGGGTCTTTCCAGAAGAAGACATTCGTCGTGCCCGGCGCAGTCGCCTCACCCTCAACCCCAATTTGCGCTCAGAAACCTCCACGGTTGCCCCCTATTTCTACGGCACCGTTTTCGAAGAGATGCGGCAGCTTCTGGGCCAAGATCTCGCAGCCGAAGGCAATTTCATCATCGAGACCACGGTGCATTTGCCCTATCAGCGGGTTGCTGAGCAAGTCCTGGCTCAAACAGTGCGGGAGTCGGGATCCACATTTGGGTTTCGTCAGGGATCCCTGGTGAGCCTCGATAGCCGCAATGGCGAGGTACTGGCCTTGGTGGGGGGGATCGACTACAGCACCAGCCAATTTAACCGGGCGACACAGGCGCAACGTCAGCCGGGATCCACCTTCAAGGTGTTTACCTATGCCGCTGCCCTCAGTCAGGGCATTTCCCCGTCACTGGTGCTTTCTTGTGAGCCGCTCACTTGGGGTAACCTCACCTTCAATGGCTGTCGCTCCGGATCTGCTCCCATGGATCTGGCGCGCGGGCTGATCCTCTCAGAAAATGTCATTTCTCTGCGCTTGGCCCAGCAGGTGGGGTTGGATCGGGTGGTGAGTATGGCTCGGCAACTGGGCATTCAATCACCCTTGCAACCTTACCCCTCGATGGTGATCGGCACGATGGAGGTGAACCTGCTGGAGTTAACGGCAGCCTTTGCCCCTTTTGCCAACCGCGGCATTGGGTCCAAGCCCCACACGATTCGGCGCATTCTCGATAGCAGCGATTGTGCCAGTCGCAGCGATTTTCGCACCTGCCGCGAGATTTATCCGGGGCGGGAGGATCCCCGGTCACAGCAAAGGGTACTTCCAGAATCAGTAGCCCAACAGATGACCACATTGTTGCAGGCTGTGATCAGCTCCGGCACGGGCACAGCGGCTCGGCTCGGCATTGGGGAAGCGGGCAAAACCGGCACCACCACCGGCAATAAAGACTTACTGTTCGTGGGCTATACCCCCAATCCTGCTTTGGTAACCGGCGTTTGGCTGGGGAACGACGACTCTAGCCCAACCCGAGGGAGCAGCAGCATTGCCGCCCAAACCTGGGGAAATTATATGCGCCAGGTGATCCGATAATGCAAACCTTTGATACAGATTGATTGATACTTGATTGATACAGATTGATGCAGCTTTTCGGGTGAAAGCGACGGGATTCGAGATACACTTCTTGACTTCCCTCACCCAGAGCGGGAGAGGGGCCGGGGGTGAGGGAGCTGTTTCAGCCTCAATTGCAATGACAATGATTATTGAGAAAATCCCGTGGAGAAAGCTCCTAAAATAGAAAAATAAGCTGGTTTTGGCTGATACTCAGCATCGAATAGGCAGGGCCACTCTAGGCGTTCTTTAAGCAACCAAGTGTCACCATCGCTAATATCCCAGAAAGTAACTCCATACTGTTGATCTTTGGGGACAATTCGGTAGTAAGCCTGAAGGATATCACGGTATTGCTTGGCTTGCCTTCGAGCCAATTCCTCAGTCAATTGAGTGAGTCCGAGTTCACCCCCTTCAGCCTCTGCGAAGTCTCGATAATTTACAGAGACATCCAATTCTGATAAATGAATACTTAATCCGGTTTTGGCTGCCTCAGACAAGGCAAATTCAAAATCGGAGATGGATCGATAAATTGTTGTATGGGCTTGAATCCCAAAACCGGAAATAGGGATCCCCTTCCTTCTCAGTGCCTGGATAAGGTTGAGCTGTGCTCTGAGTTTCTCATAATTGCGAGATGTAAACTCCTGGCCATAATCGTTGTAGAACAACACTGCCTCAGGGTCAGCTTCGTGAGCCCAAGTAAAGCACTTGCCGACAAAGTCGATGAAGCTGTCATTATCAGGGTAGCGTTTGCGCAGCCAAGTTTCTGCTAAGGCACCCGAGTTATATTCAAATAATTCATTAAAAACATCATATCCAACCACCTTGCCTCGATAGCGACTCACAACCCTGTGGATATAGTTTTGAATGTAAGCTTCAAAAGCTTTATTTCCACCAGAAAAGTTAAGAAGATAGTCTGGAGAAACGGCGGGTAATCCGTAGAGCAAAGCATGAGCATGGAGCGATTTTCCATGAGACAGCGCCAGCTCTACTACTTGATCTGTATTGGTGAAGTCTATACTGCCATCTTGTCGAATGAGATGGCTCATAAAAAAATCTGTGCTTGTGAAACGATCAACTTCTCGCAGAAGGATCCTCTTGGCGTAAGAGTTGCTTTGAATTTGATCAAGTCCAAATGCCATGCCTACCGAGGCCGGTAAAACACTGGAAAGAGACTGCATAGAAGCCGGATAAGTGGGCTGGGCTAAACTAGGAAGCTGTAAGGAAAAAGGGCTTGTTTCATCCCAACAGCCGGCCAGAGTCAAGAACAACAGCAACAATAGAATAAGTCGAGCAAGTTTAACGCCCACAGCCACTCGTAGAGAAAGGAGTGAAAAACTATTGCTTCACCAGGGATCCGGTTACTTCCAGAATGGCATCGATCTGTACCTTGCGCACCATCAGCTTTAGGGTTTTCGCCAGGGATCCCTGTTCGGGGGGGATTTGCTCGATCAGTTGATTCATGCGGCGATTGCTAAGACTAAGGGCAGCCTTGTGAAATTGGACAATCCAATCGGAGGGCATCTTCCGTAGGGCCTCCACAGTCAGGGGATCCGGCTCTTGGGTGGCAGTTTTTGTGGCGGCAGAATCTACGGCAGATTGATAAAGAAACTGCACCCCCAGTTGGTGTTGTAATGTCTCAAAGATTGTGCTTTCTCGGAAGGGTTTAAGGACAAACTGATCGAAGCCAATGCGTTCTGCCTTTTGCCGATCCTCTTCAAAGCCACTGGCTGAAAGGGCAATAATTTTCGTTTGGCGACCCTTGAGTTGAGACCTGATCTGTTCGGTGGCTGCAAACCCATCCAACACCGGCATCCGAATATCCATCCAAATCAGATGGGGATCCCATTCCTGCCAAACTTGAATGGCCTCTTGACCATTGCTGGCTTCCCGAATGCTAAAGCCAATCCCTTCTAGCAACTGCCGCAGTACCAGGCGATTGTCAGGATGATCATCCACCACCAACAGGCGATAACGCGGTTGTCCGGGAGCCAAGCCGATCACCTTTTGTTGAGTAGCAGAGGTTGTAAAGGATGGTTCATCCGCCAAGTTCACCGAGATGGTAAATCGGAAGGTGGATCCCACTCCTTTTTGGCTGGTGACGGAGATATCTCCCCCCATCAACTGCACAAATTGTCGGCTAATGGTCAGTCCTAGTCCGGTGCCTTCGCTCACTTTTTTACTGGTATCGGTTTGCACGAAAGCCTGAAACAACAGTCCCAATTCTTCGGGGGTCATGCCCAAGCCCGTATCACTGACCGCAAACTCCAACTCTACAGGATCCACCCCTACAGGGGAAATGGGCCGCACCTGCACAGAAACGCTGCCTTCGGCGGTGAACTTAATGGCATTGCCCACCAGGTTGATCAAAACCTGACGCAGTTTTTTTTCGTCCCCAATGATCACCTTTGGCAACTGGGCATCTTGTTCAAACAACAGTTGGATCCCTTTGCCACGGGCACGAATATCGAGCATTTCTCGCAATACCTTAAGGGTTTCGTGTAGGTCAAAGGGATCCTCTTGTAAAACCAGCTTTCCGGCCTCGATCTTGGCCATATCCAAAACATCGTTGATCAGGCCCAGAAGATGTTCGCCACTGCGGTTGATCGTTCCAATGGTTTCTCGTTGTTTGTCGGTGAGTTTCGGATCCCGTGCCAACAATTGGCTGACG